>NZ_JADQWB010000009.1 GCF_015704895.1 Agrobacterium leguminum | reverse complement strand
GTTCTCATCCTGCTCGCAGGCCTCGGCAGCGTCGCCAACCAGTCGGTGGAGGCGGCACGGGATGTGGGCGCAAACGCGCTTCAGGTCTTCTGGCACATCATCCTGCCGCGCATTTCCAATTCCATCCTCGTGGCGCTTTCCTTTTCGGTGCTCGGCATTTTTTCCTCCTTCACCCTGCCCTATCTTCTCGGACCGGCCTCTCCCGAAATGCTCGGCCCCTTCATGCAGCGCACGCTGCGCGAAGTGCAGGATCCCATCGGTGCCATGACCCAGGCCGTCATCGCTTTCGGTTTCTGCATCGCATTCGGCCTGTTCTACGTGCGTTCGGTCGCACGCAACCAGGGGAAATGACATGACGACCCTTACGCCGGCGCGAACGCGCGTGGACTGGCCCGGCATCTTTTTCGCCGCCCTTCTCACCGTCGCCATCGTCGGGCCGCTGCTTGTGGTGGGCACCTGGGCATTCACCGAGGTCTGGCGTTTTCCCAACGTCATCCCCCAGCAGTTCGGTTTCCGCTTCTGGGGGCAGACGCTCGGACGCGCCGATGTGTGGAACGCGCTGATGCTGAGCCTGCGGCTGACAACGGTGGTAACGCTGCTTTCAGCGGTGGTCTGCCTTCCCGCCGCCTATGCCTTTGCGCGCATGAGCTTTCCCGGCCGCAACCTGCTGTTCTTCTCCTTCCTTGCCGGCCACGCCTTCCCGAAATTCGGGCTTCTGGTGGCGATCGCCGCCATTTTCCTGCAGCTCAACCTCATCGGTACCTTCTGGGGCGTCGTTCTCATCCAGCTCGTCGGCACGCTGATGTTCATGATCTGGATTCCCGTGGCGGCATTTCAGGCTGTCGACCGGCGCATGGAAGAGGCGGCCCGCGATGTCGGCGCCAGTCCGCTCAGGGTCTTCTGGTCGATTACGCTGCCGCAGGCGGGACCGACCATCGCCGCCGCCGTGCTGCTGAGCTTCGTCGGCACTTTTTACGAAACGGAAGGCGCATGGCTGATCGGCGCGCCCGGCATCCGCACGATGCCGGTGCTGATGATCAGCTACATCAACAACCAGATGGTCATCCAGTATGGCGCGGTCCTGTCCGTCCTGCTCTGGGTGCCGTCCTTCATTGCCCTCATGTTCGCCCGCCGCGTCATCGGTGGCGGCGCATTCGCCCGCGGTTTCGGCGGTTAGGAAATCATCATGTCCGTACTTCACATCCGCCAGGTCACGAAAACCTATTCCGGCGGGACAAAGGCAGTCGACAGCTTCTCGCTCGATGTCGCCGATGGCGAACTCGTCTGCCTTCTCGGCCCCTCCGGTTCGGGCAAGTCGACGCTGCTGCGCATGGTCGGCGGTTTTGAGCAACCGACGGGCGGGCAGATCACCATCGATGGCGAAGATGTCACCCACCTGCCGCCGGAACGGCGGCCGACAGGCATGGTGTTTCAGAGCCACGCGCTCTGGAGCCATATGAACGTCTTCAAAAACCTCGCTTTCGGCCTCAGGCTGCGCCGCATGCCGGCTGCAGTCATCAGAGAGAAAGTGGAGGCCGTGCTCGAACTCGTCGGGCTTTCCGGTTATGGCGAGCGCGCCACCAGCCAGCTTTCCGGCGGCCAGCAGCAGCGCGTAGCGCTCGCCCGCTCGCTGGTTCTCGAACCGAAAATACTCCTGCTTGACGAGCCCTTCTCCAGCCTCGACCAGCATCTGCGCGAGCGGCTGCGGGAAGAGGTGCGCGATATTCAGCAGCGTCTCGGCATCACCACGCTGTTCGTCACCCACGGTCAGGATGAGGCCCTTTCCATGGCCGACCGCATCGTCGTGATGGCGAACGGCAAGACCGAACAGATCGACCGGCCGAACGTCATCTACCGCGAACCGCAGACCCCGTTCGTCGCCGGCTTCATCGGCACCATGAACCTGATAGAGGGCGCGGTTTCAGACGGAACCTTCATGCGCGCCGACTTCACCCTGCCGCTTCCGGTCTCCGACGGACCGGCCATTCTCGCCGTTCGCCCGGAAGCCATCGATCTGACGATTTCCGAAACGCCGGAAGCAAGTGTGCACCGGGTGACGGATTACGGCACCCACGGCCTTGTCGACCTTGATCTCGCCGATGGTACAAGGATCAAATCCATGGTCGCCCACCCGGATATGTTTCAGGCGGGACAGGGCGTACAGATTTCGCCCCGTGCCGTCACGGCCTATCGCGACAACCGCCCAATCTACCGGAGCTGACATGAACCAGCCGATCCTTATCGACCGCGACGGCCACAGAACATGGCTCAAATGGCATCGCGCCCGCCGCCGCGCCGAAGATCCAGTCTTTACCGGCGAGCGTATCATCGAGGCGATGCGGCTCGGTGCAAGCATCGAGGTCGATCTCGTCATCCATGCCGATCATGGCTGCGCCGTCCTGCATGACCGGACGCTGGAGCGGGAGACCACCGGCACCGGCCGGGTGCGCGATACATCCGCCGCCGCGCTGCGTCAGCTCCACCTGCGCGACAATGACGGCCAGCCCATCGACGCGAAGGTAATGCTGCTCGAAGACCTTTGCGCCCTGCTTGCCGAGGGCGCCGTTCATCCCGACGCCCTGCTCCAGCTCGATTTCAAGGAAGACCGGCAGGCGCTTACCCCGCAGGTGGTCGCCGGTTTCGGGGCGAGCGTTTCGCCAATAACAAAGTCGGTGATCCTGTCGGGCGGCGATTTCGACGCCATCGCCACGCTGGCCGGCTCAGCCCCCGGCCTTCGCACCGGATATGATCCCTGCCACCGCGGCACGCTAGCAGCACTGAAGACAAGCGGAAACTATCTGGGCTTCATCGAAGACGCCCTTGCCACAGCGCCCGATGCGGACATGATCTACCTCGCTTACGAAATCGTGCTTGCCGCCGAGGATGCGGGCGTCGATATCATCGCCCCCATCCATGCCACCGGCCGCCGGATCGACGCCTGGACGATCAACAGCGTCACACCGCAATCCATAGAACAGGTGAAACGCCTCTTGCGGCTTAAGGTGGACCAGATCACCACCGATGATCCGGAAGGGCTCGCCGAGGTTTTCAGCCGATGACAGTCAATTACAGCGCTATTCTCGACCACATGGTCGCCACCGCCCGCGAAGCCGGCGCATTGACGCTCGACCATTTCAGGCGCTTCCGCGAGATCGAAATCGGCGTCAAGGGACCGGGGGACTTCGTTTCCGATGCGGACAGGGATTCCGAAACGTTGATCCGCGAACGCCTGCTCGGGCAATATCCGTGGGGACTAACCGGCGAGGAATTCGCACCCGTCGAAGGGGCAGAGGATCACCGCTGGCTGGTCGACCCCATCGACGGCACCACCAATTTCATCTTCGGCCAGCACTATACCATCACCATTGCGCTTCGCCGCGGCAATGACACGATCTGCGGGCTAGTCTACAATCCCGTTTCCGACGAGATGTTCACCGCGATCAAGGGAGACGGCGCCTATCTCAACGGCGAGCGCCTGCGGGTCAATGCCAGCACCGATGTCGCCCTGATGTGCGTCGGCACCGGCCTGCCAACACCCAATCTCCAGCTTTATCCCGGCGCCTATCAGCGCCTCGACGCCATTCGTGCGCCCATCGGCGCGGTCCGCGTGGTCGGCAGCGCCGCCAATTCCTGCGCTTACGTCGCCTGCGGCCGGCTGACCGGCTATTACGAGGAAACGGGCTTCGTGGACACGGCAGCCGGCATTCTGCTGGTGCAGGAGGCCGGCGGCATCGTGACCGACTGGTGGGGCCGCGGACCGGAGTTCTATGAGAAGACCGGTACGCTGATCGTCGCCAATGCCGCGACCCATGCCTATCTCATGGAGCACCTGCGCGGCGTTCCGCCCAAGAACCCCGCATAACGGCTTCGTCTTCGGAGCATCCATGCCGCAGCAATCGTCTCAGGCCACCTGCACCAGATGGCCGGGCGACACCGTCCTGTAATTCCGCACCGGCGTTTCATATCCCATGGCCCGTATCGGGCTTTTCAGCTCGTCATTGGATATGCCGCGCCTTATCCCGCGCCTTGCCGGGTCCGGCACCGGCACGGCGGCCATCAGCTTTTTCGTATAGGGATGTTGAGGATTGTCGAAAACCGCCGCACGCGGGCCGATCTCGACGATCTCGCCGAGATACATCACCGCCACACGATGGCTGACGCGCTCCACCACCGCCATGTCATGGCTGATGAACAGGAAAGCGAGGTTGAGGCTCTGTTGCAGGTCGAGCAGCAGGTTGCAGACCTGCGCCTTGATCGAGACATCGAGCGCCGAGACGCTTTCATCGGCAACGATAACCTTCGGATCGAGCGCCAGCGCACGGGCAATGGCGATGCGCTGGCGCTGACCGCCCGAAAATTCATGGGGGTAGCGGCTGGCCATATCGGCGGACAGGCCCACCTTTTCGAGAAGATCGGCAGTCTTTTCCTTCGCCTGTCTGCTGCTGCCCAGTTTGTGCTTGATGAAGGGCTCGGAAATCGCCGTGCCCACTGTCATGCGCGGATTGAGCGACGAGAAGGGGTCCTGAAAGATCATCTGCACGGATTTGCGCATATTGCGAAGGCCGACCGTATCGAGCCGCATCACGTCGTAACCGTCGAGCGACACGTCGCCGGCCGTCGGCTCCACAAGCCGCATGATCGAGCGGCCGGTGGTGGATTTTCCGCAGCCGGATTCACCCACCAGCGACAGCGTTTCGCCCTGGAACAGATCGAAGGAGACGTTTTCCACCGCATGGACTGCGCCCGTCTGGCGTGCCAGCAGGCCGGAGCGGATGGCAAAACGCGTCACAAGGTTTCGGACCGACAGAACCGGCGTCTGCCCGCTCGCAACTGTTCCGGCCACCTCCTGCGGCTCGCTCGAAAGGCCGGTTTTCATGTCGAGCACCGGAAACCGTGTCGGCCATTGCCGGTCGCGCATCGAGCCGAGCTTCGGCACCGCCGAAAGCAGCGCCCGCGTATAGGGGTGCTTGCCGCGCCGGAAGATGTCCTCGGTCGGTCCGGTCTCGACTTCATCGCCACGATACATCACGATCGTCCGGTCGGCGATTTCGGCCACGACGCCCATGTCATGGGTGATGAAGAGGACGGACATGCCCTCCTCTTCCTGCAACAGCTTGATAAGATCGAGTATCTGGCCCTGAATGGTGACGTCGAGCGCCGTCGTCGGCTCGTCGGCGATCAGCAGTTTCGGCCGTGAGGCGAGCGCCATGGCGATCATCACCCGCTGGCGCATACCGCCGGAAAACTGGTGCGGATATTCGTCGAAACGACCGGAGGCGTTGGGAATGCGGACCTTTTCCAGCAGCCGCACCGTCTCCGCCCGCGCCTCCTGCTTCGAAAGCCCCTTGTGCCGGATGAGAACTTCGGAAATCTGGCGGCCGATGGTGAAGATCGGATTGAGCGAGGTCATCGGCTCCTGAAAGATCATCGAGATATCGTTGCCGCGCACGCCGCGCATTTCTCTTTCGGAAAGCGCAAGAAGATCGCGCCCGTTGAGCAGCACTTCACCCTCGATCCGGCTGGAGGCCGGGGCAAGCAGGCGCATAAGAGACAGCGACGTTACCGATTTACCGGAGCCGGATTCGCCGACAATCGCGACGGTTTCGCCGGGCGCGACATCGAAGGACACATTGCGCACCACGCTCTTCCACGCGCCATCGACGAGGAAGGAGGTGGTGAGGTTACGGACGGAAAGGACGGGGTTTGTCTCCATGGTGTCACCGCCCTACCGCATAGGCCTGCATCAGCCGCGGTGTTGCAGCGGCACGCAGCAGACCATCCGCATCGCGACGCGCGGCGGTGAGCCGCCCGACCGACCATGCATCGGCAACCGTGACGCGGTGCCCGCGGCGGCGAAGCTCCTGCAAGGTCGCTTCGCCCACGGTGCTTTCCACGGTGATTTCACCCGGCGAACTGGTGCGCGGATAAAACGAACCCGGAAAATGCGCGGTGTGGAACAGCGGCATGTCGATGGCGGCCTGCAGGTTCTTGCCGTGATGGGCATAACGCAGGAAGAAGGGCAGTTGCCACTGGTCCTGCTGATCGCCGCCCGGCGTGCCGAACACCATGGAGGGACGCCCCTGATGAAGCGCAAGTGAAGGCGTCAGCGTGGTGCGCGGGCGTTTGCCCGGTGCAAGCGAGGTCGGCAGGCCCTCCTTCAGCCAGAACATCTGGGCGCGGGAATTGAGCGCAAAACCGAGGCCGGGCACGATGGGCGAGGATTGCAGCCAGCCGCCCGAAGGCGTGGTGGAAACCATATTGCCCCAGCGGTCGATCACATCGATATGCACCGTGTCACCGCGCTTCTCCGTCAGATGCGACATGGTCGGCTCGTAGACCGTGCCGGTGCCGCTCATCTCGGCCAGCATGGCCATCGTGGCGTCCACCTGCTTTTCATAACCCGGCACGGTGCCGGGGCGCAGCTCCAGCGACGCCTCGCCGCTTATCAGCGCCCGGCGGCCGGCATTGTAGCCTTCCGACAGGAGATATTCCGTCGGGATCTGCCCGAATTCCGGATCGCCGTAATAGACCTCGCGGTCGGCATAAGCGAGCTTCATGGCTTCGACGATGGTGTGAATGAAATCGGGACCGGAGGGGTCCATGGCCGCAATGTCGAAACCTTTCAGAAGCGCGAGCGATTGCAGGAGAACCGGACCCTGCCCCCAGGCGGGCGTCTTGGCAATCGTCCAGTCGTGATAGTCGAGCGTCTGCGGCGCTTCGACGGTCGCGCTCCAATCCGCCATATCCTGCGCCGTCAACACGCCCTTGTGCTTAGCACCGCTGGCATCCATGACTTCCGCAGTCCTCACGTAACCGTCGATAGCTTCCGCTACGAAACCCCGATAAAAGGCGTCGCGGGCCGCCTCGATCTGGTTTTCGCGGCCGGAACGCGCTTCGGCTTCAGTGACGATCCGCTGATAGGTCGCGGCCAGAACCGGATTGCGGAAATTGGCGTGAGGCTCGGGTGCCGCGCCACCCGGCAGCCACGTCTCATGGGATGTCGGCCATTCCTTCTCGAAGAAATCGGCCAGCCCCTTGATGGTGGCGGAGACGCGCGGCAATGTCGGATGCCCGTGCTCGGCATAATAGATGGCGGGTTCCAGCACTTCGCGCACGCTCATGGTGCCATAATCGCGCAGCATCAGCATCCAGCCATCGAAAGCGCCGGGAATGACGGTGGCGAGCAGCCCGTCGCCGGGGATCAGCTTCAGCCCTTCCGACGTGTAATGTTCAATCGTCGCACCGCTCGGGGCCGGGCCCTGTGCGCAGATGACTTCCACCTTGTCCTTCTGCTTCGAATAAAACACGGCGGGCATATCTCCGCCCGGACCGCACAGATGCGGCTCGACGATCTGCAGGACGAAACCTGTGGCGACGGCGGCGTCGAAAGCATTGCCGCCTTTTTCGAGGATCGCCATGCCAACGGCCGACGCGATCCAGTGCGTTGAGGTGACGACGCCGAAGGTGCCAAGGATTTCAGGGCGTGTGGTGAATTCATTCATTCCGATATTCCTTGTAAAAGATCATGCTTCGCGCGGATCGAGCGCGTCGCGCAGGCCGTCGCCCAGAAGATTGAAGCCGATGACGACGAGGAAGATGGCGATGCCGGGCCACATCGTCATCCACGGCGCCTGGCTGAGGAAATTCTTCGCGGTATTCAGCATCGAGCCCCAGGAGGGCGCAGGCGCTTGCTGGCCGAGGCCGAGGAAAGAAAGGCTCGCCTCCGCGATGATGGCGGTCGCCACCGTCAGGGTCGCCTGCACGATGATGGGGGCGAAGACATTCGGCAGGATGTAACGCGTCATGATGTCGATGTGGTTGAGGCCGATGGACCTTGCGCCTTCGACATAATCTTCGGTCTTGACCGCCAGCACCTGCCCGCGCGTCAGCCGCACGAAAATCGGCATGGCGGAAAGGCCGATGGCGATCATCGCATTGGTGAGGCTCGGTCCGAGGAAGGCGGCAAGCGCAATCGCCATGATGAGAAACGGCATGGCCAGCAACGCTTCGGTGATGCGGGATATGACCATATCCACCCAGCCGCCGAAATAACCTGAAATCAGGCCAAAGGGTACGCCGATGACCACGGCGATCATCACCGAGACGACGCCCGCCATCAGCGAGGCGCGTGCGCCATAGATCATGCGGGAAAGGATGTCTCGGCCGAGATCGTCGGTGCCGAGCCAATGGGCGGCCGAGGGCGCCTTGCGGATCGCCGACCAGCTGGTCGCCACCGGATCGGCAATCGGCAGGATTGGCGCGGCGATGGCAAGGACGGCGAAAAACAGCACGATAACCATGCCGACAAGCGCGGATTTGTTGCGCTTCATCTTTTTCCAGGCGCGGCTTTCCTGCCGCGTTACCGCTACGGAGAGGTTTTGATCGAGAACGGTCATGATATCGGGGCCTCAGATCGTCGCCCTGAGGCGGGGGTTGAGCAGGACATAGGCAATGTCGGCCAGAAGGTTCATGAGGATGAAGCCGACGGCGGTGCAAAGAACGATGCCTTGCACGACGGCGTAATCGCGGGTGAACACCGCATCGACCGTCATCTTGCCGAAGCCGGGAATGGTGAATATCTGCTCCGTCAGCACCGCACCGGCCAGCAATTCACCGAAAAGCAGCGCCAGCAATGTGATGACGGGCAGAAGTGCGTTGCGGAAACTATGCGACAGGATGATCTCGCGCGGCGAAAGACCCTTGGCGCGGGCGGTGCGGATATAGTCGGAACTGAGCACCGCCACCATCGCCGAACGTGTATGCCGCATCAGCGTCGCCGCAAGCGCGTTGCCCAGCACGAAGGCCGGCATAATCATGGTTTCGATGGAGCGGACGGGATCGACAAAGATCGATTCATAACCGGATGCCGGCAACCAGCCGAGTTTGACCGACACCAGCAGGATCAACATGATGCCGAGCCAGAAGTTCGGGATGGAGAGGCCGGAAAGCGCCACGATATTGGCCGTGTAGTCGATCCACGTATTCTTCTTGACGGCGGCCAGAATACCGATGGGAATGCCGATGACCATGGCAAAGAACATTGCCATAACCGCAAGCTGAATGGTGACCGGCAGCTTCTGGCCGATAAGCTCCAGCACCGGCTGGTTGGTGCGCAGCGAAATGCCGAAATCGCCCGTCACCACGCCGCCCAGCCAGTTGACATATTGCAGCGGCACGGGGTCGTTCAGGCGATATTTCTCCCGCAGGAATTCAATCGTCGCCGGATCGCGCTCCTCGCCAGCCATGGCGAGCACCGGATCTCCCGGCAGCAGTTTCTGCAGCGAGAAGACGAAGATCGAGATGATCAGAAGCGTCGGGATAGCGACCAGCAGTCGCTTGCCGATATAAACAGGCATGGCGTGGCCCTCGTTCGTGCCAATTCGTGAGGGCCGCACGGCAAGGCCGTGCGGCGCATGCGAAGCGTTCAGTCCTTGGAGACGCCGAGAAGGCGGATCATGCCATCCGGCGACGGCGCCCAGCCCTTGACCTTGTTGGAAATGGCATAGGCATAGGGCTGGTGACCGAGATAGATGATCGGCATGTCATCGTTGAGGATGACGCTTGCCGCATCGTATTTTTCCTTGCGCACCGCATCCTCCGTCGAGGCGCGGGCCTCGTTCAGCAGCTTGTCGACCTCGGGATTGCAATATTTCACATCGTTGATGCCGCCCTTGCAGGTGACGAACTGATGCAGATTGCCGTCCGGATCGATACGTCCCGACCAGTCGGAACGGCTGAGCTGGTAGTTGCCGGCGGTCTGCTCGGACAGAAGCGTCGCGAATTCGGTCGCCTTCAGGGTGACGTTGAAGCCGGCTTCCGCGACCATGGACTGGATGACCTGCATCATCTGCGTCTGCGTCGTGTTGTTGGCGTGCTGAAGCTCGATATCAAGCGTCTCGTAACCCGCCTCCTTCATCAACTGCTTGGCCTTGTCGATGTCACGTGCCGGCACGGCCAAGTTCTGGTTGAACCACGGGCTTGTAGGCGGAAAGGCCTGATTGCCGGCCTTGGAGGTGCCTTCAAAGACGATCTGTCCAATTGCTTCCCGGTCAATCGCGTAAGAGAAGGCCTGACGCAGGCGCTTGTCCTTGCCGAGCGGATTATCCGCACGCGAACCATTGTTGATATTGACATACATGGCCATGTAGCCCGGCCCGATGACATCCGCATAGGTCAGATTGGCGTCGTTCTTGACGGACTCGGCATCGGAGGCCGAGATGCGCTCGGCGATATCGAGGTCTCCCGAGCGAAGATTGGCAAGCTTCACGGTCGTATCCGGGATCGGCAGATAAACGACCCTGTCGACCAGAATTTTGTCCTTGTCCCAATAATCGGCGAATTTTTCGAGCACGATACGGTCCTGCTGGATGCGCTCGACGAATTTGAACGGCCCGGCGCAGACCGGCTTCGAACCGAAATTCGCGCCCAGTTCCTTGGCCGCCTTCGGCGCGACGATCATGCCGGCGCGGTCGGAAAGCTGCGCCAGCAGCGTAACATCCGGCGTCTTCAGGGTGAATTTGACGTCCAGCGGCCCGGTGGCCTCGACCTTTTCGACCGAGGAAAGCTCGCTCTTGCGGCGGGATTCCGGCAGGGTCATGTTGCGCTCGATGGTGGCGACCACAGCCGCCGCATCCAGTGTCTCGCCGTCATGGAATTTCACGCCGTCGCGGATTTTCATCGTCAGCACCTTGCCGCCCTCGGACCAGGCCCATTCGGTGGCAAGCTGGGGAACGATCTTCATGTCCTGCGAGATATCGACGAGCTTGTCGCACATGGCGGTGTAGACGATACGGCCGACGAAGGTGCGCGATTGCGCGGGGTCGAGAACGTCGGCGTCATCGTTAAGGCCGATGCGCAATTCGGACGAGATGGCCGGCGCGGACAGGAATGCACCGGCCAATAAGGCCGCAGTCAATGTCTTGATCTTCTTCATGTTCTATCCTCTGGTCTGGTTATCTTTGTTTTTTCATTGGCCGGCCCTGAAAGGCCGGCAGGTCTGCTCTGCCGCCTATGAGGCCGGCGTGAGCGGATTCTCGGCATCGCCCGTGCTGCGGGCGGCAATATCTTCTCCGGTTTTCTCCTCCAGAAAGCCGAGCGAGGTGGCGCGGATCAGCCTTTCCTGATGCATGAGAAGGTGCTGGCGCATCGCTTCGCCGGCTCTTGCGGGGTCGCGATCGGCGATGGCATCGACGATTGCTATGTGCTGCTCGAAGGAAGCCTTGCCGTTCGTGCCGCTGCGGCGCGCCAGTTCCCGTATCGACTGCCATGCATCGTCCTGGCGAATGCGGTTGACGACATCGAAGATGGACAGGAACAATTTGTTGCCGGCGCTCTGGGCGATCTGGCGGTGAAGCGAACCATCCCACAACTCCTTGGCGTCGGCGTCCGTGCTCTGGCCGGTCTTCTGGACGAGGGCGCGCATGCGTTCCACCTCGGCGGGCTTGGCGCGCATGGCCGCAAGCTGCGCCAGCTGCGGCTCGATGCGCAGGCGCACCTCCATGATTTCCATGATGTCCGTGCCGGCGACCAGTTCCGTCACTTGGGCGGACCAATCGTCCGGCTTTTCACCCACAAAGGTTCCCGCCCCCTGCCGTCGCCAGATCAGACCTTCGGCTTCCAGAACTTCAAGAGCGCGGCGAACCGCACGCCGGCCGACATTGAAGGTTTCCGCGAAGGCCCGCTCCGTGGGCAGGCGACGGTCTTTCGCAAGATCCTGCGTCTGAATGTACTCCCGCAACTTCGCCAGCGCGTAGTTGGAGTTATCGTTAGGGTTCACCGTCAAGTCGCACCATTTACTGAACCAATCTTACATTGGTTCATTTGGTGAGAAATTTTTGCCGCCGTCAAGCTTATTTTTGAGCGGCAATAACTGGCGCTCAAAATATGGGCATGTGGCGTTTTTTGAAGGTAAAGGGTGGGCGATGGGCGGTTAGGCGTTATAGACGCACCCGCCCCTCCTAAAGATTGATGGAGAGCCTGATGCGCCCCGACAGGCGCTCGCCGGGAGCAACCGTCCCGAGACCCTGCCCTTCCCGCTGCGCCTGCGGCAAACCAAGCGCTCCGGCGGCCATGGAAACGGGCTCAAGACAGAGATAGCGCTCCATGCGGTGCACGGCGAGATGGCCAAAAACGGGATCGGCCTCGAGCCGTAGTGAAAACCTGTCGAAGTCGACCTGTGCGCTTGACCAATCGGTGAAATGCAATGTGTATCCCGTTGCGGCGGGAATGGCGGGTTTCGGGCGAGGTGTTGCCGGCTGGCCGGTTGGCACGTTCTGCGCATCCAGAGGATATTGCAGTTTGGCGTCCGTCCGCGCGTCGCAACCGAGTCCGGCGGCAAAATAGGGATGCCAGCCCAGCGACATCGGCGCTGGCCCATTCGCGAAATTGGTTATCGACAGCCCCACGGTAAGGCTGTCGTCCTCCAGCAGAAAAGACTGCTCGGCGCGGAAGGAAAAAGGCCACTCTCCGTCAGCCTCGTAGTCCAGTACCAGTGAGACCCGATCCGGAGACAGATCTGAAATCGCCCACGGCCGGCGGTGAGCCGGGCCATGCATGGCGTCAGGCGCAAGCGCCGGATGCGGCAGCAGGTCATGGCGAATACCCGCATGGACGAAGGACCCGCCATAGAGCCGGTTGTGATAGGGAAACAGCGGATATGCGCCGGCCCTCGGCCAGTTGAACGGCTCGAACTCCTGCTCCGTTGTCGGCACCAGAATATCGCCGTAGTCCTTGTGCCGCAGATGGGTCATTCTCCCACCCCAGGCGGGGCGCAGGCGGGCGGAGAGCCGCCCGCAGGCAATCGCAACCGTTTCAGGCGAAGGCATAGGAGCCGTCAGGCCGTTTCGGCACCCGTCTTTGCCAATGAACATAGCCATCCTCCTGCATGGCTTTTTCATCCATCTCCACACCCCAGCCGGGTCGGTCCGGCCTCAGCTCCAGATATCCGTCCTTCGGCAGGTAGGGGTCGACGACATAACGGGTTTCGTCCTCGCGTTTTTCAAGATCGGTGCCGCCATAGACGTAGCATTGCCCTTTCGGCAGCCGGTATTCGAGAATGCGGAAATTCTGCTGGGCGGCGGAGAAGTGCACATTGACGGCGGTGGCGAGCGGTCCCATCGGGTTATGCGGCGCGATGCTGACGAAATGCGCTTCCGCAAGCGTGGCGATGCGGCGCATCTCCGAAATGCCGCCGACGACGCAGATGTCGGGCTGAATGATATCCGCACCTTTCACTTGAAGAAGGCACAGGAACTCATTGCGATTATAGAGGCTTTCACCCGTTGCCAGTGTGCAGTTCAGCCCTTGTTTCAGGTCTCCCCACATCTCGATATTTTCCGGGCGCAAAGGTTCTTCGAAGAACAGCGGATCGTAGGGGGCAAGTGCGTTGCCAAGCTGGCGGGCGGCCGCTGGCTCGAAAATCTTGGCATGGGCGTCGAAGGCGATGTCGTAGTCAGGCCGCACCGTTTCGCGAAGCGAGCGAAAATATTCGGCGGAACTGCGCACCACCTCCCCCCAGCGATGGGCGTGAATATCGACGCGCCATGGGCTGAGCTTGAAGGCCGTGAAGCCCCAATCCTCGTTCAGACGGTCGAATTCCTCCTTTGCCGCCGGCGCATCCGGGGCCGTATAGACACCGGCATAGACCTTGATACGGTCGCGCACTTCGCCGCCCAGCAGCTTGTAGACGGGCACGCCCGCCGCCTTGGCGGCAAGGTCCCAGAGGCAATGATCGAGCGCCGAGATTGCCGACAGACCGAGCGCTCCGGGCGGAAAGCGGTTCTGCTGGAGCAGGAGATTATAGAGATACTCCACCCGTGTCGGGTCCTGCCCGGCAAGGAAGCTGTAGAGGTAGTCCAGCACCGGCGGCAGGGCGAGATCGGGGCCGTGATTGTAACATTCACCCCAGCCGGTCAAACCGTCATCGGTATCGAGAGCGACGATGACGCGGGGGCGGTCCTTGTCGCGGGTGACGAATACCCGCATGCGATCGATTTTCATGCTTCAGTCTTCCTCATGAATTGCAGCGTGCGACAAGCCCGGCACTATCGGGCGACGGCCCCGTTTTTGACTTCGGATGGTTCGACGTAGCGGAATCTGCGGGTGCGATCCCGGTCGCGCGGGTCCGGGCGCGGAATGGCGGAAAGAAGCGCCTGCGTATAGGGATGGTCCGGCGCATTGCAGACCTTTTCGGCGTCTCCCACTTCCACCAGCTTGCCGCGATACATCACGCCGACGCGGTCGCACATATAGCGGATGACGCCGATATCGTGGCTGATGAAGATATAGGCGAGCCCCAGCTCATCCTGCAGCCGCATCAGAAGATCCAGCACCTGGAACCGCACCGAAACATCGAGCGCCGAGGTCGCCTCATCCGCCACGATGATGCGCGGCTTCAGCGTGATGGCGCGGGCGATGCCGATGCGCTGGCGCTGGCCGCCGGAAAAGGCGTGCGGATAGCGCTCGCGCCCGCTTGGGTCCAGTCCCACCTGCTCCATCAGGGCGCAGACGCGTTCATCCAGTTCCCTGCCCCTGGCAATGCCATTGACCAGCAACGGCTCGCCGATGACCTGCGCCACCGTCATGCGGGGATTGAGCGAGCCGAACGGGTCCTGGAAAACCATGCGCAGTTCACGCCGCGCGGCTTTCAGCTCGGCGCCTTCGATCCTGGCCAGATCGACCACACTGCCATCCGCCCGGCGATAGAGCATCGCGCCACCGGTCGGATCGTAAAGGCGCATGATGGAACGACCCATCGTGGTCTTGCCGGAGCCGCTTTCGCCGACGATACCGAGCGTCTCGCCGGGCAATAGCTTGATCGACACGCCATCCAGCGCCTTCATTTCGCCGAAATGCATGGAAAGGTCGTTCACTTCCAGCACCGGCGCGGCCGTAAGATCGAGCGGAGGCCGCGCAAGCCGGATTTCCGCCTTCTGCTCCAGCTTCAGCACGGAGCCGATCAACATGCGGGTATAGGCGTCCTGCGGGCTGTGGAATATCTGTTCGACGGTGCCATATTCCTTGGCGACGCCGTGATGCATGACCAGCACATCATCGGCAATCTGCGCCACCACGCCCATGTCATGGGTGATGAACAGCACCGCCATACCATGCGCCTTTTGCAGCCGCGATATCAGGTCGAGGATTTCGGCCTGCGTCGTCACATCGAGCGCCGTCGTCGGCTCGTCGGCGATCAGGAGTTGAGGCTTGCAGGCCAGCGCCATGGCGATCATCGCGCGCTGGCGCATGCCGCCCGAATATTGGAAGGCGTAACGATCCAGCGCCTTTTCGGGATTGGGAATTTCCACCTGCCGCAGCAGTTCGATGGCCTCGGCCCGCGCCTGCGCCTTGCTCATCTTCAGATGCAGACGCAGGACTTCGGTGATCTGGTCACCGACGGTGTGCACGGGTGAAAGCGACGACATCGGCTCCTGAAAGATCATCGCGATATCGGCGCCGCGCACCGAGCGGATGGCCCGGCTGCGCGGATCGAGTTTTGCCAGATCCAGAGAGGTGCCGTCGGCGCGGTTGAGGATGATCGATCCGGACGCAATGCGGCCGGGGCTGTCGATGATCTGCAGGATCGAGCGGGCGGTGACGGATTTGCCGGAGCCGCTTTCGCCGACGACGCAGAGCGTCTTGCCGGGATCGATGGAGAAAGACAGATCGTTGACCGCCCGGAAAACGCCGTTTCTGACCGGAAATTCAGTGACCAGATTGCGGACTTCAAGCAGCGGCTTGGCTGGCTTCATGGAGAGAATGTCGCTCATCCGGGACCCTCACTTATTATAGGGGTCGGCTGCATCGCGCAGACCGTCGCCCAGCAGATTGAGCGCCATGACGGCAATGACGACCGCCACACCGGGCAGGAACAGCCAGGGTGCGGTTGCAATCGAGCGGATATTCTGCGCCTCGCGAAGCAGCACGCCCCAGGAAATGGTCGGCGGTTGCAGACCGAGGCCTAGGAAGGACAGCGATGTTTCCGCAAGGATCATCGCCGGAACCGCAAGCGTGACCGAGGCGATGATGTGGCTCGAAAAGCTCGGCAGCATATGGCGGAAAATGATGCGCCCTTCCGGCACGCCATCCAGCCGGGCCGCGGCCACGAACTCTTCGGTCCTGAGCGACAGGAACCGGCCGCGCACGACGCGGGCAAGCTGCGCCCAGCCGGTCAGGGACAGGATGATGGTAATCATCATATATTGCAGCGTGGCAGGCCAGCCCTGCGGCAGGGCGGCGGCCAGCGCCAGCCAGATTGGAATGGTGGGCAACGACAGCACGAAGTCGATCACACGCTGCATGACGAAATCGATGCGGCCGCCATAATATCCTGAAATGCCTCCGAGAACGACGCCGAGCAGCAACGAGAAGAACACGCCGACAAGACCGATGGACAAAGAAACCTGCGCCCCCTGCACCACGCGGCTGAAGACATCTCGGCCGAGACGATCCGCGCCGAAGAGAAAGAGCGGGCGCGTTTTATCGGTGGAGGCCAGCAGGTGGATATCCGTGGTGAACAGGCCGAATACGGAATATTCGTAACCGCGACCGAAAAGCTGGACCGGGATTTTCTTCGCCGTATCTTCGACGAAGACCGCCGCCAGCGTTTCAGGATTGCGGGTCAGCTTCAGCGGATAATAATGCAGCCCGAGCGAGAAACCCTCGGTCGTATCGATGAAATGGACACGCTGCGGCGGATGGAATGTGGCCCGCGCATTCTGCAGCACCGGATCGTTGATGGCGAAGAAGCCCGGCACCAGCGCGACGATATACATGGCGATGGTGATGAACAGGGCGGCCATGGCCAGCTTGTGGCGCTTGAAGGCCCACCAGATGAGCTGCCACTGCGAGGCGACGGCTGCGCGGTCCTGCCGGGCATTGGTGGTCAAGGTGATATCGCTCATGGCGCCCTCCTATTCGAGACGGATGCGCGGATCGACCAGCGCAAGCAGGATGTCGCTGATCAGCGATCCGATCAGCGTCAGCGCGCAGATCAGCAGCACGAAAGCGCCAGCGAGATACATGTCCTGCGCCATCAGCGACTGCAGAAGCAGCGGCGCGGCCGTCGGCAGATTGAGCACGATGGCGACAACCACGGAGCCCGAAATGAGATTGGGCAACAGCCATGCAATGGTGGAGATGAACGGATTGAGCGCAATTCTGAGCGGATATTTCGTCAGCAGCTTGAACTCCGACAGTCCCTTCGCCCGCGCGGTGGTGACATAGGGCTTGGGCAACTCGTCCAGCATATTGGCGCGCATGACACGGATGAGGCTTGCGGTGGAAGACACGGCAAGAATGGCGACCGGCAGCCAGATATGGGCCATCAGGTCCATCATCTTGGCGATGCTCCACGAGGCGGTCTCGTATTCTGCGGAAAACAGCCCGCCAACATCGGCCCCGAACTCCACCGCCGCGACATACATCAGCACCAGTGCCAGCAGGAACGAGGGTATGGAAAGGCCGAAGAAGGAAAAGGCGGTGAAGAGATAATCGCCAATCGAATATTTGCGCACGGCGGAGAAGACGCCGATGGGAAGCGCGATGGCCCAGGTTGCGAGAAGGCTTGCGATGGCCAGAACCAGCGTCAGCGCCATGCGCTCCCAGATGAGGCCTGAAACCGGCTGCTGCCACTCGAACGAAATGCCGAAATCGCCGCGGCTGACGATGCCCCATATCCATTTCAGATATTGCACGATCATCGGATCGTCGAGGCCGAAACGTTCGCGCAGCTGCGCCGCCGTATTGTGGTCGATGACCTCGTTGGAGGCGGCCAGTGTGGCGATATAGGTCGTCACATAGTCGCCGGGCGGCAGCTGGATCAGGACAAAGGCAAGGAAACTGACGGCAAACAGGGACGGTATCATCCACAGCAGGCGTTTTACGATGAAAAGCAGCATGTCGTTCTCGCAATCACATTGTGCCGCACGCGCCGCCTTCCACTAGGGAGACGGCTGCGGGTGGTCGAAACAACCTGAGAGGCGTCGCCGCGTTGCGGCAGCGACGCCCATGTGGCGATGTCAGCTTGTGAAGGTGAACTGTTGCGGCAGCGCCGGGCCGGGATTAGGCCAGGTCCAGCTGTCGGGTTCCGTTTCCGGCACATTGCGCAGATTGTTGCGGATGATGCCGAAACCGCCCACCGCAAGGCAGAGGCCGATTGTTTCGAACTCTTCCGCCGCAATGTCGAAGATCTGCTTCATCTTCTCGCCGCGCTTGGCAAGGTCGGCCGTCGAGCGCGCCTCATCGAACAGCTTGAAGCGCTGCTTCTGGCTTTCCGGCGGCTCTTCGCCCTTCTGGCCATTCGAGGTGTACCAGAGCGCCCACGGAATGGCGTAACGCGACCCCTGCGGATGGAAGGCGAAGAAATCGCGCGGATCGAGCATCGGATCGAGACCGCCGGGACCGGGCCAGACGGCGGCATCATGGGCGTTGTCATCGCCCCGCGTATAATAAAGCGCGCGTTCGATGGTGTTGACCTTGATGTCGACGCCGATCTGCGCCCATTGCGCCTTCACCAGTTCCAGCGCATCGACCAGATCGGGATAGAGCGTCGGGATGACGTCAATCGAGAAGAAGACAGGCTGGCCGTCAGGCCGCAACCGCATGCCGTTGCCGTTCTTCTTGTCGTAACCGGCCTTGTCGAGAAGCTCGTTCGCCTTGTCGGCGTCATATTCGGTGAATTGCCGCGCCAGCTTTTCGTTATACCAGGGATGTGTCGGGCGCGGCCCGGCCTGATATCCTTCGCTCTGGCCGAAATAGACAATGTCGATAATTTCCTGCCGGTTGAGCGCGATGGACAATGCCTGACGGAATGACTTGTCGGCAAACATCTTGCGCATTGCCGGGTCTTTGTGGGTGATGTTCAGGTAGATCTGGCACTGCTGCGCAGCAGACGGCACCAAAGTCAGCAGGCGGTAGTCACCCTTTTTCATGTTCTGCGACAGGGTCGGCTTGTTGGCGAGAACGCTGATATGGCGCTCCTGAATGTCGATCTTGCCGGAAATGACGTTCAGCATCAGCGATTCGACATCCTGCGAAATGCCGAAATTGATTTCGTCGATATAGGGCAACTGGTTGCCTTCGGTATCGACCTGCCAGAAGTAAGGGTTGCGGGTCATAACCACGCGTGTCGCACCGCCGGAATAGGGTTCTTTCACCACCCATGGATCAAGCGTCGGCTTGTCGACATTCGACCAGCGGGACGGAATTTCGATATCGCCACATTTGGCGCGGAACAGCTCGGTCCAGCTGGAGACACCCGCCGCCTTCACATCGGCATCGAGCGCCGTGTTGTATTTCGGCAGGAACTTGCTGCAATAGTGTTTGGGAAACAGCGTCGGATGCTGGCCGAGCGGCGTGGCGAGATTTTCGAGATAAAGCGCATTCGGCGCTGCGAATTTGAACTTTACCGTGAAATCGTCGACTTTTTCGACATCGACCGCCTTGCCGGCCACGGAAAGCTGCGCCGGCGTGGCGCTGTAAAGCTCCTTGTTCTTGATGCAGTCCTCAATGGCGAAGACCACGTCATCGGCTGTGAAGGGGTGGCCGTCCGACCATTTTGCGCCCTCCAGCAAATGGAAGGTGAATTGCGAGGCATCGTCGTTGACTTCCCATTTCACCGCAAGGTTCGGCAGAACCTCAGTGAAATCCATGTTCCAGCGGACAAGGCCCTGATTGCCGACCATGCGCAGGATGCCGTTATGGTCCGACGAACCGCGCAGGCCACGGCGCAATGTACCGCCATAGGTGCCGATTTTCTCGTGCGGCGTCACCACCATCGGATTTTTCGGCAGACGTTCGGCCAAAGGCGGCAATTTGCCGTCCTTTACCAGCGCCTCCAGTTCCGGCGCCTGTTTGCCGGCAGCAGCCCGCGCCGAGGTCCCGATGACGGAAAGGGCGGCCACGCCGCCAACACCCGCCATAAAGGTTCGGCGCGTTACGCCCAGTGAAAATGCTTCGCCATCGCGCATCGACAATCCTCCCAAAAAATCACCGGCAGCGAGACGGCTTTCACCGAACCGCGACGGCCCTCCCGGCCAGCCAGCACGCCGATCCTCCATCGGCAGGGGCAGACCATATGGGCGTTTTCAGATGATTACAAGTATTGACAGATTTTTACATCTTTTTTATTTGTAGGCCGGTTTTCAGGATCAGGCTTGAAGAAAAAATCGGTAGGACAGCCCCCTCGCGCACAAAAACCCCGGTATTTCTGTTGCGATTGAAATGCAGGAAACCCATTAACTTCAGCGATTTGCAACGGAAGGGCTGCTGATGGACAATCACACTGCATCTGCCGCCGCTCGAGGCGAAACTCGGCTGAGCGACATCATCTACGAAAAAATCGTCGGCATGATTTCGGACGGGCGGTTTCCCGTGAACGAGCGGCTGCCATCGGAACAGAATCTGGCGTCGCTGTTCGGCGCGTCGCGGCCGGTTGTGCGGGAAGCGCTGGAGCGGCTTCGGAACGACGAGCTTATCGTTTCGCAAAAGGGATCCGGCTCCTATGTACGCCAGCAACCGGATTCTTCCGTGTTGCAACAGGTGCCGGTCGGCTCGCTGGCCGACGTACAGCGTTTTTTTGAGTTCAGGGCCGGATTGGAGGCTTCCGCGGCTGAGCTTGCGGCGCGCAACTGGCAGGCCGCGGACAGGGTGCGTATCGAGCAGGCGATTGCCGCGCTGGAACAGTGTCTCGAGCGCAACGATCTCGGTGCTGAGGAAGACTTCGCCCTGCACGAAGCCATCGCGAAGGCGAGCCATAACCAGTTCCACATCACGGTGCGGATCTGGTTCAAGCCCCATTTCGCCATCGGCCAGTCAGTGACACGCAGCCTCAGCCTCAAGCGGACGCCGCAGCATGTGCGTGAGGTGCAGAACGAGCACACGGCCATCGTGGAAGCGATTTTTGCGCGACGCGAGCAGGCCGCGCATGACGCGATGAAAGACCACATATTGAAGGCGCGCGCCCGCATGTTTCAGGGCGTCGGCAGCTAGGCCGCACCCTGCAATGTGGAAAATAGAATCATAAAGGGCGGATGAGGGAGAGGAACCAGTGAGCCAGCCGCACATCATAGAACCGAAGCTCCGTTCCCTGATCGATACCCCGCTGAAGGTGGGCGAATCGCCTGCCTGGGACGAGCGAACCGGCGATCTGTGGTTCGTCGATATTCTCGCGCCCGCCATTTTCCGCCTGCATCCCGGCGGAAAACTCGACAGATACGACATGCCCGCCCAGGTGGGCTGTCTCGGCCTTTGCGACAATGGCTTGATCGTGGCGGGCCTCAAGACCGGCGTGCATCTTCTCGATCCCGCGAGCGGCAAGCTCGATCTTCTCTGCGACCCGGACGAGGGGCGGCCTGACAGCCGCCTCAACGATGGAAAGATTGGCCCGGACGGCCATTTCTGGGTGGGGACCCGCGACGAGGCCGCGATACAGACAGGCAATGCACGCCTCTATCGCGTCGCCCCGGATGGCGGCGTCGAATGCATCATCGATGGCGACATGCTCACATCGAACGGGCTTGCCTGGAGCCCTGACGGCAGGCGCATGTACCATTCCGACAGCAGCGGCCTCATGTATCAGGTGTTCGATTTCGATGTCGCAACGGGCAAGATCGGCCCGGCCGAACGCCTGCACGATTTCGCGCCGGATGAAGGCAGGCCGGACGGTGCTGCGACCGATTGCGAAGGCTGTTACTGGAGCGCCGGCGTTCAGGCGGGACGTCTCAACCGCTTTTCACCGGACGGCGAATTGTTCGAGGTCTACAGGCTGCCGTTCAAGGGGCCGACCATGCCGTGTTTCGGCGGTCCCGACCTCAAGACGATCTACCTCACAAGTCTCGTCACCGAGACGGACGGAATAACCACCGCAGGCACGGTTGTCGCATTCGATGCCCCGGTCGCCGGCACGCCCGTTCACAAATTCTCCATCTGAAGATGACTTTTGATCCTAAGGAACCCAGTTGATGACGACATTCGATTTTCGCCAGGCCCTGCAGGGCATCTCCGGCGTTCCGGTAACGGCTTACGATGCAAGCGGCGAAGTGGAGACCGGTGTTACCGCCGAGGTTTACGCCCGCGTCGCAAAGGCGGGCATCCACAATATCGTCGCGGCGGGCAATACCGGCGAATTCTACGCCTTGATGCCTGCGGAAATTCTGAAGGTTTATGAGGCCGCGATAAAAGGCGTCAGCGGCAAAGCCCCGGTTACGGCGGCGATTGGCCGCTCGCAGCGCGAAGCGCTCTCCATGGCGCGTCAGGCAAAAGAAATGGGCGCATCCGCCGTGATGTCGCATCAGCCGGTCGACCCTTTTGCAGCCCCGCAATCGCAGATCGACTATTTTATCGGTCTTGCGGAGGGCAGCGAATTGCCGCTGGTCGCCTATGTCCGGGCGGACGGCTTTTCGGTCGATGACATGGTAAGGCTCGCGAGCCACCCGAATGTCGCCGGCATCAAGTTCGCGACGACCGACATCATGCTTCTGTCGCGCGCGATTGCCGCTTCCGATCCGAACGGCGCTCTATATGTCTGCGGACTGGCTGAAAGCTGGGCGCCTGCCTTTGCGGCGGTTGGCGCGCGCGGCTTCACATCCGGTCTCGTCAATGTCGCGCCGCAATTTTCCCTGCAGGTTCATGACGCCCTGACGGCCGGCGATTTCCCGGCCGCACGGAAGATCATCGAAAAGATCGAATTGTTCGAACGGCTGCGGACACGATATCGTAACGGCGCAAATGTGACCGTTGTGAAGGAAGCCATGGAAATTCTGGGGATGAAGGTTGGCCCCGTTCGCGCCCCGGGACTTGCCCGTCTGGACAAAGAAGACCGCGCAACGCTCGAAGGACTGCTTGCCAGCTGGCGCTGATGGACGCCTTGCCAGCAAGCTGCACGTTTTCGCTTTGATCAGATCATATGCCGGCCATGAGCCGGCATATGCTTTCCGGGCCGATGGATGCTCAGCCGAACAGCGCAAGGCTGCTCTTCACGGTAACCCATACGCCCCACAGAAGCGGAATACCGACAGCAACCCAGGCAAGTGCCGCCTTGGTGTCCAGCCCGCCACGTCCGATGCCGAAGGAGCCTGTCGGACCGGCATTGGCGGCCGCCGTCTTTGCCTGCAGCGTCGCGACCTCCGCATCCGACATGAACCACTTGTCCGAAAGCGGCCGCACGAAAGCATTGGCCACGAGGCCGATCGCCAGCATGCCCGCCAGAATATACATGGTGCTGGTGTAGAGCGCGGGTCCTGGCGCCACACCCGCCGCGATCTGCGCTTCGCGGATGTAGTTGACGACGACCGGGCCGGCGATGCCCGCAGTCGCCCACGCCGTCAGCAGGCGGCCGTGGATTGCGCCGACGAACTGCGTGCCGAAAATATCGGCAAGATAAGCGGGAATGGTCGCAAAACCACCGCCATACATCGACAGGATGATACCGAAGGCGAGAACGAAGAGCGCCTTGTTGCCCATCGTCGCGAGCGTCGGCGCCAGCGCATAAAGAATGATGCCGAGAATGAAGAAGCAGAAATAAGTGTTCTTGCGGCCGATCTTGTCAGACATCGACGCCCAGAAGAAGCGGCCGCCGATATTAAACAGGGAAAGCAGCCCGGTGAAACCGGCAGCAATCGCCGCGATCTGTGCCTTCTGCCCGGCATCGAGATCGGCGAAGCCCACGCCGGGTAAGCCGATCAGCGAGCCCGCGAAGATTTCCTGCAGCATGGGCGAGGCCATGCCGATGACGCCGATACCCGCCGAAACGTTGAGGCACAGCACCGCCCAGATGAGCCAGAACTGCGGCGTCTTGTGCGCATCGCGCAGATGCACATGGCGATGGGTTATCATGGCGCTTTTGGCGGAAGGCGCGGTCCAGCCTTCCGGCCGCCAGCCCGATGGCGGAATGCGGTAACCGAAAGCACCCGCCATCATGAAGACGAAATAGATCAGGGCCATGACGACGAAAGTCTGCCAGACGCCGACCGAAACATCCGTCTTGAAGTTGTTCATCAGCAGATTGGCGAGCGGCGCACCGATCATCGCACCACCGCCAAATCCCATGATGGCCATGCCCGTCGCCATGCCGCGACGGTCCGGGAACCATTTGATCAGGGTCGATACGGGCGAAATATAGCCGAGGCCGAGGCCGATACCGCCGATGACGCCGGCGCCCAGCCACATCAGCCACAGTTGATGCGTGATGACGCCGATTGCCGCCACCAGAATACCGCCGCACCAGCAGCAGGCGGAAACGAAGCCGGCCTTGCGCGGCCCCACTCTTTCCAGCCAGCCGCCCCAGATGGCCGCCGAGCAGCCGAGAAGAACGAAGAAAAGCGTATAGATCCAGCCGAGATCGGCCACGCGCCAGTTGCACTCAGTGGTGAACAGCGCACCCAGAAGGGTAAGGCTGGAGCAACTGGGGTCCGTGGCCGGCAGCGCCTTCGACAGCGGCAGCCAGAACACGCTGAAGCCATAGGCCATGCCGATGCATAGATGAATGGCAAGGGCCGCCGGCGGCACCAGCCAGCGATTGAAACCCGGTCTTGCGATTATTCGTTCGCGGTCCAAAAACCCGGCTTGCGCCGCCTCTCCCGCTGTCGCACCTGCTACTGCCATTGACATTACCTCCCTCGTGGATGTCTGGACATGTCACGTTCGCCCCGCCGGGCGAACACCGATATCGCCGAACGTCCCCCGTCCGGCCGAAAGTGTGATTTTGCGGTCGCGCCGCTCAAGCCTCTGTGCTTTCCGGGACGCTCGGTTCCGAAAGGGACTCGCCCGCAATTGGTCCTTTGCCGCCCGGCGCGCCCTTGGCATCGTCGCCGAGCCCCACGGCATCGGCCGCCGGATCGTCGGGCCGCTTGATCTTCTTCGACGCGGCAAGCACAAGCGGCAGAAAATCACCGGCCCCGGCATCCACCATCTCGAAGAACCGGCGTCGCATGCGCGGTTCCCAGAACTTGTTGATGTGGGTGGCGACACCTTCGATGCGAATATCTTCCGGCTGCGACAGAAAGAACGTCGCGATCTGGTTCGCCATTCTCACCAGCTTTTCATCGGTGTGGTTGAGCAACATGACCTCTTCCCCCGCGCCGGCTGCCGCCCGACGCCTCTGTGTGTGACAGGCCGGGCGCACCCGGCCCTCCTTATTCCGCCGCTTCGAGCTTGCCGCTGATCCGCCGCGAACGGCGGCCGAGCGCATCATATTCTTCTTGCCATTCCGTCGGCCCGTTGGAAGGCGATACCTGCACGGCGGTCACCTTGTATTCGGGACAGTTGGTCGCCCAGTCGGAGAAGTCGGTAGTGATGACATTCGCCTGCGTGCCGGGATGGTGGAAGGTCGTATAGACCACGCCCGGCGCCACACGGTCGGTAATCAGCGCCCGCAGCGTCGTGTCGCCCGACCGGCTGGCGAGCTTGATCCAGTCGCCATCCTTCACGCCGCGCTGTTCGGCGTCGTGCGGATGGATTTCGAGCCGATCCTCCTCATGCCAGACAACGTTTTCCGTGCGCCGTGTCTGCGCGCCGACATTGTATTGCGACAGGATGCGGCCGGTGGTGAGCAGCAGCGGGAACCGCGGCCCCGTGCGTTCGTCCGTCGCCACATATTCGGTGCGGATGAACTTGCCCTTGCCGCGCACGAAACCGTCCACATGCATGATCGGCGAACCATCCGGGAATTTCTCGTTGCAGGGCCACTGCACCGAGCCCTTTTCTTCCAGATAGTCGTAGGAAACACCGGCAAAGCTCGGTGTCGTCGCCGCGATCTCGTCCATTATCTCGGACGGATGCGCGTAATTCCACGCAAGACCCATGGCCTGCGCCAGCTTCTGCGTCACTTCCCAGTCGGCATAACCGTTCTTCGGGGACATGACCTTGCGGACGCGGTTGATGCGGCGCTCGGCATTGGTGAAGGTGCCGTCCTTTTCGAGGAAGGTGGAGCCCGGCAGGAAGACATGGGCGTAATTCGCCGTCTCGTTCAGGAAGAGATCGTGCACCACGACGCATTCCATCGCGGCGAGACCGGCAGAGACGTGCTTCGTATCCGGATCGGACTGGAGAATATCCTCGCCCTGAATATAGATGCCCTTGAAGCTGCCATCCACGGCCGCATCGAGCATGTTGGGAATACGCAGCCCCGGCTCGTTGTTGAGTTTCACGCCCCAGAGTTTCTCGAAGATGTCGCGCGTGGCATCGTCGGAAATATGCCGATAGCCCGGAAGCTCGTGCGGGAAAGACCCCATGTCGCAGGAGCCCTGAACATTGTTCTGACCGCGTAGCGGATTGACCCCCACGCCGGGGCGGCCGATATTGCCAGTCGCCATGGCGAGATTGGCGATTGCCATCACCGTGGTAGACCCCTGGCTGTGTTCGGTGACACCGAGCCCGTAATAGATGGCGCCATTGCCACCCCTGGCATAAAGACGTGCGGCGCCGCGCACCTCTTCCGCCGGCACGCCAGTGAAGCTTTCGGTTTCTTCCGGGCTATGCTGGGGTTCGGCGACGAAAGCGGCCCAATCCTCGAATTCCGACCAGTCGCAGCGCTCGCGAATGAAGGCTTCGTTGAACAGGCCTTCCGTGACGATGACATGCGCAAGCGCCGTCAGCACCGCGACATTCGTTCCGGGCTTCAGCGGCAGGTGGAAGGACGCCTCCACATGCGGCGTGCGGACGAGATCGATACGGCGCGGATCGATGACGATCAGCTTCGCGCCCTGTCGCAGCCGCTTTTTCAGCCGCGAACCGAAAACAGGATGTCCATCCGTCGGATTGGCGCCGATGACCAGCACCACATCGGACTGCTCGACGCTATCGAAATTCTGCGTGCCGGCGGAGGTGCCGAAAGCCTGGCCGAGACCGTAGCCGGTCGGCGAATGGCAGACGCGGGCGCAGGTATCGACGTTGTTATTGCCGAAGCCGGCGCGGATGAGTTTCTGGACGAGGAAGGTTTCTTCGTTCGTGCAGCGGGACGAGGTGATGCCCCCGATGGATTCCCGGCCATATTGACCCTGGATACGCCGGAACTCCGACGCGACATGGGAGAAGGCCTCCTCCCACGTGACTTCCCGCCATGGATCGCTGATCTTTTCGCGGATCATCGGGTTGAGAATGCGGTCCCTGTGGGTGGCATAACCATAAGCGAAGCGGCCCTTGACGCAGGAATGGCCGCGATTGGCCTGCCCGTCCTTCCACGGCACCATGCGTACCAGCTCTTCACCGCGCATTTCCGCCTTGAAGGAGCAGCCGACACCACAATAGGCGCAGGTCGTGACCAGCGAATGTTCCGGCTGGCCAATTTCGATCACCGATTTTTCAGTAAGCGTCGCCGTCGGACAAGCCTGCACGCAGGCGCCGCAGGAAACGCAGTCGGAATCGAGGAACGCCTCATGTGCACCGGGCGATACTCGGCTTTCGAAACCGCGCCCTTCGATCGTCAGCGCGAAGGTGCCCTGCACTTCCTCACAGGCGCGCACGCAACGCGAGCAGACGATGCATTTGGAAGGATCGTAGGTAAAATAGGGATTGCTCTCGTCCTTCGGCATCCAGCGGGCATTGAGATCGCCATCGCCGGTGCGGGCCTTGACGTGGTTGTCGCCTTCGTAACCGTAACGCACATCGCGCAGGCCAACGGCGCCGGCCATATCCTGCAGTTCGCAATCGCCATTGGCGGCGCAGGTCAAACAGTCGAGCGGGTGATCGGAGATATAAAGCTCCATCACGCCCTTGCGAATCTGCTTCAACCGCTCGGTCTGCGTGTGCACGACGAGACCGGGGGCGACAGGCGTGGTGCAGGAGGCAGGGGTACCGTTGCGGCCCTCCACCTCGATCAGACAGAGGCGGCAGGAACCGAAGGCATCCACCATGTCGGTGGCGCAGAGTTTCGGAACATCGATACCCGCTTCCCGCGAGGCGCGCATGATCGAGGTTCCCGCAGACACAGTCACCTGCCTGCCGTCGATGGTGAGCGTCACCATGTCCGTTGCGTGGGATTTGGGGGTTCCATAGTCGAATTCTGTCACAAGGGCCATGGTCTTACTCCGCCGCTTCAACACGTGGGGTGGGGGCAAAATCATCAGGAAAATGCCGGAGTGCGCTCATGACGGGATAGGGCGTGAAACCGCCGAGCGCACAGAGCGAACCGAATTTCATGGTTTCGCAGAGGTCTGCGAGGAGTGCCGTATTTTTTTCCCGCTCGATGCCGAGCGCAATCCTGTCCACCGTCTCGACGCCGCGTGTGGAGCCGATGCGACAGGGCGTGCACTTGCCGCAGCTTTCGACGGCGCAGAATTCCAGCGCGAACCGGGCCTGATGCAGCATATCGGCGGTATCGTCGAAAACCACGATACCCGCATGGCCGATCAGGCCGCCGGCGGCGGTGAAGGCCTCATAGTCGAAGATCGTGTCAAACAGCGAAACCGGGAAATAGGCCCCGAGCGGACCGCCCACCTGTACCGCCTTGACGGGGCGCCCGGTGACCGTGCCGCCACCGATATCATTGACGAGCTGCCCGAGCGGCAGGCCGAAAGCGATCTCATAAAGCCCGCCATGCCTGATGTTTCCGGCAAGCTGGATGGGGATGGTGCCATGCGAGCGGCCGACGCCGAAATCGCGATAGAATGCTGCACCACGATCCATGATGACCGGAATGGAGGCGAGCGAAATCACATTATTGACGACGGTGGGCCTGCCGAACAGGCCCTGTAAAGCAGGAAGCGGCGGCTTGGCGCGCACGGTTCCGCGCTTGCCTTCCAGACTGTTCAGAAGCGAGGTTTCCTCGCCGCAGACATAGGCGCCGGCACCCATGCGCACTTCGAGATCGAAGGCCCGCCCGGAACCGAGCACGGATGGGCCGATGATGCCTTCGCGGCGGGCGATCTCGATCGCCTGCTCCATGACCTTGATGGCGTAAGGATATTCCGAGCGCGTATAGATGAAACCTTTCGTCGCGCCGACGGCGAGGCCGGCAATCGCCATGCCTTCGATCAGCACGAAGGGATCGCCTTCCATGATCATGCGGTCGGCGAAGGTGCCGCTGTCACCTTCATCGGCATTGCAGACGATGTATTTCTGGTCGGCGACCGCATCGGCGACGGTCTTCCATTTGATACCGGTCGGGAAACCCGCGCCGCCACGTCCGCGCAGGCCGCTTTCGGTCACTTGCGCAACGATATCGGCCGGCGCCATGGCGACGGCTTTTTCGAGGCCTTTCAAGCCCTGATAGGCGCGGTAATCCGCAAGCGACAATGGATCGGTAACGCCGCAGCGGGCAAATGTCAGGCGCGTCTGGCTTTTCAGGAACGGAATGTCCTTCGTCGGCCCGAGACAGAGGCGATGCTCGCCGCCGTTGAGAAAACCCGCATCGAAAAGCGAGGCAACGTCGCTGGCCTTGACCGGCCCATAGGCAATACGGCCATGTTCGGTGCGCACTTCCACCAGCACTTCAAGCCAGAGCATGCCGCGCGAGCCATTACGTACAATATGCACATCGAGATTGCGGATGGCCGCCTCGCGGCCGATCGCTTCGGCGACACGGTCTGCGCCAACGGCAAGCGCGGCGGAATCGCCAGGAACAAAAACGGTGACACTCATCGGCGCGCCTCCGCCAGAATGTCGCCGAGACAGTGCTCGTCCAGTCGTGCGTGAAGCTCGCCATCCAGCATCAGCGCGGGCGCCTGTGCGCAAAGCCCGAGACAGAAGACCGGCTCCAGCGTGACGGAACCGTCGGCTGCCGTTTCGTGCCAGTCAAGGCCGAGCCGGTTCTTGATGGTGTCCGCAAGAGGCTCGCCACCCATCGACTGGCAAGCCTCGGCGCGACAGAGCTTCAGCACATGCCGGCCGGACGGATGATCGCGAAAATCAGGATAGAAGGTCACGACGCCATGAACCTCGGCGCGCGATATATTCAGCGCGGATGCAACGATCTGCTTAGCGCTTTCCGGTATGTAGCCGAATTCTTCCTGCACCGCGTGCAGAATGGGCAGCAATGGCCCCTCCAGGTGGAGAAGTTCGTCAATGATAGCGGAAACACGGGCCGCCTCATCTGCGGCAACCGCACGGATATTCATGAGCCAGTCCTCCCAAACCGACAGGGGCAGGTATGGCGAGCGGCACATGTTTCAGTGCCAGCGCAGCCCCTGCATGGTTCGGGAGAATGGCGAGGTCGGCCGGATCAGGTCAATAATGTGTTTTCGTCAACCGATAGGAAATTCCTATCAAAAACCATCGCCGCTGCGCGCTGACGTGCCTCATGAAGAAGCGCGGAAACAAGCGGCGTGTGTGGTTCGCGATAGGTCGCAATCAGCCCCACCAGATGTTCCGCATCCGGCTCGGTGATCGGTATCATTCTGATCTGTTTTGGAAAACCGAATGATTCCGCTATGTTACGCGGCATTATTGAAGCCCATTGTCCGGTTCGGATATGCGAAAACAGCACAATCATGGAGTTGGACTCCAATGTCGGTTTTACCTCTACGCCCGCTTCGGCCATATGCTTGTTGATGATGCGGCGGTTCTGCATATCCGAAGTCAATAGGCATAACCTAAGACCTGAAACCTGCTTCCAGGTAACGCTTTCCTGATCGGCGAGCGGCGTTCCGGCTGCCGCAATCAGGTGATATCGCTCCGAATAAAGCGGTACCGTGGTCACTCGGCCAAGAGGTTCATTGTCGAGATAGCTGATTCCCGCATCGATCTCGAGGTTTTCGATCTGGCTCAGGACCTGAAGCGAGGTGCGTGACGTCACGGAAAAGGTCACGTCGGGATGCCGCGCCTGAAAGGATTCCGTCAATCGCGGCACCATCGCAAGCGCCGTCGGAATGACCGCAAGGCGGATGTGGCCCGCCAGCCCCTTGCGCGCCGCCCGCATTTCCTCACGCATGGTGCGCGTATCGGCGACGATGCGACGCGCCCATTCGAGAACACGCTGACCTTCCGGCGTCAGCCCCTGATAACGCGCCGCACGCACCACAAGAACGACACCAAGCTGATCCTCCAGCTGCCGGATCGCGGCCGAGAGACTGGGTTGGGAAACGCCGCACTCCTCCGCCGCGCGGCCAAAATGCCCTGCGCGCGCCAATGCAATGAAAAATTCCAGCTTGTCGATCATGCGTCCTCCCGCGTCGCTCGCGACCCTGCGGATGGTGCGAGCAGGAGAACACTAGAACGAGGCGGGGAAGCCCGCAAATGGGTGCCGTTGTTTTCCTGAAATCGCGCGGGGTGGCAAGACTGGATTCCGTCAGGCATAGGCAGTCATGGGCGTCGACGTTCGGTCAACCGCTCCAACCACACTGGACGCAGCTTATGGCGGCATTGACCCATCCGTCGTTTCGCCTCCTGCCGCACAGCACCGGGAAGCGAAACCAATCGTCATCGCCGCCTCGATGCCCTGCCCTCTCATTTTCTCGAGTTTGCGGCGGCAGGCAAAAGGTATTCGGCGCTTCAGCCGCAAGAACCTTCACTCGCCATCCGGCTTGATGAAGTCGGTCATCGCGGGCGCCTTGAGGACGAATTGGCGATCCGAGCTGATGTAATTATCGGCATGCAGGCGCGCAATCGGCTGATATCGGTCCGGATCGACATAACGCCCCTCCGCATCGAGGCAATCCTTGTGGACATGCATGTGCACGACTTCGCCCAATACCAGGGTACGACGCGGATAATCGATCAGGCGCTCCACACGGCATTCGAAGGCGCAGGGCGATTCCGCCGCAAAGCTCGCATCGATCTTGCTGCAGGGCGTGGCCGTCAATCCGGCAATTGAAAGTTCATCCACTTCGCTGTCGAAACCGAGGCCGCAGACAAGCATTTGTTCGGACAGAGCCATATCGACCATGTTGATGACGAATTCGCCGGTGCGACGAATATTAGCCATCGTATCCTTCTCCTCGCCCGTCACACGCGGCTGGATGCCGAGAACAACGATCGGCGGATCATGGGAGAAAACGTTGAAAAAGCTCATCGGCGCGGCATTGTTGTGGCCAGCGGCCGAGCGCGTCGTGACAAGCGCTATCGGCCGTGGACCGATAAAATTGGTCAGCAAACGATAACGGCTCTGCGGCTCAAGCGAGGTAAAATCGAATTCCATGGGAGCACCTGATTTATTGTATACAATAATATTTCATATTGCAGACAATTACTCAATCGTTCTCATCACGGGATAGCCGATTTTACTGCATAACGTTTGGGGGCTAAGAAGGAGCAGCGAGCTCATACTCACTCTCCAACTCCATGGATAGGCCCGCCATCCACGCATCGACTATAAGCGTAAAAACTCCCCGGCCTGGAGGGGTCCGGGGAGTAAACCTGACATCATGTCAGAAACTTTGACTGAAGCTAGTTACTCACCCGTTCGGAAACGGGGTGGATCTGAGTTGTCTAACCCTACTATGCTTTTTGTAGACTATTAGAACGCGCGCTGCAGGCGAACGAAACCGGTCCAGCTGTCACCGGCACCGCTGTCGATCCCCTCGCGGCCGTCTACGTCCTGATAGGTGGCCGAGACGAGCGTGGAGAGACCGGAAGTGATCTTGTAGCTGGCAGCTACGCCGGCGCGCCATGCGTCGCGGTCACCGATAAAGTCGCCGTTGGTGCCGATGTCGAGGCCGCGTGCGTATTGTACGCCGGGGGTGATGGTGAGCTTATCGCTCGCCTTGATGGCGTATTCAGCCGCAACCGTCCATTCGGACTCTTCGTAATATGCGTTTGCACCAGAAGCCCAAACGCCGGAGAGACCGAAAGTTCCGGGACCAACCTCAGCGAACAAGATGGCGCGGATCGCACCGTTCTCGGCATTCGTGTCATAGCCACCAAGCAGGTTCGCTTTGACAGCACCGAACTTACCACCAACAATCGCACTCACGCCGACGTTGTTAGAGTTGGCGTTTCCGTTAAGCTGCGTCCAGTTGCGCTGCGTCACACCAAAGTTGTTGGGGCCTGCGCCAGCGACGACATTTTCAAGTTCTTCAACGGCCAGACCGGCATAGAACGAACCCGCATCGTAAGTGTAACGCACAGCGTTGAGGCGTGTACGATTGGAACTGAGGTTGTCGACCTCGCCATTGAGGCCATCATCCCACCAGTTCAGATACTGACCAACCTTCAGACCACCGAGTTCGATAAATGCTTGGTGAACCGAAACCGAGCTAGCAGAACCCGCAGCATTGTCTGCGTCGCCACGGAAGCCGATGAAGCCACGCAGAGCGCCGAGTTCGGTGTCAGTACGAGTATCAACTTCGAACTGAGCGCGCGTGAAGGCATCCCAGTCGGAGCGACCGCCATTGGCGGTAGAGGTTGTACCATTTGCGTCCCCGGTACGATTAAAGTCTACTTGGAAACGCACGTAACCTTGAAACTTCAGGCAGGTTTCGGTGCCGGGGATGTAGAAGAAGCCGGTGCCGAAAGCGTCGCAGACGCGAACATATTCCATGGGCTCGGGCTCGGCAGCGACGATGGCGTCAGCGGCCTGTGCGCCGGATACTGCTGCGAGAGCCGCAGCGGAGCCGATCAGAAGGCTCTTGATGTTCATTTGTAATCTCCAGTCAAAAATTTTTCAACGAATGCGCAAATTTGAGGGCTGGTCTTTTCCCTGCCGCCCTGTTCCCTGCGCTGATTCAGCAAATGACAGAAGTTGCTGCAGACTCGCAATTTAAATCGACGCAATACAAATACAGATAAAGTAAGCATTTTAATTTCGTAGTAAAATTACAACAAGTTAATAGTTTAAAATATAATATTTTGAATTATTATTTCGAAATAATACAATTTATTACTTATATAATTATCCATATAATACTAAATTGCAAATCAATAGAATGAAACATCTCCCGCTCCGCACGAGATCGGGAGACATCTTACAGGCTAGGGGAAACGAAGTGGTTTCGTTACAGAACCGCACAGGGCAAAGGCAGCAAAGCCGCCCGGCCTCTCCGGGAAAGCCATATCTGGCCGATCTGAAACAACCGGTCGTCCGGGCAGCCTATGGGCTGTTTTCGGGTAAGCCGGTCGCGAATATCGTCGTCTTCGCCAGCATGTCTTCGATCGCCTCTGCCGGCACCGGGCGGCTGAAGTAATAACCCTGACCGTAGGGGCAGCCGGCATCACGCAGAAATGTCGCCTGCTCGCCGGCTTCCACACCTTCGGCAATGACATCGATGCCCAGAGACCCGGCAAGCTGGATCATGATCGAGACGATGGCGCTGTCCTTGGTCTTTTCCGGCAGATGGGTGAGGAACGAGCGGTCTATCTTCATACAGGACAGTGGGAATGTCTTGAGCATGCCGAGGCAGGAATAACCGATACCGAAATCATCCAGCGCCAGGCTGACGCCCATCTGTTTGATGGCCCGCATGATCCGCACCGATGTTTCGACATCCTGAATGATGAGCGTCTCGGTGATTTCGATTTCCAGCAGGGATGGCGCAAGGCCGGTTTCCTTGAGCACCGACCTGATCTGCTGCACCAGCCCGCCCTGAAACTGCCGCGGCGAGATATTGACCGCCATTTTGACGGGCGACAGGCCAGCGGCGGCCCATGCCTGCGCCTGACGACAGGCCTTTTCGAGAATGCTTTCTCCGAGTTCGACGATCAGGCCGGTTTCTTCCGCAAGCCCAATGAATTCCGCAGGACCGAGCAGGCCTTCCGTGGGATGCTGCCAGCGCACCAGCGCCTCCACGCCGCTGATCCGGCCGCTGACAAGATCGACCTGCGGCTGAAAGTGCAGCACAAACTCGTCCCTCTTTACCGCCTTTCGCAATTCCTCGATGCGGGTGAACTTCTTCCTCAGATCATCCGCCATATTCGGGGTGAAGGTGGCGATGCTGTCGCGCCCGGTATGTTTGGCCTCATACATGGCGAGATCGGCCGCCGCGACGATTTCCGCCGTGGTTTCCCCATGTTCCGGGAAAAAGGCCATGCCGATGCTGCATGTGACCTTGATATCGTAATTGCCGATACGCAATGGTTGCGAGACAGCGGCGCGGATGCGCTGCAGGCGGTTTTCGACATCGTCCCTGCGCTCTTCGAGAATGATGACGAACTCGTCGCCGCCGACCCTGAGAACGAGATCGTTCTTCCGGAGGCTTTTCGCAATGCGCTCGGCGGCTTTCGACAGCAACGCGTCGCCGATACTGTGGCCGAGCGTATCGTTGATCTGCTTGAAATTATCGAGATCGAGAAAACCGATACCGACCCTTCGCTTCGCCTTTGCCGCCGCCGCCAGTATTTCCGGCAGTCTCGTATCGAGGAAACGGCGGTTCGGCAGCCGGGTCAGCATGTCGTGATCCGCCAGGAAGGCGATATGCTCCGCCGCCCTTTTTCGGTCGATCGCCAGCCCCGCCATGCGCGCCGCAGCGCCTATGAATTCCACCAGCGCCGCATCCGGCTGGCGGCCGGCCAGCATGCACCAGACGAAACCATGTGCCCTGCCTTCGCTGGCCGGAATATCGAAGCTGAAGGCCATGTGTTCTGCCGGATGGACAAGGCTCTCAGGATCGCTGACGCTGGAAAGAAGTGCGGCCAGCCCCTCCTGCTGCGCAAGTGCCGGCGAGGCGTAAACGGAAGGCTCCCCTTCCGCCGCATCGAACACCCGCACCGCGCAGGCCAGTCCGGTCGCGAGATTTTCGATGGCCTTGACGAACTCCTCGAGAAAATCCTCGATACGCGCCGCCGCGACGATCATTTCCAGAATATGCGCCTGCGCCTGAAGCAGTCTTTCCGAGGCCTTTTTCTGGGTTATATCCCGCGAGGCGCCGACCACGCCGATGATGTTGCCGGCCTTGTCCTTCAACGGCACGCGCGACATCATCAGCCAGCGGTCGATATCGCCGCGCATGGCGCGTTCCTCGTAACCGAGATCCGGTTCGCCGGTGCGCATCACCCGCGCCTCGGTATCGGGAATGCCGGCGCGCTGCGCCGCTTCACCATTGATATCGTAGTCGGTGAGCCCGATCAGTTGCTCGACCGTGTCAAAGCCGTTTTCGGTGACGATGGCGCGATTGGCGAAAAGAAAGCGCCCTTCCAGATCCTTGGCATAGATAAAATCCGGCACGTGGTCGATCATCGCTTCCAGAAGCGCGTGCCGGTCGGAAGGATTGCTGTTTTCGCTCATGTCAGGAGTGGCGGATGGCGTGACATCGCGCTTTTTTCGCGACATCCGGTTCTCTTCGGGTGTCTTCGGGCCTTTGGAACGCACCTCTCCGCCTCATCATTTTATAAGGAAGCAGAATAGTAGGATTATACGTATTATATAAATATGAACAACAGCGGGAGATTGCCGGGAAACCCGCCTTTTGCAGCAGCCTCCCTGAATCAAAACGGCGCAACAGAAGCTGCGCCGTCAAAACCACAGGCGGCAATTCGTTGACCGTCACACCACCGGCGTCGGCAGTTCTTTGCCGGCAAAATGGGCATCGAGATTGGCGAGAACGAGATCAGCCATGGCGCGGCGCGTCTGGTGCGTGCCGCTGCCGACATGCGGGGCGAGCGTGACGTTGTCGAAGGCGAAAAGCGCTTCCGGCACACGCGGCTCGTCCTCGAAGACATCCAGCGCCGCGCCACCGATCGTGCCGCTGGCAAGAGCCTCGACAAGCGCCTTCTCATCCACCAGCGAACCGCGCGCCACATTGACGAGCACACCTTGGGGCCCGAGGGCCTTCAGCACATTCGCATTGACGATATGGCGCGTTTCGGCAGTAGCGGCGGCGGCGATGATCAGCACGTCGCAATTGGCGGCAAGCGCCTCGATGCTGTCATAATAATCATACGCGACATCGCGGCGGTTTCTGGCAGTGTAGGAAATGCGCGCATCAAAACCTTCGAGCCGCTTTGCGATTGCCTGACCGATGCGGCCGAGGCCGAATATGCCGTAACGGCGGCCGGCGACGCGGGTGGAAAGCCCCATATCACCCTTCAGCCATTGGCCGGTGCGCACATGCTGGTCGGCCTGCGGCAGCTTGCGCGCCTGCGCCAGAACGAGGCCGAGCGCCAGATCGGCAACATCGGCCGTCAGCACGTCAGGCGTATTGGAGACGCGAAAACCGCACCGCTTGGCTTCGGCGAGATCGACCTTGTCGAAACCGACACCGTTGATGGCGACGATTTCAAGATTGGGGAGTGCGGCGCCGATATCCGCCGGCAGGCCGATGTGGCCGCCGGTGACGACGCCGCGGATTGAAGCACCCTTTTCAGCAAGGAACGCCGCCTTGTCAGCAGCCTCGAACAGGCGATGCACGGTGAAGCGCTGCGCGAGTTCGCCTTCCAGTGCCGGGATGAGCGGGCACAATTGCACGATTTCAGTGGTCATGAAGTTTCCTTTGCGCCGGTGAACTACTTCACATCGGCCTTGACGAATTGCCGGAGTTCCGGCGTTTGCGGGTTGGCGAAAAGTTCGGACGAACGCCCCTGCTCCCAGATCTTGCCCTTGTGCATGAAGATGGTTTCGGTCGCCACGCGGCGCGCAAAGGCCATTTCATGGGTCACGAGGATCATGGTCATGCCGTCTTTCGCGAGGTTTTCCATCACGGTCAGCACTTCCTCGGTCAATTCAGGATCGAGCGCCGAGGTCACCTCGTCGAACAGCATCACCTTCGGCCGCATGGCGAGCGAACGGGCAATCGCCACGCGCTGCTGCTGTCCGCCGGAAAGCTGATCCGGATAGGAATCGAATTTCTCCGAAAGGCCGACGAGTTGCAGAACTTCGCGGGCAATATCCTTCGTTTCCGATTTCGCCACATCCTTGACGATGCGCGGCGCGAGCATGATGTTCTCGCCGACCGTCAGATGCGGGAAGAGATTGTAGCTCTGGAACACGATGCCGACATCGGTGCGCAGCTTGCGCAGCGCCTTGGCATCTTCCCCGATGGCGTGACCGGCGATTTCGATACGGCCGGAATTGATCTTCTCCAGCCCGTTCATGCAGCGCAGCAGCGTGCTCTTGCCCGAGCCCGAGCGGCCAATGAGGGCGAAGACTTCACCGCGGCCGACCGTCAGCGACACGCCTTTGAGGACTTCCAGAGCGCCAAAGCTCTTGTGAACGTTTTCAACGATTACTTCCGGCATGAAGCCTCCTTTCCAGCCAACGCGATAGCTGGGACAACGGGTAGCAGACGATGAAATAAAGCACGGCCACGGCGACGAAGACGCGGAACGGCTGGAACGTGGCATTGTTGATGAGCTGCCCCGCTCTCGCCAGTTCGACGAAACCGATGATCGATGCGATGGACGTATTCTTGACGACCTGAACGGCGAAACCGACGGTCGGCGGTAGCGAAATGCGAATCGCCTGCGGCAGAATGACGTAGCGATATTGCTGGGCGCGGGTCAGCGCCAGCGATTCCGACGCCTCCCATTGCTGCTTCGGCACCGCCTGGATGCAGCCGCGCCAGATTTCCGCGAGGTAACCCGATGTATAGATCGTCATCGAGGCGCCGGCGGCAAAGAGCGGCGGCAGTTCCAGCCCGGCAAGGCTGAGGCCGTAATAGGACAGGAACAGGATCATCAGCACCGGAATGCCCTGGATCACCTGGATATAGGTGCCGGCGGCAATGCGCAGCGCCTTGAAATTCGAGGTGCGGGCGAGCGCCACGAAGAAGCCGACGATGCCGCCGCCGATAAGCGCAATGATCGTCAGAAGCACGGTCCATTGCAGGGCGGTCAGCAGGAAGCCAAATTCGTTCCAGCCGAAAGTTCGAAGAGTCATGACTGCACCTCCGGCATGGCGGTCATCGTCTTGCGGGCAACGCGACGGCCGAACAGCCACATGCCGACAAGGGCAAGGATGAGCCGCAGGCTGAGCGCCAGCGCAAGATAGATGAGCGTGACGACGATATAAACCTCGAAGGAGCGATAGGTCTGCGATTCCACGAAGGCTGCGGCAGCCGCAAGCTCATGGGTGGAGATGGCCGAACATATGCTCGATGCCAGCATCATCAGCACGAACTGGCTGCAAAGCGAGGGATAGACCTTGGCGATGGCCGGCACGATGATGACGTGGCGATAAATCTGGTACTTGGTGAAACCCAGCGCCTCACCCGCCTCGATCTGCGACTTGTGCACCGCCTCGATGCCGGCGCGGATGATTTCCGTCGAATAGGCGGCGAGGTTGATCGTCATGCCGATCAGCGCCGCCGTATCCGCCCCTACCCTGAAGCCGAGGCCCGGCAGGCCGAAATAGACGATGAAAAGCTGCACGAGAAACGGCGTATTGCGGATGACTTCCACATAACCGTCCACGATGATGCGGACGATGCCGCCGTTGATGGACCGCAGCGAGGCCAAAAGAATGCCGAAAGCGCAGCCGAGCACGATGGACAGGACAGACAGCTTGATCGTCAGCCATATGCCGTTCAGAATCTCGTTCTGATACTGGGCGAGCGCGCCGAATTGGAATGTATAGGACATGCGTCACTCCGTTGACATTTCCCGGGCCCGCCGGAAGTCTTCCCGGCGGGCGCGTTGAAAGGCTCAATCAGAAGCTTGGCAATTGCGGCAGCGGACGGCCGGTCCACTTGACCGAGATGCGGTCGAGATCGCCGGACATCTTCATGAGGTAGATGGAGGTGTTCAGCCACTGACGCAGCTCGAAGTCCTCAAGCTTGGTCGCCATGGAGTTGCCCTGCTGGAAGAAGGTGAAACCAACCTGCAGGCCGGCTTCCGGACGCTGCTTGATGATCGCTTCGCCAACCGTGGACGGCAGGGCCACGGCATCCACCTGACCGGCGAGCAAAGCCTGGGCGCTGGTGGAATCGTCTTCGTAAACGACGATTTCGAGACCTTCGACATTGGCCTTGCGCAGCGCGGTTTCCTGCGAGGAACCGCGATTGACCGAAACCCGTTTGCCCTTGAGGCTGTCGAGATTTTCGAACTTCTGGTCCTTGCCGGAAATGATGTCCATGTTGAAGGCGCTGTAAGGCTGCGTGAACATCACGGTCTTGGCGCGCTCGCCGGTCGGCGCAAGCGTCGCGACAAGGAAATCGACCTTGCCGGTCTGAAGTGCGGGAATACGCGCAGGCGGTGTCAGCGGCACCAGTTCCACCGGCAGCGACAGGTAAGAGCCGATGAGATTGGCGACATCGACGTCGTAACCGGAAGGATTGCCCTTCTCATCCACCATGCCCATCGGCGGCGCACCGGTCAGAACACCGATCTTGACCTTGCCGCGCGCCGTGATCTCGCTGATCGAGACGGCATGGGCAGACGTGGTGGCGGCAAGCGTTGCTGCTGCAACACCGACGGCAACGGTCATGTTCTTCAGAAATCTTGAAATGCTCATGGTTTCTCCTCCAACCTTATAGTGGCTGCCCAGAATGGAACAGCGGCCTTGCGCAAACCGAAAAATGTTCTCGATAACATTTTAACGCGATTGACTAAAAACTCCTCCCAAGAAACCGCGAAAGCACAAAACCGGATGAATTTCCCATGAAATTCAATGTTTTCGGCTGGTTATCGATTTTCCTCTGTTCGACACCGTTTCACGTTCTTGGCAGGATCAATAATGCATGTTATCGGTATCATTGCAAGTCCGATCTACAGAACTGTTTCGGTCGGCAATCATTCGGGAGGAAACATGTATACACGCTCGGCAATTTTCGAAGGCAGGATTCACGCTGGCCGGGAGGAGGAGTTTTTCCGCATCGTCGAGGAAAAATTGCTGCCGGTCTGGAAACGCATGCCGAATGCACAGGCCGTGCGGGTGATGCGCACCGAGCGCACCGATCCGGACGCCGCCTCGATCATCATGGTGCAGGAAATCGACTATCCGTCGATGGAAGCGGTGGAGGAAGCGCTGGTTTCCCCCGTCCGGCTGGAAGGCCGGGTGTTGACGGATGAGATGATGAGCATGTGCGACGGGCGTTTTTACCATCTGGTCTATAGCCGCGTCGCATAAATCCGGTGCACGCCGCATCGATCTGCAATCATACGGCGTGCTTTCCCTTGATATCTTCGTGTATGTCTTGTCCTGAACCGGTTCGAATTTAGGGAGACATGCTTTGGTGGAGCGCACGCCCTTGGCCGCAGCGTTAGTCACGTCAAAAAAAGCAACCATGAGCGATGTCTCGAAACTCGCGGGCGTCTCCAAGATGACTGTTTCGCGGGTGCTGGCCGATCCCGCGCTGGTGTCGGAAGAGACTCGCCAGAAGGTGATGAAAGCCATCGAGAAGCTGGGTTATGTGCCAGACCGGATCGCCGGCTCGCTATCCTCCCGCCGCACCAATTTCATCACCGCCATCCTGCCGACGCTCACCAACTCCAACTTCGCCGATAGCGCTCAGGGGCTCGCCAATGCGCTGCGCGCCGCCGATTACCAATTGCTGATCGGTTACACCATGTACGATCTGCAGGAGGAAGAACGCGTCATCCGCACCATGATGGAGCGCCGCCCCGATGCCATCGTCGTCGCCGGCACGGTGCATACCAAGATGGCGAGCGAAGTTTTGATGCGCGCCGGTATTCCCATCGTGGAAATCTGGGATGTTCCCGAACACCCGATCGACCATGCGGTCGGTTTTTCCAATTACGAAGTGGGAAGAACTGCCGCCAAACATCTGATATCGCTTGGCTTCAAGCGAATCGGCGCGCTCGGCTCAAGGGCCGATGGCGATGTGAAGGACTGGCGCGGCGAAAGCCGCCTGCTCGGTTTCGGCGCGGCCCTGCGGGAAGCCGGCATTGCCGATGACCTCATCATCCGAGAAGGCAGCGCCCCGGTCTCCTATGACCACGGGGCAAAGACCCTCGGCTCGCTGCTGGCCAAGGCGCCAGATGTCGAGGCCATCTTCGCCGTATCGGATATTTCCGCCGTCGGCGCGCTGATGGAATGTCATAGAAGGGGAATCAGTGTCCCTGACCGCATTTCCATCCTCGGCTTCGGCGACTTCGATATCGGCCGGCAATGTTACCCGGCGATTTCAACGATCCGCGTCGACGCCCAGATGATCGGCCGCAGGGCGGGCGAGTTGCTGCTTTCGATACTGGAGGCGGAAAAGGATGCCATTGTTCCCGAAGGCGCAAGGGTGGATGTCGGCTTCGAGCTGATCGTGCGGGAGACGACGAAGCGGCTGGGTAAGTGAAGGTCTAGCCAGGGGGGCGAGCGGCGGCCACTTGTTTCTTCTCCCCAAGGGGGAGAAGTCCGCGGCAGCGGGATGAGGGGGCAAGCTCCCCGAAATCCGGCAACGTTGCCCCCTCATCTTACCCTTCGGGCCATCTTCTCCCCGGCGGGGAGAAGAAAGACGCCGAACCGATGCGGCCCGTAACACGCCGCCGATCTGGGCTATAGACCTTTAAAGGCCCTCCCTACCGCGCACCCCACGTATCCGTCAGACGATACCCTTCCGGCCACGGATCGGACGGATCGAGCATGTGCTGGTGAATACCGGTGATCCAGCCGCGGCCGGAGATTTCCGGCAGGATGGCCGGACGATCACCGACCTTGGTTGTTCCGAGAATACGGCCGGTGAAAGTTGAGCCGATCAGCGACACCGCCGTCAGCGTTTCCCCCTCCTTCATTTCGCCGCGCGCATGCAGCACCGCCATGCGGGCTGAAAGGGCCGTGCCTGTCGGCGAACGGTCCACCTTGCCCGGCTGGATGGCGACGGCCGCCCCTGCCCGCAGGCCTTCGGCGGTGCGTTCCACCTTGCCGGCAAACAGGCAGAAGGAGAAATGCCGCCAGTCCGGGTTTTCGGGATGGTCGAAGCCCAAAGCCTTGTTGGCGGCATTGGTGATGCGCACGCCGAGGCGGGCAATCTCATGCGCCTCTTCCGGCTTCAGGCTAAAGCCCATCGCCTCGGCATCGACGATGACGAAGCTGTCGCCGCCATAGGCCGTGTCCACTTTCAGCGTACCGAGGCCTTCAACCTCTAGTTCGACATCGAGCTTTGCCGCAAAGCTCGGCAGGTTCTACACGAAAATGCGCTCGGCCTTGCCGTTGCGGCATTCGGCACGCACCTTCACCAGCCCGCCCGGCGCTTCCAGCAGCATATGCGTTTCCGGCTCCTGCATCGGCACGATACCGCCATCGAGAAGCACGGTGGAAACGCAGATGGAGTTGGAGCCGGACATGGGCGGGGTATCTTCCGGCTCCATGATGATGAAGGCTGCATCCGCATCCGGATGTTTCGGCGGCACCAGCAGGTTGACGTGACGGAACACGCCGCCGCGCGGCTCGTTGAGCACGAAATTGCGCAGCGTTTCATCGCGGGCAATGAACCGGCTCTGTTCCCAGATCGTTTCGCCCGGCGGCGGCTTAACACCGCCGACAATCACATCCCCCACTTCGCCTTCCGCATGGGCGGAAATGACATGAACGGTCTTGATACTGCGCATTCAAAACTCCTTAGGAAAGCCATGAAGGAAGAAGGGATGGGGCACGGCCGGTCAGCGCGCTTTCAACGCAATCGGCAAGGCTGCCGAAGCGCACTGCGCGGCCGCTGAGGCCGGGTCCGTAATGGGCGTATTTGCCGGAATTGGTCATCAGGGCACGGGTCTTCGTCGGGAAAACCGGCTCGGAAATAGAGCACCAGCAAAGATCAGGCAGCACCTGCACGCCACTGTCGTGCAGGCTTTGCAAAGTGCCGTCCAGCCCGGCCGCATCGATGACCTGCTGGCCGGCTGTGACGATGACGGCGACATCCGCGTGACGCCGGCGGCCAGCAAATTCAGCCGCAAGCGCGTGGCACTCCTCCAGCGAGGCATGCGGGCTGCCGATGGCGACAAGTTGCACCTCTTCCGGTCCCTCATTGAGAAGCGACCAGCCGGCGGCCATATCGGAAGGTGAAACAATAACGATATCGGCCGTTTCAAGAGGCGGAAGACCGGCTTCCGGCGTTACGCCCTCTATATGAAGCATGGGCGCAGCGGAGGTGGTGCCGAAAGCGGCGCAAAGCGCCTTTAGATCATCCCGTGACGGCTTTGCAGGTCCAAGGCCACGCAGCAGCGGAATGCAATCCGGTGCGGCCTTGCCGGCAAGATAACCGATGAGCGGCCAGAAAGCGTCGTCCACGCCCTGCGGCAACGCCACATCGACAATGCGCTGCGGCCGGCGGTTTTCCTTCAGATAAACGCCGGAAAGCGGCGTCCTGCCCGTCATCGCGATGCAGAGATCGAGAAAGTCCGGGTGCTTGGCCGTGCGCGCGCCAAGAACCGTATTGGCGAAGATCACGGCATTCGATTCGGCCCAGGCGATGGATTCACCGGCATTCGGAGCGCTGTCGAGCAGGTAAGGCGAACAGGTGAAGGTGGGGCGACAGCCCATGCGCACATAGGCATCCGCCAGCCTTGCGGCCGGGTCGCCGAAATCCTCCGGCATGCCCTGCGCGCGCCAATGCGCCTTGTCCACCGAAATGGCGTTCATGGTCGTCGGCACCCGTACCTTCGCCCCCATCTCCGCCATTTTTTCCGCGAAGGTGAGATTGGCGGGGCTGGCATAGATGCAACCGTCAATATGGCCCTGCGTGACATCGACAAGCGCCGACGCCCCCTGCTGGGCGGCCATGGCGACGGTGATGCGCATGGCCTGCTGCACGGCGATGCCATCGCGTCCTTCGAGCATGGCCCGGTCGTCATCCCTGAGATCGAGATGCGCCGTCGCCGGCGGCGTGATGGCAAGGGAAACGCCATCGGCTTCAATGGCCGTCTCATCGATACGGACATCAACGGCTTTGGAGAACCGGGCGAAATTTTCCGCGTCGAGGCGCAGCACCGGCAAAGGCTTGCCGAACATTTCGGCGGCGATCAGCGCGCCCAGCGTCAGCACGTCCTCGGCCTCGCAGAAGACCAGCGCCGAGGGCGCACGGCCCGTCAGGATAAGATCGAGCAGCACGCCCGAACCGGTGCACGAACCGCGGCTGGTGGGCATGAACAACACGCCGCCGGTGAGACAGGTGCCATGCAGCGGGTGGTGCACGTCGATCACACTGCCGGTGGCAGGATCGACGCCGCCCCAGAAACTCAGCGCTTCGGTCGTCGCAATCACGGGACCTTCGGCCGAACCCGGCAAAATGCTGCGGGCTTCAGGAACGGCTGTTGTCGAGAGGGAAGAAGACATCGGAAATCCCCGTCAGAAACGTTGCGGCGAAAATGCCCTTGTATCGATGGCGGGTTTTTGCCCCGTCAGAAGATCGGCGACGATGCGGGCCGTGCCCGCCGATTGCGTCAACCCCAGATGCCCGTGGCCGAAAGCATAGACCACCCGCGCCGTGTGCCGTGCTTGCCCGATGGCCGGCAGGCTGTCCGGCAGCGACGGACGAAAGCCCATCCACTGCTTGCCGCCTTCGGTTTTCAGGCCCGGCAGGAAGGCTTTCGCCTTGGTCAGCAGCGCTTCGGAACGGGCGAAATTGGCCGGAAGCTCCAGCCCGCCCAGTTCCACCGCGCCACCGACGCGGATGCCCGAGGAAAGCCGCGTGACGACGAAACCATGGCCGCCGAAAGTCACCTGCGTGCGCAGATCGAAGGCGCCAGACGGCAGGGTTGTATTATACCCCCGTTCGGTTTCCAGCGGAATTTTTTCCCCGAGCGAACGGGCGATACGATGCGAAAAGGCGCCGGCCGCCAGCACCACCCTGGCGGCCTTGCGGGTGCGTCCGTCATGGCTCACCACCTCGACGCCGTCTTCCAGCGGCCTGAGCGAAGCGATATCGAGGCATTCGATACGGCCGCCAATGGTGCGGAAATGCTCGGCCAGCGCCAGCGTATAAAGCTTGGGATCGGCGATGGAATACCAGCCGGGCGTGAACGTGCCGCAGGTGAAACGCGGCGCGATGCCGGGCTGTATCTCGGCCATTTGCTCGGCGTTGAGATGCCGGAACTCGATGCCGTGCCGCTCGCGGGCCTTCCAGCCAGGAAGCGAGGCTTCGAATTCCGCCTCGCTTTCATAGACCTGGAGGTTGCCCTCCTTGCGCAGCATGGCGATGGTATCGGTCTTTTTCAGGAACGGCTCCAACTCGGCCTTGGCGAGATCCATCAGCGCGGTCTGGGCGGCGGTGGAATGTTCCACCTTCGAAGCGGCGCAGGCCCGCCAAAAGCGGAACATCCACGGCGCAATTTTCAACGCATAGGCCGGCGGCACGCTGAGCGGACCGAGCGGATCGAGAAGCCACTTCGGCGCCTTCCACAGAATGCCGGGCGATGCCAGCGGCAGGATGTCGGTGAAGGCGAAGGCGCCGGCATTGCCGGCGGACGCGCCCGCCGCCGGTCCCTCGCGGTCGATGACCGTGACCGAGAGGCCACGGCCCTGCGCCGCGATTGCCGCCGAGAGGCCGACGACGCCGGCCCCGATGACGATGACATCATTGGCTGGCATTACCGCACGCTCGCCAGGAACTTCTGGGTTTCAGCGTGCTGCGGCGCGCCGAACAGCTGGTCCGGCGTACCGATTTCCGCCATCACACCCTGATGGAAGAAGGCGACGCGGTTCGAGACATCACGCGCGAAAGCCATTTCATGGGTGACGCAGATCATCGTCATGCCCTCATCCGCCAGCATCTTCAGCGTATCGAGCACTTCGCCCACCAGCATCGGGTCGAGCGCCGAGGTGACTTCGTCGAACAGCATATATTCCGGCGACATGGCAAGCGCACGGGCAATCGCCATACGCTGCTGCTGGCCGCCAGACATGCGGTTCGGATAGACCTTCAGCTTTTCGGCAAGACCCACATGGGTCAGTTGCTTCACCGCGATTTCCTCGGCCTGCTCCTTCGAGATACCGAGCACCTTGCGCGGCGCGAGCATGACGTTTTCGAGCACCGTCAGATGCGGAAAGGCGTTCCATTGCTGGAAGACGATGCCGACCTTGCGGCGCAGCTTGTTGAGGTCGGTGGACTTCGCATGCACTTCCGTGCCGTCGATAACGATCTTGCCGCTATCGATCGGCTCGAGGCCGTTGATGCAGGTGAGCAGCGTCGACTTGCCGGAACCGGAGCCGCCGATGATGGTGACCACCTCGCCCTTGTTGACGGTGAGGTTGATCCCTTTCAGAACCTCCAGCGGGCCGAAGGATTTGCGGACGTTTTCGATCTCAATCATTGGGGGACCACCGTCTTTCGAGATACCCGCCGAAACGGGCGATGGGGAAGCTGATAAGGAAATAGATGGCGCCGCAGATCATCAGGATGGTCAGCGGTTCCTGCAGGCGGGTGACAAGGATCTGCGAGGCGCGCAGAAGCTCGATAAGGCCGAGCCACAGCACCAGCGCCGAATCCTTCATGACGCCGAGCGTGAGCCCGATCCATGAGGGCAGCGACACGCGGGTGGCGAGCGGCAGCACGATGTAGCGCATGTCCTGCGACCAGGTCATGCCCAGCGAACGGCAGGCGCGCCGCGTATTCGACGGCACCGCATCAATGCCGCCGCGCACGATCTCGGTGCAATAGGCCGCCGTATAAAGCGACAGCACCACGCAGGAGGTGGTGAAAGGCGGCCAGCCAAGCTTGGCTATCGACTGGAAGGCGTTGCCGAGCACGAGCTGGATGAGCAGCGGCACGGAACGGAAAATATCCAGAACGAAGGTCAGCGGCAGCGACCAATAGGGGCCGAACTGGAAACGGATGATACCGAAGACGATCCCCATGATGGTGCCCGCCGTGACGGCGACGGCGGTGACGGCAAGCGTCATGCCGGCACCCTTGGCCAGGAAGGCGAGATCACTCCAGGTGAGAGCGGTTTCAAACATGGCTCACCTCTCTCAATAACGGAACAGACGCGCGGCCAACAAACGGGCGGCGAGCGTGACGATCTTGGCGATCACGTAATAGATGACCGCGGCGAGCGCGAAGAATTCGAAGGTGCGGAACGAGCGCGCATTGAGCGCCTGCGTCACACCAGCGAGATCCGTATTCATGCCGACCGTGACACCGAGCGAGGTCATGAGGATTGCCCAGACCATCTGGTTGGTGGCCGGCAGGAACGCAACACGCAGCATCTGCGGCAGGATGATGAGCCGGAAGGTCTGCATCGAGGTCATGCCGAGCGAACGGCCGGAGCGCGTCTGCGTATCGGGAATGGCCTTTAGCGCGCCACGGAAATTCTCCGCGAGATAACCGGCATTGTTGAAGGCGATACCGACCAGAAGCGCGGTATAGGGGCTGAGATGAATGCCGAAATTGCCAAGGCCGAAATGGGCCATGTAAATCTGGAACAGCGCCGGCGTGTTGCGGGCGATTTCCACCCACACGGCGGCGAAAGCGCCGAGAATGCGGTTGCCGGAGAGCCGGAACAGCGTCAGCACGATGGCGCAGGAAAGACCGATCACCATCGACAGAATGGCGATCTGCAGCGTTACCACCGCACCGTCCAGAAGCTGCGGCAGAGCCTTCAGCGCCTGATTCCAGTGGAATGTATAGTTGAACATTAAGCGTCCCGCCTTTTCAGAAACGATCAACGGCGCGATCATCTTGACCGCGCCGTTTACGAAAAGTCCTGATCAGCGATAAACGCCGTTGACGGTGAGCGAGGGAACTTCGCCGCCAACCCATTTTTCATAGAGTTCGGCGTAACGGCCGGTGCGAACCTGCTGGTTGATGAAGAGGTTCAGGTAGTTGATGAAGCCGTATTCGTCACGGTTGGTGAAGAGCGCGACATAATCGATGTCATAGGGCGCCTTGCCGACCACGGAGATGCCGGCGAACTTGCCGCCCTTGACGTTGGACTGCGCAACCGTCGAGGTGGAAACGGTGGCGTCGATCTGGCCCTGGCTGAGCGCGAGGAACACATCGGCCTGTGTCTGGTACGGACGGAATTCGCCGACGCCCCATTCCTTGACCGTCTTTTCGAGCGCGATGGCTTCGAAAGTACCGGCCGTTGCGCCGACAGTCTTGCCCTTCATGTCTTCGAAGGACTTGATGCCGGACTTGTCGTTGGCGGTAACGGCCATTTCGAAGGCGAAGTAAGGCACGGTCATGCCGACCGTCTTGGCGCGTTCCAGCGTATCGGAGGTGGAAGCAACACCGACATCGACGCGGCCGGACATCAGCGCGGGAATGCGCTCAGGGAAAGGCGTTTCGACGATTTCAGCGGTAACGCCGAGCGCCTTGGCAAGATCGTTGCAATAATCGACATCGAAGCCGATCGGATTGTTGGCGTCATCACGCGCGCCCATGGGCGGGAAATCGAGCACGACGGCGCAACGCAGCGTGCCGGACGAAATGATGTCGTCAAGTTTGTCGGCCTTGGCCGGAGTAATAGCGAAAGTGGCGGCCAAGAGGCCGGCGACGATGACCGATTTTTTCATTCTTTATTTGCTCCCACAATTGGTCTGCCCTTGAAGGCGCGGTCACTATTTCCCTATGGCGGCGATAAATCAACATAAAAATACAACGAGTATACAAAAAGAATTTTTGCATGTGCGAACTGATGAGGTGTCGCGGATCATTACGCAAGCCGGCGCGGGGGGAGCGGACAAGGTGGGCGAAACATCCAGCATCCCTCATTCCTGTGCTTGTCACAGGAATCTAGCCAGCCCAAGTCTTTGGGCTGAAAGAGGCTTTCCGAGGCGCAGACGCGCGCCGACTGGATTCCTGTGACAAGCACAGGAATGAGGGCTTAAGGTATCTTCGTGTTTGATAGGGTGGCCTTCTGCTCTGACTGGGCTTCATCGAAAAGACACGTTGCAATACTCACGCCTTTGTATACTTTATGTATTCAAAATGTGCGAGCCCTATCGGAGGACTATGATGAGCGACACGACCACCTTGACCATTGAGGCACTTTTCCAGCGGGTCGAGTCGATTTTTTTGAGGGCCGGGCTGAATGATGTACAGTCGGGCGCATTGGCGCGCGTCATTACTGCCGGTGAGCGGGACGCCTGCAAGTCCCACGGCATCTACCGTATCGAAGGCGCGCTCCGCACCGTCAAGGCCGGCAAGGTGAAGCCCGATGCGATACCTGAAGTGGCTGAAGACGACGGCACGGCCATCGTGAAGGTCAATGCCCATGGCGGCTTCGCCAACCCCGCCTTCGAACTTGGTCTGCCGGTTCTGGTGGAGCGGGCGAAACGCGCGGGCATAGCAGCACTCGTCATCAATGACTGCACGCATTTCTCGGCGCTCTGGCCGGAAGTCGAAGGGCTGACCGAAAACGGTCTCGCCGGGCTGGTCATGTGCCCGAGCTATTCCACCGTCGCGCCCACCGGCGGAACCAAGCCTCTGCTTGGCACCAACCCCTTCGCCTTCGGCTGGCCGCGCAAGGACACCTCCCCTTATGTCTTCGATTTCGCCACATCGGTTGCGGCCCGCGGTGAAATCGAACTTCACCGGCGGGCCGGAAAGCCCCTGCCGGAAGGCTGGGCTCTGGATGCCGACGGCAAGCCGACGACTGACCCGGAAGCGGCCCTTGCCGGCTCCATGCTGCCCTTTGGCGGCCACAAGGGATCGGCCATCGGCACGATGATCGAGCTTCTCGCCGGCATCATGATCGGCGATCTCACCAGCCCCGAAGCGCTCGAATTTCTCGGCACCACCACGCTTGCACCCACCCATGGCGAGTTGATCGTCGCCTTTTCTCCGGAAGCCTTTGCCAAGGGCCGCCCCGGCGATCCCTTCCAGCGCGCGGAAGTGCTGTTCGACGCCATCATCGGCCAGGGCGCCCGCCTGCCCTCGGGCCGCCGCTTCACTGCCCGCGCCAAATCCGAAAGCGAAGGCATCACGCTTACCGCCGCCGAAATGGCCGGGCTCGACCGGCTGCTGGAAAAGGGGCTGGATGCGGTTTCCTGACCGCGTTTGCATGTGGAAATAAAAAAAGCCCGCAATCGCGGGCTTTCTCATAACGACAGCGTCACTCAGCTTTCTTTGCGACTGCATAGCATAGCCGCTCCGTCACCCCGGACTAGATCCGGGGTCCAGCGCGATCAAGTCCTTGATCGCGGAAGACTCTTTCACGGCGCAGACGCGCCGTGGCTGGATGCCGGATCTAGTCCGGCATGACGGACGAGAGGCATCAAACCTCATCACATACAAAAAAGGCCCGCAGTTGCGGGCCTATTGTCTTCACGTCAGCGACTGCTCAGGCAGCCTTGCAGGCCTGAACCGCACCCGGCAGCTTGCTCCAGTCGGCATACCAGCTGTTGAACAGCTTGAACTGCGCCTCGACATAACCCCGCTGGCTGTCGGTCAGGGCGTCGGTTTCGTTGAAGTGCAGCGTGTATTCCTTGTCGCCCTTCAGCACCATCATGTGCTTGAAATAGAGAACCAGATCCGGGCCTTCATCGAAGGACGAGAGAACGGCGAGCGCCTGTTCCAGCTCCAGCGCGCGGGCGCGGGCATCGGCATCGCCCTTGGCGGCGGCCTGCGACAGCTTGCAGAGGTGAATGACTTCCTTCGGCAGAACATTGCCGATGCCGGTGATGGCGCCGGTGGCGCCGCAATTTACGAAGCCATGGAAGACGGCGGTATCGACGCCGATCATCAGGGTCACCTCGTCATCGCGGCTGGTGATGTTTTCAGCGGCGTAACGCATATCGGCCGGGCCGCCGAATTCCTTGAAGCCGACGAGGTTCTTGTGCTCGGCGCGCAGCGCGAAAAAGAGATCGGCGCGGGTGGCGAAGCCGTAATAGGGGCTGTTGTAGATGACGGCCGGGATTTCCGGGGCAGCCGAGAGGATGGCCTTGAAATGGGCCTTCTGGGCGGCGATGACCGAACCGCGCGACAGGACGCGCGGAATGACCATCAGGCCCTTGGCGCCAACCTTCTGGGCGTGGGCGGCATGGGCAACGGCAGATGCCGTGTTGACCGCGCCGGTGCCGACGATGACCGGAATGCCGGCCTTCACCAGGCGCTCCACGCCTTCCATGCGCTGCTCGTCCGTCAGGAGAGGCCAGTCGCCCATGGAGCCGCAATAAACGACGGCCGACATGCCATCGGCGATCAGTTCCTTGCCCTTGCGAACAAGCGCATCGAAATCAGGGGTGCGATCATCCTTGCAGGGGGTCATCAAGGCGGGAATCACGCCGGAAAAAATGCTGGCCGTCATTTCAAGCTCCTAAGGGACATGTTTTCGGGAATGGACGCACCTCCGCGCCACCCTTTCGACAAGGACATTACAATCTTGTATTTTATTTGTCGACAAGAAATCGACAAGCTACAGATTTATTTCCAGACGCTCGTTTCGCACCAGCAGTTTCTGCACCTGACGCACGATCTGTTCGGCATGCTCGCGGGCCAGTTTCTCGGAAAGAACGGTATCGCGCGCGGCAATCGCCGCGATGATCTCATCATGATCGTCGACGAAGCGCTTCGGCAAACGATCGTCATAAGACTGGTAATAAAGCCTGAGAATGCGTCGTCCCTCATCCAGAAGGCGCTTGAACAGGCTGGTGAAATAGGGGTTTCGACCGGCTTCGGCGATGGAAAGGTGAAGGGCGGCATTGGTGGAGATCATCGCCAGCGCATCCTGCTCTTCCACCGCAATGGCGAATTCCGCATTATGGGCGCGGATTCCGGCCAGATCCTCCGGACGGTGATATTGCGCGGCAAGCTGCGTCGTTACCCGATACATCAACACCAGCGCATCGAAATAGGTGTGCATGTTGAGGAAATCGATGTTCGACACCATGGTCGAACGGTTCGGCAGCGTATCGATCAGCCCCTCGCCCGAAAGCCGCACCAGCGCCTCGCGGATCGGCGTGCGCGACATCTTGAACCTTTCGGCAAGCTGCACCTCATCGATGGGGCTGCCCGGCGGCAGAACCAGATCGAGAATCTCGTCGCGCAGCAGATCATAGACCATCTTCACGCCGGAGCCGCGCTTGCGCTCGGCAGAAGCAATTATATCCGTCATCATCAAATCCCTCTTGTCGACATAAAGAGTACTATTATATTTTTTCCCGATCAACGCCGCGCAGCGCCGCAGCCTCTTCGAATGGCGGAATAATTGTTCAAAAACAACAAAAAGCCGTCGCGAAAATTGCCCGCGACGGCTTCAAACATGCGATTTGTGGCGTTGATGCTATTTATACGGCGTCGCCGCTTAAGAATGGATGATTTCCCTTAGAAGCGAAGAGCACGCCGCTTGTCTCTTCTCCCCGCCGGGGAGAAGGTCGCGGCAGCGGGATGAGGGGGCAAGAGTGGTGAGATACGGCAACGTTGCCCCCTCATCCGACCCTTCGGGCCACCTTCTCCCCGGCGGGGAGAAGAAACGCCCAGCAATGCCGCGCCTCCAACATCAATTGCGCAGGCCGGTGGCCACGACGGAAATCTTGAAAGCACCGTCCAGCGTCGGGTCGAAGGAAGCGCCCATCACCACATCGGTTTCTTCGCTCACCGCCTCGCGCACCAGCGTCATTGCCTCGTCGATCTCGTAAAGCGTCAGATCGTTGCCGCCGGAAATGGAAACCAGCGCGCCGCGCGCTTCCTTCAGCGACGGTTCGCCGAGCAGCGGGTTGGCAATGGCCGCGGCCGCCGCTTCCGAGGCGCGTTTTTCGCCCTTGGCCTGCGCCGTGCCCATCAGCGCCCGGCCGCCATTCTTCATGACATAGCGCACATCGGCGAAATCGAGATTGACCAGGCCTTCGCGCAGGATGAGATCGGTGATGCAGCGCACGCCAAGCGACAGAACCTTGTCAGCCGTCTTCAGCGCATTTTCGAAGGTCGTGCCGGCATCGGCAATGCGCAGCAGGTTCTGGTTGGGGATGACGATGACGGTATCGGCCGTGTTGAGCAGATTGGCGAAGCCATATTCGGCAGCCCGCATGCGGCGCGCACCCTCGAAGCTGAAGGGAAGCGTCACGACACCGACGGTCAGGATGTTCTTCGCCCGGCAGGCTTCGGCAATGACGGGGGCCGCGCCCGTGCCGGTGCCGCCGCCCATACCGGCGGTGATGAAACACATGTCATAACCGCTCAGGTGATCCATGATCTCGTCGAGGGAATCGATCGCCGCCTGCCGGCCGACCTCGGGATCGGCGCCCGCGCCAAGCCCGCCGGTCAGCTCGGAGCTGAGCTGCACGAGCCGCGGCGCATTGGTCTTCTTCAGCGCCTGCGCATCCGTATTGGCGGCGATGAAATCGACGCCGCCGATGCCCTCGGCAATCATGTTGTTGATCGCGTTGCCGCCACCGCCACCGACGCCGACGACGGCGATATTGGGCGTGTTGCGGGCAATGGTGGCGCGCGGAGACTGGGTCATCGTCTTATTCTCTTTCTAAACTCATAGGGTCCCGCGCCTTTTTTTGACCGCGGCACGCGAATGATCGGCAAGGTTCCAGCGCTTCCTCCCCGATGGGGAAAGAGGCTGTAACGCTTTGAATTTTCATGCCGGCCTTTCACCCCATAATGGCGAAAGAACGGTGTTCCAGGGGGCGAAAGATGCTCCACGGCGACGTTCTCCGACCCCTTCCCCGGATGAAAACCGAACCGAATCAACTGCTTCGCTCTTGAAAGGTGATAGCCGAAAAGGCACGCCGTTTACACTCCATTCACTATGTTTATCTCACTTTGGAACGAGTTACGCCGAGAAGTGTTTGCTTGCCGACCGCGCTGGAGCGGCGGGAAATAAAACGGAACCGGTCCCGCCGCTGCGGGTTTAGTTGAAGCCTCGGATGATCCGCAACCGCACTACAGTTTTCAATCCGATGCTCTGAAACACAGAATGGAGGCAGGCATATGTTGGCAGACGTCTTGCAAAACGAACCGGGTTTCCGCACGGAACAGCCGCGTGTGCTGATCGTGGAAGACGAATTCCTCATCGCCATGGATATAGAGGATTCCATTTTGCAGGCGGAAGAAGAGGCGGATGTCATCGGCATCGCCAACCGGCTGGAAGACGCCGTGGCGCTTGGCAGCCGTGCCGATATCGCCTTTGTCGACGTCAACCTTGCCGATGGACAGACCGGCCCGGAGATCGGTCGGCGGCTTTCCGAAGATCATGGCGTGGTGGTGATCTTCATGACGGCAAACCCCGAAGTCGTCGTCAATCTCGGCATCGGCGCCGGCGTGATCGCCAAGCCCGTGCCGCAGGATGCCGTGGAGCAGTGCCTCGCCTATGCCCTTGCCAAACGTGCAGGCACCCATGCCGTGACGCCCATCGGCATGATGGCTTTCGACTGAGATATTCCCTGAAGACAAAGATAAGACGCTGAAAACAAAAAAGCCTGCCGCGGGAGGAGGTGCGGCAGGCTTTTTGAAAAGATGAACAGCGATATGGGAGGAGGAAAACCGCTGTCCCCGGGGCAATCCTTTGGGAGGAGGAGTAGGATCACCCGCTTTACCAAAAGGATGTGGGAGGAGGTACATCCCTTTCGATGATTGGAAGATAGCATTTTTCTGCGCATTTGACAGGCATAAGCTTGCAGCACAGATATGCATTCAGTGCATGGCGACATCTATCGCCTGACGCCGAGAAAACCCCACCCTTCGGCTCGGACTTCCGCATCGCCGGATTATCTGGCGGATATTCGCGGTGAAAGCGTCCCATATCCCCCAAAACAAAAACGCCCGCTGAGCGGGCGTTTGGGCATTCAAAAGAGGCGATGTCGCCTTGATTACCTGCCAACGGCGGCGCGGGCGACGCTGGTGATCTGGCTACGATCGATACCGAGATCGTGCAGTTCACGGGTGCTCATACGGCCGAGTTCGTTGATGGTCTGACGATATTTGCGCCAGTTATTGAAGCTGCGTGCTACGTTCATGACATTACCCTTTCTGAGGTTTAGGTGACGTCAGTAACGTTTTCGTTCCGGCGTCCTTTGATGCCCCCTATATGCGCTTTTCGATGACGAATTAACAGGCAGAATAAGGCAATCCACCCATGCGCTGCGTGCACGGGTTCCAATCTGCGGCGTGCGAAAATGGGAAAGGCGGTTGAAATTTTGGCAGCGTGCGGGACCAGACCCTGTCCAACCGCCTAGAATTTGTAGCGGACGCCGAAGACATTGGCGTTCGTCGCGCCTTTCATGTTGCCGAGCGTCTTGCCGCCGCCGGAGCGGTGGTGAAGCCGCCAGAAGAATTCCGTCGAGGAATCCTCGCTGAAGGACACGTTGATCTCAGGCCCGAGATAAAACAGGACATTCGCGTTGCCGTTGTCCTTGATTTCCTGTTCCCGCTCGCGGCCGGGCTGCGCATCCGTCACGAGGCTCAGGCCTGCCGTGAAGCTCGGCGTGATGAACAGCCGTTCTCCGAGCCTGATCTGCTCGTAACGTGCAACCGGACCCGCCCAGACTTCACCCGTAAAACCCTTGCCGAACCTGGCGGCGACGCCGATTTCGCCACCGAGTTTCAGATTGCCGATATGGTAGGGATAGAACTGATAGCCGCCGCCCAGAATGGCATTGCGCTCATATTCCACCGGAATGAGAGCCGCACTTTTCAGCATGTCCTCTTTCGTCAGGGCGCCGCCGAAACCGAATATCGCTTCGCTCGTCTCCGATGTCATATCCTCCGACGCGAGAGATGGCGTTGCCGCCAGTGCTATCATGGCTGCCAGTGACAGACGTGCTGCAATATTCATTTTGCTACTCCTGAACAAAGCCCGCTTACCCAGCCGTCCTCATAGGCATATTCACGGAAGGCGAACATACCGTTACCGAACACAATTAATTCAACTTGCGCGGAAACAGGCGGAATCAGCGCAGGAACCGCCTGAAACGGCGAAGCGCGAAAACGAAAAGCGCGGAGCCGATGGCCAGCAGCGCCAGCAATTGCGGCCAGACCACATCCAGCCCCGCCCCCCTGAAAAGCACCGATTGCGCCAGTATGACGAAATGGGTGTTGGGTGCGAGAAGCATGATGTACTGGATGATATCAGGCATGCTTTCACGCGGCGTCATGGCGCCGGAGAGCACCTGCAGCGGCAGCAGGAACAGGATCAGCAGCATGCCGAATTGCGGCATGGAACCGGCCACCGTCGCAAGGAAGATGCCCATCGACGTCATGGCGAAGAGCTGCAAGGCCGTTCCGAACAGGAAGAGCAAGAGCGAGCCTTCGATTGGAATGGCGAGCAGGCCCCTGACGACGACGAACAGGGAAAATGCCGAGGCCACCAGCACGACAAGGCCCATGGACCAGACCTTGCTGAGCATGATTTCCAGCGGCGTGACCGGCATGACCAGCAGATGCTCGACCGTGCCATGCTCGCGCTCGCGAATGAGCGCCGCCCCCGTCAGCACGATCGACAGCATGGTGATGGCGGTGATGATGTTGTTGATCGACCCGAACCACGACTTGTCCAGCTCCGGGTTGAAACGGGAGCGTAGCGTCAGGTCCACCGGCACCGAAGTCGCACCGCGATAGCGGTTGATATATTCCTGAACTTCGCTCGTCACGATGCTCTGCACATAACCGCCGCCGCTGAAAGCCTGGCTCATGCGGGTTGCGTCGATATTAAGCTGGATGGCCGGCTGTTGCCCGGCCATCAGCCGGCGCTGGAAATCCGGCGGGATGTTGAGCGCGAAGGTATCGAGGCCCGCATCCATGCGCTTGTCCATTTCCGCAATGGAAATCTGCTTCGGCGGAGAGAAATAGGGCGGATAAAAAGCCGTGCTGATGCGGCCGGAAAGCGGCGACTGATCCTCGTCGACGATGGCGATGGCGGCATTGTTCAGCGTCTCCGGCAGCGCGCTGGAGCCGGTGTAGATCTGCAACGTGAAGGCATAGACGATGAGCAGCAGCAACATGCCGTCACGCGCAAGGCCGCGCAGTTCCTTGATGCCGAGCTGGAAGATGTTGGACGAAAACAGCTTCATGACGCCTGTTTCCTCAAAAGTGCGGCGCCGGCAATGAGAAGCAGCGGAATGGCAATGAGAAGCGGCAGGAACGAGCCGGAGAGCCCCGCGAAATCCAGCCCCTTGGAGAAGGTGCCGCGCGAAATGGTCATGAAATAGGTGGCGGGATAGATGTTGCCGATGAAGGCGCCCGCCCCCTGCAGCGACGAAACGGGATCGATCATGCCCGAATATTGCGTTGCCGGAATGAGCGTCAGCAAAGCCGTGCCGAAGATCGCCGCGATCTGGCTCTTCATGAAGGACGACATGAGAAGGCCGATGGAGGTGGCGATGATGACATAGAGCAGCGCTCCCGTCGCATAGGCGAGGTAACTTCCGGTGAAGGGCACCTGGAAGATGAAGATGGCGAAGGCCGTCAGAAGCAGGAAATTGAGCATGCCAAGAGCAACATAAGGAAGCTGCTTGCCGATCAGGAATTCCAGCCGCGTGGTCGGCGTCACGTAAAGATTGACGATGGAGCCGAGCTCCTTTTCCCTGACGACGCTGAGCGCCGCCAGCATGGCCGGAATGAGCATGAGCAGCAGCGGAATGACCGCCGGCACCATGGCGACGAGGCTCTTGACGTCCGGATTGTATCGATAGCGCGTTTCGATGCTGAAACTGCTCTGCGTCGCCGCGCTGCCGTAAATCTCGGCGGCCTTGCGCGCCAGCCATGTCTGGTGCATGCCCTGCACGTATCCTCGAACGGTTTCCGCCCGCTGCGGCATGGCGCCGTCGATCCAGGCACCCACCTCCACCGTCTTGCCGCGCAAGACATCCCGGCCGAAACCGGGAGGAATTTCGATGGCGAGGCTGAGTTCCCCGTCACGCATCCGCCGGTCCATATCGGCATAATCGCGGATCGGTTCCTTCTCGATGAAATAACGGGAGCCGACAATATCGAGCACGTAATCACGGCTGATGGTGGAATCGTCACGGTCCAGCACCGCGAAGGTCAGGTCCTCGACATCGAGATTGATACCGTAACCGATGACGAACATCAGGATGACGCTGCCGAGCACCGCCAGCGTGCCGCGAATGGGATCCCGCTGCAGTTCCAGCGCCTCGCGGCGCGTATAGCTGAACATGCGCCTGAAATCGAAAAACCGCTTACGATTGGATGCAGCATGTTGCGTCGTCGGCACCTGCGCTGCCGCAACAGGAGCGGCCGCAGGTTCCACCTTTTTCACGCCCGAAGCATCCTCGAGATAGGCGACGAAAGCCTCTTCCAGCGTTGCGGCATTGCGGCTCTTGGTAATCGCGTCAGGCGTATCGCTGATCAGCACCTTGCCGGCATGCATCAGCGAAATCCGGTCGCAGCGCTCCGCCTCGTTCATGAAATGGGTGGAGATAAAGATGGTGACATTGTCGTTGCGGGAGAGATCGGCGAGGATTTGCCAGAACCCGTCCCGCGCCACCGGGTCGACGCCGGAGGTCGGCTCGTCGAGGATGAGAATATCAGGCGAATGGATCATCGCCACCGCCAGCGACAGCCTCTGCCGGATGCCTAGCGGCAGGTCGTCCGGCAGCGTGTCCATGACGGCGCCGAGATCGAAACGTTCGGCCATTTCGGCGATACGCGGCTGAATGGTCTCTTCCGGCAGCTTGAACAGGCGGGCGTGAAGATCGAGGTTCTGCCGAACCGTCAGCTCGGAATAAAGCGAGAAGGCCTGGCTCATATAGCCGACGCGGTGACGGATCGCCATGTCGCTGGCATCCACCTTGTGCCCGAAAAGCTTGGCCTCGCCTTCGCTGGCGGCCAGAAGCCCGGTCAGCATCTTCATGGTGGTGGATTTTCCGCAGCCGTTCGAGCCGAGAAAGCCGAAAATTTCGCCGCGCGGAATCTTGAAGCTGACATTGTCGACGGCGGTAAAATCGCCGAAACGCATGCTGAGATGCGACGCCTCGATGGCATAGTCGCCCTCACCCGCCACCTTGCGCGGCGCGATATGCACCTCGCGGTAACCCTTGCGCTTTTCTTCCGGAAGAAGCGTGATAAAAGCGGCATCGAGATTGGGTGCGGAGGTGCGCTCGAGAAGTTCGGCAGGCGAGCCGGTGGCTAAAATCCTGCCGCCATCCATGGCGACCAGCCAGTCGAAACCGGCAGCCTCTTCCATATAGGCCGTGGCAACGATAACGCTCATACCCGGACGCCCGGCCCGGATGGAATCGATCAGTTCCCAGAATTGCCGCCGCGACAGCGGGTCGACGCCCGTGGTCGGCTCATCGAGAATGAGCAGGTCGGGATCGTGGATCAGTGCGCAGCAGAGCCCCAGCTTCTGCTTCATGCCGCCAGAAAGTTTCATCGCGGGGCGATCGGCGAAGGGCTCGAGGCCGGTGCTCTTCAGCAATTCGGCAATGCGCGCCTGCCGCTCTCTGCCGCCCTGCCCGAATAGCCTGCCGAAAAAATCGACATTTTCGAAGACGGACAGGGTGGGATAAAGGTTCTTGCCGAGACCCTGCGGCATATAGGCGATACGCGGGCAGGTATCCTCGCGGTGGCGCGGATCGGACATGTCGCCACCCAGAACCTCCACCTTGCCCTTCTGGATGGCGCGCGCGCCGGAGACGAGCGACAAAAGGCTCGATTTGCCGACACCATCAGGCCCGATAAGCCCGATCATCCGCCCGGCGGGGATCTCGACCGATATGTCGGCCAGCGCAATGGTGCTTCCGAAGGTCAACCGCACATCGGCCAATCGCGCGACCGATGCATGCCTGTCATTCGTTGCGGGAGACGCGACCATCGTGGCCACCGTCACTTGACGAGATTGCGTTCGAGGTTTTCCGGCCAGGCGGCCTGCGGATCTAGCCGGACATAGGCCATGCCGGGCAGCCCGGTTTTGACATATTGGATATATTTCTGCAGCAGCTCCTGCGGGATTTGCGCCCTCACCCGGAATGTCAGCTTCTGGCGTTCCTCTTCGGTCTCGACCGCTTTCGGCGTGAACTGCGCGACGTCGGCAACGAAGGAAACCTTGGCAGGGATGGTATATTGCGGGGCGGCGTCCAGTATCAGGCGAACGTCCGAGCCCATGGACGTGCGACCGGCCTCGGCCGTTGGCAGGAAGAACGTCATATAGACATCGCCGAGATCGACCAGGTTCAGAACCCGTCCACCGGCGGACAGCACCTCGCCGGGCTGGGCGATCCGATATTGCACGCGGCCATCGCGGGGCGATTTCAGCGTCGCATCGGCGATATCAGTCTCGATGCTTTCAATATCGGCCTGTGCGGCATCCACCGCCGCCTCGGCATCGACGATCTGCGCCTTGGCAGCGTTGATTGCGGCATCGGAGGCGGCAAGCGAGGCCTGCGCCGAGGCGAGCGTGGCGCGGGCGGACTGCTCGGCGGCCTCACTGTCATCGACGATCTGCTGCGAGACGGCGTTGCCGGTCAGCAGCTGTTTCGAGCGCGCATAGGTCTTGGAGGCGGAATCGAGCTGGGCCTTGCGCTGTTCCACCACCGCCAGCGCCGAGGTCTTTTCCGCCTCCCGCTGGGCGACGAGGCTGTGGGCCGTATCGATCGCTATTTTCGCGCGGCGAAACTGTGCTTCCGCCTGACGCTTCCTCGCCTCCAGTTGCGCCGTGTCCATCTGGGCAAGCACCTGCCCGGCCTTCACGAAATCGCCTTCACGCACCATGATGTCCTGAAGGCGACCGGCGGTTTTCGTGGAAATGTCGATCTCGACGGCCTCGATCCGGCCGTTGCTGGCCACAAATCCGGCGGGAAGTCCCTCACCCTTCAGCTTTGACCAGGAGAAATAGGCGACACCGGCAACAACCAGAATCACCAGACCAACGAGCAAGCCTTTTTTAGACATCCGTCTTCCCCATGAACCCTTCGAATTTCAACCCTAATACGATGAAACCGAAGAAGCCAGCCACCTTTGCGTTTAGTATTCGCACCCGACATTTCTCCTGTTGAGGGAGTGGGCCGGGGTATTGGCTGTTTAGGTGAGGGTCAGTTTTGCGGCTTTGACACAAGTCAAGTGCATGAGAGGTTTCGGGCAAAGGCTGGAAACGCCATGGGAACCATGCGCCGAAAGTGATGGGCAGCATGACATTCCCTCCGTCATGCTCGGGCCTGTCCCGAGCATCTGCTACCTATCAATTTTCGCTACGTGTTTGGATCCTCGGGACAGGCCCGAGGATGACGTCGAATATGGAGAGAGGCGCGTGTCGGTGAACTCGGCCGCAGACGAAACTCCCGCGACTTCCAATTACCGCACCCCCCGCATTCACACCGCCCGCGCCCGCTTCACCTCCACCTGCGTCCATTCCGGCAGCCAGTCGCGATGGGCCAGCAGCAGATCGTCCACCAGCGACCATATCTGGTCGAGATCCAGTTCCGCCGCCGTGTGCGGGTCCATCATCGCCGCATGGAAGATATGCTCGCGGTTTTCGCTCATCAGCGCCCGCACCGTCAGTTCCTGCACATTGATGTTGGTGCGCATCAGGGCGGTGAGTTGCGGCGGCAATTCGCCGATATAGGTGGGCTGCACGCCGTTATGATCGACAAGGCAGGGCACTTCCGCCGCGCAATCCGATGGCAGCGAGGTGATGCAGCCATTGTTGCGCTGGTTGCCGTAAATCACCGAGGGTTCGCCGGTCCAGACCGAGTTGATGATGGAGGAGGCGTATTCCTTGGATTGCTTGACCTCGATCTTTTCGGCCGAACGATAGGCTGCGGCCTGCCCCTTCCAGCGTTCGATCTGCTCGATGCAGCGCTTGGGATATTCATCGAGCGGGATACCGAATTTCTCGATCAGGTCCTCTCGCCCTTCCTTGATGAAATAGGGCGTATATTCGGCGAAATGCTCGGAGCTTTCGGTGACGAAATAACCGAGCCGCGTCAGCATCTCGTAACGCACCTTGTTGGGGCAACGCGGGTTCCAGCCGGGCTTCGGAGCCCGGCCTTCGCGGTAGCCGCGCACGAGGTCGGGATAAAGGTTCTTGTAGCTGCCATCCGGCTGGCGGTGTTCGAACTCCAGGAAGAACGCCATATGGTTGATGCCGGCCGAACGGTAGCGGATTTCCTCGTAAGGAATATCGAGATCGTGGGCGAGTTCCATGGCCGTGCCCTGCACGGAATGGCAAAGGCCGACCTGCCGGATCGTCGGGTATTTCTCCGCAATCGCCCAGGTGTTGATCGCCATGGGGTTCACATATTGCAGCATGATCGCATTCGGGCAGACGGCCAGCATGTCCTCGCAGATCTTCCACAGATGCGGCACGGTCCGCAGGCCGCGCATGATGCCGCCGACGCCGAGCGTATCGGCGATGGTCTGGCGCAGACCGTATTTGCGCGGCACCTCGAAATCGGTGACCGTGCAAGGCTCATAACCCCCGATCTGGAAGGCCACGACAACGAAATCGGCGCCGGCGAGCGCCTTTTTCTGGTCCGTATAGGTCTCGGCTTTCGCCTTTGCGCCAAGCGTCGAAATCAGCTTGTTGACGACGATGGCGCTTTCTTCCAGCCTTTCACGGTTGATGTCCATCAGCGCGATGGTGGCGCCCGAAAGGGCCGGACGCTGCAGCACGTCGCCGATGATGTTCTTCATGAACACCGTGGAGCCTGCGCCGATGAATGTGATCTTGGGATCTCTTGCCATATCTACCTCCAGCATTGGGAATTCAAGCGATTTCGAAGGCGGCCCGTACAAGCCGCTGAGTATATTCGGTTTTCGGATTTGTCAGCACATCCTCGACAGGCCCTTGCTCGACGATCTGCCCGCGCTGCATGACGATGACGCGGTGGCAGAGAGCGCGGACCACTTTCAGGTCGTGCGAAATGAACAGGTAGCTCAGGCCCCGCTCATCCTGCAGCTTGCGCAGGAGATCGATGATCTGCGCCTGCACGGAAAGATCGAGCGCCGAGGTCGGCTCATCGAGCAGGATGAATTCCGGCTCCAGCGCCACCGCACGCGCAATGGCGATGCGCTGGCGCTGACCACCGGAAAATTCGTGCGGGAACCGCGAGAGGATATTGCCGGGCATACCCGCCGCCTCCAGCGCGTCGCGCACCCGCTCCAGCCTCTCGGCCTTGGTTCGCCCAAGGCCGTTGATGATGAGGCCTTCCTCGATGATCTGGCCGATGGTCATGCGCGGATTGAGCGACGCGAAGGGATCCTGAAAGACGATCTGCATACGCGAACGCAAAGGCCGCATTTCGGCGCGGGAGCGGCCATCGACCCTCTCCCCGTCAAAGATCACCTCTCCGGCCACCGGGTCGTTCAGCCGCAGCAGGGATTGGCCGAAGGTGGTCTTGCCGGAACCGGATTCACCGACAAGCCCCAGCGTCTCGTGCCGATTGAGGGTAAGCCCCAGACTGTCGACGGCGATCAGCTCCTTCAGTTCCGGTTTGAACAGGCCGCCGTAACGCATCATGAAAGAGACCCGCACGCCATTCGCCGTCAGCAGCACGCCGGAATTTTCCGGCAGCGGCTTTGCCGTGCCATGCGGTTCGGAGGCAAGCAGCTTTTTCGTATAGGGGTGCTGCGGCGCTTCGAAGAGCTTTTCCGTGGTGTTGTGCTCACGCATCTCGCCGTGCTGCATGACATAGACGTAATCGGAAAACTGCTTCACGATCGTCAGGTCATGGGTGATGAGGACCACGGCCATGCCGCGCTTCTTCTGCAAATCGCGGATGAGGTTGAGGATTTGCGCCTGTACCGTCACATCGAGCGCGGTGGTTGGCTCATCGGCAATCAGCACATCCGGATCGTTGGAAAGCGCCATGGCGATCATCACACGCTGCCGCTGGCCGCCGGACAGCTGATGCGGATATTGCTTCAGCCGCGCTTCCGGTTCGGGTATCTGCACCTGCCGCAGAAGATCAAGCGCCCTCGCCTCGGCCTCTTTCCGGCTGAGCTTCGAATGAACACGGATTGCCTCGACGATCTGGCTGCCGATCGTATAGATCGGATTCAACGAACTCATCGGCTCCTGAAAGATCATCGAGATGCGGTTGCCGCGCAGCGCCCGCCGCTGGCGGCTGGAAAACTTCAATATGTCGTCGCCGTTGAAACGCACGGTCGCGGATTTCGCAACGGACGCCCGCTTCGTCAACAGCCCCATGATGGTGCGGGCCGTGACGGATTTTCCCGAACCGGATTCGCCGACGATGGCAATCGTTTCGCCCCGGTAAAGCTGAAAAGAAATGTCCTTCACCGCCTCCACCGTGCCGTGCTCCACCCTGAAGGTCACGGCGATGTTGCGCGCATCGATGATGGCGTCGTCATTTCGGTCATCGGCATCGAAGCGGATGGCGGGCGCGTAAGTGTTGTTCTGTGCAGCAGCAACCATATTACGCTCCTCTCAATAGGGATCGACGGCATCGCGCAGACCATCGCCCAGCGCGTTGAAGGCGAAGACTGTGACCAGCACGAAACCAACAGGTGCGAGAATCCAGGGATAGGAACCGATGACGGAATAGGTCGCCGTATCCTGCAGCATCAACCCCCAGGAAATCAGCGGCGGCTTGACCGCAAAGCCGAGGAAACCGAGAAAGGATTCGAGCAGCACGACGCTCGGAATATGCAGCGTCACGGCGACGATCACATGGCTCATCACATTCGGCAGGATGTGCTGGAAGATGATGCGCCGGTCCGTGGCCCCGACGGCAATCGCCGCCCTTACATAATCGATACGCGCCAGCGCCAGCGTCTTGCCGCGCACCTCGCGCGACATCTGCGCCCAGCCGAGCGCCGACATGACGCCGACCACGAAGACAAGGAAAACGGTAGTGGGTGCGGTTACCGGAATGAGCGAGGTCAGTGCGAGGTAAAGCGGCAATTGCGGGAAAGCCAGAACCACTTCCACGAAACGCTGCACCCAGGCATCCAGCGGCCCGCCGAAATAGCCTGATATCAGCCCGACGCTGGTGCCGATGACGGTGACGATGGCGACAACGCTAAGCGCGATGGCGAGCGAGATGCGTGAACCGTAGATGGCGCGCGAGAGTACGTCTCGTCCGAACTTGTCGGTGCCGAGAAAGTGCACCGGCTGGCCGTCCGTCGAGCCGAAGAAATGCCGGCTCATCGGGATGAGACCCAAAAGCCTGTATTCCGCGCCTTTGACGAAAAGGCCGAGATAGACGGGATTATCATAGTCCGGCCCGACGATGGGCTGGAAGGTGATCGGATCGAGCTCTTCCGTCTCGGCGATGGCGTAGACCCGCGGCGCGAGGCTGATATTACCGTCCTTGTCGGTGAAGCGCACCACCTGCGGCGGCGAGAAGCTGCCATGGGTTTCGAGCGGGTTCATCGGCGCGAAGAAATCCGCAAAGATGGCGATCAGGATCAGCAGCGTCACCAGCACCAGCCCGACCATGCCGGTGAAGGAGCGTCTGAGACGCCGCCATACCAGCGCGAGATAGGTCTCGTTGCCATGGGCGGAACGGTCGGGTTTTGCAGTGGCGGCGGTTTCGGTCTTCATCTCGTCAAACGCCATCATCTCAGGCCCTCCCGAATTCGCGGACGCGTGGGTCGAGCATGGCGAGCAGCATGTCGGCGATGATGTTGCCGACGATCAGCGTGGCGGCCAGCACCATCATGAAGGTCGCGGTAACATAGACATCGCCCACTGCCATGGAGCCGACAATGGCCGGGCCGACGGTCGGCAACGCGAAGATGATCGCGGTTTCGATCTCACCGCTCAGCATGTAGGGCAACACCACGCCCTGATACATGACGAGCGGGTGCAAGGCGTTCGGGACCGCATGGCGCATGATGACCGCACCCTCCGAAAGCCCCTTGGCGCGCGCCGTCTCGACATATTGCGCGTTCAGCGTATCGAGCAGATTGCCGCGCATCACCCGCATATTATAGGCCAGCCCACCGAAGACGGCGATGGCGACCACCGGCCAGACATGGCTGACGAGATCGACGAATTTGCCCCATGACCATGGCGCACCGCCATATTGCGGCGAGAAGAAGCTGCCGATCTCAGACACGTCGAAATGAAACACCATGAGATAGACGAGGATCAGCGCCATCAGGAAGCGCGGGATCGTCATACCGAGGAAGGCTATGGTCGACAGCAGGTTGTCGACCCAGGAATATTGCCGTGTAGCCGCCCAGATGCCGAAGGCGATACCGAGAACCGATGCAAAGATGTGGCAGACCAGCGCCAGCGCAATGGTGCGCGGCAGGCGTTCGCCAACCACATCGGCGACCGGCTTGTTGTAATAGAAGCTGTAGCCGAAATCGCCACGGGTGACGATGCCGCCGATCCAGTTGAAATATTGAATGACGAGCGGCTTATCGAGGCCGTGTTCGACACGATAGGCCTGCGCCTGCGCTTCTGCCTGTTCGAAAGACGCGCCGCCCTGGTTCATCAGCTGCGAGCGGATGTAATCGGCATAATCGCCGGGCGGTGCCTGAATGATGGCGAAGGTCACCACGCTCAGGATCAACAGCACCGGAATGGCGGAGCCTATGCGTATCGTCAGGAATCTCAGCATCGAACGGTTTTCCTCCGTTTGGGCGGGCCGTGATGGATACGGTCCGCCGGGTGCCTCCGGCCGCGCTTCACGCGCGACCGGTACCGGGTGTTCTCCGGGAGGAGTACTTCAAGATATTCGCATTTCCAGACGGGAAACCGGGGTCCAGTTTTACCGGAAATGCTTTAGTTGATCGGCCCGCCCTCACCCGGCTTGCCGGGAAGCTGCTGCGGGAAGAGTTCGTATTTGCCCTGCTTATCCGCCGCGACCCAAAGGCGTTCGCGAATGATGGAATCTTCGGCCCAGTTGAACATGAAGATCGGTGTGCCCTGCGGCACATTCGAGAACCGCTTGTTGACGATCAGCGCGCCGGGATATTCTGTGAGACCGATCGTATAGAGGTTCTGCGTATAGACCTTCTGATACTGCTTCATCAGTTCCGCCCGCTCGGCATTGTCCTGCGAGGAGATGAACTTGCGAACGATGTCGGCCATCTCCTTCTCGAACGGCATCAGATCGAGTTCCTTGCCTTCGGGCGAGCGGTGGTTCCAGCTGGTGCGCGGGCCGACAGGGGCAAGCTGCTCGGTATTCTGCACCACGGACGAAAGCTCGGTGGAATTGCGCCGCACCAGCCAGTCGAACTGCCCGCCATAATGGGCGGCATCACGCTGGTTGGAATCGAGACTGTTGATGACGACGCGCAGGCCGAGTTTCGCCATCTGGCCAACAAGACCTTCCGCAAGGCTCTTGTCCGTCGCGTAACCGTTATTGACGAGAAGGGTAATTTCGACATTGCGGCCACCCAGCGTTTCCTTCGGGAAATTCAGGAAACCATCGCCGTCCGTATCTTTCAGGCCGATCGAGGCGAGTGCGGCCTTGGCGGCCTCGAGGTTGAAGGGATAATAAACCGTGGAGGCGCGGTCATAGAAGCTGGTGCCAGACGAAATGCCGCCCGGATAGATCGCCGTGAACGGCCCCTTCACCAGCGAGTCGCCGACCGCCTTGCGGTCGATGGCCGATGTGACCGCCTGACGGAACACCTCGTTGCGATTCAGCTCGCGAATGGCCTGCCCGCGCTCATCCGGATTGCCCCAGCCATTGGCGGAAAAATTCATCTGCAGATTATAGCCGATGAGACGGGGGCCGAAGGCGAGACGTGCCGGCGCATTGGGGTCGGCGGCGCGTTTCAGCGAGGCGACGAAATTTTCCGGCTGTTCGAGATTTGAGAAATCGCCCGATCCCGCCACAGCCTGCACATCGCGGTCAGCCCAGGTGGAGAGCTTATAATGGACCTCGTTGAGATAAGGCAGCTGCTGACCCCTCTCATCGACCTTCCAGTAATAGGGATTGCGCCTCAGCACGATGATGTCATCGGGACGATAAGCGACCGGCACCCATGCCCCCATGACCGGCATGTTCATATATTCCGGCGGGAAAGCGTTCTTGAACTGATTGTAGGTGTTCTTGGAATATTTCGGATGCTGCGGTTTCAGAATATGCGACGGCCCGGGGCAGAAGCTCGGATAGGCCATGGTATAGAGATATTGCTTGGGAAAGGCGCTCTTGAAGGTCCACTCCACCGTATAATCATCAACCTTCGTGAGCGTCGTTCCCTCACCGAAAGCCTCGGGCGATGCGCCGCCGCCAAGCGGTGAAACATTGGGATCGACGACGGCATCTTCCCAATAGAACATCACGTCATCGGCGTTGAAGGGCTCGCCATCAGACCATTTGGCGCCCTTGACGAGATGCATCGTCAGCTTGTGGCCATCCTCGGACCATTCCCAGCTTTTGGCGAGATTGGGCAGCGGTTCTGTGTCCTTGGCATCCACCTGAAAGAGAGGTGCGGTGCGCGTCAGGCATTCGGAAAGGGCGATATCGATGCCGCCCCAGCCCTGGCTCTGGCCGGCAATATAGTTCCAGCCCTCGGGCCGGCCGCCCACCACATGGCGCATCGTATCGCCGTAAACGCCCATACCGTCGGGCATATTGCCGGTCTTGTAGACCAGCGGTTCTTCCGGCAGGCGCTCCTTCAAGGGCGGCAGCTTGCCGGTCTTTTCGAATTTCTCGCTGACCCAGTCAGGCTCGCTGTAATCAGGCAGCGCCTTGAATTCGAGGATCGAGTCGCGCGCCACATAATTGATCTTGCCTTCGGCCGGAAATTGCGGCGGCTCCGGCGGCGTGGCGGTCTCGAAGGCATTCGCATTGAGTGCGATCATCGAAACACCGAGACCCAGTGCCGAGATGATACCGATCCTGCGTTGAAGTAACATCGTCATTCCTCCCAAATGGCAGCTCTTCGACCGCCCACCCTCTGTGATCGTTCTGGCCGTGGCGACGAACTCCCTTCCGCCGCCCGGCCTGTTCCCATGCCTTTTCCTTCAAACAGCCTTTTTCAGCGCCGATTTTTCGGCCCGCAGTTCTTCGATGGAGCGCACATTGCGGCGGGCGGCACCGGCCCAGTCGCGGGTCTTGACGCTGGATTTCGCAAGCCGCTCCTTCGCCGCCGGCACGGCATCGGCATATTGCGGCAGCCAGCGGGCCTGCGCGACGACCATCTCATCCACCATCTGCCAGACCTCCTCCGGCGTGGCGACGGCGCCGACCAACGGATCGTGCAGCACGGCGAGCTTCAGAAGATCGATATCGCCGCTCACCGCCGCATGGACAGACATGCGTTGCACGTTGATGGACGCCATGCAGGTGGCTGCGCAGGCTTCCGGCAACGTTATGCCCGAGACCATATTGATGCCGAAACGGTCGACGAAACCGGGGGATTCGATGATGGCGTCCGATGGCAGATTGGTGATGACGCCATTGTTCTTGACGTTGAAATGGCCGCGATAGACACGCCCCGTCTCAAGTGCCTCCAGAATATGGCTTGCATGTTCATTGGAGCGCTTCGCCGGGTCGATGGGCTTGGCGGCGGAGGCAAGAAACTGCGGAAACTCGGTTTCGAACCAGTTGCGCGTTTCGGTGGAGTGGCGGAGATAACCGCCGGTTTCCCCGTGAATCCAGTCGGACATATCGATCCAGCGGGCGATTTCCTCCGGCCGCTTGCGATACCACGGCAGATATTCGGAGAGATGGCCGTTGCTTTCTGTCGAATAGACGCCGAACCGCTTCAGCACGTCGATGCGCAGTTTCTCCTGCTGCGAGAAGACCGGATGCGCCTCGAAGGCGGCGACCAGCTCGTCCTTGCCGATCTTGCGACCGTTGAGCCTCAGATCGATGAACCATGTCTGGTGGTTGATGCCCGAGCAGATGTAATCCAGCTCGGACACGCTTTTCGCACCGAGAATTTCGGCGATCTGTTCCGCGCCGTGCTGCACGCCGTGGCAGAGACCGACCGTATCCACCTTGCCATATTCGATGGCTGCCCATGTATTCATCGCCATGGGATTGGCATAGTTCAGGAATTTTGCACCCGGTGCGGCGACTTCGCGGATATCCTTGCAGAAATCCAGAATGACCGGAATGTTGCGTTGACCGTAGAGAATGCCGCCGGCGCAGATCGTGTCGCCCACGCACTGGTCGATGCCGTATTTCAGCGGAATGCGGATATCGTCCGCATAGGCTTCCAGCCCGCCGACCCGCACGCAGCTGATGATGTATTTCGCGCCCTCCAGCGCCCGCCTGCGGTCAGTATCGGCCGTCACCTTGACGGGGAAACCATTGGCCTCGACGATCTTTTCGAGGATCGCCCTGATCATATCCAGATTGTGCTGGCTGATATCCGTCAGCGCGACTTCAATATCGCGAAACTCCGGCACACACAGGAGATCGGTGAACAGTTTTTTCGTGAAACCGACGCTGCCTGCGCCAATAATAGCGATTTTGAAACTCATAACGCCACCTCTGTTGCAAATCGAACGGGTGAAACGGGCCGAAGGATCGTAAATATGGCACCACAGAAAAATACCCGTAAGAATCCCGGAAAACCGGCCTTACTCCCAATTTTTCAGCAGCAATATCCCGCTGGCTGTCTCCTCGGATCGGGATTATGCGTATAATATCGGTGAGGACCAGAGAAGGATTATGCTTTCATGGGTAATTTTGTGCTGCGAGATTTGATCGATCAGGGACCCGGCATGCGAACAGTCTCGCTGCCGCGCGGCCGCCAGACGCTGCACACCATGCCGACCAGCAGCGGCTATGAAATCCGCAGCGGCGGCAATTACGACTGGGACGGGCGCAAACGCGGCCAGACGCCTTTTACCGTGCTACAATATTGCATCGCCGGACAGGGCAACCTGCGTTACGAGAACCGCCATTATGTGGTGAGGCCGGGCGAAACCCTGCTGCTGCTCATACCGCACAATCACCGCTACTGGCTGGAAGACGGCAAAGAATGGGAGTTCTTCTGGATTTCCATGAATGGCGAGGAAGCCCTGCGCATTCACCGCAATATCCTCTCCGTCACCGGCCCGATCCTCAAACTCCAGCCCGAAACCGTGGATCATCTTGCCGAATGCTGCTCGCGCCTCGTCAATGGCGCGGAAACGCCAGGCGCCGCCTCCGCCGTCGCTTATGAAGCGGCGATGACGCTTTATGACGATGTCTTCGGCTCTCATCCTTCTTTTGGCGGTGAATATCGCACCATGCAGCAGGTGCTGAGCTACATAGACAGCCATCTCGGCGAACGGCTTTCGGTCAGCGACCTTGCGGCGGTAGCAGGCCTTAGCCGCGCGCATTTTTCCCGCATCTTCGCAGCGAGCGAGGGCCTGTCACCAGCGGAATTCGTGCTGCAGCGACGCCTGCGGCGGGCAGCCAAGCTTCTCACCTCGGCTGCCAACCTTCCCATCAAGGAGGTATCGGTGCTGTGCGGTTTCGAGGACCCGAACTATTTCTCCAAGGTTTTTCGCAGGCTCTACGGCACCAATCCGAGCGAATTCCGCACCACCGGCATGTATGCGAGTGTGCGGCAGGGCTGAACGACAACACGACTTCGTTTTGACATGTTTCAGGCGATTAAGGATGGGCGTTGCACCCTTATTGGAGACCCGCCGAGGTGAAGAGCATAATCCGGACGATCCTCGTTTTCCCGCTTCGGGCGATCATCGTTTTCGCCCTGATCCTGGACGGCATTTTCCGCCCGCTCTACCGGCCCGTCATCAGGGCCATATCCGGGCTGACATTCATCAAGCGACTGGAAAGCCGGATCGCGCGATTGCCGCGTCTTGCCATTCTCCTTTGCCTCGCCGTGCCCTTCGCCATCGCCGAACCGATGAAGATCATCGGTCTCGTCCTCATTGCCCATGGCGCCGTCAAGGTGGGGCTGGTTCTGACGGTCCTCGCTCATCTCGCGACATTCCTGATCGTCGAGCGCATTTATCACGCCGGCCGGGAAAAACTCCTCACCTATCCCTGGCTCGCATGGATCATGCGCTATGTGCGTTTCGCGCGGTCGTTTTACGATCGCTTCAAACTTGCGGCACTGAACTGGGTCAGGCTCCGGCTTCTCGCGCAATAGAGGCAGAGCGCTCCGTCACCGTTTGCGGCGCAGCCTCTTCAGGAGATATTCCGCAAGGGCAGTTGACTGCAAGGCAACGAGAATAATGACGATACCGACCACCACACGGGCCTCCGGCACCTCGTCAAACAGGAAATATCCAACAGCGGTCACGAACAGGATCGATAAATAGCCAACGGGTGCAAGGACACTGGCATCGGCAATGCGATAGGCCCGCAGGAAGCAATATTGCCCCAGCTGCGCCAGCAGGCCGATGGCGAGCAACGGCCCCCAGTCCAGCGGCGCGACCGGCTTCCATGTCCAGATCGCCGGAACGGCGGTGATGACGGCAAGGCCGACCGTATAGAACACCATCATCACCGTGGTGTTTTCCTGCCGCAGCGCCCGGGTTTGGATCACGGCAAGAGCACCAAACACCACCGAGACGAGGACAACCAGCACCCCCGCATTGAACGCCGCGCCGCCCGGCCCGATGACGATCAGAACGCCGACAAAGGCAAGACACGCCCCCGCCCAGCGATATCGGCTCACTTTTTCCCCTAAAACGGCAACGGCCATCGCCATCGTCACCAACGGCCGCGAAAAACCGACGGCATTGACAGTGGCAAGCGGCAGAAGAGTGATAGCGATAAAATTGCTGGTAAGCGCAATGGCGTTGCAGCAAATCCGGAAAATATTGCGCCATGGATATCGGACGCGCGCCATTTCCATTCGGTGTCGCCAGATGAGCGGCAGAATGAAGAGCAGACCGATCATCGCCCTTATGAAGACGAGCTGGAAAGCTGGATAGGTAACGCCATGCGCCTTGACGAGCGCTGTCATTCCACCCGAAACGAGGGCCATATCCATAAGCAGCCAGCCAATGCCCGCGCGGGCATTGGCGTCGCGCGGGTTTTCTACACTTTCGCTCTTTCCGTCGCCATTCACGCCGGCTGTACAAGATTGGCCATGAGGCGGAAGGCCCCCGGCACAAGCTTGTCCATCTGGTGATGCAGCACGAGGCTGGTATGGGTGTGACGGCCCTTGCCTATGATACCGGAGACCAGCGCGCCCTTGAGCGGCTGCTCATCGACATCATGCATCGCAAGCAACGGCTCGTAGACATCGTCCCAACGCGAGGCGAAATAAAGCCCGCGTTCCTTGTCCCAACCCGCCCAGTCGGCGGCATCGATCCTGTTGGGGCCGACAAGCAGCGGATGTTCGGGCGTCAGCACCGTCACCTCCGCCCTCGGGTCGGTCACCCGCCAGCGCAAGGAAGGCTTGCCGATCTCAAGCCGCCTCACAGGCGTCGTCTCCGGGTTCCATCCATCGGTCGGTCGGTGATAGAGCGTGACGAGATGGCCGCCATCTTCAACGAAACGATGAAGCTTTTCTGTTGCCGCGGCCAGATCCTTGCGGATGCCGAAAGCAAAGATGCCGATAACGATCGTCGTGAAGGACGACAGGTCGCCGCCAAGCGCCTGAGCATCGAGTTCGGTGACATCGAGGCCCATGCGCGAAAGCCAGAGACCCACCCTGTCGGCGCCACCGCCGACATAACCGACGCGCGCGCCTTCGGGCAGTTTGAGGTCCAGCGACAGGATTTTCAAAACGGAAGGCGCCAGAAACCTTGCCCTGCCGATATGCGGATAAGCGATGGGCGTGATCTGGAATGCGGGTTGTGAACCGACGAGCGCCTCGATCTGGGCAAGGCCCGCCTTCGCATCGCCAGTGCGTTCGGCAATCCAGTCGCCGCCGCGCTTGCGCAGGTTCCAGCCGCCCGTATTCCTGAACGACAGCGGCACATCGGCACCCTTTATATGCGCCTGAAAGACATGGGCGTCCTGCCGCTGTCCAAGCGGCACCAGAAGGGCATCTGGCGCTATCGTCAGCGACTGCGCGGGCGTCACGAAAAACGGCTCCTCCAGATCGAAGGCGGCCGAGACCTTTCTGCCTTCAACCGTTGCGGAAAGCAGCACAGAGGCATGGCCATTGCCGCCTAAGGCTTTCCAGTCGGGCTGGTAAAGCTCCGAAACTGCAGCATCCCGATCGGCGGCAAGCGAAAAGACCAGCGTCTCGCCACGCGACTGAATGGATGACGAGACACCCGATGGAAGGACCGGCGTGACCTCGACATCAAATTCAGCCGCCTTGTCTGAAAGCTCCACGGCAAGAAACGATGTCCCGCCCGGAACGATCTCCGCCGGCTCGGCATAGGCCCGCTCGAAAACATCGAGCGCCGTCAGGATAGCGGCGTCGACCTGCGCCCGCTTGCGCGCGATCCGATGCCCGTGCAGCTCCCTGAAATCCGTGGCTGCGGCTTCATCCACCGTCTGCAAAAGAGCCGCCGCCGCAAGAAGTGACGCCGTGATCCGCTGCCTGTCGGGAAATGCCGCGATTGCTTCGGTTATTGCCTGTTCGGCCTTGACCAGCGCCTTTGCCAGTCCGGCATCCAGCCCCGGAAAAGTCGCAAGGTCGGTGAGTGAAGACGGCAACCTGTCGAGGATCGAGCTTTCCTCTCCACCGACGGCGTCCGAGAGTTCGAGATGCAGCGGCCAGACCTCCTGCGCCCGCTGCGGCCAATGCCCCATTCCCTGCGAGGCGTGATAATAACGCGACCATTCGCCGATGCGGTCATATTGCGCACCGGTGGCCTGCTCCCTGCCCGGAACATTGATCGTCAGCGTCGTTTCCGGCGGCGGCACTTCGTCATCATAGGTATCGCCACCGCCCGACCAGGCGGGAAGATAGAACTTCGCCACCTTCCACGGTTTCAGCCCCTCGGCGAAATGCTCGGGATAGGCGGCAGGATCGGCCGCGAGCGCGATGGCGCTCTTTGCCGCCCGCGTCATGGCGCGGTGGTGCCCGTGCTGCCCCGGCACATCGAGAAAGGTCGGAATGACGATATCCGGACGTTCCTTGCGGTAGGCGCGCACCAGCCGCTCGACAATGCGTTGCTGCCCCCAGCGGTTAAAGGTCTGGTCGCCATCCTTGGAAAAACCGAAGTCGTGAATGATATCCGCCGGGCCATGGCCGAGCCAGCTGATATCAGCATCGATGACGCGAGCGGCCTCCTCCAGCTCGCGCGATCGGATGACGCCAAGCGCGCCGAGCCGCTCCGGCCCCAGCGCATTCTGCCCGCCCTCGCCACGCGTCGAGCAGGCGATGATGATCCTCATGCCGAGTTCCATGCGGAAATAAGCCAGAAGTCCGTTCTGCTCGTCGTCCGGGTGTGCGCCGGTATGCATAACGGTGACGGTGGATTTCAGCGCGCTCAGCTTGCGGTGCAGGCGTACAAGCCACGGATCGGCCATCTGCCGTTCGATGCGCTCCCGGGGGTTAAGCATGGGCGGTCTCCTCCAATATTCAGCCGGGTGCCTGCGCTGCGGCTCCCATGGATGTCTCGAGTTTTGGCGTGACGATGTCGAACAGCGGCAAGGCGGCGGCGCCGAGTGCGGCGGTCAATTGGCCGGACTTGCCGTGGATGACACGCGGCAGTTCCCGCTGCCGCCGGCTTGCGACCGAGGTTGGCAAAGGCCCCATCCGCGCAATGATTTCGCTGATGACGATTTCAGGTAGCGCACCGCCGAGAATGACTGTCTGGGGATCGAGAATATTCTCGAGCATGGCAACCATGGGCGCCAGATGAGCGGCGGCCTCCTCAATCCATTCCATCACCACCGGATTGCCCGCTTTGAACAGGGCTTCCAGATCGTCAAGCTCCGTATCCACGACACCGGCGCAGACAAGTTTTTCCTTCAGCACATAAACCGAGGCATAGGCTTCGAGGCACCCTCTCTGCCCGCAGGAGGGGCAAGGCCTTCCCTTCGGCGAGACGGTCACATGGCCGATTTCGCCGGCATTTCCAAACGCGCCGCGATAGGGCGATCCGTCCTGAATGATGCCGAGGCCGATACCGACGCCGAAATAGATCATGCAGAAATTCGGGATGGCCAGCCCCGCACCGAACAGCCGTTCCCCGACCGCTGCGGCCGTCGCATCGTTTTCCACCACGACCTGCTGGCCGCAGGCTTCCCCCAGCATCTGCCGGGCATCGATGCCACCCCAGCCGGAAAGCGTCGTCGGTCCGACGGAAGTCATGCCATCGATCTCGAAGGGACCGGGCATGACAACCCCGGTGCCGAGCAGCCTGCAGCCGAGATTTTTCGCAACAGCGGCATGTTCTGCGGCAAAGGTCGTGAATATGGCGTCCGGCGTCGTGTCCTTGAGGGGAGTAACACGATGGGTACGCAACACGCCGGCAAGATCAAGACCGACCGTGACCATATGGTCGGCGGCGATTTCCACACCGATGGTCGCCCCGCCATCCGGGTTGACGGCGAACTGGATCGGCGGCTGGCCCCTGCCGGTGCGGCGGCGGCCGAGTTCCTTCAACAATTCCTCGCCCATCAGCTCGTCGACGATATTGGCGACCGCCTGCGGTGTCAGATGTGTGATCTTGGCGATCTGGGCGCGGCCGAGCGACCCGTGCCGCCGGACGATGTCGAGCACGACTCGCCTGTTGTGTTCGCGGCTCCGCTCAGGATTTTTTCCGATTGCTACGGGATAAGCGTCCACCGTGTGCACCGTCATCTCTTCAACTTCCCGTCTCTTGGAAAATTCATAGCGTCGAATTGACGATAAGCGCAATATAATAATTCAAGTAAATTATCTTATTGACAAATGCGCGCCTTCAGAGAACCGTAGAGAGCGACCGGGGGTCAGGCTTGCATGGGGCGGAAGAGGAAACTCCGCTGCCGGCAAATCGATGAACGCGCGCGAAAGCGCGGATAAAGGGAACGATCGCTCCGCATCCGGAAGACCGGACGGAGGAAATGGAGGCTTACATGCGCAGGGCAACTCTGTTCGCCGGCTTGGTCGCCGGTTTCAGCACATTCGCATTCAACGCCGCACAGGCGGTTGAAATCGAATATTGGCAATATGTCTTCGATACACGCGTGAAGGCCATGGACGAGCTGATCGCGGAATTCCAGAAGGCCAATCCTGATATCACCGTCAAGCAGGTGACCTTCCCTTACGCCGATTACCAGACGCGCGTCATCGCCGCCAATCTTTCCGGCAAAGGCCCGGACGTGATGCAGCTCTTCTACGGCTGGCTGGACAAATTCGCAGCCGGCGGCATCTTGCAGCCGTTGCCGGCCGATGCTTTCCCGCATGACAAGATCGAAAGCGAATTTTTCCCCATCGTCAGCGCCATGAAGCGCGGCGACGATTATTACGGCCTGCCGACGGCGGTTCGCTCACTGGCGCTCTTCTACAACAAGAAGCTCTTCACCGAAGCCGGCCTCGATCCCGCCAATCCGCCGAAAACGCTGGATGAATTCGTCGCTGCTGCGGAAAAGATCGCCAAGCACGATGCCGCCGGAAACCTCACCGTTGCCGGCTCCACGCTCGACATGGGCGGACAGGACCATCAATGGTGGCGTGAGGTTCTCATCCGCCAGTTCGGTGGCGAGCCCTACATCGACAACGACCAGAAGGTCGCCTATAACAGCGAAGCAGGCGTTCAGGCCCTGAAGTTCTATACGAGCCTGCAGCTTGAGAAGAAGATCGGTCAGGTGGGCTTCATGGATGAAGGCCAGGCCGCCTTCCGCGCCGGCAAGGCTGGCATGACCATCGACGGCACGTTCCGTCTGGGATCCTTCAGGACCATCAAGGATTTCGAGTGGGGCGTGACCGAGCTTCCCACCAATGACAAGAATATCCGCTCCAACTATGCCAGCTATTTCGCCAACGGCATCAGCGCCAAGACGAGCGGCGAGGAACTGGAAGCCTCCAAGAAATTCCTTGCTTACATCTCCTCACCGGAAGCCATGGCGATCTGGCTGAAGACTGTCGGCGAGCTGCCGGCGCGGCGCGCCGCGGCACTGACCGAAGAGAACCTGAAGGACCCGGTCTACGCGCCGTTCCTGAAGGGCCTCGAATACGCCCATACGACCCTGTTCAAGGACGAAGCCGCCCAGCGGCAGAATGCCATCGACATGACGAACCGGATCTTGCTCGAGGGCCAGTCCGTCGAGGATTCCGTCAAGCAGGCCGCCGAGGCCGAGCAGGAAATCATCGACGCGGCGAAACCTTAAAACCCGCAGGTCCGACATGACAGCGATCGATCAACAGGGGGCGGCATCCGGCCGCCCCGGCGGCTCCTTCGGAGACCGCCTTTCCATGCGCACGAAACGGCTTTTGTGGATCTGGAGCTTTCTGGCGATCCCGATCCTGTTTTACAGCGTCATTCGTTTTTACCCGACGCTGCAGGCCTTCTGGCTGTCCTTCACCAACTGGGATTTGCTGCGACCGGCGAAGTTCATCGGCATCGCCAATTATGTGAAGCTGTTCAAGGACCCGCAATTCTGGAAAGTCTTCAGGAACACCTTCACCTATCTCATCATCGGCACGCCGATCAGCCTCGTTCTGGCTTTCGTCATCGCCTTTTATCTCGACCGGGTACGCATCCTGCACGGCTTCATCCGCGCGCTCTATTTCCTGCCCTATCTGACGACGGCCGCCGCGATGGCCTGGGTCTGGCGCTGGTTTTATCAGCCGCCGCCCATCGGCATCATCAACGACGTGCTTGGGCTTCTCGGCATTCCGCAGCAGCCTTTCATCCGCTCCACCGATCAGGCGCTTTATTCGATCATGATAACCGCCATCTGGGCGGGCCTCGGTTTCCAGATCATCATCTTCATGGCCGGCCTGCGCGCCATTCCGACAACGTTTTATGAAGCCGCGCGCATCGACGGCCTCGGCGAATGGGCGATCCTGCGCAAGATCACGCTGCCGCTCCTGAAACCCACCACCGTTTTCCTCGTGGTGTTTTCCTCCATCGGCTTCCTGCGCATCTTCGACCAGGTCTACAACATGACCACCAATGATCCGGGCGGACCGCTCGGCTCCACCAAGCCGCTGGTGCTGATGATCTACCAGACCGCGTTCAACTCCTATGCGATGGGTTATGCCGCCGCGCAGACGGTCGTTCTTTTCACCATTCTTCTCGTCGTATCGCTGATCCAGCTCTGGGTCCTGAGGGAAAAGAAATGAGCGAAGCGCCGCCACTCTCCCACGCCCGCATCCGCCCCGGCCGTATTATCGCCTGGACCATATTGTTTATCGGCGGCCTCATCATGGTCTCGCCGCTGCTCTTCATGTTCTCGACATCGTTCAAGACGGCGGACCAGGTCTATGATCTCAGGCTCATTCCGGCTGCACCGACGCTTGCGAATTACATCACCGTCATGGCAGACGGCCGTTTCCTGCGCTGGTTCTCCAACTCGATGCTGGTTGCGGTCATCGTCACCGTTTCCAACTGCTTCTTTGACAGTCTGGTCGGGTACACGCTGGCAAAATTCGAGTTTCGCGGCCGTTATTTCATCTTCCTGGCGATCCTCTCGACGCTGATGATCCCGACCGAAATGCTGGTCATTCCCTGGTATCTGATGTCCAGCCAGCTGGGCTGGCTCGATAGCTACTGGGGCATCATGTTCCCCGGCATGATGACGGCTTTCGGCACCTTCCTGATGAAGCAGTTCTTCGAGACGGTTCCGAACGACTTCATCGAGGCCGCGCGCGTCGATGGGCTCAACGAATTCCAGATCTGGTGGAAGGTCGCCCTGCCGCTGGTCACGCCGGCGCTTTCCGCACTCGCCATCTTCACCTTCCTCGGCAACTGGACAGCCTTCTTCTGGCCGCTGATCGTCACGACAAGCAAGGAACTTTACACGCTGCCGGTCGGGCTTTCGAGCTTTGCGGTGGAGCAGCAGATCCAGTGGGAAATGATCATGACCGGCGCCGCCATTGCGACCATCCCCACCCTTATCGTCTTCATCGTCCTGCAACGCTACATCGTTCGCGGCGTGATGCTGGCGGGTCTGAAAGGATAATATCATGGCCGATATGAACCCGCGCCTGTCGGATACCAGCAAATTTCCCGATCCGGTCTACAAGGAAACGGTTCTGCGCCCGCTGTTTGACGGCGCGAAGAACCACCATGTCGACGGTTTCCGCCGCATCGACCGTGCCCATCTGGTCATGCTTCGCGAAACCGGCATTCTCGATGCTGACACGGCGGCGAAGATCGCCGGAGCGCTGGAAGACATCGACAGAACCATCGAGCCATCGGAGCTGGTCTATACCGGCGAGGTCGAAGATTTCTTCTTCCTGATCGAAAAGGAACTGAAAGCCCGTATCGGCGTCGATATCGCCGGCCGCCTGCACACGGCCCGTTCGCGCAACGACATCGACCACACGCTGTTCAAGATCGGCCTCAAGGACAAGATCGATACGCTCACCGCCAAGGCGCGCGTGCTGCTGAAAGCCCTGATCGATACCGCCGAGCGTAATCAATCCACGCTGATTGTGGCCTATACGCATGGGCAGCCCGCCCAGCCCACCACCTTCGGCCATTACCTCTCGGCCGCCATCGAGGTGTTGATCAGGGATATTGACCGCTTCGCGGATGCCCGTCGTATCGTCGATCTCTCGCCGATGGGGGCTGCCGCCATCACCACCTCGGGCTTTCCCATCGACCGGGCGCGTGTTGCCGAGCTTCTCGGTTTTGCCGCACCCTTACGTAATTCCTATTCCTGCATTGCCGCCGTCGACTACACGACGGCAACCTATGCCGCGATCGAGCTGATGTTCCTGCATCTCGGCCGGCTCATTCAGGACTTCCAGTTCTGGACGAGCTTTGAAGTGGGCCAGATCTATGTGCCGAATTCGCTGGTGCAGATTTCCTCCATCATGCCACAGAAGCGCAACCCGGTCCCCATCGAACATCTGCGCCACCTCGCCAGCCAGACATTCGGCCGGGCACGGACCGTGCTCGATGTGATGCACAATACGCCCTTCACCGACATGAATGACAGCGAGGGTGAAACCCAGGGCATGGGTTACGAGGCCTTCACTTCTGCCGGCCGGGTACTCGATCTCCTCGCCAGCCTCGTCGGCCAGATCAGCATCGACCCGGAAAGGGTCGAGCAGAATATTCGCCGTTCCTGCATCACCATCACGGAACTGGCGGATTCGCTCGTCCGCATCGAAGACCTGTCTTTCCGGCAGGCCCATGAGATTGCGGCAACCGTCGCCAGAAGCGTCGTCGCGCTGAAGGGCGATCTGCCGAATGACGGTTACCAGCCTTTCCTCAAGGCGTTCGAGGAACTGGCGGGCCGCAAAACCGGCATCGATGAGGAAAAATTCAGGCAGATCGTCTCGCCGGAACATTTCGTCGCCGTTCGCAGCCGCTTCGGCGGCCCTGCCCCTGAACCGATGCGGGAGGCGATTGCGGCCTATCGCGGCAAGCTCGGTGCGTTTGAGGCCGAAGCACAACGATCCGCCGATTACGAAGCGGCGAAAGCTGCCGAGCTGGCAGAAAAATTTACCGCCCTGACGGGAGCGCGATAATGGCGACAATCGAACTCAATCAACTGGTAAAGCGCTACGGCAAGGTGGAGGCGGTCAAGGGCATCGACCTTGCCATTGAAGACGGCGAATTCGTGGTTTTCGTCGGCCCTTCCGGCTGCGGTAAATCCACCACGCTGCGCATGATCGCCGGGCTGGAGGAGATTTCCGACGGCACGCTGAAAATCGCCGGAAATGTCGTCAACGAGAAAGAACCGAAACAGCGCAACATCGCCATGGTCTTCCAGAACTATGCGATCTACCCGCATATGACCGTTCGCCAGAATATCGGCTTCGGGCTTTATACATCGAAGCTCGACCGCGAGGAAAAGAACCGGCGCATCGAAGAGGCCGGCCGGGTGCTGGGACTGGAAGCCCTGCTCGACCGCCGGCCCGCGGCCCTGTCGGGCGGCCAGCGGCAGCGTGTCGCCATCGGCCGCGCCATGGTGCGCGATCCCGCAGCCTTTCTTTTCGACGAGCCTCTCTCCAATCTCGACGCGCAGCTGAGATCGCAGATGCGCATTGAAATCAAACGTTTGCACCAGCGTCTTAAGACAACGACCGTATACGTGACCCACGATCAGGTGGAAGCGATGACCATGGCGGACCGGATCGTCGTGATGAAGGACGGTCATATCCTGCAGGTCGGCACGCCGACGGAGCTTTATGAGACGCCGGTGGATGTCTTTACCGCGCGTTTCATCGGCAGCCCCTCAATGAACCTGTTGCGCGGCGCCAGAACGACGAACAGCGTCGCGCCGTCGGCCACGGGCGAGCTGCTGATCGGCATTCGCCCCCATGATCTGCTTGTTGGAGAAGCCGATGCCACCCCGAACGCCTTCTCGCTTGAGGGAACGGTAACGGCGGTGGAGCCGCTCGGCCCGGAAACGCTGGTGCACCTGGATACGGCGACCACCTCCGTAATCGCAACGGCAAGGGGCAAATCCATTCCCGCCGTCGGCAGCCAGCTGCAATGCCGGGCGGAAACGGGCGCGCTTTACCTTTTCGACGCCAAAACGGAAAAGCTTCTGGGCCGCGCATGATGACAACAGAAAAATCAGCCGTCATCAGCATCGGCCGGATCTATTGCGACCTCATTTTCACCGGGCTTGACGAATTGCCGGTGCTCGGCCGGGAGCTTTTTGCCAGCGACATGGAAATCGCCGCAGGCGGCGGAGCTTTCATCGCCGCCGCCCATTTCGCCCATATCGGCCGCACGGCCGCGCTGCTGGCAAGGCTCGGCACCGACACCTTCTCATGCGCCATCGGCGAAAAAATGCGGCAGAGCGGTGTGGACCTGCAATTTCTGGAACATTCGGCGGATGCGGGACCGCAAGTCACGGTTGCGACGGTGGTTGGTCATGACCGCGCATTCCTGACGCGCCGCGCCGGCGCCGCCCGGCCATCCACCCTCGATGCCGCTTTTAGCTGGCAAAAGGCCCGCCATCTGCATATCGCCGAATTCGCCACACTGCACGAAATCCCCGATCTCATCTCCCGCGCCAAGGATAATGGACTGTCCGTCTCACTCGATCCGAGCTGGGATGCCTCGCTGATCTATGACAAGGGCCTGCTCAGGGCCTGTGCCGGCGTCGACGTGTTTTTGCCCAACCTCGAAGAAGCCGAAGCGATCACGGGCCATGCAAACCCTGAAGCAGCCCTCACCGCTTTGTCCGGAGCCTTTCCCGTCGTGGCCCTGAAGGGCGGCGCGCAGGGCGCCTGGGTCTCCTCGCCTGCGGGTTTCCATCACGCGGCGGCGAAAAAAGTCCCGGTGGTCGATACGACAGGCGCGGGCGATGCCTTCAATGCCGGCTTCATCGATGCATGGCTGCGGCGAGAGGAAGAGAAACTCTGCCTTGAAGCCGGTGTTGCAGCGGGAAGCCTTGCCGTGCAGGCGGCAGGCGGCGCTCCCAAGGTGCGTACGCCCGCCTGATCCGCCCTGCCCGCTTCACTCCCCGCGCGGATACCGCTGGTTTTCCTCCAGCACGTTGAGGTCCATGTGGTTGCGCATATAGCGCTCGGAGGCTTTCTGCAAAGGCTGGTAATCCCACGGGTAATAAGCGCCGTTGCGCAACGCCTTGTAGACCACCCAGCGCCGCGCCTGGCTTTCCCGCACCGCCGCGTCGAAAACCGGGAGCTGCCAGCGCCGGTCGATTTCAGCGCAAAGCGATGAGAGGACGGTGCTGAAAGCAGGGTCGCCGGCAAGGTTCGTGCGTTCCTCCGGGTCCGCCTCGATATCATAGAGCAACGGCGGATCGGCCTCGCAGACCGACAGCTTGTAGCGGCCGTCGCGAAGGGCGACGAGCGGCCCTATCGAGCCTTCGGCGGCATATTCCATCGGCACCGGGCCGCGCTCGCCAGTTCCCGCTGCCAGCGCCGCCAGATCTTCGCCATCCGTCCAGCGTTTGAGCGATGTGATATCGAGCCCCGCCAGACCGCAGAGCGTCGGCGTGACATCCAGCGTCGAAACCGGCGTGTCGATCAAAACCGGCTGCCAGCCCGGCGCGGTGATCATCAGCGGCACGCGGGCGGAACCCTCGAAGAAACACATCTTGAACCACAGCCCGCGCTCGCCCAGCATATCGCCATGGTCGGACAGGAACAGGATGATCGTGTCCTCCTCCATTCGAGTCGCCTTCAAGACGTCGAGGATTTCACCGATCTTCTCATCGATATAGGAGATATTGGCAAAATAGCCGCGCCGTGCGCGGCGTATCTGCTCTGGCGAAATATCGAAAGCTTCGTGATCGCAGGCTTTCAGCAACCGTTTCGAATGCGGGTCCTGCTCTTCGAAGGCGATGGCCGATGTCTGCGGATCGAGCGCCGGGCAATCCTCGTAGAGGTCCCAGAATTTGCGCCGCGCCACATAGGGATCGTGCGGGTGGGTGAAGCTGACCGTCAGGCACCACGGCCGGTCATCGAGGCGGCGCGACAGGTCGTAGAGCTTGCGGGTGGCGTGATAGGCCACCTCGTCATCATATTCCATCTGGTTGGTGATTTCGGCGACGCCTGCGCCGGTGACCGAACCGAGATTGTGATACCACCAGTCGATCCGCTCACCCGGCTTGGTATAATCGGGTGTCCAGCCGAAATCGGCGGGATAAATATCCGTCGTCAGGCGCTCCTCGAAGCCATGCAGCTGGTCCGGGCCGACGAAATGCATCTTTCCTGAAAGGCCGGTGTAATAACCCGCCGCCCGCAGGTGGTGCGCATAGGTCGGAATATCGGAAGCGAATTCAGCGGCATTGTCGTAAACCCGCGTGCGGCTCGGCAATTGCCCGGACATGAAGGAGGCGCGGGCCGGCGCGCAGAGCGGGCTTGCCGTATAGGTGTTGGCGAAGCGGACGGACCGCTTCGCCAGTGTTTTGAGATGTGGCGCGTGAAGAAAATCGGCCGGGCCATCGGGAAAAAACGTCCCGTTGAACTGGTCGGCCATCAGGATCAGGATATTGGGACGCGGCATTTCCACTTTCCGATTTTAGAGGCCAAGCTTGCCCTTGACGGCGTCCGCCCCCGGCTTGCCATCCAGCGTGGTAACACCCTGCAGCCAGCTATCCAGCGCTTTCGGATTTGCCTTCAGCCACGCTGTCGCCGCCGCCCTGGAATCCTCGCCACCGAGAATAGAGCCCATCAGGGTGTTTTCCATGCTGATATCGAATTTCAGGTTCTTGAACAGCGTTGCTGCATTCGGGCATTGCTGCGGCCAGCCGGTACGGGAAAGCGTATAAACTTCCGCACCCCCGAAATTCGGGCCAAAATAGGCGTCACCGCCGGAGAGATAGGCAATATCGATCTTCTCATTCATCGGATGCGGCGCCCAGGCGAGGAAGACCACGGCCTTCTTGTCCCTGCCCGCCCGTTCCACCTGCGCCAGCATGGCCTGCTCACCGGATTCGACGAGTTGCCAGCCTTTCAGGCCGAAATCATTGGCGTCGATGATCTTCTGGATATTCTGGTTGGCCGGTGCGCCCGGCTCGATGCCATAAATCTTGCTTTCGAATTCATCGGCGTGCTTTGCCAGATCGGCGAAATCCTTGACGCCCTTTTCCGCCATATAGGCTGGCACGGCCAGTGTAAACTTGGCGCCCTCGAGGTTCTTCGTCATCACCTCCGCCGCCTTGGCGGCATTCAGATCGTCCACGAAGGATTTCTGGGCCGGCATCCAGTTGCCGAGGAAAACGTCGATTTCGCCGTTTTTCATGGCCTGATAGCCGATCGGCACCGACAGTGTCTTGACGTCGGCTTCATAACCCAAGGCATCCAGCAGCACGGAGGCGACGCCATTGGTGGCGGTAATGTCGGTCCAGCCGGGATCACTGAGACGGATCGTCTTGCAGGCCGCGTCATCGGCCGCCTGAAGCGGGGTTGAGAAGGCCGCCACGGACAGAAAGAGACCGGCGGCGATGCGATGCAGATGAGAAATGGTTTTCATTGCGGCTCCCCTTTTATCAATCCAGTTTATTGAACACCACGTTGCTTTTGCCTGTGAAGCGGGTATTTTTCGATAGTTGATATAAGGAATTTTAATGTCAGACCGGCCGCTCGATCTGGGATGGATGCGCATTTTCACCGAGGTTGCCCGCCGCGGCAGCCTGACGGCGGCGGCGGCATCCCTGCGGCTGACGCAGCCTGCCGTCAGCTATCAGATTCGTAGGCTGGAGGATGAGCTGGGCGTAATCCTCATCCGCCGCAAACATCGCGGCATCGAACTGACGACGGAGGGTCAGAGGCTGTTCGAGATCGTCTCGCGCAATATCGACGCCATCGACCTTCTCGCACAACAGCTGCGCCGGACGGAGGAGCGGCAGACCATCCGTCTGCACACGGACTATGCCTTCTCGTCCCTGTGGCTCATCCCGCGCATGCATGGTTTTCGCGCGCTCAACCCCGACATCAACATCCAGATCGTCGCCACGCAGGATCCGCTCGGTCAGGGCAAACACGATAGCGACGTGATGATCATTTTCGGCACGCGTCAGGAAGCGGGTGACGGGGCGGTATTGCTGCTTTCGGAAAAGGTCACGCCGGTCTGCTCGCCTGCCCTGCTGGCCGGGACATCGGCACCCGCGACCGTTGCGGATTTTTCGCGACGGAAGCTCATCCACCTCGAAAATACCTCGCAGGCGCACTGGTTCGACTGGCCTTCCTATTTCAAGCATTTCGGCGTGCAGAGAACGGCCGACCATGATGGCGGCGACATCAGCTTCAACAATTACACCATGGTGGTGCAGGCAACCATCGGCGAACAGGGTTTCGCGCTCGGCTGGGCCGGGCTGGTCGATCCGCTGCTCGAAGCCGGCGTGCTGGTGACGGCCGGCCCAAGCCTCGATGCGCCGGGACGCGGCTACTGGCTGATGCGGCCGAAAAGCAGCGACAGCGCGGTGAGAAAACTCACCGGCTGGCTGATCGACGAGCGGCGATGACGCCGCCCGCCAGCCTGTACCGTTTCCGGTTCAGATCGGATAATGCAGCGGCCCGTCCTGCAGCGTGACCCAGCGCAGCTCGGTGAATTCCGCAATGCCCGCCGTACCGCCGAAGCGGCCGTAACCGGAAGCCTTGACCCCGCCGAAGGGCATCTGAGCTTCATCGTGAACGGTTGGGCCGTTGATGTGGCATATGCCGCTTTCAATGCGGGCGGCAATCGAAAGCGCTCGTGCCTGATCCCTGCCGAAAATCGCGGCGGAAAGACCGAACTCGGTTTCGTTGGCGATGCTCACCGCCTCATCGATGCTGCCGGCCCTGATGATGGAAACGACCGGACCGAAACTTTCCTCCGCATAGAGCCGCATGGCGGGGGTGACGCCATCAACGGCAATCGCATCGAGCATCGTGCCGTTGCCGCCGCCACCGGCGACCTGTCGTGCGCCCTTGGAAACGGCATCATCCACCAGCGCCCGAATGCGCGATGTCGCTTCGGCGCTGACCAGTGAGCCGAGCGGTGTTTTGCCCTCACGCGGATCGCCAGCCGTGAGGCTCGACGCTTTTTTGGCGAAGGCCTCCACAAATGCATCGGCAACGCTGTCGAGCACAATGATGCGTTCCGTCGACATGCAGATCTGGCCCTGGTTCATATAGGCGCCGAAAGCGGCGGCTGCGACGGCCGCATCGATATCGGCATCGTCAAGCACGATGAACGGCGCCTTGCCGCCAAGCTCCAGCAAAGCGGGTTTCAGGTAACGGCCAGCCGTTTCGGCAATCACGCGGCCGACGCGGGTCGAACCGGTGAAATTCACGCGTCTGACGGCGGGGTGTGCGATCAGCGTATCGACGATCTTTGCCGCATCTTCCGGCGCATTGGAGACGGCGTTGAGCACGCCCTTGGGCAGATCGGCGGAAGCGACTGCCTCGATGATCAGCGCATGGGTGCGCGGGCAAAGTTCCGAGGTCTTCATCACAACCGTATTGCCGCAGGCAAGCGGCGTGGCGATGGAGCGCACGCCGAGAATGACCGGCGCATTCCACGGCGCGATGGACAGCACAACGCCCGCCGGCTGACGCAGCGCCATCGCCATGGCTCCCGGACGGTTGGAAGGAATGATCTCGCCCTTGATCTGGGTCGTCAGGCTTGCCGCCTCGACCAGCATGTCGCTTGCGAGCTTCACATTAAAACCGGCCCAGGCATCGGTCGCGCCAATTTCCTCCTTCATCGCCTGGGTAATATCAGGCCCGGCGGCGAGAAGCGCCTGCGCGGCAGCCAGAAGCAGGCGGCGGCGTTCGCCGGGCGGCGTTGCCGACCAGACCGAGAAAGCGGCGGCCGCGGCATCGGCCGCACGGGTAGCGTCCTCCACCGTTGCCGCCGCAGCACTCGTCGCCACGTCGCCGGTAATGGGGTTGCTGCGTTCGAAACGCTTGCCGCTCGCGGCCGGGCAATGGTCGCCGCCGATGAAAAGATTGACAGTCTGCATGGTCTTCCTCCTGAATTCAGACAATGGCGGCGGTGGTGCCGCCGAGAAACGCCCGTTGCACGGCGGGATCGGCGGACAGGGCCTCAGCCGTGCCTGCCCCGACGATCCGTCCTGCTTCCAGCAAATAACCGCGATCGGCAAGCGCGAGGCTTTCGCGCACATTCTGCTCCACGAGCAGAATGGAAAGGCCGCTCTTCTTGATCTCCGCCAAGGCGGCAAAGAGTTCCTGCGTAACGATGGGCGCAAGGCCAAGGCTCGGCTCGTCCAGCAGCAGATAATCCGGTGCCGACATCAGCGCCCGCCCGATGGCGACCATCTGCTGTTCGCCGCCGGACATGGTGCCGGCAAGCTGCTGCCGCCGCTCGGCAAGGCGCGGAAACAGCGAGAAAATATGTTCGCGAGTCGCCGTTTCCGCTGAACGGGCATGGCGGGGATTGGCCCCGAGACGGAGATTGTCCTCCACCGTCAGCGCCGCGAAAATTCCGCGCCCCTCCGGCACCAGCGCCACGCCCCGTTCCACGATCTGATGGGCGGGGACGGCGGCAAGAGACGCACCGTTGACGCGCACGTCGCCGGAGGCCGACGCCACCATGCCGCCGACCGCTTTCAGCAGTGACGACTTGCCCGCACCGTTGGCGCCGAGCAGCACCACCGTTTCGCCCTTGGCGACATTGAGCGATATGCCGTCAACCGCGAGATGTTTGCCGTAACGGATTGTCAGTGCATCTATTTCAAGCATGTGCCGCTCCCAGATAGGCGGAAATGACCTGCGGATCGTCAAGCACCGTTGCCGTCGGCCCATCGGCGATCTTGCGGCCGGCCGCCATGACCACGGAGCGCGGGCAAAGGGCACGCACGGCGGCCATGATATGTTCCACCAGCAGGATCGTCGTTCCCTCGGAGGCCAGCCGCCGGATCAACGCTATTCCTTCCTGCAGTTCCGTGGGGTTGAGGCCAGCGAGCCATTCGTCGAGAAGCAGAAGCTTCGGTTCGCCCGCCAGCGCACGCGCCAGTTCAAGCCGCTTCTGGTCGATATAGGTGAGATCGCCAGCCGGTAGGGTCTCCCGCCCGGCAAGGCCTATTCTTTCAAGGCAGGCGCGCGCGACCTTCTCCGCGTCGAGACGGGACAGGCGTTGTGGCCCGAACATGGCCGATACGGCAACGTTTTCAAGCAGGGAAAGCGACGGCAAAAGCCGCACGAGCTGGAAGGTGCGCGCCACGCCGGCGCGTGCAATCACATCCGGCCGCCGGCCCGCTATCTCCTGCCCTTTCAGCCGTATCGACCCTTCGGTCGGCTTCAGGGCCCCGGAGATCAGGTTCATCAGCGTCGTCTTGCCGGAACCGTTCGGCCCGAGCAGCCCGACGACCTCGCCGGCCTCGATGGTGAGACCAAGCCCATCCACGGCCTTCAGCCCGCCGAAGGTCTTGCGGATATCGGTGATTTCGAGAACGGCGCTCATGCGGCTTTCTCCTTTTTGCGCAACTTCTCCAGCGCCGCCAGCACGCCATCCGGCAGCACGAAGACGATGAGGATGAAGAGAGCGCCGAGAATGATGGAAAAATGGTTGGGGAAGTTGGCGCCCAGCCACTCGAACAGCAGGAACAGCGGCACCGCACCGAGGATAGGTCCCCAGCGGCGTGTGGCTCCGCCAAGCAGTGCCATGATGACGGTGAGGAACGATACCTGCGGATTAAAGACGATGGCCGGCTCGATATAGACCCAGCGCGGGGCCTGAATAGCGCCGACAAGCGTGATGATCGTGGCCGACAGCACAAAGAGTGTAAGCTTGGTGCGGGCGAGATTAATGCCCGCATGGGCGGCCACGACCTCGTCGTCACCGATCGCCTTCAGCGCCAGTCCGAGCTTGCTGCGGTCGATCAGGATTGTCAGCAGAAGGGTGATGACAGCCAGCGCCAGCAATTGCCAGAGCACATGCCGCGGCTCCAGCGGCAGGAAGATATAGCGCCCGAGCGTGCCGGTCACATTCACCTCATACCAGGTGATGAGCTGGCGGATGAGCTCAGCAAGACCGAAGGAAAAGATCACGAAATAAATGCCGGCGACGCGCAGTGTGGAAAGCCCGACGACAAGCGCCAGCGCCGCGCCGACAAGGGCCGCGCACAGGAGCACGAGCGGCCATGGCAGAACCTCGCTCAGCACCGCAACCGTATAGGCCCCGACACCGAAGAAGGCGACGGTGGCGAGCGAAATATAACGCGTCGGGCCGGAGAACATCGCCCAGGCAGAGGCGAGCGTCGTATAACCGAGAAGGCCGATGATGACGCCGACACCATAGGCATCGAAGAAGAAGGGGGAAAGCGCCAGCAGCGCGGCTGCGGCAAGGCCGATGAGAAGCGGGATCATTTGCCCCTCCTTGCGAAGATGCCTTCCGGACGCCAGAGCAGCACCACGAGGAAAAGCAGATAGGTGGCGGCAAGCGTGAGGCCGGGATCGACATAAACAAGCACGAAGGTTTCCACGAGGCCGAGCAGCAGGCCGGCCACCAGCGCACCGAGGAGATTGCCCACACCGCCCATGATGACGACGACAAGCGCCTTCATGGTGAAGACCACGCCATAGGAGGCGGAAAAGGTCTGGTACATCGAGATCATCACTCCACCCGCCACGGCGAGTGCGCCGCCAAGGGCAAAACCGATTGAGGCAACGCGGTTCACATCGATACCGACCAGCGGCGCAGATTTGGGCGCAAGCGCCACCGCCCGCAGGTTGAGCCCCCAGCGGCTGTGGGTGAGCGCCAGATAAAGCCCGCCGCCGATTGCGACCGACAGGATGAACGACAAAAGCCGGTTCAGCGCTACCGTCGTGCCGAAGATGTCGACGCCATCGGAGAGATAGGAATAGGAATGGTAGTTGCCGCCGAACACCACGAGCATGATGCCCTGGATAACGAAGAGCAGCCCGAAGGTCGCCAGAATGGAATCGACTTCCAGACGGCCGGAGCCGCCCGAACGGCGCACCAGCGGCCGCATCATGACCCGGTAGATCACGAAAGACAGGGCGTAACCGAGCGGCACGATGATGAACAGCGACAGGAGCGGCGACAGGCCATAGCTGGAAAACAGCACGAAGGTGATGAAGGCAGCCGCAATCAGCACTTCGCCATAGGCAAGGTTCATGATGCGGGCGATGCCATATTGCAGCGAAAGTCCAAGCGCGATCAGCGCATAGGTCCCTCCCAGCATCAAGCCGAAGATGAGGGTGGATAAGAACAAGGGAATGTCTCCAGTATGGAAGATGGCCGAAGCCTTCCGGCCGGGGTTCACGGCCCCGGCCGGCAAAGGTTCACCATTGCGGCTTCGGAACGACCGGCTTGGCCGCACCTGCGCGGTCTGCGGGCGCAATCGCCACGAAACGGTCACCCTGCCATTGCCCGGCCCACCAGAGCTGGCGAAGCTGGTTGTCTTCAAGCTTGACCGGGCCGATGACGGTCTCGAAGCTTCCCGTCGAGAGTTCACTTGCCACTGCCGCCTTGTCGAGGCCGACGCGCTGGATGGACTGGGCCAGCATTTCGAGGCTGGCATAGGTGATGGCGCTTGCCCAGCTGTCCGGTTTGGTGCCGATGAAGGCTTCGTGGCGCTTGAAATAGTCCTCGATCTTGTCGCTGCTGCCATCGACGCCGCCGATGCTGATCACGCCCTCCTGCTTGCCATCGGAGACCTTCGGGAAGATCGGGAAAGCACCGCCGACGCCGACATAAAGCACCTTCGGGTTGAACTTCGCCGTCTGCGCCTGTTTCGTCACCGCGAAACTGTCGGGCGGATAGGAAAAGGCGATGAAGCTGTCCGCACCGCTCGACGCCGCCTCGTTCACAAGTGCTGCGAAATCCGAAGTGCCGACCGGATACGTCTTGTCATAGGCAAGCGTAAAACCCGCTTCCTTCAGCGCCGGCCGCGCGGCCTTGATGAGATCGATGCCGAAACCGTCAGCAACGGAAATCACCGCGACCTTGTCATTGATCTGGCCGGCATCGCGCGCGGCTTTCAAAACATCGGCAAGCGCATTGGCATAGTCATGACCACCGCCCAGCATCCAGAAGCTCTTTTTCCAGCGCGCCGCGAAATCGGGCGCCTTGTCGGTCACGCCGGTCACAGCCAGTTGTGGATAACCGAAACGGTCGTAAAGCGGCGCAACGGCCAGATTGAAGCCCGTGCCCCAGGGCGGCAGAATGAAATCGACCTTGTCCTGGCTGGCCAGACGCTCGGTGAACCGCACCGCATCCTCGGCCGAGGAGCGGTCGTCATACTCCACCACTTCCACCGGCAGGCGCTTGCCATCCGGCAAAGTGAGGCCACCGGCATCGTTGACCTCCTTCACCCATAATTTGTAGTTCGGAATGGTGGTGATGCCAGCACCCGTGGCATTGGCGCCGCTTTTGGAAACGGCATAACCGATCTTCACCGAGGCGCGGTCCTGCGCAATGGCGTGACCGAAAGATACCGCCGACAGGGCAGCACCGGAGAGCAGGCAGAACAGCGTTCTGCGCTTCAGATTATTCATGATGTTCCTCCCAAAGCGCCTTATCGGGGTTGCCGTTCTCCTCAAGGCTTTCCCCTGCGCTGATCAAAGTTTAGCAATGACAGCCGCATATAAAATGCACTAATGTAGCGCATTATTGTACTTTTGGAGGCCGAATGCCGCTGCACAGCCAGATTGCCGGCAATCGCGTGGAGATCACGGCGCGCACCCTCGCCTCGACGCTGCGCATATCCGAATTCCGGCTGGAATCGGATAGCGCCCATCTGCTTCTCCTTTCCGCCGGGGAAGCGGAGATCATACTGGGTGAAAAGACGCTGCCTGTCCCGGCACCGGGGCTTGTCTGGCTGCCCATCGGCCCCGCCGGCCGCCTGCGGCTGGCTGCCGGAAGCCGTGGATCGCTGCTGGGGACGACGGAAATCGGGCTCGCCCATGCGATGCCGACCGGCACGAGCGCAAGCGCCGTGCGCAATATATTGCAGCGTGTTCTGACGCAGGCGCCGGCAGAGAAGGACCGGCAAGAACTGGCGGGTTATCTCGAGACCATCGCCAGCGAAAATGTCCGCGCGACAACCGGTTCGGACACGATTATCGCCAGCCTGCTCTCCGTCACGCTCATTCGCATCTGCCAGCACGCCATCGCCGATATTGCCGCAGCCGTCTCCACGCCCGGCAGCCTCACCGAGCGTTTTGTGCTGCTGGTCAGCCAGCACAAACGCGATCAATGGGGCGTGGAAGACTATGCGAGGCAACTCGACGTCAACCGCGAACGTCTTGGATTTGCGGTACGCAAAGCGACAGGGCTTTCGCCACAGGCCTATATTCATCGCGAACTGCTCTCCGAAGCGCGCGATCTTCTTCTAAACTCATCGCTGCAAGTCGCTGAAATCGCATTCCGATTGGGATTTCAGGACCCCGGTTATTTCAATCGCTTCTTCACCCGCAACGAGGGCACGTCTCCCGGCCGTTTCAGGAGAACGGCAACGCGAATGCAGAACGTGCCACCACCATCCTATGCGGCTTGGCCGTGACGTCTTGGCATAAGGATGTAATGTCCATGGCCTATCGCAATCATTGCGGTCCGGCCACCTTCTGTGCGGTCTGACCGGCAGGGACAAGAGTACGCAGGAGAAGGACATCAAAGCCGCGAAGCAGATTGCGGCGCAATGGAGTGATGACGATGATTGAGAAGTTTACGAACTTTGATCCCGCTGAACACCTCAAGAGCGATGAAGCCATTGAGGTGTTTCTGGAGGATGCGTTCGCAACCAATGATGCGGCATACATCGCAAATGCGCTTGGTGTTATCGCGCGCGCAAAGGGTATGACGCAGGTAGCGCGTGAAACCGGACTTGCCAGAGAGCATCTTTACAAATCGCTCAGCGAGGCTGGGAATCCGACGTTAGAAACAACGATAGCCGTCCTCAACTCCCTGGGCTTTCAGCTCACCAGCAAACACAAGGCGGCATGATCAGCGCCTGACGTCATCAGCCACCGTCCGGTGCCGCCCGATCGGCAGCATCATCGGCTTGCCCGAGGTCGGATCCTTGATGACCCGGCTTTCGATGCCGAAGACGTGGCGGACATTCTCCTCTGTCAATACTTCCTCCGGCGTGCCGAAGACATGCAGCTTCCCGTCCCTCATGGCGACAAGATGATCGGCATAACGGGCTGCGAGATTGAGATCGTGCAGCACCATGACGATGGTGGTCTCGCGGGCGTGGTTGAGGTCGATCAGAAGATCCAGCACCTCGACCTGGTGGCTGATATCGAGGAAGGTGGTCGGTTCATCCAGCAGCAATATGTCTGTCTGCTGGGCGAGCGCCATGGCGATCCAGACGCGTTGCCGCTGGCCGCCGGAAAGCTCGTCCACCGGCCGCTCGGCCAGTTCCACCGTATCGGTGGCGACAAGGGCTGCGGCGACGGCCTCGTCGTCCTGTCGCGACCAGCGGGCGAACAGGCCATGATGCGGGTGCCGGCCACGGCTGACGAGATCGGCAACCACAATGCCCTCCGGCGCTATCGGCGATTGCGGCAAAAGGCCCATGCGCCGTGCGAGGTCGCGCGAGGGAAGACGATGGATCGATTTTCCATCGAGCAGAACCTGACCGGCGCGCGGCGTGATGAGCCGCGACATGCTGCGCAGCAGAGTGGACTTGCCGCAGGCATTGGCGCCGACGATGACGGTGATCTTTCCGTGCGGGACGGTGAGATCCAGCCCGTCGATGATGAGGTTTTCGCCGTAGCCGGCCGACAGGCCGTTCACGGAAAGGGAGTGGCCGGTCATAACGAGCCTCCGCTGCGGTTGACCCGCACGATCAGGTAAATCAGATAGGGTGCACCGAGCGCGCCGGTAACGACGCCGACCGGGTAACGGCCCGGCAACAGGAACTGGCCGCAATAATCGCCCACCAGCACCAGCGCCGCCCCAACCAGCGCCGCAGGAAGGAGCAGCGAGCCGTTGCTGCCGACAATGCGCGCCGCAATCGGCCCGGAGAGGAAAGCGACAAACGCGATGGGACCCGAGACCGCCGTTGCAAAGGCGATCATGCCCACGGCGGCGATGATGACGATGATGCGGGTTCGCCCCACCCTCACACCAAGCGCTGCTGCGGCGTCGTCACCCAGTCTCAAAGCCTCCAGATCGCGCGCACGGCTGAGGAGCAGGCCGCCGAAAAGGATGAGGGCGATGAGGAGCGGCAGCAACTGCGCGATTTTCGCGCCGTTGACGCTGCCGGTCAGCCAGCGCATCGCCTCCTGCAACGTCCATGCCGGCGCAACGGAGAGGATATAGGCGATGAAGCTTTCCAGCATGGCGGAAACGCCGATGCCGACGAGGATCAGCCGCGTTCCGGCCACGCCGTTGCGGAAGGACAGGAGATAGACGAGAAGCGCGACGCCAAGACCGGCGGCGACGGCGAAGGCCGAGACCAGCGGCCCGTTCATCTGCAGGACGACGATGGCGAAAACGGCCGCAGCGCTCGCCCCGGAACTGATGCCGATAATGTCAGGGCTGGCGAGCGGGTTGCGCAGCATGATCTGGAAGGCGACGCCGCCAAGCCCGAAGCTCAGGCCTGCCAGAATCGACAGCAGCGCGCGCGGCAGGCGCAACTGCCCGACGGTGAAGGTGACGCCGGCAATGTCCTCCCCCAGCAGAACGCGAACGACATCACCGGGCGGCGTGAAAGATTGCCCGAGCATCAGCGTTGTTGCGAAAGCGGCAATCAGAAGCGCCGACAGGGCAGCGATGACAAGGCGACGCCGGCGCTGGCGGGCATGGCGATTGAAGACGAGATTTTCAATGACGGGAGCGTATATGGTCACAATTCCCGCACCCTCTGGCGTCTGACAATCCAGATGAAGAAAGGCGCGCCGACAAGGGCGGTGACAATGCCGACATCGAGTTCCGACGGCCGCGCCACGATGCGCCCGACAATATCGGCGGCAAGCAGCAGGCACGCCCCGCCAAGCGCCGAGAACGGCAGAAGCCAGCGATTGTCCACCCCGACGAGCAGACGGCAGAGATGCGGCACCACAAGCCCGACAAAACCGATTGGCCCGCAAATGGCGGTGGCTGCGCCGCAGAGCAGAATGGCGCCGAAGGAGGCTACGGCTCGGGCGACGGCAACATTCTCGCCAAGCCCGGCGGCGAGTTCATCTCCGAGCGCCAGGGAATTCAGCTTGCGCGCCGAAAGCAGGCTGATGATGAAACCGGCGGCCAGAAAGGGCAGCACGGTCTCGATGCGCTCGAAAGTCGCCCCGCCGACGCCGCCGATCTGCCAGGAGCGGATGCCGCCGGCAATATCGCTGCGTGGCAGAACGACGGCAATGACGAGCGAGGAAAAGGCGACGGAGGTGGCAGCACCCGCAAGTGCAAGTTTCAGCGGGGTCGCCCCGCCTCGCCCAAGCGAGCCGACAACATAAACGAAAACCGCCGATACCCCCGCCCCGGCAATTGCGACCATGATGAAGGCCTGAGCCGAGGCGATGCCGAACCAGACGATGCCGATGACAACGGCGAGCGACGCCCCCATATTCACACCGAGAATGCCGGGATCGGCAAGCGGATTGCGGGTGACACCCTGCATGATGGCCCCGGCCAGCCCGAGTGCGGCGCCGGAAAGCAGGGCAAGCAGCGTGCGCGGCAAGCGTACGGCAACCGCCGCCTCCGCAACCGTCTCGACGCGGCCGCTGAGCCCGCCAACAATATCCGCAAAAGCGACGTCACGCGTGCCGATGGCGAAGGACAGCGCACAGAGCAGCGCGAGAAGCGCCAGCATCGCGCCGAGCCAAGCCGTTCGCACGCGGTTGGAGCGGCCGGCGAGCAGCACCGCCGTCGCTTTGCCGGGTCCAGACATCGTCACTGCGATTTCCCGGAGGATTTATCCGCAGCCTTTGCCAGAAGATCGGCATAGTCCTTCAACACCCACGAAATCGACAGCGGCGTGGGATTGGAGGCGGTGCCGAGCGGGTCGCGGCCCAGCATGACGATGGCATCGTTGGCAACGGCCGGCATGCGGGCGAGAAGCGGATCGGCGCGCATGGCGTTCAGCAGCGGCTCACTGCCATAGGTCACAACGATATCGACATCGTCGAAGGCATCGACACGTTCGGCGCTGACGCCGGCGGCGAATTGCCCCGGCTTCGTCGCTTCCACGACGCTTTTCGGCGAGGCAAGCCCAAGATCGGCGAAGAACTTCACCCTGGTGTCATTAGCCGTATAGAAATTGACGACACTGAGATTGGTGGCGTCGAGATGGGTGACGAACATGGCCGACTTGCCCTTCAGCTGCGGGTGGCCGGCAACGACCTGCGCGATCTCACCCTCGATGCGTTTGATGAGCGCCTCACCTTCCGCGACCATGCCAAGCCCGGCGCTGTTCAGCCGGATCATCTCGCGCCAGTCCGTCGCCCAGGGAGAAACGGGATAGGCGACGACAGGGGCGATCTGGCTCAGCGTATCGTAGTCGGACTGGCTGAGGCCTGAATAGGCGGCAAGGATGACATCCGGCTGCGTCGCCGCCACGGCCTCGAAATCGATGCCGTCACCCTCGTCGAACAGCACCGGTTTTGCCACGTTGAGTTCGGTAAGCCGCTTCGCCACCCATGGCAGCAGGCCATCGCCGTCATCATCGCCGAAATTGGCCGCCGCAAAACCGACAGGCACGATGCCGAGCGCCAGCGGCACCTCATGGTTCGCCCAGGCGACAGTCGCGACCCGCTGTGGTTTCTTCGCAATCGTGGTTGTGCCGAACGCATGTTTGATGACGACGGGATAGCTGGTCGTCTCCTCCGCCGAGACCATATTCGGTGCGATCAGCGACAGGAAAAGCACAAATACCGGCATGAGGCGGCGGAACGGGCGAAGCATTGGCGAGCTCTCAAAAGTTCAAAAGTGGACTTGAACTCTCAGCTTCAATTGCCTCCGTCAAGCCCAGGCAAGAAATGCCGTCGCAACAGCGGTGAAATTTCCGGGGTTTTGTACAAAACCGCAGAAAGTTACAATACCGGACAAACTTTCTCAAGTTATTGGGCGTTTCGAGAGTGGGCCGTGGAAGCGGCGATCGGGGCATCAACTTCTGGAACATACCAATGAATATCGAAACCGAAGGCAGACACCGCAAAACCGCGCGACGCCGTTATCAGGATGCGGCGCTGCTTGCCTGCACGGCGCTTGTCGCCACCCTGCCCGGCGCCTTGCTGGCGCAGGAGGCTGCCAATACAAACAGCAGCACGGTTCTGGAACGGATCACCATCGAAAGCGGTGACAATGACCAGAAGTCCATCGTCGCCACCCGCACGACGAGCGGCAGCAAGATGGCGACCGATATTCTCGACACACCGGCCTCGGTCTCGGTCATCACCGCCAAGGAAATGCAGCAGCGCGGTGTACAGAGCGTGGAAGAAGCGCTGCAATATACCGCCGGTGTGACCACGGATTTTTACGGCTCCGACGACCGGTTCGACTATTTCAAGATTCGCGGTTTCGACGCCTATACCTATCGCGACGGGTTGACGCTTGGCCGTCCCTTCGGCGCGCTGCGCGAAGAAACCTATGCCTATGAGCGGGTGGAAGTGCTGAAGGGCGGCAATTCCACCACCTTTGGCGTCTCAGATCCCGGCGGCTCGGTGAATTATTCCACAAAGGTGCCGAAACGCACCCGTTTCGGTGAAGTCTATGTCACCGGCGGCTCCTATGGCCGCGCCGAAACCGGCTTCGACTTTGGCGACAACATCACCAGCGACGACACGCTGTCCTATCGCCTGACCGGCAAGCTCAGAAATGCCGATGCGGAATATGACTATTCCCGTGACGACGAGAAATTCTTCATGGGCGGCCTGACATGGCGTCCCACGGACGTCACCAGCCTTACCGTGGTTTACGATCATCTCAACAAGGATGGCGTTCCGGGCGGCGGCGGCCATCCTGTCGGCTCGCATTTCGACAGGAGCCGTTTCTTCGGCGAACCGGACTACAATTATCGCGGTACAAACCGCAATTCGCTGAGCGTGATGTTCGATCACGATTTCGGCTCCGGCCTGACGCTGAGTTCCAACGCCCGCTACAGCAAGGCGAATACCGACTTCGGTTATGCCTATATCTCGTCCACGCCGACCAACGGCTCGACAATCGCCAACCGGTCCTATTTCGGCAACGACACGGAGACCGAAAACTTCCTGATCGACACGCGCCTGCAATACGATACGCGGTTTGACAATGTCGAAAGCCGCAGCCTCGTCGGCGTCTTCTACAATGACTACACCTCCGGCAGCAAAAGCTACTTCGGCGCTGCGCCGAGCATCAACTGGATGAACCCGGTCTATACCGGCGCACCCGTTTCAGTGCCGCTCTATGCCGACTCCCTGACGGACCAGAAGACCAAGGCGATCTATCTCCAGCAGGATTTCACCTTCTTCGACAGGCTGATCGTCAGCGCCGGCCTGCGCAACGACTGGATCGACACCGAACAGACCAACCGCCTGCGCGGCACCTCGGCGAGCGGCGACATCAGCGAACTGACCAAGCGTATCGGCGTGTCCTACAAGATCACCAACGAGATCGCGCCCTATATCAGCTACGCCGAATCGGTGGTGCCGGCATCTGGCCTGACGGTAGAGCCCGAACGCGGCGAACAGATCGAACTCGGCGTGAAATATCGTCCGGACGCGTTCCCGGCCCTGTTCACCGCCTCGATCTACGATCTGAAGAAGAACAACATCACCGTCACCAGCCCGATCACCAGCCTGCCCACGACCATCGGCGAGGTGCGCGTGCGCGGTCTCGATCTCGAAGCCAAGGCGGAAGTGACCGACAATCTCAGCCTGACGGCGGCCTATTCCTATCTCGACGCGGAAATCACTGAAAACGGCACCGGCGGCAATGTCGGCAACCGGCCGCAATTCGTGCCCGAGCATCAGGCTTCGCTATGGGTCAACTACACGCTTGCGGGCAACGACCATTTCGGCGACATGACCTTCGGTCTCGGCGGCCGCTATACCGGCGCTTATTATTTCGACAATGCCAACAAGGTCGAAACCGGAAGCAGCGTGACCGTGGATGCGGCGTTCAGCTACAAGATTCAGGAAACCGCCTCGCTGGACGTCAATGTTTCCAACATCTTCAACGAAAAACACGTCTCTTATGGCGGGTTCGGCGCTGACTTTTACAATCCCGGCCGGGCGTTTTCCGTGACCTTGCGAAAGACATGGTAAAAATCGATATTAGCAATATTTTTCAATATATTGCATAATTTCCCTAATGTACAACGTCATCCTCGGGCTCGTCCCGAGGATCTAACCACGTCTCATCAAGTCTGAAGGTCGCAGATCCTCGGGACAAGCCCGAGGATGACGAAAGGTGAGGTTTGCGCGCCTCACCAAAACACTGCGCATCGACCTCACCCAGCTTCAAAGCAGCCTGTGCAGCCGTCGCCAGGCGGCCGGCGTGTTGCCCACCGACTGGCGGAAAGCCTTGGTCAGATGAGCCTGATCGGAAAAGCCGAGCTGGGCGGCGATATCGGCCACCGTCAGATCGCCTTCCAGCAGAAGTTTCTGGGCGGCATTGATGCGCCGCTCCAATTGCCATTGCAGCGGCGTCTTGCCGGTGGTCTGGCGAAATACGGTGGCGAACCAGCTTTCCGAAAGCCCGACAATATCGGCCATTTCGGCAACCGTCATACGGTCGTCGCCACGCTTTTCGACCTGGGCAAGAAGCTTGTTCAACTGCGCCTGCGTCAGCCTGCCATTGGCCTGCTCCGGCGAAGGGCCGGGAATATCCAGCAGGCCGGCAACGATGCTGCCGACGAGGCTTTCCGCATAGACCGCATGTTTCGAGGGTTCAGCCAGCTCATCGACAAGCAGGCCGGCAAGGGTTTCCACCGAACCGATGTCCTGTATCTCGACCGGACGGCGCAGCGCCGTCATCGCCGCCGAACTGCCGACCGAGGGCGAGAGAAAACGCAGCAGGCGATCCTTGTGAATATGCAGGTTGAGATGAGAGAACCGATGCGTGGCGCTGCTGCTCGTCCACATCGGTACGCCGGCCGGCACATAAACCGCCCGTGTCATTGGCCGCGAATGGTTGGTAAATTCGCCGTTTCGGTTGGACATGCTGATGCGTGAGGAGACATCGTTGAAAAAGATCATGATGCGCGGATCGGCGGCCAGATAATAACCCTTGGCTCCCATCTGGCTTTCCGCTTCCCAGAAAGCACTGACCAGCCCGTCGAACTGGCGCCATTTCACCGGCGCAGTGACGCTGATCCCTTCCGTGTGCCAGGTCATGGAATGCCAGAAACTCAATGCGGGTACCGTCCGGTTGTCGGGTCTGGGGTGAGCGTATGGAAAGACGCGCGCACCGCGCCATGCCCCAATAACATGACTTATCAATTCATGTTAATAGCAAAGATCGTTATAAAGAGAAACATTCGCTGACGCGACAGCTCTGGAACCTCTGAGCGAAACGCCCGTTGAACTCCTGACAGCAACGCAACACGGGAGATTATCAATGGACAGCAAAAAGGAACCGGGCAACTTCGCGGACAAGAAACGCGAAGAGAAGGGCCGTGGCGTCATCGTGGCCGGGCCGGATGCGCACGAAAACGAAAAGAGCGGCAAAGCTCCCTCGGCAAAGGCAGAAAAATCTTCATCGGGCAAACCGGTTGCGGCTTCTGACCGGCGATAGCATCCCGGATCGAGCGGTCGCTGATGCGTCCTCGCCAACCCACAGATAGAAAAAACACCTCCCCGATCGCTCAGGGAGGTGCATTATCATTAAACAGTCGGCCTTTTCTTACAGAAGGTCAAAACGGTCGGCGTTCATCACCTTCGTCCAGGCGGCGACGAAATCACGCACGAATTTCTCCCTGCTGTCGTCCTGCGCATAAACTTCCGCATAGGCGCGCAGGATGGAGTTCGAACCGATGACGAGGTCCACGCGGGTCGCCGTGTACTTGGCGGCCCCGGTCTTGCGGTCACGAATCTCATAGAGATTGTTGCCGGTCGGAACCCAGGAATAGGCCATGTCCGTCAGCGTCGTGAAGAAGTCCGTCGTCAGCGCGCCGGGCTTGTCGGTAAACACGCCATGCGCCGTACCGGCGTAATTGCTGCCGATGACGCGCAGGCCGCCGATGAGCACTGTCAGTTCCGGCGCGGTCAGGCCGAGGAGCTGGGCGCGGTCCAGAAGCAGTTCTTCGGGGCTGACGACATAGTCCTTCTTGACCCAGTTGCGGAAACCATCCGCCAGCGGTTCCAGCGGCGCAAAGCTGTCGGCATCCGTCTGTTCGGCGGAAGCATCGCCACGGCCTGCCGCGAAAGGCACGGCAATGTCGAAGCCGGCCGCTTTCGCCGCCTGTTCCACACCGTAATTGCCGGCCAGAACGATCACATCCGCGATGCTCGCGCCGGTTTCACGGGCAATCGGTTCCAGAACCGAGAGCACACGGGAAAGGCGGGCGGGCTCGTTGCCTTCCCAGTCCTTCTGCGGTGCGAGGCGGATGCGTGCGCCATTGGCGCCGCCGCGCTTGTCCGAACCGCGGAAGGTGCGGGCGCTGTCCCAGGCGGTCGAAACCAGATCGGCAACGGAAAGGCCAGAAGCCGCGATCTTCGCCTTGACGGCAGCGACATCGTAGCTGGTGGAGCCTGCGGGGATGGGATCCTGCCAGATCAGGTCTTCCGCCGGAACATCCGGGCCGATGTAACGGGACTTCGGCCCCATGTCGCGGTGGGTCAGCTTGAACCAAGCACGGGCGAAGACCTCGGAGAAATGGTCCTGATCGTCCTTGAACTTCAGCGAAATCTCGCGGTAGACCGGGTCGACCTTCAGGGCCATGTCGGCATCGGTCATCATCGGGATGGTGCGGATCGAGGCATCCTCGACGTCGACAGGCTTGTCTTCCTCGGCGATGGTGATCGGCGCCCATTGCGATGCACCGGCGGGGCTGTGGGTCAACGTCCACTCATGCTTGAACAGCATTTTGAAGAAGCCGTTGTCCCACTTGGTCGGCTCGCTCGTCCACGCGCCTTCGATGCCGGATACTACCGTGTCGCGACCGATGCCGCGGCCCTTGGTGTTGATCCAGCCAAGACCCTGATATTCAGGGCCTGCGGCTTCCGGATCGGGGCTGAGGTTGGCGGCGCTGCCATTGCCATGCGACTTGCCGATGGTGTGGCCGCCGGCGGTCAGCGCCACGGTCTCCTCGTCATCCATGCCCATGCGGGCGAAGGTTTCGCGCATCTGCGCCGCCGTCGCCAGCGGATCGGACTTGCCGTTCACGCCTTCCGGGTTGACGTAGATGAGGCCCATCTGCACGGCGGCAAGCGGGTTTTCCAGCGTCGCAGGCTTGGTCACGTCGCCGTAACGGCCGTCGCTCGGCGCCAGCCATTCCTTTTCGTCGCCCCAATAGGTGTCCTTTTCCGGAGCCCAGATATCTTCGCGGCCGAAAGCGAAGCCGAAGGTCTTCAGACCGGCGACGTCATAGGCAATGGTGCCGGCGAGCGCGATAAGGTCTGCCCAGGAAATCTTGTTGCCGTATTTCTTTTTGATCGGCCACAGCAGACGGCGGCCCTTGTCGGTGTTTACGTTGTCCGGCCAGGAATTGAGCGGCGCAAAACGCTGGTTACCGGTGTTGGCGCCACCGCGGCCGTCAGTCACACGGTAAGAACCCGCCGCATGCCAGGTAACGCGGGCCATCATGCCCACATAGCTGCCCCAGTCGGCCGGCCACCATTCCTGGCTGTCGGTCATCAACGCGCGCAGATCGGCCTTCAACGCCTCGACATCGAGCGTCTTTAGGGCTTCGCGATAGTTGAAGGAGGTGCCGAGCGGATTGGTCTTGGTGTCGTGCTGGTGCAGGATGTCGAGGTTCAGCGCATTCGGCCACCATTCGGTCACCGATTTACCCGAGGCCGTGTTGCCTCCATGCATGACAGGACACTTGCCAGCCGGTTTTGAAGTTGCGTCCATTTCGCCCTCCGATGGGTTTAGCAATTAAACGAAATAATCAATTCGACATGTGCAGCGTTGAGAGCCAGAGCCAGCGGCAGGTCATGGGAAAACCGTGCAGCGACGCTGGTAACCTCTCACAGCTACAGCTTCTTTCTGTCATGAAGATGACTAACAGCCGGGTTCCATAATTTCCAATTGTATATTCTAAAGGCTGCGATATGCTGAGCTTATGATTGCGCTCTCCATGAAACATCTCCGTTATTTCGACGCTCTGGCCAAGATCGGCCATTTCGGCCGGGCGGCGGAGGCATGCGCCATTTCCCAGCCGGCGCTGTCGCTGCAGATCCGGGAACTGGAGGAACTGATCGGCGCGCCGCTCGTCGAACGGAGCAGCCGCCAGATCCGGCTGACCGCGCTTGGCGAGGAATTCGCCGAACGCACCCGCTCGATATTGCGTTCGGTGGATGAGTTGCAGGATCTGGCGCGGGCGCGGCATGGGCCGCTCAGCGGCCGCCTTCGCATCGGCGTCATTCCCACCGTCGCACCCTATCTTTTACCACAGATTATCAAGACACTCACGCGGCATTATCCCGGACTGGAGGCCCGCCCGCGCGAGGCGGTGACGCAGAAACTCATCGAGGACCTTCTGGAAGCCCGGCTGGACATGGCGATCGTCGCCCTGCCCGTCTCGGAGCCGGCGCTGGAGGAGGTTCCGCTGTTTTCAGAGGAATTCATTCTGGTGCGGCCGATGGAGGATGCGGGCATGCCGGTGCCGAGCGCCGACAAGCTGGGCGAAATGCGCCTGCTGCTGCTGGAAGAAGGCCATTGCTTCCGCAACCAGGCGCTTTCCTTCTGCAGCACGACCAATGCGCCGCCGCGCGTCCTGATGGAAGGCTCCTCGCTCTCCACCCTCGTACAGATGGTCGGCGCCGGCATCGGCGTCACGCTCATTCCGCAGATGGCCGTCGATATGGAGACACGGCAATCCACCGTCTCTGTGTTCCGGCTGGCGGAACCGCGCCCGTCGCGCACCATCGGCATCGTGTGGCGCAAGAGCAATCCGCTCTCGGCGCAATTCAGCCATATCGCCGAAATCGTCCGCGAATGCGGCCTTCAGAAACTCGGTCTTGCGGCATAGGTCCTCGGCTCGGACTGTCGCGCGCGCCGTAACGCGCGCGATCTGCAACGATAGCGGCTGCCCTATCGCGACGCGGCCTTTGCGGGTCTGTCGGTCCATTCGGGTGGCGCACCGAACTTGTCGGCCACCATGCCCTGCAGGCCGCGCGACCGTCCATAGGCATCGCATTCGACATATTTCGGTTTTCCACCCAGGGCGGACCGGATTCGATGGCCGGAGGGGATAGAGAGGTTCAGCCCGTCGGAGACCTTGCCTGTCACCAGAATGCGCGAGAAGTAGTTGGAGAAATCGGCGGCAAGCTCGTAGGCATCTCCGATTTCCGAGACGCGGGCGTTGCCGGTGATGGAATTCGCGCCCTTGGACCAGACGGCTGCGGCGCGCTGCACGCCGGTGCTGTCCACCGCCTCCGCCTCGACAGCGAGGCCGCCAAGCCCGAATGGAAGACGCGGCACGCTGACCGGCAGGACGAAGTTGCTGCCGAGCGTCACGGCCGTCGATACTCCGGCCATGGTCTTGTCGGTCGGCACCAGATCGGTGATGACCGTGCGCACCGTCATGTCCGCCGGCTGGCCCAGCGCGGCAATCCGGTATTTATCGCTGAGCGCGACGCAGATGGCACGATCCAGCGCATTCGAAACAAGGACACGGTCCTTTTCCGATGTGACCCGCGACGAGGCCGCAAAGGAGAAGGTGGTCGGCACGATGGCGACGGTCTTGACGCCGGCCAGTCCGTTGGCGTCCACGAAGGTGCGCGATTTGGTGAACTTGCCCTTGACCGGGCTGAGTTGCGCATAGGAGGTCAGCGTACCGCCTTCCTTGAGCGGCACGGACGTGCAGCCGGACATGATGATGGCAAAGGGCAAGGTGGCGAAGGCGACGCCGCGACTGCGGGAGGCCCTGTCGCCGGAAGCCCGGGCAAACAGACTGCACTGTTGTTTCACTGCACGTACTCCAGTTGGCATGGTTGATCCTGTGCCCCACACGGTACGACAGCGAAAATTGCGGCAACATTACAATTGCCCGCACCTGAAAGCGCGCGCAACGCAGGCTCAGAAACGTAACCGGAAGGTGCTTCCGAAGGCGCTGCTGTCCAGAAAGATTCGCCCGTTATGGTTGGCGACGATCTGCTTGACGAGGCTGAGGCCAAGGCCGGCCCCGGTGCTGCGCGGCGTAACGCGATAAAAGGGCTCGAAAATCCGTTCCCGCTGATCTTCGGCTATCCCCTGCCCCTCATCGGAAACCGCGATCTCGCCACTGGCGAGAATCGAGACGTGGATCATCCCCCTGTTCCCGCCATGGTCGATGGCGTTGCGCACGATGTTGCTGATGGCGCGCGGCAGGGTGAACGGGTTGCCCAGTATTTCATATCGCACGACCTGCGTTTCGAAGGAGATATCGTAGCCCGCCGCAAGCGCGAGCGGCGCGAGATCGGCAACGACGGTGCGCGCCGTCTCGACGAGGTCCAGCGTTTCGCGCCGGTCGTTTACCTGATCGTTTCTTTCGAAGGCGAGAAGCTGTTCGGTGGTCTCCCCAAGCCGCGCGACATCCTCCATCAGGCGTTGCTGCTCCGGTCCCGGCAAGCCCTCTATCCGGGTCTGCATGATCGCAATCGGAGTTCTCAGCTCATGCGCCGCATCGATGAGAAAACGCTGCCGCGCCCGAAACTGCTCTTCGAGCCGTTCGAGAATACCGTTGAAGGCGAGGATCAGGGGCACCACCTCCCGCGGCACATCTTCGACGGGAAGCTTCGAGCCCGGCCGGCGCGGATCGATCTCGGGAGCCTTTTTGACGACGGAACTGAGGCCGGCAAGCGCCTCGCGCACGATGCGGGGAACCGAGAAGAACACGGCGGGCAAGATGACAGCCAAGAGGGGAACGTAAATCTTGTAGGTTCCGGCAAGAAGCGTCAAAAACTGCCCCCTCATATGCGTTGTTCCGCCGAACATGACCCTTACGGAACCCCACTTCGTCTCCATGCTTTCAACCAGGGCGACCTCGGAAATGCCCTTTCCTCCGCGAATATCGGCATCCGTCAGCAAATGCAGATACGGCGACAATTCCTCATAGACGGCGGGCACGGCGCCATAGCTCGCCACCCGCCCGTCCAGCGTGGAAGCCACGAACCAGAGCGTTGAGTTCTCCGCTTTCAGGGCCTGCAATGCCGGGCCATCGGTAACGACCAGTCCTTTTTGCGGATCGAGCGAAAGCGACTCATCGAGTGTCGCCGACAGGTCGTCCCAGAGCGCAATATTGGGCGAAAGCATCGTCATGCCGTAAAAGCAGAGACCGATGATGACCACGGCAATCATGGCGGAGACGACGACGCTGAGCTGCCAGCTCAATTTCCACCACAAGGACGAGTTGGAGGTGCCCTGCGCTTTCATGCCTCTTCCTTCAACAGATAACCGATGCCGCGAATATTATGGACGCCAACGCCTGCGGAGGCGTCGAGCAGGCGTTTTCGCAGCCGCGATATATGCGCGTCGAGCGCATTGGACTGGATCTCCTCCTCGTAATTGTAGACGGCCGCCTCAAGCGTGGAACGCAGCACGGATTTACCCTTGCGTTTCGCCAGCGCAACGAGAACCGCAAGCTCGCGCCTTGGCAGATCGAAGGGAACGGAATTGATCGTGACGCTGAGATGGAGCGGATCGATGACGATGCGGCCAGCGGTGATCTCGGCGGGTGCAAGGTTTGCCGGCCTTCTTAGAACCGCACGCACCCGCGCCAGCAGCTCACCGACGAGAAACGGCTTGCCGAGATAATCGTCGGCGCCCCCATCCAGTCCAGCGATGCGGTCTTCCGGTTCGTTCAATGCCGTCAACAGAATGATCGGCGTGTCGATGCCGGCATGGCGCAGCTGCGGAATGAAGGCAAGTCCCTCCCCGTCCGGCAGGCGGCGATCAAGCAGAATGGCGTCATAGACGTGCTGGCGCGTCAACTCCATCGCATCGCCGAGCCACATCGTATGGTCGATGACGATGCCCTGCCTGCCGAGCGTCGCCGTCAGCGCATCCGCCATTTCCTTTTCGTCTTCGATCAACAGAAGTCTCATGCGTCACCGTCCCTTCGCATTCCCTTGTCTGCCAGAAAGGTTGCGGCAGTATTGCGGCAAAGAAGAAGAAGACGCGGAGCATTTCCAATCTGCCGCATAACCGTTTCCCCTCCAAAAAAAGCATGAAATCAGGGCTATGGAGCATAAGCCCTTGCTGTTTAAGCAGGTGCGTTCGCAAGGGTAATGCTGCTGCAATTATGGACGCCTATCCAGATGCCATACGCCTCAAGAGAGGCAATGCGACCGCCTGAGCGGCGGTCCCGGTATGGAAAGGATTTCAACATGTGGGTGAAGAGGACCATCAAGGCGGGGATCGCGCTTGCAGGTTGCGTTCTCGTTGTCACCGCTCTCGATCCGGCGCGCGGCAGCGTCGATGCGAATGAGCGTGTCAAAGGCATCGTGAACGGGCTCGTCGAAACCGCTTCGATGAGCCCGGCAGGCACTCCCTTCGAACTGACAGCCACTGAAACGGCGAAGATCGGCACGCGCCCGATGGTGGAGCGGCTTGGCATCAGCGGCGAGCTTCAGCCGATCACCCGCGTGGTGATCCGCGCCCGTGAAGCCGGCAAGATCGTCGAGATGAATGTCCGCGACGGAGACACGGTGCAGGCGGGCAAGCTGCTCGTGCGTTTCGAAGCCGACGAGCTGCAATCGACGCTTTTGCTGCGGCAAAGCGACCGGGATGCGGCCGAGGCCGAGCTGATGCTGGCAATGCAGGCCCTGACGAGAACCGAACAGCTTGCCCTGAAAAACATCGCTTCGGCCGAACAGCTCGACAAGGCGAAAAGCGATGTCGCGGTGAAGACGGCAAGGCTCCAGAGCCTTTCGGCGCAGGCGGATATCGCCCGTCTCGCCCTTCGCAATGCCGAAATCCGCGCGCCCTTCGGCGGCACCGTCACCCGGCGGCTGGCCGAGGCGGGATCGCGTGTCGGTGCGGATGGCGAGCTTCTCACGCTGGTCGATACCAGCGTGCTGGAGGCGAAGGTTCTTGTCGCCACGCGCGATGTTCCGCGCGTCGCCCTCGGCCAGACGGCGGAACTGGAGATTGACGGCCTTGGCGGCCAGATCGTCAAGGGCACGGTCGACCGCATCAGCCCGGTTGCCGAAGACGGCACCCGCTTCGTTGCCGTCTATCTGCGGCTTGCCAATCGTGACGGCCAGCTGTGGGGCGGAATGTTCGCCAGCGGATCGATCCTGCTGCGCGAGAAAAACGATGCGCTCGTCGTTCCCACCATCGCGCTGCGCAAGGATGAGACCGGTTACCATGTGCTCAAGGTGCAGGACGGCCATCTTCGTCGCCAGACGGTCACGGTGGGAGCCCGCTGGAACGGCGGCAACCTGGTCGAGATTGCCGCCGGGTTGAAGGATGGAGAGACCATCCTGACCGCGCCGCTTCCCGAATTGCGGCCCGATATGGCCGTCACCGTCGATAAGGCAGGCTGAAATGTTCTTGACCCGCATATCCGTTACCCATCCCGTTTTCGCCACCATGATGATGGTTGCGCTTCTCGTCATGGGCGCCTTCTCCCTGCAACGGCTTGGGCTGGACCAATATCCCAATGTCGACGTTCCCGTGGTGGTGGTCATCACCTCTTATCCGGGCGCGACGCCGGAGACGGTGGAAACCGAGGTGACACGCCCGGTCGAGGACGCGCTGAACGCCATTGGCGGTCTCGATGAGGTCACCTCCACCTCCTATGAGGGGCGCTCCGTCGTCGTCGCGAAATTCAAGCTCGAGGTGCGGAGTTCGGTCGCTGCACAGGAAGTGCGCGACAAGATCGCCGCCATCGAGGCGAATTTTCCCGAAGACGCCAAAAAGCCCGTCATATCGAGGTTCGACCCCGCCGCCGAGCCGATCCTGTCGGTGGCGATCAGTTCAACGTCGCTCGATGTGCCCGCCCTCACCAGCCTTGCCGACCAGAAGGTGGTGCGGCAGTTGACGACCGTTGCCGGCGTCGGCCAGGCAACGCTGGTCGGCGCGCGCAAACGGCAGATCGATGTGACAATCGACGAAACACGCATGCGCGCCCTTGGGATCGGCATCAACGAGGTGGTGAATGCGCTGCGCACCGGCAACAGCAACAGCCCGGCCGGAAGCGTCGTCGATCCCGTCTCCGAACGCACGATCCAGGTGCAGGGGCGTATCGAGGAACCGCAGGCGCTGCTGGATATGGTCGTGGCAAGGCGCGGCGGCGCGGCCATTGCGCTTCGCGATGTCGCCACACTTTCCGAAGGGGCAGCCGATGCCGAAAACCGCGCCCTCTATAATGGCCAGACAGCGCTGGCGATCGACATCGTCAAGGTTCAGGACGCCAATACGGTTCAGGTCGCAACGGATGTGAGGAAGCGCCTCGATGCGCTCAATGCCGAGCTTGCCCCGCAGAACGTGCAATTGCGCATCGTCACGGATTCATCGATACCGATCCGCGAATCCGTCAGTCAGGTAGAGACGACACTGATCGAAGGTGCGGCACTCGCCGTCGCCATCGTCTTCCTGTTCCTCAATTCCTGGCGCAGCACGGTGATTACCGGGCTGACATTGCCTATCGCGATCATCGGCACGCTCGCGGTGATCCATTTCCTCGGCTTCACGCTCAATACGCTCAGCCTGCTGGCGCTGACGCTTTCCATCGGCATTCTGGTGGATGACGCCATCGTGGTGCGCGAAAACATCACCCGCCATCTCCACATGGGCAAATCCCACCTGCGCGCAGCACTCGACGGCACCAATGAAATCGGGCTTGCGGTAATCGCAACAACGGCGACAATCGTGGCAGTCTTCCTGCCGGTCGCCTTCATGGACGGCATTGTCGGCCGGTTTTTCTACGAATTCGGCGTCACCGTTTCGGCCGCCGTCCTGATCTCGCTTTTCGTCGCCTTCACGCTCGACCCGATGCTGTCCAGCGTCTGGTACGATCCGGACGCCCAGCCCGATGCGAAGCGCGGGCCGGTGGGCCGCCTGATCGCCCGTTTCGACTGCGGCTTCGAATGGATGGCCGGGCAATATCGCCGGGCCATCGGCTGGACCCTGCGGCACCGGCTCGTCGCCCTGCTTGTCACGTCGGGCATCTTTATCGGCAGCCTGTTCATGGTGCCGCTGGTCGGCACGGAATTCGTTCCGAATGCCGATGAGGGCCGCTTCCAGGTCAATATTACCGCGCCGGTCGGCTCCTCGCTGGACTATACGACAACGAAAGTGCGGCAGGTCGAGAAGGCGCTGAAGGAATTTCCGGAAGTCGAGACGATTTATTCCACCGTCAATACCGGCGCCGCCGCCGGAAAACATCGCGCCGCCATATTGGTGGGGCTGGTGCCGCTCGATATGCGGAGCCGAACCCCGCTCTCCCTTGCCGAACCGGTTCGCAAACGCCTGTCAGCCATACCCGGCATAGAGGTCACGATCCTGCAGAATGGTCTTGGCGGCGGCGAAAGCCCGGTGCAGCTCAGCATCCTCGGCGACGACCGGGCGGTCCTCGAAAAAATCGCCATCGGTCTGGTCGAAGACATGAAGAAAATCCCCGGCCTCGTGGATGTGACCTCCAGCGCCAAGGATGTGACCTCCATTCTTTCGGTCCGCCTGAAGCCTGCGGCGGCGAGCGATCTCGGCATTGCCCGCTCCGACCTTGCCGCAGCGCTTTCCCCCCTCATCGGCGGCGAGGATGTGTCGAAATGGACGGATGCGGGCGGCAACAGCTACGATATCGTCATTCGCCTGCCCGTCGAGCGGCGGTCCGACGCGGCAGGTCTCGGTGAATTGATGATCGCAACCGGCCGCACGGCCGCGAGCGGCGCACCGCTGATGGTGCGTCTCGATCAGGTTGCCGATATCGGCATCATGCCGGCCCCCGCCGAAATCCGCCGTATCGACAATCGCCGCGAGATACTGGTTTCGGCCAATATCGCCGGCCGCACCCTTGGCGAGGTGACGGAGACGTTGCAGGGCCTGACCGCCGGTCGTGACCTGCCGAACGGCTATCGCATCCGCTTCGGCGGTGACGCCGAAACCATGCAGGAGACCATAGGCCACATGGTCACGGCGCTTACCATGGCCGTCATCTTCATCTACATCGTGCTCGCCTCGCAATTCGGCAGTTTCATGCAACCGCTCGCCATCATGGCGTCCCTGCCGCTTTCGCTCGTCGGCGTCCTCATCGGGTTGATGGTCGCCGGCAGCACGATCAACATGTTCTCGCTGATCGGCTTCATCATGCTGATGGGCCTCGTGACCAAAAACGGCATCCTGCTGGTCGATTTCGCCAATCGCGAACGGCGGCGTGGGCTTTCGCTGAACGCGGCGCTGGAAAATGCCGGCGTCATCCGCTTCCGCCCGATCATCATGACGACGCTAGCGATGATCTTCGGCATGATCCCGCTCGGTCTCGCCGTTGGCGGAGGCGGTGCGCAACGTGCGCCGATGGCCCATGCGGTGGTTGGCGGTCTCATCAGTTCCACGCTGCTGACCCTGATCGTGGTGCCGACCATCCTGTCCTATATAGACAGCATCGTCAGGCATTTCGCCCGCCTGTTACCGAAGGCGCCGGATGAAACGGGGCATTCGAACCATCAGGCGCAACCTTCCCAAAAGCAGCCGGCCTGAAAAGGCCGGTTTTGCATCCGTGGGGCTGCCGTCACCTCAGCAGGAGAATGGCGGCCGGCCCCGCCAAAAGCACGGCAAGGACGATGATGGGATGGAGATAACGCAATAAAAAACGGAGAGCGGGACGACATGGTTTCATGCAACGGCACCTGACGACAATCATCAGGCAAGGCTGGAGATGGCCCATTGCGGCGGCATTACAGTCCTGGGCACGGGAGCCGATGCCGGACGCGTGCGGTTACGGTCTCTCGCTGCCCTGGCGCTTCTTTTTGCCCTTCGGGCGAAAATCGACAAGAAGCGACTTCAGTTCGATATCGCGAACGCGCCTTGCCGCCTCATCCGGGCGCACCCATTCCAGCAGGCGTTCACCGCGTTCCTTGAAACTGGTTTCCGCCTCCGTCACCTCTATCTGGAACACATCGACCATGCAGGGTACGACATCGCCATTGTCGAGCATCTTGAGATAGGTATAGCGGCCAACCGCATTCTTTTTCACCCGGCCGCGCACGCCCGCCTCCTCCCACGCCTCGATTGCCGCCGCCTCGTGCGGCTTCTTGCGTTTCATCGGCCAGCCGCGCGGAATGATCCAGCGTCCGCTGGTACGGGACGTGACGAGGAGGATTTCGACATCCTCGCCATTGCCGGCATAACGGAAGCAGAGCGCGGCATATTGCTGCCGGAAAGCGCCGGTGAAGAGCTTTTCCGGAACCGCAGCAAGCTGCTGGAGCAATGTCAGTGCACGAGCCGGGCGGGTTTTCCGGCTTTTCTTGGTGGGTTTCATATCCGTTGATAGTGCTGATTTTCCGGGTTGCATCAATGCCCCGCGTGCATTTATGACAGTTTTATGACAATCACCCCCCACAACTAATAAAGCGCCATTGAGGGCCAATTCGCATGATGAGTATTTTTCGCAAGCTGATGCCGCGCGAGGACCGTTTCTTCGACATGTTCAGCAAACATTCCGAAACCGTCATCAAAGCGGCCGAGGCCCTTGACCAACTTTTGAGCGGCGTCGACGTCGAGAAGAACTGCGACCTCATCGTCGCCCTCGAACACCAGGCGGACGACATCACCCGCGAGGTGCTGCTCGCCGTCAGGCGCAGCTTCATCACCCCCTTCGACCGCGGCGACATCAAGGATCTCATCCAGTCGATGGATGACGCCATCGACATGATGCACAAGACCGTCAAGACCATTCGTCTTTTCGAGCAAACGGAATTCGATCCGCTGATGAAGGAAATGGGTCATGAGATCGTGCGCGCAGCCGGCCTCATCGCGGAAGCCATTCCGCTTCTCAACAAGGTCGGCACGAATGCGCATCGCCTGTCATCCATCGCCGAAGAGGTGACCCGCGTTGAAGGCCGCTCCGACGAACTTCACGATCTGGGTCTCAAGGACCTCTTCCGCCGCCACGGCGCAAGCGGCAATGCCATGGCCTATATGATCGGCAGCGAGATCTACGGCGAACTCGAAAAGGTCGTCGACCGCTTCGAGGATGTGGCCAACGAGATCAGCGGCATCGTTATCGAGAACGTCTGATGGATGTCGCACTTGCCCTGCCGCTGCTAATCGGCCTTATCGCCATCGCGCTGTTCTTCGATTTTCTGAACGGTCTGCACGATGCCGCCAATTCCATCGCCACCATCGTCTCCACCCGCGTGCTGCGCCCGCAATATGCGGTCGCCTGGGCGGCCTTCTTCAACTTCATCGCCTTCCTGTTCTTCGGCCTGCATGTGGCCGAAACGCTCGGCACCGGCATCATCGATCCGGCCATCGTATCGCCGCAGGTGATCTTCGCGGCGCTGATCGGCGCCATCGTCTGGAACATCGTCACCTGGATTTTCGGCATTCCCTCCAGCTCGTCGCACGCGCTGATCGGCGGGCTCGTCGGTGCGGGATTTGCGAAGGTGGGTTTCAATTCCATCGTCTGGTCGGGTCTGCTGAAGACCGTGGGCGCCATCTTCATGTCGCCGGCCATCGGCTTCTTCCTCGCCCTGCTTCTGGTGCTCACCGTCTCCTGGCTGTTCGTGCGGCAGACGCCCTTTGCCGTGGACCGCACCTTCCGCGTCATGCAGTTCATCTCCGCCTCGCTTTATTCGCTGGGACACGGCGGCAACGACGCGCAGAAGACCATGGGCATCATTGCCGTGCTGCTCTTCAGCCAGGGACATCTCGGCGAGAGCTTCTACGTGCCCTTCTGGGTGGTGATTTCCTGCCAGTCGGCCATGGCGCTCGGCACGCTGTTCGGCGGCTGGCGCATCGTCCATACGATGGGATCGAAAATCACCCGACTGAATCCGATGCAGGGTTTCTGCGCCGAAACCGGCGGTGCGCTGACGCTGTTCGGTGCGACGTGGCTCGGCATTCCGGTCTCGACCACCCACACGATCACCGGCGCCATCGTCGGCGTCGGCGCGGCCCGCCGCGTCTCGGCGGTGCGCTGGGGCCTTGCCGGCAACATCGTCATCGCCTGGATCGTGACCATGCCGGCGGCTGCGCTGATCTCCGCCGCGGTTTACGGGCTGACGTCGCTGTTCGGCTGATAGGCTCAGCCCGCCCGATTGCCATTCCCTGGAACAAAAAGCCACCCCGTGGCTGTTGCTCCGGGGAGCCGATGCGGATCGCAGCCATGGCACGGCGGGTTTTCTGGAGAGGTTACCCGAAAGGAAGGCGACGACACCATTGTGCCGTCGCATCTTTTATCAAACGGAATGTTTCTTCCGTGTGGTGGCGCTGACGACCTGGGCGGGCGCGACATCCGGTTTGCCGAAGAGATAGCCCTGCGCCTGCGCACAGCCCTCGTCGACCACCATGCGGTATTGCGCATCCGTTTCGATCCCCTCCGCCGTCACCGGCAGATCGAGGCTGCGGCCGAGGCCGATCACCGCGCGCACGATGGCGCGGGCATTGTCATCATCGCTCATGGCGGCGATGAAGCTGCGGTCGATCTTGATCTTGTCGAAGGGGAAGCTCTGCAGGTTGCTGAGCGAGGAGTAACCGGTTCCGAAATCGTCCATGACAATGGCGACGCCGAGCGCCTTCAACTGGTTGAGGATGATCAGCGTCGCCTTGCGGTCCTTAAGAAGCGCGGCTTCGGTGATTTCAAGTTCCAGCCGGTTGGGCGAAAGTCCGGTCTGCATCAGCACGGTGCAGACGACATGCCCGAGATTGGCCAGCGAAAACTGCAATGGCGAAACGTTCACCGCGATCTTCAGATGCGGCGCCCAACCGGCCGCCTGACGGCAGGCCTCGCGCAGCACCCATTCGCCAAGCGAGATGATGATACCGCTCTCTTCGGCAATAGGAATGAAGACATCCGGCGGCACCACGCCCCGTGTCGGGTGCTGCCAGCGCACCAGCGCCTCGTAACCCACGACCTGCCCGCATTCGACCGAAAGGACCGGCTGATAGTTCAACAGCAGCTCGTTGCGATTGATGGCAAGCCGCAGATCCGTCTCGAGCTGGCGGCGCTCGCGCGCCTCCTGATCCATCACCGGGTCGTAGAAGGCCAATATGCCGCGCCCGCCCATCTTGGCGCGGTAGAGCGCCAGATCGGCGGCGTGCATGATGCTTTCATGGTCCTTCCCGTCCCGCGGGAAGACGGCGATGCCGATGCTGACGCCAACGGAGGTCGGATCGTTGGCAACATTCATCTTCAGTGCGAACATGCCAAGGATCGTCTCGGCCAGGAGGCGCGCCTCTTCCGCCCTGGTGTGCCGGGCAGTCAGGATGACGAATTCATCGCCGCCGAGACGGGCGACCACATCCCCTGCCCTTGCGCATTCATCGAGAATGGCGGCGACCTTTTTCAGGACGCGATCCCCCTCGGCATGGCCGAATATGTCGTTGACCGCCTTGAACCGGTCGAGATCGAGCGCCAGCAGCGCGAATTCATCCTCCTCGTCGCAATGCTCGATCTGCTGGTGAAGACGGGTCTGGAACATGGTGCGGTTGGAAAGTCCCGTCAGGACGTCGTGGCGGGCGAGATATTCGATTTCCCGCTGCGCTTCGCGCTTTTCCGTCAGGTCGCGAATGGCCATCACCTCGCAGGGGCGGCCACGATATTCGATCGTGCGTACGCCGAGTTCGAATATCTGCGCCTGCCCGGCGCGCTCGCGAACCGCCTCCACCGGCGCATGGCGCGGCAGATAGGCGGGCTGCCCGTCGATGGCCTTGAAGAGATCGTCGGGGTTTTGTCCGACCAGCGACGTTTCCTCCCGACCCAGAAGGCCGGCAAAACGGGTGTTAAGCTCCACGATCCGCCCATCGCGGACGACGGCGAGACCATCGAGCGTCGCATCCACCAGACCCTTGAGATCGACAAGATAACGATCCACAAGAGCAGCGGCGGCAGTGGTGGACAGGATCAGGAACGTGACGCCGGAAATGGCGCAGATCATGATCAGCCGGGCGACATTATCGGGATCAGGCCCGGATACGGACGGATCAGGCGAAAGCACCGTGGCCGACATGGCCGTGAAATGCAGCGCGCAGATCGCGAAGATCGCCGATCCGGCCGGCGCGGCGATGCGCTGCCAGGAGCCGAGGCGGCGAAAAAGGAAAAAGGCGAGGAGAAAAGACGCCCAGGCAACCGCAAAACCGCCCAGCACCGGCCCCCAGCGATAGCTGATCGTGGCGGCGACATCCATTCCCGCCATGCCGAGGAAATGCATGACGGCAACCGAGAGCGTGACCAGCGTGCCGACGACCACCGGGCTGTAAGCGGCCTGCGAGCGGCTGGTGAGCGCCAGCCAGAAACCGAAAACCGCAAGAACCGCCGAAAGAGCCGTGAAGGCGAAATCATAACCGATCGGGACCGCGCCCTTATAGGCGAGCATGGCGACGAAATGTGTGGCCCAAACGCTCAGTCCCGCAGCAAAGGCCGCGACCAGCACCCAATAGGGCTTGCGGCCAGCCGGACTTTCCTCCGCGCGCAATAAAAGATGAAAAAAAGCAAACATGCCAAGCAGGCAGATAACAGCCGCAAGAAGCACGACCGCCCGGTCGTGTTGTACGACAACGCATTCCAGAACCGTGAACATGACGCACTCTCCCAGCCTCTGAAGAACCGCTCACGGTGGCACTATGGGAGTGGTTTATTTATAAATCTCTAATGCAACTATTGATAAATGGAACGATCTGTCCTGCAACGTACAGAAAGGAACGGGCCGCACGCGGCAGCCCGTAAGGTTTTTCGCGCGCGGCCCGACCGGGACTATAGGAAAAGCCGTTTATTTCCAGCTTCGATAATCGGTTGCGGTGCATCCGAAAGGCGCCGGACCATCGGAGAAACGCTCCTGCAGACGGGCGCATCCCCACTCGTTAATTGCTGCGGGCATCATGTTGTTGAGGTCCATGCCGGGCGAGTTGAACTGCGACGGGGCGCTGGTAACGTACCACAGCCAGTAACCGATAACCGCGACGACGATGACGGCCACGATGGCAACGAAAATTCCCAGTCTGCGCAGGAGGCCCGGCCCTTTCGCACTCGTCGCGCCCGGAGCCGAGGCGCCCTCCGGCGTCTGGTTCGCGAGCATCGGGGCAAGCGATGCGAGGGCCTCCGCCCTTTCCTGCTCCGATAGCTCGATCCGCTCCAGCTGGTCGTCGAGCAGAACCGGCAGCGCGGTCTTGCCGTGCCAGACCGCCAGCGCAACATCGTGTTTTCCGTTATGGCCAACGACGACCGGGATTCGCCCCCTCTCCAGATGGGTGAAGGACTGCCGCTTGGTCTTGTCTTCTCTGACCGTATCGGCATAGGTGACGAAGAGACGGCTGCGTTTTTCGGCAACCGCCGTCAGCGCCACCGGAATGACGGTCAACGGTGCGGGCTTTCGCAGCTGCAGGCGAACCCGCAGGACCCGGATAAGCGTGAACAGCATCGCCAAACTGCCGAAACCGAGCAGAGCAACGAACACGCCGAGCGTGATGATGCGGTTCCAGAGCATGTCGAGGCCGAGGGAAATCGTTGCAAGTTCCGGGTTCTTCGCGGAGATGACCAGCCCGGTTTCATAATCGCCGGAATGGAAATCGACGAACATGACCTCGACATCCTTCTTGTAACTCACGCCCGCATGGTCATAGGAAAGATCCGCCTCACAGGTCGTGAAGATCGCCTTGCGCGTCTTGCAGCTACCGCTGATATCGCCGTTTTCGATCTCCAGCGGATCTTTGCTGATCTGATAGTCGCGCAATATGCCCGGGCCTTCGGCGACGAGCATGACGGCCGTGATTACCAGAAGCACCGGAATGGAAAAATAATAGGCTGCCGGCACTGAAATGACGCCACGTTTAAGGCTCAGCGGCCGCGACGGAAGTTTTATCTGTGCAAGGTTCATGGTCGTCAACGCATTCTTCGGGAGGTGGGTGAGCGGAGTTCACGACTCTCGCCCGACGGAAGGAATAGTCATCGGACGATCTAACCCGATGAAGTCCTTGAGAAAACCCCCGAAATTTCGGGATAATGACGATAATTCACCGCCTCGGCCGGGCTTCCCGCTTGGCCGCGAATAAAAACGGGCGGTAAAACCGCCCGTCGCAGGTTTTCAGAGGCTGTGGTTTGCCCTTAGTCCTTCGTGACCTTTTCCAGCCGGGTCGTCTGGCTGGGATGGCCCACATAATCCTTCACGCGCGCATTCAGCACGATCGGCTCGAATCTCTCGAACATCGGCAGCACCGCCGGCTTCTGGGCAACGAACATTTCCTGCATCTGGGTGTAGATTTCTCCGCGCTTCCTGGCGTCCGGCTCCAGCGAAGCCTTTGCCGTGAGCGCGGTCAGTTCCGGAATGTCCCAGGCCGAGCGCCAGACGAAATTGCCGGCGTTGTTGGCGGCCAGCGAATTGTCGGGGTTGCTGGAAAACTGCTCCATCGAGCCCAGCACGTTGGGCATATAGGCGCCGGTCTGCGGAATGAGCAGATCGAAATCCCGCGCACGGTGGGCGGCGATCACGTCCGAACCGTTACCCTGCTGGATATTGACCTTGATGCCGATCTGGCTGAGCGAGGCCTGGATCGCGGTGGCGAGATCGATGCGCGGCGTCTGCGCGATCGTCTTCAGATTAAGCGTGAAGCCGTTCTCATAACCGGCCTCCTTGAGGAGCGCCTTCGCCTTCTCCACATCGAGCTTCCAGTCCGGGCTCGGAATGGCGTATTCGAAGTTTTCCGGCACCGGCACCGTGCGCGCCCGGCCATAAGGACCCATGATGGTCTTTTCCATGCCCTTGTAGTCGATGCCATAGGCAATCGCTTCGCGGACCTTGGGGTTGGACAAGGGCTCCTTGCCGGCATTCATGGACAGGACGTAGAAGCCGCCCGTCGGCACGCGCTGGATCTGGAAACCCTCCTTGTTGTTGAAGATTGCAAGGTCGGCAGCCGTCAGCGCACTGGCGATGTCGATATCGCCGCGCTCCAGCATCAGGCGCTCCACCTGGCTTTCCGGCACATGCCGCACGATGACGCGGCGCATTTTCGGGCTGCCGGCCACATAATTCTTGTTGGCCTCGAGAATGATGATCTCGTTGGGCGACCAGCGATTGAGCGTAAAGGGACCGGAACCGGCGGAATTGGTTCTCAGCCAGCCGTTGCCCCAGTCGCCACTGCTTTCATGCGTCTTGAGCTCCTTGCTGTCGACGACGCTGGCGATGACCATGGCCAGACGGTAAAGAAGCAGCTCGGACGTCGTTTCGCCGGAAAGATCGATGCGTACCGTTTTTTCATCCGGCGCGCTCACCAGCTTGTCGACATTATCGGCATTATAACCAACGCGCTTGAGGTTGGCTGCGGCCGCCTGGTTCATCTTCAACAGCCGGCTGAGCGAATAGACGACGTCTGCCGAGGTTACCGGATTGCCCGAGGCGAAATTGGCCTCGCGAAGATGGAAGGTGATGCCCTTGTCATCTATCTCCCAGCGCTCGGCAAGCTGCGGTGAAACCTTGCCCGAACCATCGACCGAAATCAGACGGTCATAGAGGTTGGACATGATTTCGTTGGCTTTTCCTTCGGTGGCCTGATGCGGATCAAGCGACAGCACCTGAGCCAGCGAGGTTCCGATGACAAGCTGGTCATTCGGTGTTTTGGCCAAGGCTGGCGCTGCCTGCACCAGCATGGCGCCCAGGGCCGTGGTGAATGCGAGACGGATCAATGATTTTCTCATACCTGCTCCTCCTACAGATCGGTAATTCATGTTTGTGAAAAAGCCCGCGACGCAGCGGGGCGTCGCGGGCCAGAACGGTCAAAGATGTTTGTTATCAAGCGCTTCTATCAAGGCGGCGATGTAGCCGTAGCAGAAGGCGAAAGCGACACCGACGGCATCGCGCCCGGCAATCGTCGGCACATGGTCTGGCATGATCATGTGGCGATAGCCGAGTTCGTGATAGAGTTTCAGCGAACGCACCATGTCCATGTCGCCCTCATCGGGGAATGTCTCCATGAAGGAGAGTTTGCCGCCGCTGATATTGCGGAAGTGGACGTTGAAGATCTTGTCGCGGCTGCCGAACCACCTGATAATGTCGTCGATCTCCTCGCGCGGATTGTCGAGCATCTCGCCGATCGACCCCTGGCAGAAATTCAGGCCATGATAGGGGCTCTCGCGCATCTGTACGAATTTCTTCAGCCCCTCGACCGTGCCGAGAACCCGGGTGACACCCCTGTAACCCGGCGGGGTATAGGGGTCATGCGGATGGCATGCAAGGCGCACGCGGTTGCTTTCGGCCACCGGCACCACACGCTCGAGGAAGTAATCGATGCGTTCCCAGTTCTCGTCTTCGGAAAGAACGCCCGCGAGACCCGGTGCCGCATCATGGTCCGCCTTGTCCCAGCGCCAGGCTTCATTGAGCGAGCCGCCGCGGCCGCGCTCCATTTCTGTGCGCGGAATGCCGATGAGGTTGAGATTGTATTTCGCGGCAGGGATTCCGGCCCTGGCGATATTCTCTATCATCGTGCAGACGGCATCGATCTGCCGGTCGCGATCCGGACCGGCAAGCAGGATATCGGGATACGACGCCTGTTCGATGGGCCGCGACGGCAGCGGCAATTGCACCATGTCGAGAACGAGGCCAAAGCTTTCGACCTTGTCACGGTGGCGCTCAAAGTCCTCGAAAGTCCAGCTCGCGGGCTTTCCGGGCGGATCCGCGTTGATATTTTTGACGCCGAGCTGCGCCCAAACCTTAAAATCCTCGTCATCGCGCGCAGCAACCTGGGTGCCGACATACATCGATTCTCTCCTCTCTCCATGCAAGTCATCATATGACATCGCATGAAATAAGATGAGTGTCGAGATGCTATTGCGCTTCTGATAGCAACCTGTATCGGCGCTGGCTCGCAAGCATATGTTCGCGCATGGCTTTTCGTGCCGCTTCCGGATCCTGTTCGACGATGGCGCGCAGGATTGCTTCGTGCTCGGCCTGCACTTTGCGAAGATAATTCGCGTCACCGGTTTCCGGCAGCGTCGGGAACTGCCCGCGCGGTATGGAGCGCGAGCCGAACTGACGCAGAGCCTCCAGATAGAAGCGGTTGTTCGTGGCAATCGCGATGGCCGTGTGAAACTCGTAATCGGCATCGACGGTGGTTTCACGCGCATCGATGGCACGGGCCATTTTCCGGTGCGCCGCAGAGATTGCGGCCTCCTGCTGGGCTGTACGGCGATAGGCGGCGATTGCCGCCGCCTCACCCTCCGTCGCAAGCCGGAACTCCAGCATTTCCAGCGTTTCCGCAATGGTTCCGACTTCGGTTTGCGTCAGTTTCACGCCGGCCCATTCACTGGTATTGCTGACGAAAACCCCCTTGCCCTGGATGGGAACGACATAGCCGGCGGAACGTAAATCCGCGATCGCCTCGCGAACCACGGTGCGGCTCACGCCGTAGCTGCGTTCAAGCTCCGGTTCGGTGGGAAGTTGATCACCGTTTTTCAGTTTTCCACTGCGAATTTCTGCGCTGAGATTATCGATGATCTGTTGTGCCCGCCTCTCCCGCGGCCTCGCTTTGTCGCCCATCATGCCACTCTTCCCTCTTGCAGAATATGAATCCCTTCGCTACTCATATGATGACATGGCCGCACATCATATGTTTTCATGTTAGCTCAGGGAGGAGTTGGGATGAAGTACCATCAAGAGTTTTTGCAAAGGAGAATTGCGCGTCTGCGGCGAGCGGTGCGCAATACCTCGGCCGCTGACGGCGTTCTCACAGGGAAGTGCGGCCAGCAATGACGGAAATCTCACTGCGCGGGCTTGGACATCGTTTTCTGCAACTGATCGTCAGCCTCTTCATCCTGCTCTGCATCACCTTCATCATCGGCCGGGTCATGCCGAGTGATCCGGTCGGGGCAATCGTCGGCGAACTTGCCGATCCCAAGGCCTATGAGGCCATGCGAGCGCGGCTGGGGCTCGACCTGCCGCTATACCAGCAATTCTTCATCTATCTGCGCGGCCTGCTGCATGGCGATTTCGGCATTGCGATCCTGACCGGCAACCCCGTTACCCGCGATCTGGCGCAGGCTTTCCCCGCCACTTTCGAACTCGCCACGCTGGCGATCATCATCTCAACGGTCGTCGGCGTCCCACTCGGTCTAGCCGCCGCCCTCTTCCGCGACACCTTCATCGACAAGTTCGCGCGCGTGTTTGCGCTGGTGGGACATTCGATACCGGTCTTCTGGTTCGGCATCGTCGGGCTGGTGATTTTCTACGCGAACCTCAACCTTGTCGCCGGCCCGGGTCGGGTCGACGTCTTCTACGAAGGCCTCGTGGAGCCGAAGACGGGATTGATGCTCGTCGACACCCTCCTTGCGGGCGAGACGGAAATCTTCTGGAACGCGCTTGGACACATCATTCTGCCGGCTATCATCCTCGCCTATATGGCCATGGCCTACATCACCCGCATGACGAGGGCCTTCACCCTCGAACAGCTCAGCCAGGATTATGTCATCGCGGCACGGGCCAAGGGTGTCAGCCCCGCACGCACCATAACCCGCCATGTGCTGCCCAACATCGCCGTGCAGCTCATCACCGTTCTGGCGATCTCCTATGGCAACTTGCTGGAAGGCGCCGTGGTCACGGAGATCGTCTTCTCCTGGCCTGGCATCGGCCAATACATGACGAATGCGCTGCTCATCGGCGACATGAATGCGATTCTGGCCGCCACGATCGTCATCGGCTTCATTTTCATGTTGCTCAACTTCCTCGCCGATCTGGCCTACACCACGCTCGATCCCCGTACACGGGAGGCCGCACGATGACCGATATCGCGCACAACAATACCGTTGATCGTCCCAGCGCCCTGTCGCGCATCTCGACCACCATTGCGCGGACACTTCGAAAGCTCGCGGACGAACCGCTTGGAATGTTCGGCTTCGCCATTCTGGCCATTCTGGTTCTGGTCGCCATTTTCGCTCCGCTCATCGCGCCTTACGATCCTGCCCGTCAGGCTCTGGAAAACGCGCTCCAGCCTCCCAGCTGGACACATCTGGCCGGAACCGACGAATTCGGCCGCGACATTTTCAGCCGGCTTGTTTACGGCACCCGTATCACCATCCAGACGGTACTGTCGGTCTCGGTCATCGTCGGCCCTATCGGCCTTGCCATTGGCGTGATGGCCGGTTTCTTCGGCGGGCGAACCGACGCGATCCTGATGCGCGCGACCGATATCGTCCTGTCCTTCCCCTCGCTCGTGCTGGCGCTTGCCTTTGCGGCCGCCATGGGCGCCGGCCTCGGCACGGCGATCATTGCGATCTCGTTGACCGCATGGCCGCCGATTGCGCGTCTTGCCCGCGCGGAAGCGCTTGTCGTGCGCAATACCGACTACGTCGCCGCCGCCCGTCTCTATGGCGCCTCGCCGCTGCGCATCCTGTTTCTGTACATTGCGCCGATGTGCATTCCCTCGGTCATCGTTCGCCTGACGCTGAACATGGCGGGCATCATTCTGACCGCCGCTTCACTCGGCTTCCTCGGTCTGGGAGCCCAGCCGCCGCTGCCGGAATGGGGCGCGATGATCTCCAGCGGCCGTAAGTTCATGCTCGATTACTGGTGGGTCGCCGTCATGCCCGGCATTGCCATCCTGCTGACGAGCCTTGCCTTCAACATCGCCGGCGATACGCTGCGCGACCTCCTGGATCCGCGTCATGCCCGTTCCTGATAGCTCCCCCATCCTCTCGGTCCGCGACCTCAATGTCCGTTTCGGCCGCAACACCATTCCCGCCGTGTCCAACGTCAATTTCGATGTCGGGCGCGAAAGGGTCGGCATCGTCGGTGAATCCGGCTCGGGAAAATCCACCACCGGCCGGGCCGCCATGCGGCTCCTGCCGAAAAGCGCCACGGTGACGGCGAAGCGGATGGATTTCCTCTCCGAGCCCCTGCTTGAAAAAACCGAGCGCCAGATGGGCGCGATCCGCGGCAGCGAGATGGCGCTCATCATGCAGGACCCGCGTTATTCGCTCAATCCGGTCCTGCCGATTGGAAAGCAGGTGGCGGAAGCGGCCGAGCTGCATCTGGCGCTGACCGGCAAGGCGGCGAGAGGCGCCGCGCGCGACATGCTGCTGCGCGTGCGTATCAACGATCCCGACCGCGTGATGGCGCTTTATCCGCACCAGATATCGGGCGGCATGGGGCAGCGCGTGATGATCGCCATGATGCTGCTCGCCAAGCCGAAGCTGGTCATCGCCGACGAACCGACCTCGGCCCTTGATGTCAGCGTTCGCAAGGATGTGCTTTTGCTTCTGGACGAGATGGTCCGCGAGAATAATTCCGGCCTGATCCTCATCAGCCATGACATCCGCATGGTTGCGGCCTTCTGTGAGCGCGTGCTGGTCATGTATGGCGGGCGCGTCGTGGAAACGCTGACGAAGCTGGAGGATGCGCAACATCCCTATACGCGGGGCCTGATCGCGGCGATGCCCGATCCCCGCAATCCGGTGCGGCGTCTCAAGGTGCTGGACCGTCAGGCCATCGATGCGGAGGTGATGCGATGATCACGGTAGACAAGCTCGACGTCGTCTACGGCGCAAAGGAAAACCGCAATCACGTCGTGCGCGGCGTCAGCCTCACGGTCAACAAAGGTGAAACGCTCGGCATCGTCGGTGAGAGCGGCTGCGGCAAGTCGACATTGCTGCGGTCGCTGGCGGGGCTGGAGGCCGGCTGGACCGGCTCCATCAGCTTTAACGGCAAACCGGTCGGCAAGACCCGCAGTCGCGACGAACTGAAACTGGCGCAGATGGTGTTTCAGGACCCCTACGGTTCGCTACACCCGCGCCACCGCATCGGCCGGGCGCTCGCCGAACCGATCCGCGCCATGGGACTTGGCGATGGCTGGTCGAAAGTGCCTGCCGCCCTGCAACAGGTGGGCTTGCCCCCACATTTCGCCGAGCGCTTCCCGCATGAACTTTCCGGCGGCCAGCGGCAGCGCGTGGCAATCGCCCGCGCGCTGATCCTCGAACCGCCGATCCTGCTGCTCGACGAGCCGACATCCGCGCTCGACGTCTCCATCCAGGCCGAAATCCTGAACCTGCTTGCCGACCAGCGCGAAGAACGCGACCTCACCTTCGTTCTCGTCAGCCATGACCTCGCGGTCATCGCCCATATGTGCGACCGTGTGCTGGTCATGCAGAACGGCGATTTTGTCGATGAGCTGACCAAGGCCGATCTTGAAGCGGGCGTTACCCATTCGGCCTATTCAGGCGAGCTGTTCGAAAGCAGTTTCCTGTAACGACCCTCCCAAAACGGTCACACCGGGCGACCCATCCACGGCCGCCCGCCTTCTCCCGTGGCGCGATTTCGGCGATTTCGCCTGCCCGGCAGCCAACAATCGCCGGTAGGGGCAGAGCGACCTTTTGGGCCGATAAATTTCACCACCGACTGCGTTCAAACCACCGGAACAATGCGTTCAGCATTTGTTCTGGATTGCTGTTTGAGTCTTTGCTAATCATTGCCACGACAGGGCAGACAATGGCCGGACATTCCGACGACTGCCATCTCTGAACAAGGTTCTCACCCGTGGGGACAGGCAGGTTATCTAAGGATTGCTGGCATGGCGGTTGCCTATCTGGAAAAGCTCAACGAACAGCAACGCAAGGCGGTGGAACATGGCGTTGGGCTGGCAGACGGGCACACGGCCGGGCCGCTGCTGATCATCGCCGGGGCCGGTTCGGGCAAGACCAATACGCTCGCCCACCGTGTTGCGCATCTGATCGTAAATGGCGCCGATCCCCGCCGCATTCTGCTGATGACGTTTTCCAGACGTGCCGCCACGGAAATGTCGCGGCGGGTCGAGCGTATCTGCAAACACGTTATCGGGGCGAATTCGGCAATCATGACCGACGCGCTGGCCTGGTCCGGCACGTTTCACGGCATCGGCGCGCGCCTGTTGCGCATCTATGCCGAGCAGATCGGGCTCAACATCGATTTCACCATCCACGACCGCGAGGATAGCGCCGACCTGATGAACCTCGCCCGGCACGAGTTGGGGTTTTCCAAAACCGAAAGCCGCTTTCCAACGAAGGGTACGTGTCTTGCGATCTATTCGCGCGTGGTGAATTCCCAGACGCCGCTCAAGGAGATATTGCGCCAGCATTATCCCTGGGTCGCCAACTGGGAGAGCGAACTTAAGGAACTGTTTGCGGCCTATGTGGAGGCCAAGCAGGTCCAGAACGTGCTCGATTACGACGATCTCCTGCTCTACTGGGCCCAGATGGTCAGCGATCCCATCCTTGCGGACGATATCGGCAACCGCTTCGACCATGTGATGGTCGACGAATATCAGGATACCAACCGGCTGCAGGCTTCGGTGCTGATGGCATTGAAGCCCGGTGGCCGCGGGTTGACCGTGGTGGGTGACGATGCGCAGTCGATCTATTCCTTCCGGGCGGCGACGGTGCGAAACATCCTCGATTTTCCGGCGTCCTTCAGCCCTGCTGCCGACATCATCACGCTAGACCGCAACTATCGCTCGACGCAGCCGATCCTTGCGGCTGCCAACGGCGTCATCGATCTGGCGCGCGAGCGGTTCACCAAGAACCTCTGGACCGAGCGGCAGTCGCTGGAGCGCCCGAAACTCGTGACGGTAAAGGACGAGACCGAACAGGCGAATTTCATCATCGACCAGATCCTCGCCAACCGCGAAACCGGCATGACCCTGAAACAACAGGCCGTGCTGTTCCGCACCTCCAGCCATAGCGGCTCGCTCGAGGTGGAACTGACCCGCCGCAACATCCCCTTCGTCAAATTCGGCGGCCTGAAATTCCTGGACAGCGCCCATGTGAAGGACATGCTGGCCGTGTTGCGCTTCGCGCAGAACCCGCGCGACCGCGTCGCCGGTTTCCGGCTGCTGCAGATGCTGCCCGGCATCGGACCGAAGAAGGCCGGCAATATTCTCGATGCGATTGCGACAGACCCCGAGCCGCTGCTTGCCCTTGCCGAAATTCCGCCGCCGCCGAAGACGGGCGACGACTGGACAGCCTTCACGCAAATGCTGGTGGGCCTGCGACAGGCGCCGAACGACTGGCCGGGCCAGATCGGGCAGGCGCGACTGTGGTACGAACCGCATCTGGAACGCATCCATGAGGATGCGGACACCCGCAAGGCCGATTTGCTGCAGCTCGAGCAGATCGCCGGCGGCTACCCCTCACGCGAGCGCTTTTTGACCGAGCTGACGCTCGATCCGCCCGACGCCACCAGCGATCAGGCCGGCGTGCCGCTGCTTGACGAGGACTATCTCAGCCTCTCCACCATCCATTCGGCAAAAGGTCAGGAATGGCGCTCCGTCTTCATCCTGAATGTGGTCGACGGCTGCATTCCCTCCGATCTCGGGGTCGGCACCACCCAGGAGCTGGAGGAAGAACGCCGGCTGCTTTATGTCGCCATGACGCGCGCCAAGGACAGCCTGTCACTTATCACGCCGCAACGCTTCTTCACCGGCGGGCAGAACCAGCAGGGCGACCGGCATGTCTACGCCGCAAGAACCCGCTTCATCCCGGCGACATTGCTGCAATTCTTCGAAACGGCAACCTGGCCATTGGTGTCGGCTGCCGCTTCGGAGCGCAGCGCGCAGCAGATCCGCATCGATGTGGGTGCGCGGATGCGGGCCATGTGGAAATAAAAAGCGGGGCGTTCACCCCGCTCTCATGACTGGCGATTGTTTTCCGGTCGAACGCTGTTGTCAGAACTTCACGCTGGCCGTGAGGCTGACATTGAAGGGCTCGCCCACGGCATTGGCATAGCTGGTGGAGCCGATGGACGAGGTGTAATAGGTCTTGTCGAAGATGTTCTTCAGATTGAGCTGCAGCGTCACCGGCTTTTCGAACTGAAGCGTGTAGGTGGCGAAGGCGTCGAAGACCGCATAACCCGGCAGATTGTAGGAATTGTCGTTGATGCCCGCGCGCTCACCCACCGCCCGGACGCCGCCGCCGATGCGCAGCGTATTGCCGTTCGGACCGACCTCGCCGACATCGTAGGCAAGGAAGAGCGAGCCGGTGTGGCGCGCCACATTCGGCAGGCGCTTGCCGGCATAGGTGGGATCTTCGAGCACCAGCGCATCCGTATAGGCATAGCTTGCGATGAGATCGAGATCGTCGGTCAGGCTGCCGGCAATATCGACCTCGACACCGCGCGAACGGACGAGGCCGGCGGCCTTCACCGTCGAGACACCGCCGACATCTTCCGAATAGGCGACATTGCGCTTGCGGGCATTGAACAGGGCGATATTGGCGTTGAGCCCGGCGAAGAGATCGAACTTCGCGCCCACTTCATAAGAAATGCCCTCTTCCGGATCGAGCCCGCCATAATAGGCGCCGATGGATGATTGCGGGCGGAAGGTTTTCGCCACATTGGCGTAAAGCGAGGCATTCGGAGTGAGTTTGTAAACCAGACCGGCATTGGGAATGAGCTCGCCGCCATCCTTCTCGGTATTGACGACGAAGGGACGGCCCTTGCCGGCATAGATATCGTAATACTGGTAACGCAAACCGCCGACCGCGATCCATTGATCGTTAAGATGCAGGGCGTCCTGCATATAGATCGAGGCGGTGGAGAGCTCTTCCGTCTGGTCGCTGTCGACCGCCCTCACCGTGGTGCAGACCGGCAGGCGGCCATAGACGGGATTGTTGACGTTGAAATTCGTGGAATTCGCGCATCGAAGCATGTCGGTGCGCAGGGTATCGCTGTAGTCATAGGACGCGCCGAACAGCAGGTCGTTGCGCAGCCCGCCGATTTCGGCCTCACCCGTCAGATCCGCCCGCAGCGCGTGATTGTAGATCGTGGAATATTGCGTCGCATCGGCCCGTCGCGTCACCTGCCCGGTGCGGGAATTATAGCCCATCACGCGCGCCTGATTGTCCGAATATTCGTTGCGGCTATAGGCGTAATTCAGCGACAGTTTCCAGTCATCGGAGAGTTGGCGGTCTATGGCGATGCTCGCCAGATCGGATTTGCCGTCGGTGATATTATAGGCTTCATCAAGGCGCAGGCGGCGGCTGACATTGATCGCCTTGCCGGTCGCCGGATCGAAGATCGTGCCGCGATCGAACGGCACGCTGTAGTCCTCATGCATATAGGAAACCGTAATATCGGTGTCCTCGCCGCTCCATTTCAGCGAAGGCGCGATCAGCCAGTTCTTTTTCTCACCGAAATTACGCCAGTAATCGCTGTTTTCCCCCTCGCCGATCAGGCGATAGGAAAAATCCGTACCCGCAATCGGGCCGGTCACATCGAAACCGCCTGATGTGCCATACTTGCCCGCCCCATAAGCGGAAAAGCGCGAATAGGCTTCCGCCGTGAACGTGTCCTCCGGCTTCTTCGTCACGACATTCACCATGCCGCCGGGATCGAGGATACCATAAAGCGTGGAGGCAGGCCCCTTCAGCACTTCCACCCGCTCGACAGTATCGTTGAAGGAATGCGGCAAGGCCGTCTTCAGCCCGTTGACGAGAATGGAGCCGTCGCGATTGTCGCCGAAACCACGGCGGATGACGGCATCCTGCGTGCCGCCGAGCGTATTTGCCTGGGTGACGCCGCTGACATTGGCCAGCGCTTCGTCCAGCGAACGCGCCTGCTGGTCGCGCAGCACCTCGGCCGTCACCACATTGACCGATTGCGGAATGTCGAGGAGCGGCGTCTCGGTGCGGGTCGCCGTGCCCGTCGTCACCGGCTGATAGCCGCGCGCGCCTTTTTTAACCTCGGCATTGACGGTTATGGTTTCGAGCACGGTCGTCCCGTCGGCATTTTTCTTCGGTGCCGCACTCTCCTGCGCATAAGCAGGCAGGGCGACCCCGGCCAGAAGAAACGCCAGCAGCGCCCGCGAGCGCACCCCAATGATCATCGAACCGTCATGCATCCTGTCTTGTCCCCGGCTGTCCCAAATCGTCATCGCGACGATGCACCGCTCTTTCAATTGATGAATGTAGTAGTCAACTTTATTTCCGCTTCAGCGCGGCAAAACGTCGGCACCGAAGGGTGCATTCGCGCTTCCTGGCGTGTCATTTCAGCCCATGACAGCCGCTTTTTGTTCAAATCGACCGGCAAAAACCGCTTTTTCGAACGCTATATACTTGACTACTACAGTCATCAATAATTCTGGTGGCAACGCATTCAGACGGTGACGAATTTGAACGACGGCATGATACCCATAAGCACGGATACAGGCCTTGCGGCGCAGGCAATCGAGCTCGCCTATGGCGACACGCCGGTGCTTGCGGATATGTCCATCGATGTCGCACCGAACCGCTTCACCGTTCTGCTTGGCCCGAACGGCTCTGGAAAATCCACGCTTCTCTGCGCGCTTGCCCGCCTGCACCGGCCCGCGCGGGGCCATATTCTTCTCAACGGCAGCGATATCTTCCGCCACCCGACCAAGGAGGTGGCGAAAAAGCTCGGTATGCTGGCGCAGCAGAACCATACGCCGGAGGGGCTTTCGGTTTTCGATCTCGTCTCCCGTGGCCGTTACCCGCATCAGGGATTTCTGAAGCAATGGAGCGAGGAAGACGCCCGCGCGGTGGAAGAGGCGCTGTCCGTGACCGGCATGTCCGAACTGGCGGATCGAGCAGTCGACAGCCTTTCCGGCGGCCAGCGCCAGCGCGCCTGGATCGCCATGGCGCTGGCGCAACAGACGGATATAATTCTTCTCGACGAGCCGACCACCTTTCTCGATCTGCACCACCAGATAGAGGTGCTGGACATGCTGGCGGGCCTCGTCAGCCGCCATAACCGCACGATCGTGGCGGTGCTGCATGACATCAATCTTGCCCTGCAATATGCCGATCACCTGATTTTCCTGAAGGACGGGCGGCTGCGGCACCGGCTGGAAACGGCGGCGGCGTGCGATGCCGGCATCATTGCCGACGTATTCGACATGGCAGTTGCCCAACTCACGCATCCGGTCACGGCACGGCCGGTATTTCTTCCCCTGCCCGGACGGGCCGGCGCGGCATGAACCTTAACGGCACCAGCAGCGCAAACACCCTTGCCCTTAGAGAGCGAGCCTATGGCCGCACACTAGCGGCAGCACTTCTCCTGCTGCTCACCATGCTGCTTCTGGTGCTGGCGCATATGGCCACCGGCCCGCGCCCCATTGCGCCGCACGTTCTGCAAGACCTGATATTCGCTTATGACGCCCGCAATTTCGACCAGCAGGTTTTGATGCGCCTGCGCCTGCCGCGTCTGCTGGCTGCAATGCAGGCCGGGGCCTGCCTTGGAACAGCGGGGCTTCTGCTGCAAACCCTGCTTCGAAATCCGCTCGGCGAGCCGCATATTCTGGGGTTGAATGCCGGGGCAAGCCTTGCCGTCGTTCTGGCGACAGTGATGCCGCTCGGGCTTATCGCAACGCCGCTGTGCCGCCCATTGCTGGCGGCGACGGGCGCGGGCATCAGCTTCTCGCTCGTGCTTCTCCTTGCTTCCGCCGGTCGGCAGGGGCTGACACCGGCAAAACTCGTCTTTTGCGGCATTGCGCTTTCCACGCTTGCGGCAACCCTCACCTCCGCCACCCTCATTCTCAATGAAGAAACATTGCAGCAGATGCGTTTCTGGCTGGTGGGCGATACGGCCGGCGTTTCCATGGCAACCATCGCCGCCGCCCTGCCCGCGGGCGCGATCGCGCTCATCCTCGCTTTCGCCGTCGCCCCCCGGCTCGATCTTCTGGGGCTGGGCGAGAGCGCTGCCGCAGCACTCGGTGTGCCGATCCGTTCGACCCGGCTTCTGGCGCTTGTGTCCATATCGCTGTTCTGCGGCGCGGCCATCGCCGTCGTCGGTCCCATCGGCTTCGTCGGTCTGGTGGTGCCGCCGCTCGTCGCGCGCCTGAAAACGGGGCGGCTTCTGCTTGCCATACCCATCGCAGCACTCGGCGGCGCGGTTCTCGTGATCGCCGCCGATCTCGCCGCCCGCCTCATTCTCCTGCCGAAAGAACTGCCCACGGGCGCAATGACCGGCCTTGTCGGCGCGCCGGTCTTTCTCTGGCTGGTGCGCAGGGTGCTGAAATGAACCGTTACCAGGTTGTCCGACTGGGACGCTTTTCCCTCCGTTTCATGCCGTCGCGGCTCGCCATTCTGCTGGCGCTTTTCCTCTGCCTCCTGCTTGTCGCCCTGTGGTCTCTCACCGCCGGCAGCCAGCATATCCCCGCCTCCGCCCTGTGGTCGCTTGTCACCGCAACCAACACCGATGCCGCCATGACCGACGCGGTCGTGGTTCTCGACTTCCGGCTCTCGCGTCTGGCGCTTGCGATGGTGACCGGCGCCATGCTTGGCATTGCCGGCGCCATCATGCAGGCCACGACCCGCAACGGCCTTGCCGATCCCGGCCTGCTCGGCGTGCGCGAAGGTGCGTCCCTTGCCGTGCTGGGCTGCCTGTTCCTGCTGCCTTCCCTGCCGGTCATGTTGCGCCCCGTCGCGGGCATTGTCGGCGGCATGGCAAGTGCCGCAATCGTTCTGACGCTCTCCGGCGCAACCTCGCGCCTGCGCTTCGTGCTGACCGGCATCGGCTTTTCATGGTTTTTATCAGCATTGCTTCTTATCCTCATGGCATCGCTCGATATTCGCAATTTGCAGACAGCGATGATCTGGATGGCCGGCAACCTGCAGGGCGCAAGCTGGACCGCCGTTTCAATCCTCTCCGTCATCCTCGTCATCGCCCTTGGCCTGCTGCTGTTGACGGCGCGCGCCGCCGACGTGCAGGCGCTCGGCGATCATGCGGCGACGGCGCTTGGCGTTCATAACCGCCTCCTTTCGGTGCTTCATGTCACGCTTGCCGTCAGCCTCACCGCATCCTGCGTTTCCTTCACCGGCAGCATCGGTTTTGTCGGCCTGATCGGGCCGCATATCGCCCGGCTTCTGTTGCCCGGCGGCTCCTATCCGGGGCTTGTCATGGGTGCAGGCCTGACAGGCGCAACTCTGGTCGCAGCGTCCGACACCATCGCCCGAACCGCCTTTTCACCGCTGGAGCTGCCGACCGGCCTCGTTCTTTCCGCCGTCGGCGCACCCACGCTCCTTGCCCTTCTCTGGTTTCACCGGCATCGCCTATAGGTCCCCCATGCGCAAAACACTTCTCGCCCTTCTCCCGGCCGCCGCTTTTCTCCTCGGCACAGCCACGGCTCAGGCCGAAGAGGCCAGCCGAAGCTTTACCGACGACCTCGGTCGCAGCATTTCCATTCCGGCAAAGCCGAAGCGCATCGTGACCTTACACGATATCGACCTCACCATTCCGCTGATCGAGCTAGGCGTGACGCCGGTGGGCAGCCACGGCCGCATGGGAGTGGACGGCAAACCCTATCTGCGCTCCAGCGCCATTCTGACCGGTGTTGATTTCGACAATAGCGACATCGCCTATATCGGCTCCATCAATGCCGATCTGGAGGCGATTATCGCCCTCAAGCCCGATCTCATCCTGACCGAACCGGATCGCCCCACCCCCGTTGAAAAACTGGCGCAGATCGCCCCCACCGTCGCCATCGACAATACCAAAGACGGCGCACCGCATATTTACAAGGTGCTGGCCGAACTCACCGGCACGCAGGATCGTCTGGCCGTGCTGGACCGGCGCTACCGCGCGCAGATCGAAGCGCTGAAGGCTTCGGTCGATACCGGCAGCACCACCGTTTCAGTGTTCCAGCCGCTCAACGGCAAGATCAGCGTCTACCACACCTATCGGGCGCTCGGGCGCGTGCTGCGGGACGCGGGGTTTCGTTTCCCCGCCATCATCGACGCCATTCCGGAAGGCGACCGTATCGAAATCAGCGCCGAACGCCTGCCGGAACTCGATGCCGATATCATCTTCGATCCCTATCGCTCCGATACCGGCGCTTCGCCGCAGGCGGAAATCGACATGATGGAAGCCGTGATGCCGGGCTTCTGCAACTTTCTTCAGGCCTGCCGCAACGGTCGGTACATCCTCCTGCCGCGCGAGGAAGCGATTTCCAACTCCTATGCCGCACTCAGCCTCATGGTCTCCGCCGTCCAGTCCCATTTGACGGTGCGGCCAGCGCACGAAAAGTGACGGCAACGACCACTACAGACAAAAGCGCTTGCCTCCCGGCTTGGCGCGCTGCTAATTCGTGAAGAGGAGTAGAAAACTCAGCTTCACGGAAGAATTCATGTCGGCTGGCGAAACGCATACATCAAGGCTTCGGCGCACCGACCGTTTCGGCGAGCAGCTGCGCAAGCGCCGCGACCGCCTGTCGCCGGGCCTGCTTGCCGTTGCCGAATATATTGATGGCCACCGCCATGCCGTTCTCGCCAAATCGGCACTGGAAATCGGCTTCGAGACCAATACATCCGATGCGACCGTCATCCGCGCCATACAGGCGCTCGGCTTTCAGGGGCTGGTCGATCTCAAGGAAACGCTGGAGGCCTATCTGGGCGTGACGGATTCGCCCGTCGAAAAAATGGCGGCAACGACAAAATCCATATCCGGCAACTGCGATGCAGCGATAGATTTCGTGCTCGACAATCAGAAAAACACGCTGGAGATGCTTTCAAGCGCAGAAAACCGCGAAGCCATGGCGGCGGCCGTGCGGCTTCTTTCGCAAGCGCGCGGCATCGGCGTGCTCGGCATCGGCGCATCCGGCATCATCGCCACCTATGCCGCAAGGCTGTTCCAACGCTCGGGCGTCCATTCCTATGCGCTCAACGCCACCGGCATCGCGCTTGCCGAACAGTTGCTCGAACTTGAAAACGGCCACGTCCTCATCATGCTCCTGCACGGCCGCGCCCACCGCGAGGCCCAGACCGCCATAGCCGAGGCCGGCCGCCTCGACATCCCGATCATCATGCTGCTCGGCCAGGAAGACAGCGTGCTCAAAAAACACGCCAACGCCAGCCTCTTCCTGCCCCGCGCCAAAAACGAAGGCGTGGCGCTCCACGCCCCCACCTTCATCGCCATGGAAACCATGGCCCTCGCCCTCTCCGCCGCCTGCCCCGAGCGAAGCCTTGAGACGCTGGAGCGGCTGGTGGAACTGAGGACGTCGATCAGGCCGCATAAGCGGGTGTAAATTCAGCGACACTATCAAGCTCAGAATGTCGATGTGCCCTTAAGTCGGCATCCTCATTTTGTTGCTATGTTGTATTGCATTAAGTATGTCTGATGCAACGTTTCGCCATGTTCGCATTTGCGGCTTAAATTCAGCAATCTTCGCTTTCAGAGAAGCGTATTCACCCGGCTCCAACAAGAGTTTGCGAACCAGACTCGCCAATTCCTCAGGTTTTTCCGGGTCGAAGTAAAGCGCAAGCGTTCCACCTGCCTCACGCAAGGCAGGCACATCCGCCGCAAACGCCGGCGTCCCGCACCATAGAGCCTCACTGATCGGCAGACCCCATCCTTCCATCCTGCTCGGCAAGACCAAACCATAGGCATTTTCGTAGAGTAAACGTAATTCCGCCTGATTGGGATTAAGCACAAAGTGAAATTTGTCGGCTATTGGCCGGAACTTCTCTTGCTTTAAAAATTTTTCAACCCTTTTCCGCCTCGCGCCAGCTAACACCAGTGCGGGCGGAATAACACCGGATTCCCGCAATGCCAGCATGGCCTCAACAACGCACTCCAAGTTTTTGCGGCCGTTGTAAATGCCAACGCCCAGCAGGTAACGATCTTGAGGTGGTTTCTTGTTTATCGGTTCAACTGTCTGACGAAGCTCGTTGCAAAGCGGTACAGCCACCACATCGGGTACTGGCGGCAATGTGCCAACATTTGAAAAATGCGCTACCTCCCGCGCCGTAAATTCAGAATTCGTCAAAATCAGTGCGGATGCCGCGATAGCGACCTTGTTATCGTGAATGAAATTCCGCGGAAATGAAAATTGATTCCGATGTGTGAAATCATGCAACGGGATCATATCATGGAGCATCGGAATAAAGATGGCTTTTTCACCGCGTTGGTTCAATGCCATGAGGTAATCGGACATGATTTTCGGCCTTCCTAGCGAGACCAGAATCTGTCCGTCCAGGTCGACCTCTCGGACGGCCCCTGTCGGAATAGTTGCCCAGCGTTTGCGATTGCGATGCTCAACTATTGTGCGCACAACACCGTAGAACAGAGACTTCAGAAAATTCGTGTCGAAAAGGTTCTGTCGCAGGCGCAGAGGGGTCGCGCTTGAAGGAACGTTCGGATCCAGAACACCCGTTGGCGATGCGTCACCCGTGCGCGGAAACACCTCAAAAAAACGACGATGCAATGGCGAATAAATGACATATCTTACGGACTTGTCCGTCAGGGTCAGCTCATAGGCGACCTCCATCACCGTTCTTGCAATTCCGTAATATTTGAATTTCACTCCTGAATTCAGGAACAGTTCCGACAGATCAAAAAAAACTTGGGGCATTTACCGTCCTGCCTGACGGACATATCCGTCATAAAAAACATTGGATTGCAAAAGCTTACGGGCTTATATGCCGCGCCATTGTCGATCGCCCACCACTTAGTTCGGGATATAGATTTCGAACAGCGCACTTGTCAACGGCAAGAACCTTCTGGCTGTGCAAAACTAGATGTTTCGCAACAACAACCAATCCAAAAACTACTCACATCTTGTGCGCAGCTTTGGGCACCACCACCGGAGGGAGATTGACACTTAACGATCACCCATTTAAGTGCACTACACCAATTTCGGATTAGACGTGCCGCGGCACTTGGAACCGGTGTTAAGCTTAGAGTTTTCTGAATATGAAACTTGGGCGTATCATATATGAGCGTTACACAGAACATCACGCCGCTGATTTGGGTTTGTTTGCCTGACGTGATAACACTCGCCAACTGCAGTTTTTGCACCAAATAGGAATATCGCTGTGATCGGATCATTTTTGTCGCAAAACGACAAGAAGCTGCTGGTACGACTGTTCAAAGAGAACTTCAAGAAGCATGTTGGCTGGTACTCGATGGCAATCGCGGCCATGGTTGTCGTTGCCGCAACGACATCCCTTAGCGCCTGGATCATGCGCGATATCGTTAACAGCGTTTACCTGAAGCGTGGCTTCGATGTCGTTCTTGAGATTGCGTTCGCGGTTGCCGCGATCTTCATCGTCAAGGGGCTGGCCACCTTCGTGCAGAGCTATTATCTAAGCAAGGCTGGTAATAGCATCGTAGCGGAGCAACAGCGCAAGATTTACGACCGGCTTCTGAAACAGGGGGTTTCTTTTTTTCAGAACTTGCCGTCCTCCGAGCTACTCATTCGCGTCACCTATAACGCCCAGGCTGCGCGGAGCGTCATCGACACGATTGTAACGTCGTTTGTTCGTGATCTCTTTTCGCTTATCGGACTCATAATCGTGATGTTTGCCCAGAACTTTCTTCTGAGTGCGATCTCAATGATTATCGGTCCTCTTGCGATTTTCAGTGTTCGCCTTGTTTTGCGGCGCGTCCGCAAAATCATGGAGGCGGAACTTGCCTCGTTGGGCGAAATCGTCAATGTCGTGCAGGAGACCAGCATAGGCGTGCGCGTTATCAAGGCGTTCTCGCTCGAGAAGCTGATGCGCCAACGCATGGACAAAGCGGTATCGGATGTCGAGCATCGCGCAAACGGCATAGCGAAACTTGAAGCGGCGACAAGCCCGATCATGGAGACGCTCTCTGGCCTGGCGATTGCAGTTGTCATCGCCGTTTCCGGCTATACAGTCCTTGAAAAAGGCGGTTCTCCGGGCGACTTGATGGCCTTCATCACTGCCCTGCTACTTGCTTATGAACCGGCAAAGCGTCTTGCACGCATGCGCGTCCAGATCGAAAGTGGCATGATCGGTGTGCGTATGATGTTTGAGGTTCTCGATGCTCCACTGACTTTAAGCGAGAAAAGCGACGCCGCACCGCTGCCAAAAGCAAGCGGCGATGTGGAGTTGAAAAATGTTGGCTTCGAATACGTTTCCGGCCAGCCGGTTTTGAAAGACGTCAGTGTCCTTTTCGAAGGGGGCAAGATGACGGCACTCGTTGGGCCTTCAGGAAGCGGCAAATCCACAATTATAAATCTGATTATGCGCCTCTATGACCCGCAAAATGGATTGGTTGAGATCAACGGCATGGATTTGCGCGACGTGTCCTTCGCGAGTCTGCGTGAGCATGTATCCTATGTGGGTCAGGAAACATTCCTGTTTTCCGGCACTGTAAAGCACAATATTTCCGTCGGTCGTGACAACGCTACGGAAGAGGAAATCGTTGCTGCGGCCAAGGCCGCCAATGCACACGACTTTATCATGAAAATGCCCGAGGGTTACGATACCAAGCTTGGTGAAAACGGCTCCGGTCTGTCCGGCGGTCAGCGGCAGCGCGTCGCGATCGCGCGAGCCATGCTTAGAAACGCGGATATTTTGATCCTTGACGAGGCGACAAGTGCCCTGGATTCCGAGTCCGAAGCGCTTGTCCGAGATGCTCTGGAGCGCCTCACGTTCAACAAGACATCAATCGTAATCGCTCATCGTCTTTCCACAATTAACCGGGCAGACAAGATCGTCGTTATGGACAATGGCGAAGTTGTAGAACAAGGTAGCCGCCGTGAATTGCTCTCGACGGATGGCCTCTATAAGCGCCTGCACAGCATTCAGTTCGATGCGGATGTAGCTTAAACTTAGCCGATCTATAAAGCCGCGTTGGAAAGGTTTTGTTGTGAAGGAACACTCTCGAAAGATCACGCCGGTTCTTCTGGCCGGCGGTGCTGGTTCCAGGCTTTGGCCGGTATCGCGTGATCAGTTGCCCAAGCAGTTCCAGCCGCTGGTCGGCAATCTTTCGACCTATCAGCAGACGCTGCAGCGGGTGGGCGACAAGGGCCTTTATGCCGAGCCGCTGGTGATCACCAATGAGGATTTCCGTTTCTTCGCCCGCCGTCAGGCCGAAGAGATCGATCTGCCGGCAACCGTGGTGCTGGAGCCCGCCCGCCGCGACAGCGCCGCCGCCATGGCCGCCGCCGCCGTGCTGGCCGAGCGCCGCGAGCCCGGATGCCTGGTGCTGGCGCTTGCCGCCGATCATGTGGTGCTCGATGCCGACAAGTTCTCCGACGCCGTGAAGCTTGGCGCAAAAGCCGCCGATCAGGGCAATATCGTCGTCTTCGGCCTGGTGCCGACCGAACCGCGCACCTCCTACGGTTATATCAAGCCGGATGAGGCGATCGATGGCGAAAAAGACCTCAGCACCGTCGACGCCTTCGTGGAAAAGCCGGATATGAAGACGGCGATCTCCTATCTGGAAAAGGGTTATCTCTGGAATTCCGGCAACTTCCTGTTCCGCTCCGATGTGATGATCGCCGAACTGAAGGCCTTCGCCCCGGAAATCCTGGCAGCGGTGACGCAGGCGGTCGAGCAATATGAAAGCGACCTCGGTTTCGTGCGCCTGCATCAGGCAAGCTTCGAGGCCTCGCCGAAAAACTCCATCGACTATGCGGTGATCGAGAAGACCAAACGCATGGCGGTGGTGCATGGCCATTTCCGCTGGTCGGATATCGGCAGCTGGGATGCGATCTGGGAGATCGCCGACAAGCGCGGCAACGACAATGCGCTGGAAGGCAACGGCGTCTTCATCGATTCCGAAGGCTGCCTCATCCATTCGACGCAATTGCTGACGACGGTGGTGGGCGCTAAAGACATGGTGGTGGTGGCCACCAAGGATGCGGTTCTGGTGGTGCCGAAAAACCGGGTGCAGGATGTGAAGGGTCTGGTGGAGACGCTGAAGGACGGCGAACACGCACCGCAGACGCAAAGCCACAAGCGCGTCTATCGCCCCTGGGGTTATATCGAACACATGTATGTGGACGAGCGTTACCGGGTTGGCCACATCACGGTCGATCCCGGCCACCGCATCTCGTTCCAGAAACATTATCACCGCTCGGAACACTGGATCGTCGTCAAGGGCACGGCGACGGTGACGATCGGCGAGGAGACGAAGTTGCTGACGGAGAACCAGTCGGTCTATATCCCGATCGGCCAGCCGCACCGGCTTGCCAATGAGGGGCAGATTCCGCTCGAACTGGTCGAAATCCAGACCGGAGCCTATATCGGCGAGGACGATGTCATCCGCATCGAGGACGATTATAAAAGGAAGTGACTAGCGGATATGCTGCGGATAAAAGCAGCGATCCGGATTTCCCCTCCCCGATAAATCAGCGCGCCCTGGCAGAACGATCTTCTACGCCCTTCTAACCCTTGGGGGGCGGCGTAAGCGCCGTGTCAAGTTCACGTAGCCAGGCATCAGCCGATGCGTCCGAAGGCATACGCCAGTCCCCCCGCGGAGACAAAGAGCCACCGGAGCTGGTTTTCGGACCATTCGGAACTGCGCTACGCTTGAACTGGCTCGTTTGAAAAAAGCGCCTTATGAAGACTCTCAGCCACGACCTGATGGTCTCCAGGTCATAATCCCGTCGGTCAGTATCCGCGAAGTCGGGTGGCCAGGTCCCCATTTTGACATCCCTCCAGGCGTGCCACGCAAGAAAGGCAATCTTGGACGGCCTCATTCCATATCGTACCGTGTAAAAGAGATTGAAGTCCTGGAGCGCATAGGGCCCGACGAAATCTTCAGTCTTCTGACTTGGTGCATCTGCATCACCTGGCACCAATTCGGGGCTGATTTCGGTCGACAATATATTCCGAAGAACTTCGGATGCTTCCTCACCGTAAAGACCGCGCGCCGCCACCCATCGAATAAGATGTTGAATAAGAGTTTTAGGAACCGAGCAATTGACATTGTAGTGACTCATGTGATCACCCACGCCATATGTTGCCCACCCGAGAGCAAGCTCGGAGAGATCGCCCGTGCCAAGGACAATTGCGTTATGCCGGTTTGCCAGCCGGAAAAGAAGAGAGGTCCGGGCTCCTGCCTGAACATTTTCAAAGGTGATATCGTAAATCTTTTCACCTTTAGCGGCAGGATGGCCAATATCGCTCAACATCTGCATCGAAGCTGGACCTACGTCGATTTCGTCGGACGTCACCCCCAAAGCCCGCATCAAGCGCCACGCATTTGATTTCGTGGTGTTGGTTGTCGCGAAAGCAGGCAGGGTCCAAGCAAGAACATTGGAACGAGGTAGATTCAACAAATCCATGGCGTGGAGAGCAACCAGAAGGGCGTGAGAACTATCCAATCCTCCGGAAACGCCTATGACAACGCGTTCGATGCCACTGGCCCTCAAACGACGGGCAAGGCCTTGAGACTGTATCTGAAAAGCCTCCTCGCAGAGAGCATCAAGCTGGCTTTTGTCATCTGGAACGAAAGGAAAGCGGGCAATTTTTCGCTGCAAACCAATATCGTTTGCGGAGGGCTGAAGATGAAAACCGATATGCCGATAATCTTTTGGTGCAAGATCGCGCCGATTCGCGACAAGGCTACCATTCCGCAACCTTTCCGCTGCCAGAAGTTCAAGGTCGATATCCGTGACGATCATGCCGGCTCTGGTAGAAAAACGCTCGGATTCTGCCAAAAGAGTTCCAGCTTCATAGACCATTGCATGGCCGTCCCAAGCGAGATCGGTGGTTGATTCACCAAATCCTGCCGCGGAATAGAGATATGCGGCATTGCAGCGAGCGGACTGCACGCGGCATAACGCGTGACGTTCGGCGGACTTGCCGATAATTGCATTGGAAGCTGAAAGGTTTGCAATAACAGTAGCGCCCGCAAGTGCAGCCAGGGACGAAGGTGGTGTCGGCACCCAGACGTCCTCGCAAATCTCAATCGCCAGCACGAAATTCTCTATATCCTGCGCAGCAAATAAGAGGTCCGTACCGATCGGAACCGTTGTCCCCAAAAGCTCAATCGTGGCACCTCTTTCAACGATTGCGCCCGATGCGAAGTGCCTTGCCTCATAAAATTCGCGATAATTCGGCAGATAGGTTTTAGGGACGATACCCAAAAGACGACCGCGGTGCAGCACAACCGCGCAATTAAGAAGGTGCCCCTGCCAGCGCACCGGCATTCCTACCAGAATCAGAGGCATTAGCGTCTCGGTGCGCTTCCGCAGCAATTCGAGAGCTGCTTCCGTCTCATCAAGCAGCGTTTGCTGATGCAGCAGATCATCAATCGAATAACCGGTCAAGCCGAGCTCGGGGAGGACAAGAAGACCAACCGACTGCTCGTCTGCTGCCTCCAATAGCGGTATTGTGGCTGCAGCATTCGCCAAAGGCGAAGCGGGCGAGACCAGATGTGACGCGACGGCACAACGAAGAAAGCCCTGCGCGTAAGCCGAAGCGAAAGTCGTGGATGTAACCTGTTTATTACGCATCATTGTGTTCACTTGCATTCACGCCGCCATCAGCAACCACTCCGATGAGAAGCCAGGAGGGGCGCACCCAAAATAAGGAGGAAAAACGCGGGCGCCATTGTTTCCAATTCCGCAAAACCGCTTCGACGACGCCCTGCGCAGCAATTTGCTCCGCCAGGATCGAAGGATCCGGACAAAAATCATGCCACATGACAAGCCCGCCGGGCCGAACCACCTGCAAGGCCTTTTCAGTGTCGTTGGCCACGACATCAGCCGTGTGACCGCCGTCGATCAGGACGGTGTCGAAGAAATCGCTATCGAAAGCCGAGGTATCGAACTCTCTGCTGTCCATCAGCAGCTGCGTGACCCGTGAAGCCAGTCCTGCTTCGCGATAAAGGCGTCCTATTCGATTTCCACCATCCGTAATGCCCGATGCGTCTGAATACAAAGAACGCCCCTCGGCATCTTTTTCCCCTTCGGGAAGATTGAGTGTCCACACGTGTGCTTCGGAATGCTGTAAGCAAAGCCGCGCACCAAACCCCTCCCAGGTTCCAAATTCGAGGTGATGCTTTGGGCGAAAGGCACGGTAGAGTTGCTGCAACACCTTCGCATCATGCACTTCCATACGAAACTGCGTGAGCGGCATGTTAACGAGGTTTATCGGAGCACGGAACGAGCAATGCAAACCGAGGCGTTCTCCCAACATATGAGCGTCAACAATTTCGAGTTTGTCTTCAGGCACATCGAAACTCAATGAGGGGAGACCGTTGGCGGCCTCACTTAAGGCGATCTCTTTTTGTAAAGGATTCATCGAAGGCGACGGTGTCGTGTTGCGCCGAGCTTCGGCTTGCAGCACAACTGGCTCACTGAAACGTACTCTTGCCACGCCTGGCAGCGTAGGACCCTTTCTGACAACAATACCGCGCAGGTCCTCAACGTTATCAAGAGCTATAGCAACGGTCGTTTCCCCACCTGGGAGCACAAAAGCTTCCGATCCGATGAGTTCTGAAAAACCTTCTCTTACGCAAAGAACTCCAATATCTGCGCCGGACACGCCGACCGACAGGCGCACGATTGCCGGTCCTTCACAAACTGGTTGCACTTTCCAGATCAGGCCATAACCCCAGGCAGGTGCATCAATAATCAGATCACCAGTTTCCTCATCCACAACACCCGCGCCAGCCGGCTCGAATGTAGCAGCAACGTCAGCCGCTGATGCAGCCGTCGCGACAAGAACAGGCGAAACATAGACAGGTTCCCGTTCATGTATAAGCCTCAGACCATCAACGGCAACGGGTACGCCTTCAGGACGACGCAAGAGGAAATTTTCGCCATCCATCACGAGAGCCTCGTGATAGCCGACTGATGCCAACCACTCGAGTGCCTGCGAGACGCTCTGCTTTCTTTCCGCCAACGCGTGGTTGAGCTCCACAAGAACCCAAGGGTTAAATTTATCGAGTGTCTGAAGAGACCCTTTCAACACTTCGAGATCGAAACTGTCGACATCAACCTTAAGAAGATCAAGCCTGTCCCACTCCAGACGCTGCATTTCCGCGTCCACTGTCGAGAAAGGAAACTCCTCTACCTCCGCGGGACTGCCCCATACGCGGAATATCGCATCTCGACGGTTGCCTTCCGTCTCTCCCATAGCGATCTGCCGGACTTCGACATTTGAAATCCCATTAAGCTCGAGATTATGCCTGAGCATCCGATGTGTTTCGGTCGGCTCGAACGCGACGACAAAACCTTCCGGCGCACAACGGCCAAAAAGGGCGGAGTAATAACCGATATTGCCCCCGACATCAAAAATACGCCAATCGCGACCGATATTGCGGACACACCACCGTTTTGTCTGCATCTCACAATAGGGATAGTAGCCTCGCATATGCGCGTAATAGGAACCGAGCCGAATTGGCTCCGCCTCGGGAACCATCGTCCAGATCGGAGCCAGATCGAGCTGGATAGCAGGGGCCGAAGCTTCAACATCCAGACCCGGTTGAGATTCGGCGGGGCGTTGCTGTTCAAAATCCGAAGTGTGCTCGGGTCGCGAGCCAGACGGCGAGCTGAGGAAGGATTGTACAATGTCCCTGATCGATCGCCGCATTTATTTCCTCCACTGTCATAACTTTGAGATCAAAAGTTTCAAGATCGTCATGATCAGCGACGCCAACAGGACGACAACCCGTCAGGGCAAAAAGATGCGCACGCCCGCAGCCCTGATTACCGCTGACGGTATAACTGCCAAAGCCAATTGCCTGCTCCGCAACATAACCAGTCTCTTCTCGCAACTCCCGGAGCATAGCCTCGACGGCATCTTCACCGGGCTCCACATGGCCAGCCGGAAAGGTCATGGAATAACAGCGTGCGCCGTGCTTATATTGCCACAACGTTAAAATACTGCCGTCCGCCAGAATTGGCACGGCTATCGAATAATCAGGCAAGTGAACTTGGTGATAGTCGTCGACAATGCGGCCATCCGGTAGCTCAACTGTTTCCACTGAGAGCTTTAAATATGGTGGCGCATCATGAACGGTGTGAGTTTTAACCACCTTCCAGGGCGCTGCATTGCTAATGACACCATTTGAACTCATTGCTTAGCTTTCACGCCTGATTATGACCCGCAGCAAACGTTGTTTTGCTTTACGACCAACAGTCAGGCGTAACTGGACTGAAGAATCCCCGTTGGCGGCTTCGATATCAAACGGAATCTCCAGCCAATGCGAACCTGAAATCCACAATGATTTGGAATAGCTTGACACCACTTTTTCGTCGGCAACCACTTCAAGTGACAACTTCTGCCCTAATGAAACATCCGTCTCAATCTGCAACCGAGCAACGTAGCGGCCAGTCGGAAGGTAATGGTAAGGGCCAAAACAAAGATGGCCGCCCACCCCCCGTTCTGAAACGATATCAAGCCCCTCGCGACGCGAGCCTTCCCCTGGCAACATCATCGATATCCAGTCAACTGTCGTTCCTGGAACAAATTCCTCTACCACTGATAACGATTTCTGGGGAAAAAGCTGGCGGGGATTTGCGTCGAAAGCGCCTAAGTAACCATTATAATTGTTTTCACTATAGGGGTTCGGCGGAACGAGCGCGTCAAGCGCCCAGCTATCATCCAGACCAGCTACGGAAATATCTCTTTCTCGCAACGCAACTATTAAAGCGGCTGCGCAATCGGACAGCCCAAATGTCTCATACAAAAAAATAAGCTTAAGAAAAACAGTTGTATCGCCTTGCTCGACCAACTCGTCCATCACTTCTGGATCCATGACAGGGTCGAGCATGTAAAGCGCATCACAAAACATCACCGGCCCATCAACTGTTTGGGCAAAAAGTGGGATTGCAAATCGTCCCGGCAATGCGCCCCGCGTATAACGATGAACATCCACGTCAAATAAGCGATAACCGTGATCACGCAAGAGCCTGTCAAGGTCACCCCAAACAGTGCCATGTCGATCACGCATCTCGTGTAGTTGGGCTTCGGTAATTAAAGCAAGCGGACGCTTTGGCCCCGAAAGAAGGTCTTGAGCGCCGACAAAAACTTCGAAGTCAAATCCATCGACGTCGCATTTAACCACGTCAACACGCCCAAACTCATTCGCGGCCAGCCACTCGTCAAGAGAAAGGCGTTGGTCGGCAAACCGTAGCTCCGCTCCGCGATTAAAAACATCCGCAGTAAAGGAAAGACCGGTCTTCTCTGATGCTCGATGCGCACTACTCAGCACAAATGCGCTTGAAGCCCCTCTTTTTGGCTCTGTATCTATTCGAACAGAGAGAGGAAGGGGCCGGGCCCCATTCCCAACCCACGCAGCAACGTAGCGAATATCCCGCTCGGTCCCGACCTCGGCATTCAATCGATCCACTTCTGAAACCAATGGGTCAAAACCAACCGCACGGAAACTCTCGCCAAACTGATCCCAAAAGCTATCGATTCCGCCACTGCAACCAACATCGAGCAAAGAAAGGTTCAGATTTTCGAGGAGGCCCCGCTTCTTACATTCTAGCAAGAAAGAAGAACTGTGACGGAAAGCAGATAGCGTCATGCAGACCAATCCTCCGCGAGCTTAGAAGTACGCTCGATCAGCACACCTTCGAGAGTTATTCGCGCCTTTCCGGACGAGTGGAGGCGAACCTGTAAGGGAAGCAATATATCCCGCGGAGCAACATGCAGCGGTAGCCTAACCGTCGCTTTCCCTCCGAGGATATTCACTTTCGTTTCGTAAACAACTCTTTCACCTTGAATCAGATCGAGGTTGAGTCTGCATTTCCACGAGTGATCCCAGCGTCGGGACAACGTCAAATCTATGCGATAGTTTCCAGGAGGCAGATGGGCATAAGGCCCGAAAAAAATGTGACCGACTTCGTCGTTCGAGCGGATAACATCCTTTTCCCGGGTACCCGCCGCACCAGCGCGCATTTCTGAAGTCCAATCATCCACTTCCTTGAATATAGACTGAAGTAGATAACCATGGCGTAGTCGCGCAGAAAATGGCGTGCGCCCGCAACCGATGAAACGCTGCATCAGCGATTCAAAGCGATTATGAACCGCGTTGACGCCAATGAAGCGCCTTGGTTCATTTTTTTCTGCCAAGTGCTTATGCTCGGCGCCTATTGCAGCAAAAAATCCATTGAGAACGCTAGTAAGATCTTCTCCTTCAGCCTTATCCGGCAAACCAAAATTGATAACAAAGGCATCGGCTTGAGTAAGTGTGGCCGAAGATTCCGAACCTGCTTGCCACACCGTCACTCGATTGGAGAAACCAAGTTTGTCCCAACAACGGCTGAATAGAGTAAGCACTTGGTCCTGTAGGCCGATCCAGACAACTCGCGTTTCTCGCGGAGCATTCGCAAAGAGATCGACGAGAAATGGCAAAACGTGTTCCGGCGTACCGATTTCGCGATCATAGGATTCTGAACGATATCTCGCTTCCAACGGCTGCTTGAGCGGCGTGCCTATCGCTTCTGCAAGAGCGCTACGATACGCAGTATTTATCGTATCCGTCAGGCGGATTTCTTCCAAATCTATTCCGTTCAGCCCCCAAACCTCTGACTGCTCAGGAATGTCAGGCTGCGCTACCCTATTAATAAATCTCTCGGGGTCATTCTCCACACTCTTGTGCGCGTGCATTGGAGTTGTCTGACGAGTGTGATCACAATGATAACCAAAAACCGCAGGCACGGCATCGCTGACTTTTCCATGAAGCATTACAAGCCGCTTCGAAATATTTGAGTCGACGTGCCACCCTAAGAGCATCTGCTCATCAAATCCGTGGATACCAAAGAGATCTTCACGCCTCATGAGCTGAAAGTCGCCAGGTGCATCATAAAGAATGGAGTCAGCGCCGTAGACAATTTCGTTGAGATGGAGGTTCTCTCCCACCGCACGCGTTTCAGCTATAACCCCAGCCGGATCAAGCCGGTCGAAGCTCTCCCATAGTGTTTCAGGTATCTCGAAACGCGGCGCGCAGTAAAACCCGTCCTTCAGTCCCGCCAGCTGCTCCGAGAGGGACTGCGACCCCCGCGGAACGAATATCATGTCCGTGTTGGTTGACAGTATCCAACGATTTGCAGGATTGGACCGTCTCACCGCGGCGTTGCGCGAAATGGGTTCGAGGGCCTTCAGATGCGTCCGTGATGCGAAAAGCTGATTGTGAAGGCTGGGCCTTATACGGATAATCCGCAAAAGGCGCTTCGCACGATCCGTCAGCGTGTCACAGATCGCCTCCGGGAAGGTCGGGAAATCGTCCGGCGTGTTGTAATCGACGAAAAGAATTTCATCATTTTCGTCAGTCAGCACTTCCGCCATGCAATTCAGGCTGAGAGCAGCCCGCTTGTGGAGATTATAGCCGTAGCTGTCGTTCCTTCCGTAGAGGACGATCGATATCATGGCATTACCCGGTTGTGTTTCGCCGCTGCGGCATCTGAGAGCCAATCCCCCATACCGGGTCTGATAAGCGTTATTGCGGCTGAGAGCTTTGCAGCGTCAACGACGCGCCACGGGTCAATGACCGCCTTAGGCCCTGCTGCCGCGATATCGAGATTGCGATAGGCTTTCCACGGCGTCACAATTGCGACCACATCCGCTCCCGCCATGGCGCTTTCCGCATCCATCTTGATCACAATGCCGTCGGCAATTTGATCCGGAAGGCTGACAAGCGCTTGCGGATCCGTAATCCGCACACGATAACCTATGCTAATCAGCTTGTGGGCGAGCGCCAGTCCCTGGCTTTCCTCAATCACCGGCGTTTCCGGCTTATAGGAGAGGCCGAGAATCGCAACCTGCGCACCTGGATCAGCCGATGCCGATATGGCCCGCACAAGGCGTTCGGTCTGATGATCATTGATTACATCCGTCGCTTCTGCGAGGTCCGTACGTGCGCCCAGGCTGCGTCCAAGTGCAGCAAATGCCTTGTTATCACGCGGGAAACAGGGACCACCATAACCGATGGCTCCCTTGATGTATTTCTTTCCGATACGGCTATCCGCACCAAGAGCATCCGTCACCACGTCTGCATCTGCACCATCGAGATGGTCGCACATATCTGCGATCATATTCGCATAGCTGATCTTGGTGGTTACGTAGGTGTTAACGGCGATCTTGCAAAGCTCCGCATTGACCCAGTTCATGCGCTGGAATTCGGGACCGCTCTCCGTCGAGCCACGGTAGACGCTCTCGAGCATATCCCCGGCCTTGGGGTCGCTTTCGCCAATGAGAATCATGTCTGGATAAAGCATGTCGCGAACGACAGTACCGAGCGCGATGAACTCCGGATTATAGCACAAACCGAGGTCCGAACCCACTGTGCGACCCGATGCGCGCTCAAGCGTTTGCCTCAGCACGCCGCCTGTAGAACCAGGCATAACAGTGGAAGTGACGACCACGTTGTGATAGCCGATCTTGTCATGCAATGCGGCACCGATGCTCTCCAGAGCGGAGATCACATAATCATTGCGGAAAAATCGGTCCGGCCCACTTGGCGTCGGTACGATGATGAAGGTGACATCCGACGAAAGCACTGCCTCCCGCATGTCGGTCGTTGCCCGAATGCGCTCACCATGCTCGGTGATCAACTCCTGGAGTTGCGGCTCGGGAACTGGCGCTACACCACGATTGATTGAATCCACAAATGCGGAATTCAAATCCATACCAATGACGTCAAAGCCCTTTTTGGCAAAAACGGCAAGCATGGGCGCACCAAGTTTGCCCAGGCCTATAACGGAGAGTTTCGGCTTCATCTTCATATCTCGCTACGGATCGGGCCGTTGGCCGTCACTTGTTTTTTCCACGCGCAAGCTCAGCCTGGCGCGCAATCCAGGGATAGGTGCGGGCCAGGCCCTGCTCAAGCGTAAGGCTTGGCTCCCATCCCAGCTTCTCCCGAATGAGGTCATTATGGGAATTGCGCCCACGTACACCTTGCGGGCCAGGAATATTGCGAATTTCGAGATTCTTGTCGGCAACCCGCATCGTAATCCGGGCAAGTTCATTGATCGAAACCATTTCTTCCGAGCCAATATTCACCGGCCCAGCGAAAGTTTCGCATCGAGTCAGCCGCAGAGTTGCCTCGAGGCACTCATCGACGAAGAGGAACGACCGTGTCTGCAGGCCGTCACCCCAAATTTCGATTGCACCGCCGGGTTCGGCTTCTGCGACCTTGCGGCAGAGCGCCGCCGGCGCCTTCTCGCGTCCTCCGACCCAGGATCCTTCCGGACCGAAGATATTATGATAACGCGCGACGCGGCATTCCATGCCATGGTTGCGGTTATAAGCGAGATAAAGACGCTCGGAAAACAGTTTTTCCCAGCCATATTCGCTGTCCGGATTTGCCGGATAAGCGCTGTCTTCCCGCGTTACCGGAGCATTCGGATCCGTCTGATTATGTTCGGGATACATGCAGGCCGAGGAACTGTAAAAGACCCGCTTTATGTTGCGGCGAAAACAGGCATCCAGGACGTTGAGATTGATGGTAGCCGAATTATGCATGATGTCGGCATCGTTTTCACCTGTAAAAATATATCCCGCGCCACCCATATCGGCAGCAAGCTGGTATACCTCGTCAAATCTGCGATCGATCACCGCACGACAATTGGATTGCTCCCGAAGGTCTGCGATGACGAAATCGTCAGCCTCCGTTGCGGCATATTCCGGGAATTTGAGGTCGACCCCCCTCACCCAAAAGCCTTCGCGTTTCAGACGCTTGACCAGATGTGCGCCAATAAATCCACCTGCTCCGCAGACGAGTGCCGTTTTCATGTATCTCTTCCCAACAAGAAAAATCCGCAATTATGCGCCCGCAGCAGCTATCAGATTATGTTGGAAGTTTTCAATAGGTTTCGGATTATTTCCGATCTTTTCAGAATGTTTCTGCACGAACCGGCCATCAATTGATTGCGTGATCCCGCCCTATGCGGTAGGACGCCCCGAGCAGAAAAACGGCGCCCCACAACATCCAAGGTCGCATAAATGCACAATAGCGCCCTCTTCTATCCGGGCCCGCCGCGACAAATGTACGACAAAAGAGCGATGAACCGTTGAATTTCGACACTCGAAAAATTCTCGTCGTTGACCTAGACGGAACCCTTCTCCGCACAGACATGCTATACGAAAACTTCTGGTCGGCTTTTGGCTCGGATTGGCGGTGTCTTTTCAGCGCGATGTCGGCATTGCCGCGTGGGCGTGCCCACTTGAAACGTCACCTCGCCTGTGCGGCAACAGTCGATGCCCGTTTGCTTCCCTATAACACCAAGGTACTGGCCTATATCAAAAAATGGCGACGCGCCGGCGGGCGCACCGCTCTTGTCACCGCTTCTGACCAACAAATTGCACAAGGAATAGCCGACTACCTAGGTATATTTGATGAGGTTCACGGCTCTGACGGCAAGCGAAATCTGAAAGGCGCCACGAAAGCTGCATTTTTGGAAGAACGTTTCGGTGAAACAGGCTTCTTCTATATGGGGGACACCGCTGCCGATTTCCCGGTCTGGGAACGCGCAGAAAAAGCGATCACGGTGGATGTACCTAGGAAAGTGCGCACAAAAGTTGAGGCCCTCTGCGATACAGTGGAGCATCTCCAAAGCGAGAAAGAGATCATTAGGCCTTACATCAAGGCCCTCAGGCCTCACCAGTGGCTAAAGAACCTCCTCGTAGTTGTCCCAATGCTTGCCGCGCATCAACTCGATGGGCTGACAATTGTTTCCTCGATAGCGGCTTTTGTGTGCTTTAGCCTTATAGCTTCCGGCGTGTATATCTTGAACGACTTGCTTGATCTTTCTGCAGATAGAGCGCATCCGCGAAAGCGGAACCGACCGTTTGCCGCAGGCACCGTTCCCATCGCACACGGAACCTTAATGGCGGGAGCGCTTGTAGGTTTCGGTTCTTTTCTCGCAATTTTTATCGGCTTGAAATTTCTGGTGGTGATGATCGGCTACTATTTGTTGACGACCGCTTATTCACTTCATCTGAAGCGATTGATTGTTGTTGATATCTGCATGCTTGCCGCACTTTATACGATAAGGATTTTTGCCGGTTCTGTAGCGACGTCGATTGGCATCTCAATCTGGCTGCTGGCGTTCTCTGTTTTCTTCTTCTTGTCGCTAGCCGCCATCAAAAGGCAGGCCGAATTAATCGACAGCGCAGCGCGGGGCGATCTGAAACCGAGTGGCAGAGGCTATCACGTCGATGATTTGCCTATAATTTCAATGATAGCGATTGCTGCTGGCTACGTCTCCGTGCTCGTGATGACGCTCTATGTCAATTCTCCCGCCGTAGTGCGGTTGTATGCCTGTCCGGAGGCGCTTTGGGGCGTCTGTGCGATTCTGCTGTATTGGATCACCCGCGCCGTGATGATGGCGCACCGAGGCTTGATGCATGACGATCCAGTGGTCTACGCAGCCAAAGACGGCACCAGTCAAATATGCGCAGCGATAATATTGGCCTTCACGCTGGGAGGTACATTGTTGTGACACTCGGCACTCTGACTATCAGATATGCGATATTTGCCGTTATCGCCACTTTCTCAAACCTTGCAACGCAACGGATTGCTCTTCAGGCTGGAACTACAGAAACCCATTTTATCGCAGCGATCGGAATGGGAACGATCGTAGGTCTTGTTATAAAATATGCGCTCGACAAGCAGTGGATATTTTACGATCAAGATATGGGATTGAAGAACAATAGCCGAAAATTCACGCTTTACACAGTGATGGGGCTTCTTACTACTCTAATATTCTGGGGGACTGAAACGGTTTTTTGGCTAGTCTGGCAAACCGATTTTATGCGCGAAGTCGGAGCTATTATGGGATTAACCTTGGGATACATTATTAAGTACAATCTCGACAAGCGTTTTGTCTTCAATGACAAAAGCAAAGAGATCGCACTATGAAAATATCCGGCTGGGGTCGATACCCGTTGATAGAGACCCGACTTTATTTTCCGCGCGATGTGGAAACGCTGCGCGGCTTGTTAAACTCCAGACACAGCGTAATAGCGCGAGGTAACGGCCGTGCCTATGGCGATAGCGCGATTAATCCATTCAGCACTATTTCAATGAAGTATTTTAATCGCATGCTTTCTTTCGAAACCCAGACTGGTCAACTTGTCGCCGAGGCTGGAGTATTGCTGAGCGACGTGATCAAGACATTTCTACCTAGGGGTTGGTTCCCGATGGTGACGCCAGGAACCAAATTCGTTACCTTGGGCGGCATGATTGCCGCTGACGTCCACGGCAAAAACCACCACAAAGAAGGCAGCTTTCGAACGTGTGTCGATTGGATAGATGTCCTAGACGCGAATGGAGAGATTATCCGATGTTCCCGGGATATGAATATTGATCTTTTCGAACATACTTTGGGCGGCATGGGGCTGACCGGGATCATTTTACGCGCAGCTCTCCGCCTCAGACACGTCGAGACTTCGTGGATAAGGCAAACAACCGTTCCTGCTCAAAACCTGGGGGCGGCAATGGAAGTCTTCGAGAAATACAAGGATACCACTTATTCAGTCGCCTGGATCGATTGCCTCGGACGCGGAAAGAATTTGGGGCGCTCCCTGATTATGTTAGGTGAACATGCGTCGATCTCCGACCTCCCGGCGGAGCACGCGAGCAAACCATTCGCGCAACCACAGAAACGTCAAATCAGATTACCTGTCACTTTGCCGTCTGGCATATTGAATCGAGTAAGTGTAAGTCTATTCAACCAGTTTTACTATAAAAATGGAGCCAGAAAAAACGGCGATCATCTTGTCGATTGCGATTCATATTTTTACCCCCTAGATGCGGTACTTGGATGGAACCGAATCTATGGTCGGAGCGGCTTCGCGCAGTTTCAATGCGTACTGCCTCTTGATTCTTCCGAAAAAGGTATTTGCGCCCTGCTTGACGCAATTTCCGTTGCCGGAGCCGGCTCCTTCCTCGCTGTTCTCAAGAGACTTGGTCCGCAAGACAGCAAGTTTTCCTTTCCCATGGAAGGTTACACCCTTGCCCTTGATTTCCCGATATCCAGGAAAAACCTTCGTTTGCTGCACCGTCTGGATGACATCACCATTGAAAATGGCGGGCGTTTCTACCTGGCAAAAGACAGCCGCATGTCGGCCCACACACTACACACCTCAGATGCACGCGTAGAAAAATTCGTACAGAATAGGGATGAGAATGGCTGGAGAACCCGCTTTATTTCATCTCAGGCAGAAAGGCTCTCCATATGACGAAACCGTCTGTACTCATTATTGGTGCTCGGTCGGATATTGGCAACGCTGTAGCTCGTAAATTTGCCGCAAAGGGATATGCTATCCAACTAGCAGCACGTAATGCCGAAAGTCTCGACACTGAGAAACGCGATATCGAACTCCGTTACGGTGTTGGGGTCACGTTGCATGAGTTTGACGCACTTTCGATAGAAATTCATCAAGAATTCCTAAAAAACCTTCCCCAATTGCCTGAAATTGCGATATCTACCATCGGGCTGATGGGGCGACAAGAAGAAAGCGAAGCCGATCCCATCACTGCAAGCCATATTATGCGCAGTAACTATGAGGGCCCGGCTAGCATCCTGGCCCTTCTCGCCAACCGCTTCGAACAACGTGCTTCGGGCACGCTGGTCGGGATTAGTTCTGTTGCTGGGGAGCGGGGTCGCGCAACTAATTACATCTACGGTTCCGCTAAAGCTGCTTTCACCGCATTTCTTTCAGGCTTGCGCAATCGCCTAGCCAATCGCGGCGTCCATGTGGTTACAGTTTTACCGGGATTTGTTGCGACCAAAATGACAGAGGGGATGGATTTGCCAGCGGTCCTGACAGCCAGTCCAAATGAGGTCGCAGTTGCGATAGAGCGCGCCGTTCTGCGCAAAAGAAACATCGTCTACGTACGTCCTGTTTGGCAGCTGATCATGTTAATCATCCGCAATATCCCCGAGCGTCTTTTTAAAAAGATGAAGATATAAAAATCATATATTCATCCGTTTATTCGCGAAGATAACACACCTGATCGCAATCAGGTCAATATAGGCGCAGCCCTTATATAGCAATTAAGAGATCGTCGCTGGAACGGCGACGGAGAAACAACCAATGGGAATGATTTGGCAGACAACTGAACCGACAGCGCCTAAGAGCGCGCCAGTAGTGGAAAGCATGGCTGCGGCCTTCTCCTTTCTGGCACCGTTTCTAGCTGGTTTCAGCTTTGTAATGAACCATTTCTATGTGTCAGGTGGCTATCTACACGATAGCGGTTGGTTCGCCGCGCTGATGTGGCACCCACAAGATTTTAACCTCACCAATCCATCTGTTATTGACAACAATTCTTTCTACAGCACGCATCTGTCGCCAATACTTTACGCCATCGGTCTGCTTAGCTTTTTCTGGCCTTGGGGACCGATAACATGGTTTGCCAGCTTCCAGGGCGTGATTCTCGGTGGCAGTGGCCTGATGGCGTGGATTGTTCTGGGCAGAATATTGTATTTTGCGGAAAAACCGCTTTGGCGAGCCCTTCTGGCGCTGGCTTTCGCCTTCAACGGTTTAGCCATGTTTATTCTGGCATATCCGCATATCGAGGGGTTGGGCGTACTAATGGCCTGCGCGTGTCTCGCCGCCTTCTTTAGCGGCAAGCGGCAGTTGGCGGCACTGTTTTTGCTGCTAGCGCTCTCCGTGCGCGAAGATATGGGTTTCCATATCGTTGCACCGCTCGGGCTTTTGTGGGTGTGGACCATGTGGAACAGCCGCCGTGTGACAGCAGGAAGCAATATACTGACGTTGCTACTGCCGGCCTTCAGTCTGTCGCTGGCAGCCGTGCTGATCCGTAGCTCGCAATTCCCCGCCGACGGCGCATTTACCCGCATTTACACTGGTACGCCACCTTATGCTCACCTGACGTGGTCACTGATGCAGGAGCGGCTTGCCATCTTGTTTACACAGCGGCTTTATCTAGTGCAGCCTGCGGTAATTGCTTTGCTGGCAACGATCGCCTGGCGTAATCCCATACCTCTTTTCGGTTACGTGGCCTATATTCCATGGTCACTTCTCAACTTCACTGCTTTGAGTGATGCTGCGGGCCAAATGGACGTCTATTACCCTTTTCCCTTTCAAATCGCCATTTTCTGGTTTCTGTGGTGGAGCGGAACAACGCGAATATCACACCTTACGAACCCCACTACGCTTCGGCAGCAGACAAGCATAAAGATATTGGTTCCGCTATTTTTGATAGCCGGTATTGCCATAAGCTTTCCCTGGAGTACCCTTCTCCCGGCTTGGAATGACAATGTAGTGAGAGCCACAGATAGCGCAGCCGATAGCATCGAGCGAAACCGTCCTCTCTTGGGGCGCATCAAGGTCGATCCGGCAATGCTTTCGCTACGGCCACGCGCATTTCTGCAGGAAGACGACCTTGATAATCCAAATAGTGACAACAACCCACCCGAAACTCTAATTTGGCATACTAACAGTATCAGCCTCGCCAAAATACGCCACAAGTTGGTAAACTTTGAAGTCAAAACGCTGTATTGGATTGCCGGAACGCAATTCTATCTCGCCTCACATCTGCCGCGTCAGCAACTGGAAAGTACTGGTCTATCATTGCAGCCTGTGATGGACAGCAACCTGTTACCGCTAATGAAAACGCGATATGGTCCAGTGAAAGACCCCATTCTCGATCTGGCCGGGACTGGAAGAAAACATAAGCTGTATGGCCCCGGAATGGTGCTGTCACCAGGTAAATACCGTATTGAAATGGATGCGCTAATTTTCGATGAGCGCGCCGACGAGGCAGTAGTCGAGGTATACAGTACAACAGCCGGCCTCGTCACGTCCGCGCCCCTGCTGCGCGGGCCACAGGGCAATCCCACCACGACCCGCCTCGAATTCATAATCGGGCAGCAGGATCAGGGCAGCTGGGAATTTCGAATTGCCGGTAACAATTTATACGGCATCCGTGTTACTGGCGTCCGGCTCCGCTCCGCAGGTCAAGGCGGCAAAACCTGATCGTTGAACCACCGTTGTATGCATATTCAATATATAGGTGCACGCCGCCTGCCACCCGTAATATTTTCAGTTTTCAGCATCTTCAAGTCTACTAAGTACAGATAAAAGCAAGTCTGTAGATCTCTCCCAATTGAATTGGTCCCGAATTTCGCCCGCTATTCGGCTTCGAACACTCATGTCCGGTGGGAAGTTAGCCAATTGATACATGGCATTCGCCCAATCTTGCGGCTTATCCGGCTCACAAAAAATCACCATACCAGGCAGCAATTCTGTCATGGCAGGTCTCGCACTACATATGCAGGGAACTTCAAGCGTCAACGCCTCTAAGGGAGGCAAACCAAAACCTTCATATAAACTGGGGAAAAGCAGCCCTTTGGATCGCTTCAATACTCTAGCCAACTGTCCGTCCGTCAGGCGACCGATCGGATGTATTCTATCTCCGCTATCAGAGGCCAACTCCGCGGAAAATCCCTTCGGAGATTTTCCGACAACGACCAGATGATAGTCCCTGACATCCCTGAAGCCCATCGCCTTAATTACGACGTCAATATTTTTGTGGTAATCGTTAGAACCTATACAGACGAAGTATGGAGCATCGGGCGTGAGCAAATCCACACTCTCGTCTTCATGCCAGTCCAAAATATCAACGCCATTATAAACGACGTGTATTTTTTCCTCAGGAATACCAATAATTCGTGAAATATCTTTCGAACTGCTCTCGCTAACTGTCACGATAACATCAGCGCTTCTAATCGTATGGACGTATCTTTGTTTCCATTCGCTAATAGTTGATTTTTGAAATATGCTCTCAAATAGCAAAGGAATAACGTCGTGCACCATAACGACAGATCGAGAAGGTAACTCGGATGGGCACCAATGGACAGACGAGAAAAAATGAACAGGTTTTTCGCAAACTGGCCCAACGTCGAACGTTGAGAGCGCCTCTCGCTTTATTAATTCTTTCAATATCTCACGTGCAACTCTACCAACACCTCGTCTGTCAACGAAAGTCGCAGTACTATACTGAATATTAAGACCCTGAACACATAAGGGAAAATATTCAGGACAATCGAAAGCTTCGGGTAACCTCGAGACCGTTCCTTGCTTTGGAAAGCGCTTCCGTATCGCTCTTCGTATCATGCGCTCGGGATTAAGCGAACGAAGCGTCGCCCTAAAACCACTGTCGCTTTTCCCTTTTCCATCGCCGATTCGGACACCATTCGATTGTGCCGACATAACGTCATTTGCAACACGGTTAACTACCTCCTGGGCATACTTTGAAGCCAACAGGTGGTTGAGTTCTTTAGCAGTTTTTAGCTCATCCTCGTGGTTCAGAAGATCAAGGGCCATTATTTGCCTTTCGAAAGAGTGACCATAGTTTTAGTGCCCCCAGTATTGTCTTTTTAGCTGATCGACAGCGTAAAAGCGCTATCCCATTTAAAGCCTGAGAATAAAATGAAACAACCCAATTCAAAAATCAGATTTCTGCTATTCCTCAACGGCTATAGGCATCATCTTCACCAATGACCGCCAGCACAGCCTCGGCCTCATATATGGCGCAGACGATGTGATAAAACGTGCTTGCCGGCGCCGGCTCGTCGAGCATCGGCCTGTCGGCCGGCCATTTGTCGAACCACAGGCCCTTGACCGGTGTGTCGAGGAAAGGCTGCAGCGCGCCGATGGCGCTGAGACCGGAGGCGAGGTAACGCTGACGCTCCTCGCCGCCCGTGACGCTTGCAAGCCGCACCGAAGCCTTCAGCCATTCCGTCTGCGGCCATAACCGCGCCAGCCCGTCATGCACCGAAAAATCGTCATAGAGGCTCATCACCGCCACCTTGCGGCGCGGGCAGATGCCGTAGGCCTCGCCGATCTCGAACAGCCGTTTTGCCTTGCCGATCGCCTCATCGTTTCCACGCAGGCTGCCCCAGCGCACCAGAAGCCAGGCCCATTCGAACTGGTGGCCGGGTTCCATGATCCGGCCTTTGTCGCTGTCATGCGGTGTCCAGTCATGGGTAAAGAATTCGCGCAAGCCGCCATTGCCGCCATCGATGAAGCGGTTAAGCGCAAGATCGGCGATCTCGTCGGCCAGCGCCGACCACGGGCCGTCCGGGTCCTGCACCTCCCAGGCCAGCATCGCCTCGAAGAGATGCATGTGCGGATTGGAGCAGAGCGGCGTGCGCGGCGGGTTCGCTTCCTCGAAGCCGGCGACCGGATGTTTGTAGTCGCGCTCGAGGATGGCAAGGATATCGAGCGCCCGGCCGCGCATCTCGTCCCGGCGCTCGGGAAGGCTTGCGGCCGCCTGTGCGGCGGCGAACAGCGCAAAGGCCTGATTGTAGAGATCGAAGGAGGGATCGATCAGCCGGCCGGTCTGGTCGGCAAGGTTGCCGTAAAGGCCGTTTTCAAGGCGATAGACCTTCTCGAACCAGGAAAGCCCGTGCAGGAGCGCGTCTTTCCACGGTCCCTGCCAGCCGTGCTGGCCGGCGGCGGCGAAACAATAGGCCTGGCGCGGCTGCACACGGGCGCGGCGGTCATCGGAAAAAACCGGTTTGGCATCCTGGCCGAGACGTTCGTAAAAGCCGCCATCCGGCCGCGCCGAGCCCGCCTCCCACCACAGGGGCAGGGCGTCCTCATCCAGCCATTTGCGTAATCTTCCGATCTCTTCGGCAAGCGTCTGCGCGATGCTCGGAAATGGCAATGTCATGCGTCAACTCTCTGTTCTACGTCGTGGTAGGGACGAATACGCTAAGGGAACCCAGAAGCAAACGCTTGAATTTATGTTTTGTGACGCTGTCAACCATAAACACTATTCATTTGCTCTCCCATAAACCCCGCACAATGCCCTTCGCCGCACGTCCTTAAAGTCGGCGATGTGGTCAAACCCGGCATCGATGGCCTTGGCAGTGACCGCCAAATCGTGACAACATTTTGGCGTTCGAGAACAACGGAGATCATGGACGCAATGGCGGCAATCGAAAAACTGGCGGAAAGCTTCACTACAGCGAGCCGCGAGGGGGCGAAGATTTCTCTGGCGGCGGTGCAGGCGGAGGGTCTCATTCCTGCTACGCTTGGAGAGGCTATGGCGGTCCAGCGGGTTTTTGCTGAAAGCCGGGCAGAACCGGTTGCCGGCTGGAAACTGGCGATTCGCGCGGATGGCGAGGCCATTGGGGCGCCCATGTTCGATTGTGTGCGGATCGATGAAGCCAATGCTGCTTCTTTTCCGCATGACGGCACCGAAGGCATCGAGGTCGAGATCTGCTTTACGCTTTCGGCGGATATTCCTGCGGCGGCGGCGGGGCCGCTGACAAGAGCCGACCTGATAGGGTTTATCGACAAGGTCCACCTTGGCGCTGAACTTCTCCGCTACAGGCTGGTGGAGAAAAATCAGGTCCCGTTTCCGCTTTTTCTCGCGGATCGCCTCGCCAACCACGGTTTCGTCATCGGCCCGGAAGTCGATAAGGACATCGTGGATGTCTTTGCCGGAAATGGCGAGAACCTGCCGCAGCTCACCGTTAATGAGGGGTCGGTATCGCTGTTCGATGCTACGGTAAAACATCCGAATGATGATCCGCTTGCGCCGCTTGTCGCCTTTGCCAACTCGGGATTCAACAAGGGCAATATGCTCAAGGCTGGTAACGTCGTGACGACAGGCAGTCTCTGCGGTGCGATACCAAGCACAATTGCCAGCGAGACGCAGATCACACTGAAATCGGTTGGCGCCTTCACGCTGTCTGGTCCGAAACCATAAGCGGCCGGTCCAGACGCCTCATTTTCCGGACCCACGCCATCTTCATCCGGGTCGCACATTCTAATGCCCCGCTAGATTATCTCACTCGCCCATATTCGCCGAGAAAATCGAGCAAGGCCCGGATGCGGGCGGGAAGCGGCCCGCGCTGGCCGACATAAACGGCATGAAACATCTCCGTCTCACCCGTATCGAGGTGATCGAGCACGGAGACAAGCCGGCCGGCGGCGATATCCTCCCGCACGGTGAAGGCGGCAAGGCGGACCAGCCCGACACCGGCAAGGGCAAGACGGCGAAGGCCCTCGCCATCGCTAACCTGCACGCGCCCCGTCGCCGGGATAACGACGGTCTTTCCAGCGTCCCGCAACGGCCACCCGTCGACTGACCGTGCATAACCGAATCCGAGCCGATTGTGATCTTCCAGATCGGCAATGGTTTGCGGCACGCCGCAACCCTCCAGATAAGCCGGGGCGGCGGCGATGATCATCCGTGTCTCACCGAGTTTCCGGGCAACGAGAGTTGAGCTTTTGAGCGGCCCGGCGCGCACCGCGACATCCATGCGTTCCGCAAGGAGGTCAACCACCATATCCGTCTGGACGATATCGAGCGTGATGCCCGGATGAAGCGCCAGAAACCGTGGCAGGATGGGCGCAAGAATATGCGTTGCATAAGAAGCGCTGGTGTTGATCCGCACTCGGCCGACAGGCTGTTCGCCCTCACCGGCGGCGCGTTCGGCCTCTTCGAGATCGGCAAGGATGCGGGTGGCCCTTTCATAGAAGGCGCAGCCCTCGGGCGTTATCTGAAGCTGCCGGGTGGAACGGTTGAGCAGGCGCGCGCCCAGGCGGCTTTCCAGCCGTGCGATCAGCTTGCTCACCGCCGAAGGCGTCATGTTCGCCGCCGCGGCCGCGCGGGAAAAACCGCCGAGTTCGACGACCCGCACGAAGATTTCCATCTCCCCTGCCCGGTTGATCTCCAGTCGCGCCATGATGACTTCATCTCACAAGTGATAGTATTTTCGGCATTCTATTTCATTGAAGAGCGAGCGTCTATCTTCAGGCGGCGATTGAAACGCATCGCAATCTTCATCTGCCAGATCATGACGGGATGGACAGAGCGCGGCGCTGCCAGAGCTCCGCCCGCGACCATTTCGAAGCAACAAAGGAACGCCCCATGGAATATCGTCATCTTGGCCAATCCGGCCTGAAAGTGCCGGTCTTGAGTTTCGGCACCGGAACCTTCGGCGGCTCCGGCCCGCTCTTCAGCAACTGGGGCAGTTCAGACGCCACGGAAGCCCGGCGCCTGATCGATATTTGTCTGGAAGCCGGCGTCAACCTGTTCGATACCGCCGATGTCTATTCCAATGGCGCATCGGAGGACGTGCTCGGCGAAGCCGTCAAGGGAAGGCGCGACAGCGTTCTGATCTCAACCAAGACCAGCCTGCCGATGGGCGACGGGCCGAACGAGGCGGGCTCGTCGCGCTTCCGGCTGCTGCGCGCGGTGGATGACGCCCTGCGCCGCCTAAAGACCGACTATATCGACATCCTTCAGCTTCATGCCTTCGATGCCTTCACGCCAGTTGATGAAGTGCTGTCGACGCTCGATACGCTCGTCCGCTCCGGCAAGGTGCAATATACCGGCGTCTCGAATTTTTCAGGCTGGCAGATCATGAAATCGCTTGCAGTCGCGGATCGATATGGCTGGCCGCGTTATGTGGTCAATCAGGTCTATTATTCCCTGATCGGCCGGGATTACGAGTGGGATCTGATGCCGCTCGGCGCGGATCAGGGTCTTGGCGCAATGGTCTGGAGCCCGCTTGGCTGGGGGCGGTTGACGGGAAAAATCCGTCGCGGCACGCCGCTGCCCGAAGGTAGCCGCCTGCATGAGACCACCAGCTTCGGCCCGCCGGTTAATGATGAACAGCTCTACCGCGTCATCGATGCGCTCGACGCTGTCGCGGAAGAAACCGGCAGGACGGTGCCGCAGGTCGCCCTCAACTGGCTGCTCAGACGCCCGACTGTCTCCACAGTCATCATCGGCGCGCGCAATGAGGAACAGCTTCGCCAGAACCTCGATGCCGTGGGATGGGAACTGACGTCCGCACAGGTAGCGAAGCTGGACGAGGCCAGCGAGACGACTGCTCCCTATCCGCATTTCCCGTATCAGCGCCAGGAGGGCTTTGCCCGGCTTAATCCACCGGCCGTAACACGTCAGACCATGCCGTTCTAAGGCAGGGTCAGGCCGCCTGAACGACGGGCGGCCTGACAAATGCGGAGCTTCAGGCGGTTTTGTTGGCGGAGCCTGCGTCCACCCGGCCCGAAAACCAGTTCGCCAGGATTGCACCGGAAATATTGTGCCAGACGCTGAAAATGGCGCTCGGAACCGCGGCAAGAGGCGAGAAATAAGCCGTGGCAAGTGCCGCACCAAGGCCCGAATTCTGCATGCCGACCTCAATCGCAATGGCCTTGCGTTTGGCAAGCGACAGGCCCGTTGCCTTTGCCGCGAGGTAACCGAGGAGATAGCCAAGCCCGTTATGCAGGACGACGACGGCAAAAATCATCAGCCCGGACTGGGCGATGGACGCCTTGGATCCTCCCACCACCGCCGAAACGATGAGGACGATGCCGATGACGCTTACCAGCGGCAATGCCGGAACGGCGGTCTTGACGAGACCGGGCAGCAGCTTCTGCAGGGCGGCGCCGAGAGCGAGCGGAACCAGAACGACCTTGACGATGCTGAGGAACATCGCCCAGCCGTCAACCGGCAGGAACTGGCTCGCAAACAGCCAGACGAGGAACGGCGTCACCAGCGGCGCGGCAAGCGTGGTTACCGAGGTGCAGGCGACGGACAAGGCGACATCGCCCTTGGAGAGATAGGTCATGACATTGGAAGATGTGCCGCCCGGGCAGCAGCCGACCAGAATGACGCCCGCCGCGACTTCCGGCGGCATGGGAATGATGCGGGTGAGCAGCACCGCCAGAAGCGGCATGATGAGAAACTGGCCGAGCACGCCGATCGTCACATCGAACGGCCTTTTGACGACCTCCCTGAAGTCATCGACCGAAAGTGTGAGCCCCATCCCGAACATGATGATCGACAGAAGCGTGACGATCCACGGCGCAATCTGCTTGAACGTATCCGGAAAAAAGAAGCCGAGCACGGCGAACAGGATGACCCAGGCGGCAAAGGTCTTGCCTACAAAAGCCGAAACGGCTGCCAGTGTTTTCATGTCTATACTCCAAAATGAACACCTGACCCGTCTAGACCGCGATGTCACTGTGTCAAGGCCACAACGAACGACGAGCGGCCGCTCGATGAACCATTTGGAAAAAGATTGAACGCCGATCGCGCGGCGAGCGAGCTTTCGGCGATGTCAGATCGCAATCCATGTGAGCCGCTTTCCGGCGGATCGCGAGACAAATCCGGCATCCGATTGCGGTTCCTTCGCTCTTAAAAAAACCTCTTGACCTGAACCATGGTTGAGGTCCTAGAAGTACTGTCACCTTGTTTTCGCAAGGCTCTTTCCATGCTCTTGAGCGAACAGTTGACAAAGGATACCCCATGGCTTTCCAGCTTCCCGACCTCCCCTATGCCCATGATGCGCTCGCCCCCTCGGGCATGTCCGAGGAGACGCTGAAGTTCCATCACGATCTTCACCACAAGGCCTATGTCGATAATCTCAACAAGGCGATCGTCGGCACCGAATGGGAAAACAGGAGCCTCGAAGAGATCGTCCGGGGCACCTATGAGAAGGGTGCGGTGGCGCAATCCGGCATCTTCAACAATGCCTCCCAGCACTGGAACCACAATCTCTTCTGGGAAATCATGGGGCCGGAAAATCACGCGATCCCCAAGTCGCTGGAAGATGCGCTGACGCAGTCCTTCGGCTCGGTCGCGCTGTTCAAGCAGAATTTCGCCCTCTCCGGCGCCTCCCAGTTCGGTTCGGGCTGGGCGTGGCTGGTGGTGGATACCGACGGTTCGCTGAAGATCACGCGCACCGAAAACGGGGTCAATCCGCTCTGCTTCGGGCAGAAGGCGCTTCTTGGCTGCGATGTGTGGGAACACAGCTATTACATCGATTTCCGCAACAAGCGCCCCGCTTACCTCGAAAACTTCCTCGACAATCTGGTGAACTGGCAGGCGGTCGCCGCCCGCCTTTGATTTGAGCCCCACCGATCCGGCCGGTCCCGCTTCCCTGGGCGGCCGGCCGGATCAGGCGCAGCCGGACAGCCGCCGTCCGGCTGCAACTCCCTTCGAGCGTCTCATGCCCTATGTCGTCACCGAAAACTGCATCGCCTGCAAATATATGGACTGCGTGGAAGTCTGTCCGGTCGAATGTTTTTATGAAGGCGAGAACATGCTCGTCATTCACCCCGATCAATGTATCGACTGCGGGATTTGCGAGGGCGAATGTCCCGCCGCCGCGATCCGGCCGGATACCGAAGCGGGACTGCATGTCTGGCTCGAGCTCAATCGCCACTATTCCGGCATCTGGCCAAGAGTACACCAGAAAAAGTCACCGCCTGACGATGCCGACATCATGAATGGCGCTGTGGCGAAGATGTCCATTTTTTCGAAAAATCCGGGAGCGGGCGGTTAGCCCGGCACATCATGTCTCATAATCTCAGGCTGATCGATGGCGGTGTGGTCAATCACGCGCATGTTCCGCTGAAAGCTTGCGCCTCTCCGATGATCTCCCCGCGTGAATTCAAGGATTCAATGGCCGGCCTAACCTTCACCGTGGCGGTGGCCGCGGCCTGCCACGCCGGAGAGCGGGTTGGGCGCACAATCACCTCCTTCATGCCGCTCAGCGCAGAACCACCGCTTCTGATGATCTCCATCGACGCCAGCAGCCGCATGGTCGATCTCATCGCAGCGAGCCGACGCTTCTCCGTTGCGGCACTGGCCAGAGGACAGGAGGAGATTGCCGATGTCTTTGCGGGCAAGGGAAATCACCCGGACCGGTTCAGCATCGGAAACTGGGATGCCTGGCCGTCAGGAAGCCCCAGACTTGCCGATGCGCTTCTGTCCATGGACTGCGAACTTGTCGGTTCCATCGATGCCGCAGACCATATTCTGTTCGTGGGCGCCATAACCGAAGCAATGTCGGATCGGCTGCGCAAAGCCCTGCTCTGGAGCGAACGCGCCTATACCGGCACGGATCAACGTCACTCCCTCTAGATGGTCGGAAAAGGCTCCCGCCGCCGTCGTGACCGGCACGGCTGGAGAAAATCCGCGCAGTCAGTGCCTGTCGCTGTTCGCACGGGCAAAGCTGCCCGGAGCGACACCCGTTCTCCTGCGGAAAGCGGTGCTGAATGCGCTGGCGGATTCATAACCGATCTCATCCGCAATATCGTCGAGCGACTTCACCCCGCGCATCAGCGCGTCCCTGGCGAGCGCCATCCGCCAGCGGGCCAGATATTCAATCGGCGCGCAGCCGAGCATTTCATTAAAACGCGCCGCGAAGGCCGAGCGCGACATGCCGGCGATGCCGGCCAGTTCGGCCACGGTCCAGTTCGCGCGGATATTGGCGTGCATGGCGGACAATGCGCGGGCAAGCCCCGGCAAACGCATTCCCTTCACCAGTCCCGCCGGAATTGCCTCGTTGCCCGCATTCGGCCGACGCAGCACTTCGACCAGCAAAACCTCCAGCATACGCCGGATGATCAGTTCCTTGCCCGCATCCTCACGCACGCATTCTTCCGCCAGCAATTCGATCAGACGCGCCAGCCGGGATGCTCCGCCCTCACCCGCCGGCACATGGATCAGCTCGGGCATCAACGAAAGCAGCAGCGCCGCATTGACCCGCTCGAACGTGAAACTTCCTCCGAGCGCAACGAAATCGGGTTCCCCTTGCTGTTCCCCATGCCGCACCGCCTGGTCTTGCGGCTCGACCGGAATGCAGTCGACGTCGGTATCGCTGCAAAGCGAAAAGGCGGGCGTGGAGGGCAAAAGCAGAAAATCGCCACGCGCCAGCCGCAGCGGTTCCCGGCCATCGATCATGACCCACGCCGCACCGGCCAGCACCACGGCAAAACCCGGGGCGTCATAGGCGCGATAACGCACGCCCCATCGGCCTCGTCCGGAAATCGGCTTCGAAACGGCGGCGCTCGGCCGCAAAAGATCGATGATATCGCTAAGAGGATCCATTGTCTGGACGATCAATAATAAATTACGGAGTTAAGAGCATATATCATCCAGAACAGGTCGTCTATCTCCGGTCATATCGAACAATGGAGATTATGATGACCAGAACGATCCTCATCACCGGCACCTCATCGGGCTATGGCAAGGCAACCGCCGAATTCTTCCTTTCGCGCGGCTGGAATGTCGTTGCGACCATGCGGCATCCGGATCCCAACCGCTTCGTTGGCGACACTGAGCGGTTGCGCGTCCTGCCGCTGGATGTGACGGACGAACAAAGCATCGCGGCGCTGATCGATGCGGCAGGTCCGGTCGACGTGCTGGTCAACAATGCCGGCATCGGCATGGTCGGCGCTTTTGAAGCGACACCCATGTCGGCAATCCGCACGATCTTCGACACCAACAGCTTCGGTGTGATGGCAATGACGCAGGCGATAATCCCGCAGATGCGAAAGCGCCGATCCGGCACGATCATCAACGTCACTTCCAGCGCCACGCTCGCCTCCTTCCCGCTCGCCGCCGCCTACACCGCCAGCAAGCAGGCAATTCAAGGTTTCTCCGGTTCGCTCGCGCATGAACTCGGTCATTTCAACATCCGGGTGAAGCTGGTGGAACCGGGCTATGCCCCGACCACCCGCTTCACGACAAACGCCATCCTGCCGCTGGAGCAGCTCCTGCCGGAAGACTACATGGACTTCGCGGGACCAATCCTTGAAGGCTTCGCCAAACCGGCCATGACGACCAGCGAAGACGATGTTGCCGAAGCGATCTGGAGCGCCGTCCACGACGTATCCGGCCAGCTTCGTTTTCCCGCAGGTCCTGATGCAATTGCTCTGTCTCGGGCGAACTGACGACCGATAGCGGCCTGACCGGACATTGCTCGGTTGCGGCGTTTCAGCCGGCTGATATGCAGATGGCAGATGCTTCAACACATCTGCCATCGACTTTACCATGACGATGGCGACGGCGCTTCGAGACGCTTGCTCATCTTGCCCATGCTCTACCCGTCGCGCCGGGGCCCGTCTTCAGCCAGCCGGTGAAAGCTTCGACCTCATCCGTCTGGATCGCTCCGACGCCGGCCTCGGCGAGAGCGCCCCACACGGCTTCAGGGTCCGCCAGCGCGCGCGTGTCGTTGAAATCCAGGCAATGGGCGACGTCGAGCGTGTTGATCCAGAGACGGATGTTCTGGCGCTCCATTTCGGCACGACCTTCAGCCAGATCGGCTATATCGGTGAATTTCACCTCGATCATCGGCGCACGTAACGCCTCGATACGGCGCAAATCCTCCGCAAACTTGCCCTTCCGCACCGGGAACATCGGCATATGCGGGATCTTGCCGAACCAGTGCGCATCCAGCACCTCGAAACGGGCGGCTTCCGGGTCGATATCGGTCTTCACCAGCACCTGATCCTGAATACCGAGCCGCAACACGGTTTCCATGACCAGCGGCAGATCGCGGGCGAATTTGGTGTCGATATTGACGGCGATCCTGCCGCGCGCCTCCTCCAGCAATTCTTCCAGCGTCGGCACACATTCATCGGTCACGTCAGCCGCATCGCCACCCGCGCCGGCCTTCAATCTCGCGGCGCGGACCACCTCGAAGGGCAGCGCATTCACGATGCCCTTCCCCGTCGTCGTGCGGTCGAGTGTCCCGTCGTGAATGACGACCAGCCGGCCATCGGCCGTCGCCTGCGTGTCGATCTCGATCATCTCTACCCCCGCCGCAACCGCGGCACGGACGGAAGCCAGCGAATTTTCGGCGGTGGCGGTCCAGAAACCGCGATGGGCAACGGTCAGGATGGCCGGATTGTCGCGCGAGCAGAGCGCAAGGACATTGCAGGGGCTGGAGGTATTTCGGGAGGCGGCAAGGGTTTGATGCATGATTTTCGCTTTCAGACGTTGTGTTTACCGGCGCTGGTTGCCGGGGTCAGACTTTCCCCGTGCCCGCGGCCGAGGCGACTCCTGCGAACCGGTTGTTGACCGTCTGGATTTAATACACTCATAGTGTAATATTTATAACAGGATCCATGAAAAGTTATGTCAGCCATGGCGGTTCGCATTGCCGCCGCCCCGCACAGCCATTATCCAGAGCGATGACCATGGATCAGACCCCGCCCCAGATTTTCGACCGCCAGCCGCTTGCCAGCGAGAATGAGCGCCTCGTTCTCGATATCATCCGCCGCCACGGCCCCATCGCCCGCGCATCGATCACCGGCCACACCAACCTGACCCAGCAATCCGTGCACCGGCTGATCGAAGGCCTGCTGGAGCGCGGGCTTCTGCAAACCGGGGCGCCGCTCAAGGGCACGCGCGGCCAGCCGAGCCCCACCATCGAACTGGTGCCGGAAGCGGCCTATTCGCTCGGCATTTCCATCAACACAGATTCCGTGGTGATCTGCATCGCCGATTTTCGCTGCGACGTGATTGTTGAGGAAAAACTGAAGATGCTTCCGGAGGACCGGGAGGAGACGCTTGTCGCTTTGTCTCTGGCCCTCGACAGGCTGCTCTCGGAACATCGCATCCCGCGCGAGCGCCTGCTTGGCCTCGGTTTTTCCATGTCCGGCTTCTTCGTGTCTGAGGACCGCGCCTTCAATGCGCCGGAGCCCCTGCGCGACTGGTCGCTGATGGACCTGAAGCCGATCCTCGAAGAGAGGTTCCGGCTGCCGGTCTGGCTGGAGAACAATGCCACCACCGGCGCAATCGGTGAAAGCCTTCGCGGTGTCGGCTCCTGGTGCCAGACCTTCGCTTATCTGTCCTTCAATTACGGTTTCGGCGGCGGGTTGATCCTCGGTGGCCAGCCGTTTCACGGCTTTCATGGCAATGCCGGCGAATTCAGCGGCATATACAGCCCGGATGAATCGCCCAAACGCCCGGCCCTGCAATATCTGATCGCCACGCTCCAGAAAAACGGCGTCGACATCCATTCCATCGAAGCGCTCTATCAGCAATTCGACCCCGCATGGCCGGGCGTCGAGGAGTGGCTCGCCGAGACGATGCCGCAGGTGGACAGGCTGGTGGCGAGCCTGATCGCGGTTCTCGATCCGCAGGCCATCGTCTTTGGCGGGCAATTGCCGCGTGCGCTGGGCCAGATGATGATCGAACGCGCGCACATGCCCTCCCGGCGCGAACATCGTTATGGTGTCGGGCCAAAGGAGGCGAAGCTGGTTCTCGGCGAGGCTAAGGGCGATCCCTCGGCTCTCGGCGCGGCGCTGTTGCCGCTCAGGGTGCGTTATTTCCTGTAACTCAGCCCAGGCGGCCTGATGTAATCCCGCAACAATCATCACGGAAACGTGAGCCTGATTTCGCCCCCGGTTTTTTACTGGTTGGTAGCTTGCATCCGAAGGCGATAAATATGATTACAACTATCATGTTTATCGCGACATGACGCAGCATATCCGGCTGCTTCATGCGCCAAGCCAATACGCCACCGGGTCGATTGATGAGCAAAGCCCTGTTACAGGTTCTCGATGCCGAGGAGGAAAGCCGCCTGATGCGGTTTTTCCGCCGGCGCCTGCAGAACCGGGAAGACGCCGCCGACGCCATGCAGGAAACCCTGCTGCGGGCGCTGGAGGTTTCTCATGCCACGCTGATCGACAATCCACAGGCCTATCTCTTCCAGATCGCCCGGTCCGTCGCCCGCCTGACCGCCATTCGCCAGTCGCGCGAGCGGCCCTTATTCGCACCTTACGAAGCGGGCTTTGCCGTTGCCTGCGAAGAGCCGGGGCAGGAGCGGATCGTCGCCGGGCGGCAGCACCTTATTTTAATGGCGCGGGCCATCGAGGCCCTGCCCAAGCGTTGCCAGCAGGTCTTCGTACTCAGCCGCCTGCATGGCCATTCCAATGGCGAAATCGCCGCCCGTCTCGGCATTTCCCGCAACATGGTGGAAAAACACATCATCAAGGCGCTGCTGCACTGCCGTCAGGTTCGCGCGCAAATAAAAATGTAGACCGGCATCAGGTGTTCGCATCCTTTTTCACTCTATAAGGGAAAAGGACCACATCTCAGCACGCAACAAACGGCAGATCAGGACATGAACAAGCGCCCGGACGGTCTGAAGGATAACGGCTTGACCGATGAGGCTCTGGCCGAAGAGGCCGCGCTGTGGGTGGCGCGTATGCAATCCAGAGACGCGACGGAAGCGGAGCGCGAGGCGTTTCATGTCTGGCTGCGGGCCGATGCCGCCCATGCCAGCGCCTATGAGGACATGCAGAGCCTCTGGGGCGAGCTTGGCGATATAGAGCTTGCGCCGGTTGAACAGCGAAAACGGCGCGGACCTCGCCGGGCAATGCTGGCGGGTGTTGCCGGTCTCTGCCTCATCGGGCTTGCGGCGCTGTTTGCGGAGAAAAGCGGATTGAAGGACCGCTGGCAGGCGGATTATTACACCGAAATCGGCGAAACACGCATGCTTTCGCTGGAAGACGGCAGCCGCATCAGCCTGAACACCGACACGGCGATTGCGGTTCATTATTCGCAAAAGGAAAGGCGCATCACCCTTCTTCGCGGCGAAGCCTATTTCGATGTCGCCAAAAACCCGGAGCGGCCTTTCATCGTCGAGGATGGAGCGCTGACGGCAAAGGCGCTCGGCACCCATTATTCGGTGCGCACCGGCAATGGCGCGCTGCCGCAGGAAGTGCAGGTGGAGGAAGGCCGGGTGGAGGTGACCACAGGCGCCGAGATCGCCGTGCTGACACCCGGAGAGACCGTGACCCTTGGCGGCGACGGCCGGCTGGTTCGCGCCCGCAAGGATGTCGCCAACAGCATGGCCTGGCGCGAAGGCAAGCTCGTCTTTTCCGGCCAGCCGCTGCGCGAGGTTCTCGATATTCTCTCGCAATATCGCCGGGGCCGCATCGTCATCCTCGATGAGGCGGCGGCGAGGCAGCACGTCTCCGGCATCTTCGACCTGAAGGACACGGATCAGGCCCTCACCATTCTCGAAGAGAGCCTTCCCGTTTCCGTATCGCGGCTTTCCGGAATGCTGGTTTTCGTCCGCTCGCGATAAAATAACTTTTTTCGCAGATCCGACGTCAGGAGTCGGCCCGTCTTTTCACTCTAGGCAATCAGGACCCGTTTCAGCGGGCGGCATGAGATCACGAGTGAGAGGGAATGACATGAATTTGGGCAAGCAGGCACGCGGCTGGTTCTGGCTGACGACGACGGCGATCATCGGGGGTATCGTCGCCGCAGGTCCGGGCGCCACGACCGCCAGCGCGCAGACACCGCCCGCCGCAAGCGGCGCACCCGCCACCGTCACCGTCTCCATTCCCGCAGGACCGCTGGAAAACGCCATTCTCAGCTTCGGCCGCCAGGCCAATCTGCGCATGGTCTACCCCTCCGCGATCACCAGGGGCCGCAGCACGGCCGGCGTCAAGGGCACGCTCAGCGTATCGGCGGCCGTCAGCGGGCTTCTGGCCGGATCGGGACTGAACTATGCATTGGCCGGCGGCAATACCGTCCGCATTTTCGATCCCGCCAGCCAGACCGGCGAAAGCGGCGGCTCGGCTGCCGCCGGCAGCACCCTGCTTGCGCCGATCACCGTGCAGGGCACCGGCCTTGAAGGCGCCAGGGGCATCATCGAGAGCAATGGCTATGTCGGCAAATCCGGCCGCACCGCCACCAAGACCGATACGCCGGTCGCCGAAACCGCCCAGTCGATCACCACCGTCAGCCGCAAGCAGCTCGATGACCTGAGGCCGCAGAACCTCTCGGAAGCGCTGAACTACACGCCCGGCGCGCGCATCGGCCAATATGGCGCGGAGCCGCGTTTCGACGCCTTCAAGGTGCGCGGCACCGATCTCAGCACCACCGGCATCTTCCGCGACGGCCTGCGGCAGGTCAGCAGCCAGAACGGCAGCGCCCGGCTTGAGCCCTATGGCGTGGAAGCGGTTTCCATCCTGCGCGGTCCCGCCGCCTCCATCTATGGTGCCAGCAGCTCCGGCGGCATCGTCGATATCATCTCGAAACGCCCGACCGAAGAGACGCTGCGCGAGGTGGAGCTGCAATATGGCTCTTTCGGCCGCGTGCAGGGCGCTTTCGATCTTTCCGGCGCCGTCGATGACGAGAAGACCATGCTTTACCGCCTGACCGGGGTGGCCCGCGACGGCCGCAACGAAATCAGCGCCATCAAGGACGACCGGCTGTTCATCGCGCCGGCCTTCACCTTCCAGCCGGATGCCGGCACCAAGCTGACGCTGCTCGGCGAATATATGGACAGCACCACCGGCGGCACCTGGGGGTACATCAACAATTACGGCAGCGACGGCAAGTCGATCGGCGCGACGCCGGTTTATGGCGGCGATTCCCGTTTTAATGATTTCGAGCAGAAACAATGGCGTATCGGCTATGAGTTCGAGCATGAAATCAACGACAACGTCACCTTCTACAGCAAGGCGCGTTATTCGGCCCTTTCGGCCGACCAGCAATGGGTCTTCGCCAACTATCCCGGCATCACCATCGAGGACAATGAAGGCGTCTCCGCCGACAATTACCTGAAGACAGAATTCGACACTGGCCCTGCGAAACATACGCTGCTGACGGGTATCGACTTCAGCCACATGTCCTACACCTCGACACAGGGCAGCGGGCCGGGCCTGTTCACCGACACCTATACCTATATGCCGGATGTATCGCTGATATTGACCCAGCGGATGAACACGCTCGGCATCTATGCGCAGGATCAGGTCGAAATCGACCGCTGGCGCCTGACGGCCGGCATCCGCCACGACTGGCTGGACACCGAATATCAGGCCCAGACCGTCGGAGACGCAACGGCTCCCACCTATGACGGCGATGAAACCAAGACGACCGGCCGCGCCAGCCTCGGTTATGTCTTTGACAGCGGCGTGATGCCCTATGTCAGCTACGGCACCTCCTTCGTCGCCAATCCGGGCGTCATCATCACCACGGGAACGGTAACGGGCCAGGCGCAGCCGACGGTCGGCAAGCAATATGAGCTCGGCGTGAAATATGCCCTGCCGCAATATAACGCCCTGCTGAGCGCCGCCTTCTTCAATCTCGATCAGGACAATGCGACGGTCTACGAGACCTCGTCCGGCATCAACCTGCTGCGCCAGCTCGACCTGCGCTCGCGCGGCGTGGAACTCGAAGCCACGGCCTCGCTCGACAATGGCTGGAGCCTCATCGGCTCCTATTCCTATAACGACGTTGAAATCACCAAACTGACGTCGGAAACGGTGGGCAAGCAGCTCAATTCCTCGCCCTATCACACCTTCTCGCTGTGGGCCGATTACGAGTTCCAGAGCGGCGCGCTCGAAGGCCTCGGCATCGGCGCGGGGCTGCGTTATGTCGGATCGAGCTTCGGCGACAACCAGCACACCCCCATTCTCGACAACGAGGCCCGCACCTTCGTCGACGCCTCGCTGCGCTACGATCTCGGCAAGGCCCTGCCCTCGCTGGAAGGCGTGAAACTGCAGATCAACGCCACCAACCTTCTCGACGAGGTGAAACAGGTCTGCACCACGGGCTTCTGCTATTATGACGAAGGCCGCAAGGTCGTCGGCAGCATCCGGTATCGCTTCTGATGCTGCAGCAGAACCCTGCCACAACCAAGCCGTCGCCGGCCGCCGTCTTCGTGGCGGTCGGCGGGCTTTATGTCGGCCAGAGCGTGATTGGCGGGCTGACCTTTCTCGGCCTGCCGGCGGTGCTCAGAACCGCCGGACTGCCGCTGGACCAGATCGGCCTGCTTTATCTCGTCGTTCTCCCCTGGGCGCTGAAATTCCTCTGGTCGCCGCATGTGGAGCGTTACCGGCTGCCGCCCGTCGGCAGGAACCGGTCGCGGGTGATCGTCGGCACGGGTATCGCCGCCTGCGCCTGCGGCCTCGCCGTTCTTGCCTTCACCGGCCCGTCGCCGGTTTCCGTCGCAATCGCCATCCTGTCGGTGATCGCGCTGGTGACGGCGACCGTCGACATCGCCTGCGACGGCTATGCGGTCGAAACGCTGGCGGAAGAGCATCATGGCTGGGGCAATGCCGCACAGGTGGGCGGCTCCTATCTCGGCTCCGCCATCGGTGCCGGCCTGTTTCTGGTGCTGGTGGAGCGCGCCGGCTGGACGAGCGCCACGCTGGTCATGGCCGGGCTGGTCATCCTGCTCGCGCTCCCCTTCCTGCTCGGCCCGGCGGCAAGAACGGTCACGCAAACACGGGACCACCTGCCATCGATCAAAAACGCGCTCAAGCGACGGGAAGTCCGCACCGGCCTTCTGGTCGCGGCCGTTTATGTCGCCGCGCAGAAATGGGGTCTGGCAATGCTCGGCCCGTTCCTGGTCGATTACGGTTTCGATCTCGCCACCATCGGCGCGCTGAATGGCGTGGGCAGCATGATCGTCGGTTTCGCCGGCGCGCTGCTCGGCGGCACGCTGGTACGCCTCTACGGGGCATCACGAATCCTGCTGATCGCCATCTTCGTGCAGACGGCGCTGTTGTGCCTTTTCGCCTATTTCAGCGTTCATCGCGATATTTCGCAATGGGTCGTCATGGCGGTTGCGGTGGCAAGCTCGTCGGGCATCATGTCCATCGGCTTCGTCGCGCTTTACGCCTGCTTCATGGGCTGGTCCGACCCCCGGCAGGCCGGGGTCGATTTCACCCTGTTCCAGTGCATGGATGGCGTTGTCGGCATGATCGGCGGGCTGGGCGCAGGCGCGATCGCCGAAAAATTCGGCTATCAGGCCTCCTTCATCATTGCCGCCATCGTTTCGGTGCTCGCCGCACCGGTCATCTTCCTGCTGATGCGACGGCAGAATTCTTGAACCTAAGCCCCCGGGCGCGGCGGCTTAAGCCGCGCCCGGGGGGCCTCTTGTATCGGCTTATTCGACCACCACCGACAGTGCCGAGCCGGTATAGACCGGCCGCAGCTTCACATTGCCCGCATCTATCGTGGCAAATGTCCCGGTCAGGCCGTTGGCGGAGATCACGTCGAACCGCGTGCCGGCGGCCGGCGCGCCGCCATCGAAAACGAGCTTCAGCGTCGCGCCATCCAGCACCGCATTGCCCTTGATCCGAAGCGTAGCCTTCTGCGGGTCGACCGCCAGCGTGCCACCCGACTGCGCATAGTCGCCGCCGATGACAAGATCCGTCTCTCCGCCGAGCGAAAGCGTGCCGCCGCTGACCAGCACGCCGCCGGTTCCAAGTGCATCGGCGGACGACGCCACCAGCGTTCCCTCCCTGAGAATGGTGCCGCCGCCATAGCTGTTATGGCCGCCGAGCGTCAGCGCTCCGCTGCCGGATTTGACAAGACGCCCTGCCCCGGCAATATCGTTCGTCCATCTGTCCGCCGCATTGAACCCGCCGGCGGCAGCGTCCATCGTCACCTCGACATCGCCGTCAAACGCGCCGTAACCGCTGGCGGCAGCGACCAGATTGATGCGACCCCAGCCATTGCTGTCATCCAGCAGCGGATAACCGGCCTCGATGCCAGTGGAAAACAGCACGGCGCGGCGCTGGGCGGCATCGAGATAGGGCAGACGCGTCTCCAGCAGGACCTCCGCCCCCTTCGGCACCACCATCGGCGCATCGCCTGCGGCCTTGTCGCGGCTGAAGGAATAGGTCATGCGCCTGCGATAATCCGCCCCGTTCTTCGCCGCATCGGCAAATTGGTCGACATCCGGCTTTGCGCCATGGGCGAAATCGATGAGCGACTGGCCCTGCGGCAGGCGTTTGGCGAAATAGGCCTGCAAGGCCGCATGCGCGGCCTTCTTCACCTCGGCATTTTTGGGGTCCTGCAACATGGCGGCAGCCATTGCGGTTGCGGTGATGCGGCCGCCGATCACGTCGAGCGGCGAATGCATGCCGGCGACGATGCGGCTCTCGCCGAGTTCGGAGGCAGCCGTCAGCAATTCGGAAAAGCGCTCCGGCACCGCATAGGCATAGGCAATGGCGGCAAGATAGGCGGCATTGGTATGCCCGCTCGGAAAACCACCGTCCTTGCCGCGCCCGCGATTTTCCCGCGCATATTTCAGCGCCGGCACGATGACGCCCGGATCGCTCTCATGGCTTTCGAAGCTGCGGTCGCCAATCGTTTCCTTGCCGGTCTCGATCACCTCGCCTTTGTCGTTCATGCGCCAGGGCCGTGGTGTGGAATAGAAATATTTCGCCGGCGACGTCGTGCCCTCCGGGCCGCGGATCACCTTCATGAAGGCGACGAAATCCTTCAGTTCGCTATCGGCTGCACCCGCCTCGGTGCCCTTGTCGTCTTCCTTGCGGGCGATGACCTCGTTCGGGTCGAAATCAGCGAGGGTATGATTGATCGTCGTCGTCGCGCCCGCCCCTTCGCGATACCAGGCGGCAAGCGGACCCATGCCGTCGATGACGCTGTAACCCTGCGAACGCCGGTCGTTCATATAAGCTTCGAAAGCGGCGGCGCGGGTGCGGTTCTCGCCGGTGACGGACAGCACGTAACGCATGTTTTCCTGCCAGACAGCGGGATCGACGATCTTCACATGGCTGAAATCCGCCGGGCCATCGCCATTGGCCCCGCCATCCGCCCATTTTTCATCGCCAAGCGTCCAGATGCGGTTGAAACCGGAGAGGATTTCGATGATCGGGTTGTCCCGGTCATCATAGGCGCGAACCGCCTCGCCCTTCTCATTCTTGCCGGTCTGGTTGCGATAATTGTCGGCAAGCGGCAGCGGATATGTTGCCGCCGGTTCCGGCACCGTGATGGCATAACCCTCACCTGCGGGCCCGGTGCGATCGAACGCCTGCGCGCCCGGAACCAGAACCAGCAATGCGACGGAGGCGAGCAGGCTCGAGCGTGCGGAAAAGAAAGACGACATCTTCAGTCTGGCCATGACGAATCCTATGATTTTCAGCGAGTGACGCGTGACGAAAACAGGCGGTGCAGCGTTCCGCGCGCCTCATCGTCAGGTTTAAACGGAGCGTATTTCAGTTTTTCGATGGGTTGCCGGGAACGGCTCCCTGCGGCAATTCCTCCAGCGAAAATGCGCCGCCTTCGGAAAGAAACGGCGCGATATGCCCGGAGCACCGCTCCGGGCATATCGTTCGAGAGCTTCATCATTCCGCCGGAGGCGGACGGTCGGGCCGTTATTTCTTGACCGCGACGGCCTCGTTGATCTTGGCGACGTCATCTTCCAGAACCTTGTAGGTCTGGTCGAGCGTCAACTCGCCGACGATGAGCTGGCTCATGCGCTGCACGATCTGCTGATACATGGCGCTGCCGCCCTTGGCGCGTTCGAAATCGCGAGCCGCCTGCGGCACGTTCTTCTTGTTGTCGAGGAAGACCTTCATCGCCGCCTTGGCGTCTTCGCTCTTCAGCTTGTATTGCGGATCGACGATCTCCGCGCCGGTCAGGATGACGTAGTTCTCGGCGATTTCCCGCTGCACCTTTTCGGAGCCGAGGAATTCGATGAAGTGAGCCACATCTTCCGGATATTTGGTGCGCTTGAAGCCGACAATGGCGGTGCCGCCGGGCATGGCGTAGCATCCGGCCTCGCCGCAGGGCGCATTGATCGCCGTCCATTCGAAACTGTCGCCAATCTTGTTCTGGAACGGATTGACCATCCAGTTGCCGGCCAGATAGGTCACGACATTGCCGTTGACGAACTCGTCACCCATGTTCTTGTACTGCGAACCGCCGGCCGCACCCCACATTTCCTTGGGGAAGCTGCCATTCTGCGTCCATGAATAGATATCGGCGATATATTTTTTCGCCGCATCGTCCGGGAAGCTGAACTTGCCGTCCTTCACATAGGTCGCGCCATAAGCAAAGGCGCCGCCGGAGAAGCGGTGGCCGGAACGGTCCATGGTGAAGGGAATCTGCACGCCGGTCGCCTTGGCGACACGGGCGGAAGCCTCGACGATCTCGCTGAACTTAGCGGTCGGGCCGGGCAAGGGTTCGCCCGCCTGCTCGAACAGGGTCTTGTTGACGAAGGGCAGGTTGAGCGTCTGCGACGCCATGTAACCGTTGATCGACTGCGGATCGTTGACATTCGGCAGGCGAAGCTGGTTGAGGCTGGAACCGTGCAGCTTCGCGAAGGCTTCCGCATCCTTCATATAGGGGCGCATGTCGAGATAATAGGGCGCGAGCTGCCAGTCGGTGATCTTGGCGATATCAGGACCTTCGCCCACCGCCAGCTGCACCGGTAGTTGCTTGGAAACCGCATCATAACCCGAAGACACGAAATTGATCTTCACGCCCGGATTGGCCGTCTCGAACTCCTTGCTGAGTTCCGACATGCGCTGCACATAACCCTGGTCGTCATCCGTAAAAAGGAAAGTAATCGTGCGGGTCTCAGCCTGGGCCGTCGCAAGACCGGCGACAGAGGCCACTACGAGGGCGCTGACGCCCGAAAACAATTTCATCATGCTCATCCTCCCAATGAAAACATTTTCATAAATCGAACGGAAGCTCCTCTGCTTAATTCGATTTATAATGTTTTGCGGCTTGACAGAATAAACGTCAAGCTGTTTGTTTTACATAAATTGCACAAATCGACGCGGAAAAGCGAAAATCGGCTTGTGAAAATAATTTCATAAAGATCGACGGGAGGCGATCCATTATGACGGATGGACCATTTGCGGCGAACGCGTCGCAGCCGACATATACCGTCGCAAACGGCGAAACGGTGACCGCCTGGATCGTCTCCGATCTGGTGGAGACGTCGTTTCCCGGCACCGCAGCCCCCGCCGAAGACCGCGTGAACTATCGCTTCATCAACGGTTTCGTGGATGTGGGCGACCTGCCCTGCCGCAAGGCCTTTCAGCAGACCATGATCGGCCGCGACATCGCGCCCGAGACTGGCTTTACGGTTTCGCACCTCAACCTGCCGGGTTCCAATCGCCGCGTCGAATTCACCGGTTTCTGGCATGTTCCCACCCATGTGCAGCGCTGGCTGAAGGGCACCTTCCGCAGCGATGCGGCAAGACAGGCGCATTTTCGACTGCGCACCTGCGGCGGTGTCCGCATCTGGGTGGGCGGCGTCGAACAGGTCCGTTTCGAACCTTTCATCCGCAATGTCGAAAGCAGCCGTGACATCACGCTCGATCTCGCGGCCGGCGACAACGAGGTGCTGCTGCTCTGCGAGGATCTGGCGGAACGCGACATCATCTGGTTCTTCGAGCTTGAGGTAATCGATCCTACGCCGCTAACCGTCGTGCTGCCCGTACCGCTCGACCGGGAGGAGACGAAGCGTCTCGCCGCGCTGGTGCGCGATGTTCGCCCGGCGCGGGACGTGTTTTGCGGCACGGCCCTCGAACTGGTCTTCGGGGCGGCACCTGCGAGCGACCTTCCCGTGCACATCGCCGTCAAAAGCCATGGCCATGAGCGCGCTTCGCTTGCGGAAGTGGATACCGTGCTGAAGGCCGGGCAATCCACGCTGACGATCCCAGAAACGACAGGCATCTCGGACGGATATCACGGCGTCAAAATCACCATGGGTTCGGGAGCGGGAACGGTAACCCGCGTCATCGACGCCGCTTTCATGCATGATATCGCGCCGGAAGCATCCAGCGGCGATATCAACGAGCGAAAAAAGGCCGCCCTCTCCTTCAGCGCCCGCTTCGGCGCCTGGCGCATCGGCCGCGCGCTGGCGATGGTCGCTACCGGCAGCGATGACATCGAGACGATCGGCGGCATCGTCGATGCGACGCTGCATTCCATTGATCGGCGGGAAGACTGCTCCGATTTCGTCATGATCCCGCTTCTGTGGCTGGTGCGCGCCTATGGTGACCGCCTGCCGGCCAAGATGCGGGCGCGGATCGATGCCTCGATCCTCGGCTATCGTTACTGGGTGGACGAACCGGGCAATGACGTCATGTGGTTCTGGAGCGAGAACCATGTTCTCTGCTTCCACACCAGCCAGCTATTGGCCGGCGAATATCTGCCGGATGCCCTCTTCACCGCCTCCGGCCGCACCGGCAGAGAACAGGCGGCGTTGGCCGCCGACCGGCTGGAACGCTGGTTCGACAGCGTCGAGGCGCACGGCCTCGCCGAGTGGAACTCCGCTGCCTATTATCCGGTGGATTTCATCGGCCTTCTCGCCATCGAACATTGGGCGGGACCGGAGCTTGCAGCACGCGCGCGCTATCAGATCGATCTCATCTTCGAAATGATCGCATTGCACACGCTCGGCGGCGTTCCCTCCGGCTCTCAGGGCAGAGCCTATGACAAGGAGCTGCGCGCCGGGCCGCTGACGGAACTGGCGCCCTTCGCGCAGGTCGCCTTCGGTCAGGGCTGGCTGAACAATGGCGTTGCCTCGCTACCGATGTTCTGCTGCGGCGATTACCTGCCGCCGGCGCATCTCGCCGCCCTTTCACAGTTGACAAGTGGCCGCATGGTCGAGGCGCGGTATGCGCAGGGGCTGGAGCCCGGAAAGCTCGTGCTGTTCAAGAACGAGGCCGCCCAGCTTTCCACCGTTGTCGATCACAAAACCGGTCGCAAGGGCCACCAGCAGCACGTCATGGACATCAAGCTTGCCGGCCACCCGATGGCGCGGCTCTGGGTCAATCATCCCGGCGAAGACGATCCGTGGGGCACGCAACGTCCCTCCTATTGGGCGGGAAGCGGCATCCTGCCGCGCGTGGCGCAACATCGCGATCTGGCGATGCTGATCTTCGATACGCAGGATCACCGCAACGACTGGACCCATGCCTATCTCGGCCGCGACGGGCTGGACAAGGTGCTGGTGGAGGGCAACTGGCTCATCACCCGCTCGGGCCGTGGCTTTGCAGCGCTTTATGCGACCAACGGTCTCGAGCCCATCACCGCAGGCGCCACCGCCAGTCGCGAGATCAGATCGCCCGGCCGCCGCGCCGGCTGGGTCGGCATCATCGGCTGCGGGGATGTCGCGGAGTTTGCCCGTTTTCGGGAAAAAATTCTCGCCACGCAGATCACCTTCGATGCCGAAAGCCGCCTGCTCTCGGTCACGCCGCCGGACGGACCTGAGCTTACCCTGACCTGGGACGGCGCATTCACCATTGGCGGGCAGGCCATGGCCTTCGACCACGACCAGCCCCAGCCGGAAATCACCTTCGACAGTGCCGACCCCGCATCGGGCGGCGCGGCACAACCATTCTACTCCTAAGCGGAATTGACAGATGAACCAGCCAAGCATGGAAAAAGACACTCTCAGGACGACGATCGACAATGTCGCCGCCGCCTTCAGCCGCCTCAAGGGCATTCAGGAAGGTCTGGTCAGCGGCAGTTCCGATGGCAAGATCCAGTTCGATGAATGGGACTGGGAAGTGGGCGTCGGCCTTTACGGTTTCCTGCGCCGGGCGCTCGCCGCCAATGACCGGAAGGCATTGGACGACCTCGTGACATGGTATGGCTGGCAGATCGAACGTGGCCTGCCGCCGCGCCAGATCAACAGTTCCGCCCCGATGCTGCCGCTTGTCATCCTCACTGAACATGTCGACCGGCCGGATTTCCGGGCGCTGGTGGAAGACTGGGCCGACTGGCTGGTGCATCAATTGCCGAAAACCGAAGATGGCGGCTTCCAGCATGTCGTCAAGGAGCGGCTGAATGAGGGCGAACTCTGGGACGACACGCTGTTCATGGCATGTCTGTTCCTCGCCCGCGCCGGCGTTGTCTGCAAACGTCAGGACTGGATCGACGAGGCGGTCTACCAGTTCATGATCCATACGCGTTATCTGTCGGACCCCGTCACCGGGCTCTGGTATCACGGCTGGACCTTCAACGGACGCCATAATTTCGCTGACGCCTTCTGGGCGCGCGGCAACTCCTGGATCACGGTCGCCATTCCCGAACTCTTCGAACTGGTGCCGACGCTTGGCGAAAAGGACAGGCGTTTCCTTGCCAATGTGCTGGCAAGCCAGGTGCGGTCGCTCAGGCAATATCAGCGCGAGGACGGCATGTTCCACACACTTCTCGATGACCCGACATCGCCGGTGGAAACATCAGCCACGGCCGGCATCGCCTATGGCATTCTGCGCGGCATCGAGGCCGGCATTCTCGGCGAAGAAAATCGCCCGCATGCGGAACGCGCGCTGAAGGCGGTGCTTGGCAATATCGACGACGAAGGCGTCGTCCACGGCGTTTCCGACGGCACGCCGATGGGCCACGATCTCGACTTCTACCGCCGCATTCCCAATCTGCCGACGCCCTATGGGCAGGCACTGACAATGCTGCTCCTGATCGACGTTTTTCTGAAAAGGCCAAAGGCATCGTGAGCATCATGAACATCAGTCAGGACATCACAGTCGCGGCGGGTGGCCTCGATGCCACGGCGGCCATCCAGCAGGCTATCGACACCGTTTCAGCCGCAGGCGGCGGGCGCGTGTCTCTCTCGGCCGGGCGTCATGTCAGCGCCGGCCTCCATCTCAAAAGCGGCGTGGAACTGCACCTTGCCGAAGATGCGGTGCTTGCCCCCGTTTCCGATTACGACGCCTATGGCCTGACCCGGGTTTCGGTGATTGCCGAAGACTCCGATCGCGGCATGATCATTGCCAGGGGTGCGCATGACATCGCCGTCACCGGCCCCGGCCGTATCGAGGCCGGCGGTGAAAACTTCATCGTCGGCGACGACAAGGCCATGGGCACCTATGTCCCGGCGAAAAAGCGCCCACGCGTGATGGTGCTGGAAAGCTGCCGCAACGTGCGCCTCGAGAACCTGTCCGTCAGCGGTTCGCCGATGTGGACGCTGCATATGGTCGATTGCGAAGACCTTCATTTCCGCAATCTGCGCATCGAAAACGACCGCCGCCTGCCGAATACCGACGGTATCGTGCTCGATGCCTGCCGGCGCGCCCTGATCGAGGATTGCTTCATCTCGACCGCCGATGACGGCATCTGCCTGAAGACCAGCGCCGGGCCGGATGGCAAGGCGGTGGGAGCCTGCGCCGATATCACCGTTCGCCGCTGCACCGTTTCCAGCATGAGCTGCGCGCTGAAGCTCGGCACGGAATCCTTCGGCGATTTCACCAATGTCGCGTTCGAGGATTGCAAAATCGTCCAGTCCAATCGCGGCGTCGGCCTGTTTTCCCGCGATGGCGGCGCGATGCGCAACATCCGCTTTTCAAGGATCGAGGCCGAATGCCACGAAACGCCGGGCGGCTTCTGGGGTTCGGGTGAAGCGGTCACCGTCACCGTCGTCGACCGCCGCCCGGAGCGTCAGGCCGGCAGCGTCGACAATCTGGTCGTGGAAGATTTGAGCGGCTCGATGGAGGGCGCGATCAACCTCGTCGCCACATCGAAGGCCGGCATTCACAATGTCCGGCTGGAGCGCATCACGCTGTCGCAGCAGCCGGGCAAGCTCGGCACCGGCCTGCAATACGATCTGCGCCCAACCAATGCGGATATTGCGCCAAGCCCCCATGCCGCCGGCCGCGCCAATGCCTGGACACAGGATGCTGAGGGCAGGATCGTCGGAATGGAGGATTATCCCGGCGGAATGCCGGCGGTTTATCTTGCCGGCGTGGAAGGATTTGCGGCGCGCGATGTCGCCATTAAAAGAACGACGCCCTTGCCCGAGGGCTGGAACAGCCAAGAGATCGTCGCGATGACGAACTTGTCCGAAGGGAGCAGGTGATGGGAAGTCTAAAACTCGAAAACCTCAACAAGGCGTTCGGCGCCGTTCATGTGCTGCATGACATCGATCTTCAGATCGAGAACGGCGAATTCGTCGTTTTCGTTGGCCCCTCGGGCTGCGGAAAATCGACCCTGCTGCGCATCATCGCCGGCCTTGAAGATGTCACCTCCGGCACCATCGCCATCGGCGAGCGCGATGTCAGCGCGCTGTCGCCCGCCGAGCGCAAGATCGCCATGGTCTTCCAGTCCTATGCGCTTTATCCGCATATGAGCGTGCGCAAGAACCTTGCCTTCGGCCTGGAAAACCTGCGTTTCAAGCGGGCGGAAATCGATAGCCGCATCAACGAAGCGGCGCGCATGCTCGCCATCGAACCCTATCTCGACCGCAAGCCGAAACAGCTTTCCGGCGGCCAGCGCCAGCGCGTCGCCATCGGCCGCGCCATCGTGCGCGAACCTGACATTTTCCTGTTCGATGAGCCTCTTTCCAACCTCGATGCGGCGCTGCGCGTGCAGACACGCGCCGAAATCACCCGCCTGCATCGCGATATCAAGACGACGATGATCTATGTCACCCACGATCAGGTGGAAGCCATGACCATGGCCGACAAGATCGTGGTGCTGCGTGCCGGGCGCATCGAGCAGGTGGGCAGCCCGCTCGAGCTTTTCGACAATCCGCGCAACCTCTTCGTCGCCGGTTTCCTCGGCTCGCCGCGCATGAACATGCTGAAGGGCACCATCACCAAGGGCAGCGACGGCAGCATCGCCATCGACGCCGGCTACGGCGTCTCCCTGCCCTGCCTTGTCGACCCGGCAACCGTCAGCCCCGGACAGGCGGTTCTCGCGGGCATTCGCCCCTCGCATTTCACCATCTCCGACAATGCCGGCTTACCCTTCGAGGTGCAGTATCACGAAAGCCTCGGCACCGAGACCTATCTCTACGGCAATCTCCAGGGTGAGAAAGAGCAGATCATCGTGCATCAGGCGGGCCATTTCGCCCCCGCTTCCGGCTCGGTACTGAAGATCATGCCGGCGCGGGAAAAGGTGCATGTCTTCGATCCCGCCACCGAACTGGCGTTGCCGCGCCTCGACAGCGAAGGGAGAGGTTAGCATGGCCAATCCGACGCTTGCGAGACTGTCCGACCGTGCGCTCGATGCCGTGATGGCGATTGCCGAAGTGCCGCTCAACTTCATCGAGCGGCTGATCGGCAAAAGGCGCATGCCCTATATCTTCCTGATGCCGAACCTCGTTCTCTTCGGCATCTTCACCTTCCTGCCGATTGCCATTGCCGTCGGTTACGCCTTCACCGGCGGCACCGAACTTCTCATCACCGACCGCCCCTTTGTCGGGCTGGAAAATTTCGGCAAGCTGCTGGATTGCCAGAGCTACATGGACCCCGGAAGCTGCCGGGAATCGTTGTTCTGGACCGCGATCTGGAACACGCTGTGGTTCGTGGGCTTCAACGTCATCGCCACGCTGCTTGTCGCGCTCATCACCGCCCTCATCCTCAACCGAGCGATTGCCGCGCGCGGTTTCTTCCGCGCCATGTTCTTTTACCCGGTCCTGCTGTCGCCCGTCGTCATCGGCCTCATCTGGAAATGGTTCCTCGACCGCAACGGCCTGCTGAACGCCTTTTTCCAGATGCTCGGCGTGCCGCCGGAAATCTTCCTGCTGGATGTCGGCTGGTCGCGTTTCTTCGTTGTGGTGGTCTCGGTCTGGTTCCACATGGGCTTTTATACGCTCATCCTGCTTGCCGGCCTTCAGGCTATCCCGAAGGACCTTTATGAAGCCGCCGCCATCGATGCCGCATCGCCCCGGCGCACCCTGCTGCGCATCACCCTGCCGTTGCTCGGGCCCAACCTGCTCGTCGTGCTCATCCTGCTTATGATCCGATCGGTGCAAATCTTTGACGAGGCATGGGTTTTGACCAATGGCGGCGGGCCTGGAACGGCCAATACATTCGTGGTGCAATATATCTACCAGATGGCCTTCGGCAGCGATCTGAGGCTATTCGGCCTTGCGTCAGCCGCCTCAGTTCTCATGGGCCTTGTGCTTCTCGCGCTGACGCTCGTGCAACTGCGCCTCGGCAAAAAGATGGAGTCCTGACCATGTCCAACGCCGTCTCCTTCCTCACACGCACCCGCCGCCCCGGCCGGATCGGCCTTACCGATATCCTGTCATGGGTCTGGCTCATCGGCGGCACGCTCGCCGTCCTCATCCCGGTCGTCTGGGCCGCCATGTCATCGCTGAAACCGGAAGCTGAGATCACCCGGTTTCCGCCGAGCCTCCTGCCGCGCGCCGCCGTGCAGGTGGAAGTGCAGGGTTACGACAAGCCGCTCAGCCTATGGAAAGCCCCCATCGACGGCATGGAGCGGGAAATGGCCATGGTCCGCCGCGTCGGCTTGAAAGCCCAGATGGTCGACCCCGCCAATCCCGGCCCGCCGGTCAGCGTCGACACGCGGGAAATCACGCCCGTCCAGAAGCTGACCATCGCGACGGAAAACTTCACCGATCCGCTGACCCGCTTCAGCTTCCTGACCTTCCTCAAGAACTCGGTCTTCGTCACTTTCGTGGCGACAATCCTGACGCTAATCGTCAATGCCATGGCGGCCTTTGCCCTCTCGAAATACCGTTTCCGCGGCGAGAAGGCGATTTTCGTGCTGATCATCTCCACCCTGATGATCCCGCTCACCGTCGTCATGGTGCCGGCCTATCTCGTCATCGTCGGCGTCGGTCTCGTGGACAATCTCTGGGGTGTCATCATCCCGACGGTTGCGACGCCGACCGGTGTGTTCCTGCTCCGGCAATATATGCTGACCATCCCCGACGAGCTGATCGAGGCGGCCCGCGTCGATGCGGCAAGCGAATTCCGCATCTTCTGGCGCATCATCCTGCCGCTGACGGCCCCGGCGCTCGCGGTTCTCGCCATCTTCTCGGTACTCTGGCGCTGGAACGACTTCCTCTGGCCGCTGATCGTTCTCAGCAGCCGCGAAAACTTCACGCTGCAGGTGGGGCTGAACGCCTTCCAGGGCGAGTTCTCGGTGCAATGGCACTATATCCTCGCCATGACCTTCCTCAGCCTGGCACCTGTTACCGTCGTCTTCCTGTTCCTGCAGCGCTACATCACGACAGGCATTGCCGGCACGGGGATGAAATAAGAAGAGTACGAGCGTTGCGGTGGGACAGCAGGCCGTCACGATTGGAATGTTAAAGCCCCTCCACCCGTCATCCCGGCCTTGAGCCGGGATCCAGCCGTCGCGCGTCTGCGCGGCGAAAGGACTCTTTTCAGCCCAAGGACTTGGGCTGGCTGGATTCCGGCTCAAGGCCGGAATGACGGGAGAATTGATCGTCTGGAGTTTGTTCAGCGGTCAACACAAGACGACACTCCAACACCCTACTTCGGCGGCGGCGCGATGCTGCCCCTTAACACCAGCCGACAGCCGAGTTCCAGCCGGTGCGCCGGGCGGGTCGGATCGGCCGCCACAAGCCGCTGCTCCAGCAGCGCAAGCGCCGCGCCGCCCAGCCTGTCGGCGGGCAACTGGATGGTGCTGAGCGGCGGTGCACTGAAGGCCGCAGGCATGATATCGTCAAACCCCAAGACCGAAACATCGTCCGGCACTCGAATTCCGGCTTCCGTCAGGGCCTTCAGACAGCCAAGCGCCAGATTATCGGCGGCGCAGAAAATCGCCGTGGCGTTTCTGAGCGGCCGCTGTTCGGCCAGCAGACGGCGGATAGCGGCCTCGCCCCATTCCGGCTCATAGCTCTCCACCTCGATGACCATATCGGCGGGAACAGTGAGACCTGCCGCGAGATACGCGTCGCTATAACCGTCATATCGGCGGCGGATCGTCGTGCGCCCTTTCCAGGTGATATGCAGAATATTGCGATGCCCGAGAGACAGCAGATGCTCGATACCGAGCCGCGCGCCAAAACGGTTCTCAGCGGTCACCGTATCGACGATCATGGCGGGGTCCTCGCCATTGATCAGCACCACCGGCCGCGCAAGCGCAGACAGCGCCTCAACCAGTTGCGGCCTGTCATCGTTCAGGATCACGATACCGTCGACATTGTCGGCATCCGCCGCCGCCGCAACCGCAACCGGGTCGAGCCGGCTCGTTGCGCTGACATAGGGAACGATGCGAATGCCGCGCCGCTCGCATTCGCGCCGGAAGCCGTTCAGCATCGTCCAGCTGACCATGTTGAGATCGCTCTGCGGTGCGGCATCGTTGGTCATGGCCAGAAGCACGACGCGCAAAGTGGCGATCGTCGCCTTCTGTCGCCGGTTTTCGAGGTAACCGAGTGCGCGGGCCGCCTCCAGCACCCGCTCGCGCACCTGCGTGGTCAAGGGTGCGGTGCCGTTGATGGCGTGCGAAGCCGTACTCAGCGAAACATTCGCCTCCCGCGCCACGTCCTTAAGCGTCGTTTTCCTGTCTATTTTCATAAAGGGGAAATTCAACCACTCTACTTCGGACGGTGCGGCAGAAAGCCTGCCTCACGCAGTCGATCTGAAGAATACCCGTGCCTGTTTGCTGCTCTCTCGTCGCCGGAAGACTACAGCATCATCCGTAAATGCGGAATTGATTTCTCTGGGTTTTTAATCCCCCGCAAGAAACGCCGCCCGCAGCGAACCGCGGGCGGCGAGGCGGTCAGAGCGCCTGGGAGATATGGTCGATGCTGCTCTTTACGGCAGCGGCCGGATCCTTCAGCTCGTGCACTTCCGTCGCGAAGGGTTCGAAGCTGTAAGGTCCCTTGTAACCGGCCGCCTCAAGCGTCCTGATCTGGGCGATATTCTCCAGCCGGTCGTCGCCATCCACCAGAACGCGGTGGGCGTCGAGCATGTCGGCGACGGAGACGGCAGGATCGATCACGCCGGAAATGTGGACCAGCCCCGTCCGCTCCGGGAAGAACTCCGTCTCGCCTGCGAGATGGTGGTGGAAGGTGTCGTGCACCAGCCTGTAGACATCACCGCCACCGGCCGCATCGATGGCCCTGATCGCTTCGGCCTTGGTGCGCAGCGAAGAGATCGGGAAACCGAGCGGCTCGACGAAACCGATCAGGCCGCGTTCCTTAAGGATCGGCTTCATGGCCTTCAGCGCCGTGACGAGATCGTCAAAGGACACCGGCGTACCGTCGTTGAGCGGGCACATGACCAGCGCTTTCGCGCCGCTGGCCGCCGCATAATCGGCCATGGCGACGGCCCGCGCAGGCAGGTCGCCCGACCAGACGTTGAAGGGGTAAAGCGCATTGATCGAGATGATCGTTACGCCGGCCTTTTCAGCCGCCGCCTTCACGGCCGCCGGATCCACCGTGCCGACGATATCAGGCAGGTCGTTGCGGATTTCGACTTCGGTAAGGCCAAGTTCGCGGGCTGTCGCGAAGAATGCCTCAAGGGAGAGCTTCGGCGCGGTGATGTGGTTGATGGCAAAACGCATGAAAGACCTCACTGATAAAGGGCGGGACGGGTGTGAAGCTTGATTTCAAC
>NZ_JADQWB010000008.1 GCF_015704895.1 Agrobacterium leguminum | reverse complement strand
CCTTGCTTGATCTCGGCTGCGTAAACCAGTCCGGAAATACGGCCACCTGCCTGCATAGGCCGGGATGCGCATCCCGGCCTATGCATCAAGTAAACCACAATAAGTCCACACAAGTCCGGCATGACGGCAGAGAATGCGGCTCCTGCATTTCCGGAGCGCCTTCTGCCTTGTCACCATCACGCCAGAACGCTGGGATCCACATCCGTAATCAGCCGCTTGCCGCAAAGCGCCATGCTGACATCCATCTCCTTGCGGATGATCTCGAGCGCCGTCGTCACGCCCTGCTTGCCATCGGCACCGAGGCCATAGAGGAAGGGGCGGCCGATATAGGTGCCTTTGGCGCCAAGCGCCACGGCCTTCAGCACGTCCTGACCGGAGCGGATGCCGCCATCCATATGCACCTCGACCTTGTCACCAACTGCATCGACGATCTTCGGCAACATGGCGATGGAGGAGTGCGCGCCGTCGAGCTGGCGGCCGCCATGGTTGGAGACGATGATGGCATCGGCGCCGGTATCGAGCGAGGCGCGGGCATCTTCCTCGTCAAGGATGCCCTTGAGGATAAGCTTGCCGCCCCAGCGTTCCTTTATCCATTCGACATCCTTCCACGACAGGCGCGGATCGAACTGTTCTGCTGTCCAGGAGGAGAGCGAGGAGAGGTCGGAGACATTTTTGGCGTGGCCGACGATGTTGCCGAAGCTGCGGCGCTTGGTGCGAGCCATGTCCATGCACCATTTCGGCCGGGTCGCCATCTGCCAGATATGTTTCGGGGTGAATTTCGGCGGTGCGGAGAGGCCGTTGCGCAGATCCTTGTGGCGTTGGCCAAGAATTTGCAGGTCGAGCGTCAGCACCAGTGCCGAGCAGCCGGCGGCCTTCGCTCGGTCGATGAGATTGTTGACGAAGTCCCGGTCCTTCATCACGTAGAGCTGGAACCAGAAGGGTTTCGAGGTGACGGAGGCGACATCCTCGATGGAGCAGATGCTCATGGTGGAAAGCGTGAAAGGCACGCCGAATTCTTCGGCTGCTTTTGCGGCAAGCATTTCGCCATCGGCGTGTTGCATGCCGGTCAGTCCGGTGGGGGAGAGCGCCACCGGCATCGAAACTTTCTCGCCGACCATTTCTGTGGCCAGCGACCGGTCGGTCATATCCACCAGCACGCGCTGGCGCAGCTTTATCTTGGAAAAATCATCCTCATTGGCGCGGTAGGTGCCTTCCGTCCATGCGCCGCTATCGGCGTAGTCGAAAAACATTTTTGGCACGCGGCGCTGAGCCTGTTGCTTCAGGTCAGCTATGGTCAGGATTTTGCCCATGGATAAAGCCTTCACATTTGAATGATGGCTTCACATAACATGAATGGGACGGTTGCAACATCAAAATCGACTGGGTTGATCACCAGAAAGCCCGCAAAAACAGCTCGGCTCCCAATAAAAGCAGGCAGATGAGGAACCAGCGCCGGAATGTTGCCGGGCTGACGATGTTACGAATCTTCTGGCCGAGCCACATGCCGAGAAGCGCGGGCAACACGGCGAGTGCGGAAAGCGACAGATGCTCGACGCGGAAGGCGCCTTGCGAGGTAAGGCCGGCGGCAAGTGCAATGGTCGAAACGGTGAAGGAAAGGCCGAGCGCCTGCACGAGATCGTCGCGGTTGAAACCGAGCGACTGGATATAGGGCACGGCGGGCACGACAAAAATTCCGGTGCCGCCGGTCAAAAAGCCCGTTATCAGTCCCATGACGGGAGAGAGTTTTGGTTCCAGCCTTGCCGGAATCGAGACCGGTCTGGCAAGCAGGCTGTAGGCTGCGTAAGCCGCAAGGCACAGGCCGAGTGCCGAGGTGGTCCAGACGCCGGTGCCCGCCGTCATCAGCCGGATGCCGATGAGTGTGCCGACCGCGATGGCGATCATCATCGGCCACAGCCGCTTCACGATGGCCCGAAAATCAGACCCCGCCAGCAATTGCCAGATGTTGGTGATGAAGGAGGGCAGGATGAGCAGCCCTGCGGCAATGACCGGGGGCATGAAGAGGCCGAGCACGCCCATGGCGACAGTGGGCAGCCCCATGCCGGTCACGCCCTTGACGATGCCGGCAACGATGAAGGTCGCGAGGATCATGAGCAGGGTGGTTGTGTCTAAGTTCGGCACCGGGCACTCCAGAGGTCATTCGCATTTCGGCCGGGTGATGCCAGCCAGTCATTTGAAGCGAGCGGGTGCGACACGGTTTCTTCTCCCCGCCGGGGAGAAGGTGGCCCGAAGGGTCGGATGAGGGGGCAACGTCGGTGATAAATCGAGAGCTGGCCCCCTCATCCCGCTGCCGCGGACTTCTCCCCGGCGGGGAGAAGAAACAAGCGGCACCCGCTCGATTTGATAGGCCACTGATACATGAGGCCATGAGCAAATGTTTCGGCCGCAGCCGAACTATGCAAGCGTGCTCTTCATCGCCCTGCCGGCCACATAGGTTTCCACCACCGTGCGGTCGTCGCCCATGGTCAGCATCAGGAAGAGTTCTTCCGTCAGGCTGTTCACTACTTCCATCTTCAGCGCCATGGCGGGTGTCGAGGAAGCGTTCAGCACCGTGATGTCCGCGTCCGTGCCGGCCTCCAGCGTGCCGATGCGGTCGACCATGGAAAGGGCCTCGGCATTGCCGCGGGTCATCAGATACCAGCTTTCCAGCGGGTTGAGGCGCTCGCCCAGCAATTGCTGAATCTTGTAGGCCTCGTCCATGGTGCGCAGCATGGAGTAGCTCGATCCGCCGCCGATATCGGTGGCGACGGCGATACGAACAGGCTTTTCGCGCCGTTGCAGCTTTTTCATCGGGAAGAGGCCGGAGCCGATGAAGAGGTTTGAGGTGGGGCAATGCACGGCCACCGCGCCGGTTTCCGAGAGCACGTCCGCCTCGCGCTCGGAGAGGTGGATGGCGTGGCCGAGCAGGGTCTTGTTGCCCATCAGGCCGTAGCGCACATAGATATCGGTATAGTCGGTCGCTTCGGGGTAAAGCTCGCAGGTATATTTGATCTCGTCCAAATTTTCCGAAAGATGCGTCTGGATGAAGAGATCGGGGAATTCCTGCGCCAGCGCCTGTGCGGCTTCCATCTGCTTCGGGGTGGAGGTGATGGCGAAGCGGGGGGTGATGGCCACGTGGTTGCGGCCCTTGCCGTGCCAGTCGGCGATGACCTGACGCGTCTCGTCATAGGAGGTTTCCGGCGTGTCCAGCAGGCCCTGCGGGGCGTTGCGGTCCATCATCACCTTGCCGCCCACCATCAGCATGTTGCGCCTCATGGCCTCAGTGAAGAAGGCGTCGGCGGAGGTCTTGTGCACCGAGCAATAGGCAGCGGCGGTTGTTGTGCCGTGGCGCAGCAGCTCGTCGTAAAAATGCGTGGCGATGCGCTGGGCATGGGCGCTTTCGACGAAACGGCATTCCTCCGGGAAAGTATAGGTATTCAGCCATTCCAGCAGATTGGCGGCATAGGAGCCGATGACCTGCATCTGCGGGAAATGCAGGTGCATGTCGATGAGGCCCGGCACGATGAGATGCGGCCGGTGATCCTTTTCCTCGATGTCTTCGGGGGCTTGCTTGCGGATATCGGCGTAGTCGCCAATGGCGGCGATCTTGCCGTCTTCGATCAGCAGGCCACCATCCTCAATGTAAAGATAGCTTTGCGTATCGTCGATTGCGAGCGGCGCGCGGCGGAAGCTCAGCAGGCGGCCACGCAGCAGAACCATGCTCATTCAGTCTTTCCTTCGGCTTTTCCGGCCCCGGAAACCGCGCTTTCGTACCAGGCGGTCAGCACCTTGCGCTCATCCGGGGTGATGGCGGTGATGTTGCCGGGAGGCATGGCATGGCTGCGGCCGGCTTGCAAATAGATTTCGCGCGCATGGGCGGCGATCTGCTCGTCGGTTTCGAGCTTCACCGATTTCGGCGTGAAGGGCACGCCTTCCCACACCGGCTCGGCCGCATGGCACATGGAACAGCGGCCCTGAACCACATCGCGCGCTTTGGCGAAATGGGCGTCGGCGACGAATTGCTGCTGCATCGGCGAAAGCGTCGCTGCCTTCTGTTCTTCTTCGCCGGTCAGCACCTTCGGCACGGTGGAAAGCCACATGATGACGATGAAGATGAGGGCGGTCAGCAGCCAGGTCCATGTCGGCTTGCCCTTGCGGGCATGGGTGGTGTTGAACCAGTGGCGGATGGTGACGCCCATCAGGAAGACGAGTGCGGCGATGATCCAGTTGAACTGCGTGGCAAAGGCCAGCGGATAATGGTTCGACAGCATAAAGAAGATGACGGGCAGCGTCAGATAGTTGTTGTGCAGCGAGCGCTGTTTGGCGATGCGGCCATATTTCGGGTCCGGCGTGCGCCCGGCGATCAGGTCGGCAACGACGATCTTCTGGTTGGGGATGATGATGAAAAACACATTCGCCGACATGATGGTGGCGGTGAATGCACCGAGATGCAGGAAGGCTGCGCGGCCGGTGAAAACCTGCGTATAACCCCACGCCATCGCCACCAGCGCGACATAGAGCACGATCATCAGGCCCCAGGTATTGTTGCCGAGCGGCGATTTGCAGAGGAAATCGTAAAACAGCCAGCCGATGGCAAGCGAGGCGAGCGACAGACAGATGGCCTGGAACTGGGTGAGCGCCAGCACCGAATGGTCGATGAGGAAGAGATCGGCGCCGCCATAATAAACGATGCAGAGCATGGCGAAGCCGGACAGCCAGGTGACATAGCTTTCCCATTTGAACCATGTCAGGTGCTCGGGCATCTGGGCAGGCGCGACCAGATATTTCTGGATGTGGTAAAAACCGCCGCCATGCACCTGCCATTCCTCGCCATAGGCCCCCGGCGGCAGATGAGGCCGTTTGACCAGCCCGAGATCGAGCGCGATGAAATAAAAGGATGAGCCGATCCAGGCGATGGCGGTGATGACGTGGAGCCAGCGGACGGCAAAGGCCATCCATTCCCACGCAATGGCGTATTCGTACATGCGGTTCCCCTGATCCTTGTGCAGCGCACCTTGCGAGAAATTTGACCTTTAGGAAAGGGAAAAGCAGAGGGCAGGAGGTGATTGTTCACAATCTGACGCCTTTGTGTCCGCAATCTCGTTTCAGTTCACCCGTGTATGTGGGTTGGCCCGGTAAAGTTGCAGCCGCTCATTCCTGTCGCATAGTTTGTGCTTAGCTGGCTAACGCGACTCAGCTATTATCCTTTGTGCAGTCTGCCAATGTGCTAAAATATAAGGCTGCGGAGTCCTGCGGGGCGCCTTACCGGAAATCCATTCCGGTTTTACGCCGATGCGCAGGGCTTCCATGACATGTTTCGCTGGCGGTTCTTCCGAAAGCGGGCGCTGCGAACCCTGGGTGGGGGCAGATCAGGGGGCAGGTATCGCAGTTCCCGGCGCCGTTGTGTCCGGGTGGGTGTTGATGTGAAATTTGAATAAAGGGACGCAATGATCTTCCGGCAGCCGCCGTTGTTTCAACGGAGACCATGCCGATGCGCCTTGTTCTGACGGTCCTCTTCCTGCTTTTGGCGTTCAGCGCCACCGCGCTTGCCCATGAATCCCACAAGGGGTTCAAATATGAAAGCTATTGCTGCAATGGCGACGCCGAAACCGGCGACTGCCAGATGATTCCCACGCGCAGTGTTCGTGTCACGCCTGACGGTTACGAGGTCTCGCTCGCACCCGGCGATCACCGCATGGTCACGCGACGCCACGTCTTCAACTGGTCGCAGCGCGAGGCCAGACGATCCGAGGATGGCGAATATCATCTCTGCCTGTTTCCGGATGAGGACACGCCACGCTGTTTTTATGCGCCGGACATGGGGTTTTGAGGCAGTTGCTGCGGCCGGCTTTCCTCGATCCGCTTCAATATCCAGTCGCGGAACAGCCTGATCTTGCGAATGTTCCTGCGGTTTTCGGGGTAGACCAGCCAATAGTTCTTGCCTTCGCTGCTGAGGTGCTCGAAGGGTTGATAAAGGCGGCCGAGCGCAATCTCATCGGCATAGAGTTCAGGGGTGAGCATGGCCACCCCCTGGCTGGCGATTGCGGCGGCGGCTTCGAAGGCCTGCACATTGAGGCGGCTGCGGGGATAACGGTCGAGGCCGGGATTTTCAACACCCACTTCCCGAAACCATTGGCTCCACCAGATATCGCCGGGATCGATGATGCGCAGGCGCAGCAGGTCTTCTGGTTTGTGCAATCCGCCGATGCTTTCGGCAAGGCCCGGATGCAGCATCGGCGTATAAACGCCACGCAGCAGTTGATGATAGATCAGCCCTTTGCCGTTATCTTTGCTCCAGCGAATGGCGACATCGCAATCGGACTGGGAAAAATCGATCAAAGCGCTTGATGTGTCGAGCCGCACGGCAATCGAGGGATGTTCGAGCTGGAAAGCACCCAGATGCCGCGAAAGCCAGCGCGATGCGAAGGTAGCGGTGGAATGGATTGTCAGGGTCGCGTCGGACGTGTCACGCACATTGTCCACGGCCTCCCGCAGATTGTTGAAGGCTTCCGCGACTTTCGGCGCGAGTTTCTGCCCGGCCTCCGTCAGCGAGACCTGCCGCGCCTTTCTGATGAAGAGCGGCTCGCCGATATTCTCCTCCAGCAGTTTCACCTGATAGCTCACTGCCGTCTGGGTCATGCCCAGCTCTTCGCCGGCCTTGGTGAAGCTCAGATGCCTTGCGGCAGCTTCGAACACCCGCAGGGCGTTCAGGGGAAACTGGCGTGACATTTTCATGGATAAGTTCTCTTTATGCCAATTGCCGAAGGTTTCATTGGTTTTTCTCCGGAAAACAGAGCATTTTTAGCTCAATTCATCAACTGAGCTTCTGACATTTTTGAATGGAGACGAACATGCGCACAGCACTCTTGCGCGCGTGGTCCCGCCTGCGTGCGGGCCTGCGGACAGCGGAACGGTTTACCCTTGAAAGCATTGCGCCGGACAATCTGGCGGATGAAAGCCTGCCCGACGGGCTCAGGCGTGATCTTGGCCTTGAGGATGGCCGTGTCGATTTTCGCTGCGACGGATTTCGGCAGCGGAAAATGCTTGCAACAACTCGGCTGCCACAAGGGCCGCTATGACGGCGGGGCGCTTGTCCCTGACGCTGTTGCCACCGATGGGCAGAGTGAGTTTTGCAAGGCGGGAAGGCGGTTCGCCCTCCCGCTCCAGCCAATGGGAGAAGGTGGCGCGTTTGGTCTTTGAACCGATCATGCCGACATAGGCGAGATCGTCGCGGGCAAGCGCTTCCTTGGCTATGAGGAAATCGAGCGCGTGATCGTGGGTGACGATGATGGCAGCCCCGTTTGCAGGAATTTTCGCGACGAGCGCCTCCGGCATGGGGGTCAGCACGGATGCGATGTTCACTGGAAGATCGTGCAGCTCGTTTTCCCGGGTTTCCACCACTGTCAGCGTCAGGGGCAGCAGCGACAGCGCCTCGGCCAGCGCCTTGCCAACGTGGCCCGCCCCGAAAATGAAGACGGCCGGCTGCTGCTCGGCCTCGCCCTTTAGTCTCGCCTCCAGCGCTGCCGCGATTTCCGAAGTTATCAGCCGGAACCGGAGCAGGGTGCGGCCGCCGCAGCACTGGCCGATTTCCGGGCCAAGCGGAATATCCATGCGGTCTTCGGTAGAACCGCTCCGCAGCATCGCCCGGGCGTGGTCTATGGCCATATATTCGAACTGCCCGCCGCCAATGGTTTGCCACAGGCCGTCTTGCGAGACCAGCATGAAGGTTCCTGCCTCACGCGGGGAGGACCCTTTCACGGCCTCGATTTCCACGAGGATCGTGGCTGGATATTGCGTGAGGAAGCTGGTGAGGGAAGTCATGGGTCTCCCCTCACACCTTCTTCAGCCGTTCCACCGCCATCAGAACCCGTTCGGGCGTTGCCGGCGCATCGAGGCGCGGGCAGACCTTGTAATCGGCGACGGAGGCGACGGCCATGGAGAGGGCTTCGAGAACCGAGATCGCCAGCATGAAGGGCGGTTCGCCCACGGCCTTTGAGCGGCCGATGGTGGGTTCGGCATTTTCCGCCCATTCCGCCAGCCTGACGTTGAAACTCTTCGGCCGGTCGGAGGCGAGCGGGATCTTGTAGGTGGAGGGCGCATGGGTGCGCAACCGCCCCTTGCCGTCCCACCATAATTCCTCGGTCGTCAGCCAGCCCATGCCCTGCACGAAGGCGCCTTCTACCTGGCCGATATCAATGGCCGGGTTCAGCGACTTGCCGACATCGTGGAGGATATCGGTGCGTTCCATCAGGTATTCGCCAGTGAGCGTATCGATCGACACTTCCGAGCAGGCCGCGCCGTAGGCGAAATAATAAAACGGCGTGCCACGGCCGGCGGCGCGGTCCCAGTGGATTTTCGGCGTCTTGTAAAAACCGGCGGCGGAAAGCTGCACGCGGGCGAAATAGGCCTTTTTGATGAAATCGTTGAAGGCGATTTCCTCGAGGCCGATGCGCACCCGGTTCGGCAGGAAGACGACTTCTTCTTCCGGCACGTTCCAGTTCTCGGCGGCGAATTTGACCAGCCGCTCGCGGATTTGACGGGCGGCATCATAGGCCGCCATACCGTTGAGGTCGGTGCCGGAGGAGGCGGCGGTGGCCGAGGTGTTCGGCACCTTGCCGGTGGTCGTTGCCGTTATCTTCACCCGGCTGATATCCACCTGGAAGGCATCGGCCACCACCTGCGCCACCTTGGTGTAAAGGCCCTGGCCCATTTCGGTGCCGCCATGGTTCAGGTGGATGGAGCCGTCATTGTAGATATGCACCAGCGCGCCCGCCTGATTGAAGGCGGTCATGGTGAAGGAGATGCCGAATTTGACGGGGGTGAGCGCGATGCCCTTGCGGATGATCGGGCTCGTTTTGTTGAACTCGATGATCGCCTCGCGTCGCGCGCGATAGTCGCTGGAGGTTTCCAGCTCCTCGACGATGCGGGCGATGATGTTGTCCTCGACCTCCTGATGATAGGGCGTCGTGGTGCGTCCCGAGCCGGTCTCGCCGTAGAAATTCAGCTTGCGGATATCGAGCGGGTCCTTGCCGACGGCATAGGCGATTTCCTCGATGAAACGTTCCGCGCCCAGCATGCCCTGCGGGCCGCCGAAACCGCGAAAGGCGGTGTTGGAGACGGTGTGGGTTTTCAGCGGCCGCGAGGTGAGGTGCACATGCGGATAGAAATAGCTGGAATCCGCATGGAACAGCGCGCGATCCGTGACCGGGCCGGAGAGATCGGAGGAAAAGCCGCAGCGGGCGGCATAGGTGGCGTCGACGGCGTGGATGCGGCCTTCTTCATCGAAGCCAAGTTCGTAATCGACGCGGAAATCGTGGCGTTTGCCAGTTGCCGTCATGTCCTCGTCGCGGTCCGGGCGGATTTTCACGGCCCGATTCAGCTTCTTGGCGGCGATGGCGCAGAGGGCCGCGAACTGGTTGCCCTGCGTTTCCTTGCCGCCGAAACCGCCGCCCATGCGGCGCACCTGCACCGTGACGGCATTGGATGGCACCTGCAGCATATGGCTGACAATGTGCTGGATTTCGCTCGGATGCTGGGTGGAGCTCCACAGCGTTACCTCGTCATCCTCGCCCGGCACGGCCATGGCGATGTGGCTTTCGAGATAAAAGTGTTCCTGCCCGCCGATCCGCATGGTGCCGGTGAGGCGGCGCGGTGCGACATCCATTTCCAGCTTGGCATCGCCGCGCTTAAGCGTCATCGGATCGATGACCAGCGCGCCACCATTCTCAATCGCCGTGTCGATATCGGTGAAATGCGGCAGGTCCTTATAGGTGACCTTTGCCTTGCGGGCCGCCTTTCTGGCGATATCGCGGGTTTCGGCGAAAACCGCGAAGATCGGCTGGCCGTGGAATTCCACCTTGGTCTCGGCAAGCAGCGGTTCGTCGTGACGGCCGCCGGAAGAAATGTCGTTTTCGCCGGGCACGTCCTTGGCAACCATGACCCAGAGCACGCCGGGTGTTTTTTCCACTTCCGAGAGGTCCATCGAAACGATTTCGGCATGCGCCCGGTCGGAAAGGCCGAGCGCGCCATGGATCAGTCCGGCGGGTTCGGGAATATCGTCGATATATTCGGCGCTGCCGGTCACATGCTTATGGGCGGAATCGTGCCGGAGCGAAGCGTGCATCGGGCCGTCGATTTCGGTCTTGGTCTTGTCGAAGCTTGTGGTGTCCATGGTTCAAGCCTCTCCTTCGCAGTCAGAATCGGTGTGTAGAAACGATAACCCATCCTCATTCCTGTGCTTGTCACAGGAATCCAGCCGACGCGCGTCTGCGCGGTGAGAGAGACTTTCCAGCCCAAGGACTTGGGCTGGCTGGATTCCTGTGACAAGCACAGGAATGAGGGAGGGTGCGGGTGCCGCCATCGCCATCATCACGCCTCCTGAAGCGAGAAACGGCTGAGTTCCTGCTTTTGCCCCGAAGTCTCGAGGAAAAATCGCGTCAGCAGGTTCTTGGCCGTCAGTTGCCGATATTCGGCAGTCGCGCGCCAGTCGGTCAGCGGGGTGAAATCCTCGTCCAGCACATCGCGCGCCGCATCGATCGTTTCTTGGCGCCAGGGCTTGCCGAGAAGCGCCGCCTCCAGATGCGCGGCGCGTTTGGGCGTACCGGCCATGCCACCGAAGGCGATGCGGATGTCTTCGACCGTGTCATCGGCATCGAGCGTCAGGTTGAAAGCGCCGCAGAGCGCGGAAATATCCTCGTCGCGCCGTTTGGAAATCTTGTAGACGGCGTAGAGGCTTTCCGGCTTCCGGAACGGAATGAAGAGCTTTTCGACGAATTCGCCGCTCAGCCGGTCCTGTTTGCCGTAATCGATGAAATAGCTTTCCAGCGGCAGGCTGCGGTTACCGGAGGAGGATCGCAAGGTCAGCGTCGCCCCGAGCGCGATCAGCGCCGGCGGCGTGTCGCCGATGGGGGAGCCGTTGGCGATATTGCCGCCGATGGTGCCCATATTGCGCACCTGCTCGCCGCCGAGGCGGTCGAACAGCCGGGCAAGCGGCGGAAAATGGTCTGCAATGGTCTTGAAGGCCTGGCTGTAGGTGACGCCGGCGCCGAGTGTCACGCCCTCTTCATCCACGGCGATGGTTTGCAAATCCCCGAGATTGTTGATGAAGATCACCGGGTTCAGTGCCCGCATCTGCTTCGTCACCCACAGACCGACATCGGTGGAGCCGGCCACGATGGTCGCTTTCGGCTCAGCAGCGTAAATCTCGGTCAGCTCGGCCAGTGTCGCTGGAATGATTGTGCGGTCCTCGCCGTGGGTAACGGTGATCGTCTCGTTGGCGCGAATGGCCCAGAGCCTTGCCATGATATCCGTGCGGTCGCGTTGCAGCGGGTCGAAGAGCGCGCTCGGGCGGGCAGCGGCGATCTTTTCGGCGGCGCGCACGATCGGCTCATAACCCGTGCATCGACAGAGATTGCCTTGCAGCGCCTTTTCGATGTCGGCGCGGCCGGGGTTTTCACTGGAAAGCCAGAGGCCGTAAAGCGACATGATGAAGCCCGGCGTGCAGAAACCGCATTGTGAACCGTGGAAATCCACCATCGCCTGCTGCACGGGGTGAAGCGTACCGTCGCGGGCGGCCAGATGCTCGACCGTCACGATATGGGTGCCGTGCAGCGAGCCTAAAAAGCGGATGCAGGCATTGACGCTCTCATAACGCAGCGAACCGTCCAGCAGCCGCCCGACCAGCACCGTGCAGGCGCCGCAATCGCCTTCGGCGCAGCCTTCCTTGGTCCCGGTCAACCGCTTGCTGATGCGGAGATAATCGAGAAGCGTGTCTGTCGGTCCGAAATCCTTCAGCGAGATGGTTTCGCTGTTGAGGATGAAGCTGATCGCGTCGTTCATGCAATGCCCTGCTTTTTTGACCGGCTGCCGAGCCGGTTTCTTGTCATTGTCCCTGCGCATCATATGCACGCCCGCAGGCGTATATCGATTTCCGTTTTGGCAATTCATTGCTTCCAAAACGGAAATAAATTTCGGCAATTATTGCGCCGTCCAGCCGCCATCCACGGAAATATGGGTGCCGGTGATGTTGCTTGCGGCATCGCTTGCCAGAAACAGTGCGGCGGCGGCCACGTCATCGACGGTGACGAACTGCTTGGTCGCCTGCAGTTCCAGCATCACGTCGTTCTTCACCGCCTCTTCGCTGATGCCGCGCACCTTCGCCATTTCCGGTATCTGCTTTTCAACGAGCGGTGTGAGCACATAACCGGGACAGATGGCGTTGACGGTAACCCCGGTCTGGGCAAGCTCGAGCGCCGCCGTCTTCGTCAGGCCCATGATGCCGTGCTTGGCCGCCACATAGGCCGATTTGAACGGCGAGGCGACGAGACCGTGGGCGGATGCGATGTTGATGATACGGCCTTTTCCGGCCTTCTTCATCAGCGGTATCGCAGCCCGCATGGTATGGAAGGAACTGGTCAGATTGATGGCGATGATCCAGTCCCATTTCTCCGGCGGAAATTCCTCGATGGGCGCGATATGCTGGATCCCGGCATTGTTGACGAGCACATCCACCGAGCCGAGTTTTTCGTGCGAGGATTGAATGAGATCGGCGATCTCGTCCGGTTTCGTCATATCCGCGGGGTGATAAAGCACGCGCCCGCCGCTTTCCGCTTCCAGCAAAAGGCGCAATTTTTCGATCTCGTCCTCATCGCCGAAACCGTTCAGCACAATATTGGCGCCCTCCCGCGCAAATCGCTGCGCAATCGCAAGGCCGATACCGCTTGTAGAGCCCGTCACGATAACTGTCCGATGCATGCTTTCCCCTTTTTGCATTACTTCGCACATGTTTAAGCAAGGTATGCCCAAAGGGGGCGGGCTGGCAATCGCCATTTCGGGGGAGCTCGGTTGCGCGGTGAAACAGGCCGCGCCCATCCATTTTTTCGAAGCTAAGCATCCAGATTTTGCGCCAGATTCTGCATTTGCCTGCGGGGGCTTCCGTCCCTATCTCTGAGGCAAGCAAACAGAGGTATCATCTATGGAACTCGGTCTTTACACATTCGCGGATGTCAATCCCAACCCCGCCGATGGCCGTGGGCCGGAAGGCGCGCGCCGGCTGCGGGAGCTTATCGAAGAGATCGAGCTTGCCGATCAGGTCGGGCTCGATGTCTTTGGCCTCGGCGAGCATCACCGTCCGGATTATGTCGTCTCCTCGCCCTCCACCGTTCTCGCGGCGGGGGCGGTGAAGACGAAGAATATCCGCCTGACGAGCGCCGTTTCGGTGCTGAGTTCGGACGATCCGGTGCGGGTGTTCCAGCAGTTTTCGACCGTCGATCTTCTCTCGAACGGCCGCGCCGAGATCATGGCCGGGCGCGGGTCCTTCATCGAATCCTATCCGCTGTTCGGTTACGATCTTGAGGATTACGACGTGCTCTTCGCCGAAAAGCTCGATCTGCTTTTGGCGCTGCGGGAGCAGGAAATCGTCACCTGGTCCGGCACCAAGCACCCCGCCATTCACGGGCGCGGCGTTTATCCGCGGCCCCTGCAGGAGCGCCTGCCGGTCTGGATCGCCGTCGGTGGCACGCCGCAATCGGTGGCGCGGGCAGGCGCCATGGGTCTGCCGGTGGCGCTTGCCATCATCGGTGGTGAATATCGCCGCTTTGCGCCGCTGTTCGATCTCTATCATGAGGCTGCGCGCCGCGCCGGGCAGGAAAAGACCAAGCTGCGCACCAGCATCAATGTGCACGGCTTCATTGCCGACACCACCGACAAGGCGGCGGACCAGTTTTACGGACCGCAGGCGGAGGTGATGAACCGCATCGGCCGCGAGCGTGGCTGGGGGCCGACGAACCGCGCGCATTTCGACGCCGCACGCGGGCCGGAGGGCAATCTCTTCCTCGGTGAGCCGGAGCTGGTGGCGGAAAAGATCATCAAAGCGCATGGCGTGTTCAGGAATGACCGCTTCCTGCTGCAGATGGCCATCGGCCTGATGCCGCACGATCAGATCATGCGCGGCATCGAGCTTTATGGTACGAAAGTCGCCCCTATCGTCAGAAAAGAATTGACGGGGAGCGCCGATCCGGTGAAAGCCACGGCCTAATGATTGCCAAGGCGGGCGTTTTGAGACCCGCCATACAGAACGACGGACAGAGACATGGTCATTTCCACCGAAGAAGAACTGGTTCTGCTGAAGGACATCGGCCGTTTGTGCGCCGTCGCGATGCAGACCATGGCGGACGCGCTGGAACCCGGCATCACCACGGCCGAGCTGGATGCCATCGGCCGCAAGGTGCTGGAGGATAACGGTGCGCAATCGGCGCCGGAATTCTGCTACAAGTTTCCCGGCGCGACCTGCATCAGCGTCAACGAGGAAGTGGCCCATGGCATTCCGGGTCCCCGCATCATCAAGGCGGGCGATCTCGTCAATATCGATGTTTCGGCGGTAAAGAACGGCTTTTTCGGCGATACCGGTTCGTCCTTCGCCGTGCCGCCGGTGAAGAAGGAAATCGAGCGCCTCTGCCGCGATGGCAAGCGCGCCATGTGGACCGGCCTGCAGCAGGTGAAAACCGGCAGGCCTTTCGCCGATATCGGCAACGCCATCGGCGCTTTCGCCAAGAAGAACCGCTATACGCTGATCACCAATCTGGCGAGCCACGGCATCGGCCGCTCGCTGCATGAGGAGCCGAAGGAACTGGCGACCTGGCCGGACAAGGACGAGCGGCGCATCATGCAGGAAGGCATGGTGTTTACCGTCGAGCCGTTTCTCTCGACGGGGGCCTATTGGGCCGAAGACGGCGATGACGATCCATGGACGCTCTATAGCGATCCGAGCGCGCCGACGGTGCAGTATGAGCATACCGTGGTTGCGACCAAGAACGGGCCGCTGGTGCTGACGCTGGCTGAGTGAGGAGAGCATTGCTGACGTTTGCGATGTCCAGGCGCATAGCCCGCCTGGCAGTGCGGACTTGCCGTATTCAAAACTCTTCCATCTCCTCATCCCTGTGCTTGTCACAGGGATCCAGCCAGCCCAAGTCCTTGGGCTGAGAGGAGTCTTTTCGCCGCGCGGACGCGCGTCGGCTGGATTCCTATGACAAGCACAGGAATGAGGGTTGGAGGGCGCGGCGCGGTATCCTTCACCTTAGGTCTTGCACCGATAACGACCGCTTATAACGCCGATCAAAATAACTCGCTTGTCCCTTATCCGCCCCGTTGCGATAAGCCATGCATGAGCATCGACAAGCCACTTTCCGCCAAACATCTGACCGCACTTGGATTTTCCGGGGCGCTGATGATGGCCTCCGCCATGGGTTTCGGCCGTTTTTCCTTCACCCCCATTCTGCCGGGCATGATGGCGGATGTTCCGCTTTCGGCGGGGGATGCGGGGATCGTGGCGGCGGGTAACTTCGCCGGTTATCTGGCGGGGGCGGTTCTGGCGGCCTATTCATGGGGTTCGGGGCGGGAACGGCTGGTGGCGCTTTGCGGCCTGTTTTCCACCGCGGCATTATTGCTTGCCATGGCGGCTTTCAACTCCGTCGCGGTTTTCACCGCCATCCGGTTTCTGGCCGGTGTTGCCAGCGCGCTGACCATGATCTTCACCTCGCAGATCGTTATCGGCCATGCCGTCAAGGCGGGCAGGGACAGTGTTCAGGCGCTGCATTATGGCGGCGTCGGTGCGGGCATCGCGATCTCCTCGCTTGCGGTCTATCTGATCGGCGTCGTTTTCGATGGCGGCGGTTCCTCATGGCGGGAGGAGTGGATCGCAGGTGCCGTCTTTTCCTTCATCACATTCATTCTCGTCTGGCGGGTGCTGCCCGCAGGCCCGCCGCGACATGCATCCTCGGTGGCGGAGCCGCCGCTCCACTGGACGCGGCCGCTCTTCCTGACGACGCTGGCCTATGGGCTTTTCGGCTTCGGTTACGTCATCACCGCCACCTTCATCGTGGCGATTGCCCGCATGGCCGCCGCCGGTGCTTTCGTGGAGTTTCTGGCCTGGTTCATCACCGGCTGCGCCGCCGCCATTTCGCTTTTCCTCTGGAAACCGGTCTTGAAATCGCAGGGGTTGAAACGCGCCTTCGTCATCGTTCTTGCCGTCGAAGCCGTCGGTGTTTTCGCTTCCGTCATGCTGCCGCCGGTGCCGGGCGTGCTGGCAGGTGGTCTGCTTCTCGGGCTGACCTTCATGGTCATTACCGCTTATGGCCTGCAGCTCGGCCGGGAATTTGCCGGGCCGAGCCCGCGTCGCGCCTTTGCGCTGATGACGGCCGCTTTCGGCACGGGCCAGATCGTTGGGCCGCTTGCTGCCGGCTGGATTGCCGAGGCGACGGGAAGTTTCACCGCGCCCAGCATTCTCGCTTCGGCCGTGCTCGTCGTCAGTATTGTTCTGATGCTGCCGGTGCTTGCCACGGAGCGGCGGCGTTAAGTCTCTGACGACGTCCTGACCGGCCCGAATTCACGCTGTTTTGCGGGGATCGCGCAACTCTCTGCGCCTTACATCTTGTTAAGGTCAGCGCTTCTTCATTGCTGTGCACAAATTTCTGCCCTAGGTTCGGGCCAATAAGTGCTTCGCCAATAATGGCTGATTTCAAACGCGCGTGAGTTCGAAACGTGTTTCATTCCTTCTTTCCCAAACCGAAAATCTTCTTCACGTCGGCCATTATCTGGGCTTTTTTCGCAATTCTCGGATGGTACTTCATCGTTGAAGGATTAGGTCGGTCTTGGGGCTATGTAATGCCTGAACAGGAACCCTACGATCTCAGCTACTTCCTGGTCCCGGCTAACCTGTTCTTTTACGCCTATCTGGCATTGTGTCTGGCGGCGTTCGGCGGCGTGTGGACCGTTATCGCCAAGGATCATCCCTGGAAATTCTGGTCCATCTGGGGATCGTTGCTGATTATCGCGGTGACCTATTTCGGCGTTCAGATTTCCGTCGTCATCAACAATTTCCGGCGGCCTTTTGGCGACCTTTTGCAAAATGCCCTGTCGAAACAGCCGGGTATCGAGGTCTGGGATTTTTACAGCCTCCAGATCGTCTTCGCCAAGATCGCCTTCCTCAGCATGGCGGTCTCGATCCTGACGGATTTCTTCACCAGCCATTATATCTTCCGCTGGCGCACCGCGATGAACGACTTCTACATGTCCAAATGGGAAAAGCTGCGCCACATCGAAGGTGCTTCCCAGCGCGTTCAGGAAGATACGATGCGGTTCTCCTCAACGCTTGAGGGGTTGGGTATTACGCTCATCAATTCGGTAATGACGCTCGTTGTTTTCCTGCCGATTCTGTTTGCGCTGTCGTCCTATGTTTCGGAATTGCCGATTTTGGGCGAAGTGCCGCATGCGCTGTTCTGGCTGGCAATCGTCTGGTCCATCTTCGGTACGGTCCTTCTGGCGACAGTCGGCATCAAACTGCCTGGCCTGAACTTCCGCAACCAGCGTGTGGAAGCCGCCTATCGCAAGGAACTCGTCTATGGCGAGGACCACGCCGACCGCGCCCAGCCGCCGACAGTCAAGGAGCTTTATTCCAATGTGCGGAAAAACTATTTCCGCATGTACTGGCACTATCTCTATTTCAACGTCGCACGGTATTTCTACATTCAGGCCGATGCGGTGTTCCTGCTTCTGATGCTCGTTCCGACCATCGTGGCGGGCAAGATCACCTATGGTATCTACCAGCAGATCGCCACCGCCTTCGGTCAGGTCAGTAATTCGTTCCAGTATCTGGTTAATTCCTGGACCACGATCATCGAACTGCTTTCCATCCACAAACGTCTTGTGGCCTTCGAGGCCGCGATCGACGACAAGCCCCTGCCGGATATTGACGAGCGCTATCTTCAGCGGGAAGCGGAAGCCGGAGAGCTGGCGGCCAACAAACCCTGATGGAGAACAAAAAAGGCGGCCGATTGGCCGCCTTTTTAATAAGCTGAGAAGATTCAGCCCTCGGTCTTCTGCTTCTTCCGCGCCTCGATCATCGGCATCGCCTCGGCATAGCTTACACAGGCAACATCCTGCCTGCCGCAGACTTCGCGCAGCAGCCGCTCATAGGCGTTCCAATAGGCGCCGCCGTTCATCTTCACGAAGTGAAAGCCCATCTGTAGCGGAATGCGCTCGCCATTATATTGCCTGTCGAATGCATTGCGGAAGGCCGTATAGGCGCGCTCCTCGAATTCCTTCGAACGATCCGGCGTCTCGACGCCGATGGAGTGGCGGATGAAGAGATTGTAGTCCATGGCGATGATCGGGCGGTTGCCCGGACCTTCGGGAATGAGCGGTAGGCCGAAATGCTCTATGCCGTCGCGCTCCACCGGCCATTCCGGTCCCTTGGTGATGCTGGTGGCGTCATAAACGAAACGGTGCTTTTTCTGCGCTTCGGTCAGCGCCGGCCCCTGCGAGAGATAGGGCGCGCGAAAACCATCGATCTTTTTCACCATCTCGCGCCAGCCTTCAGGTTCCTCGCCCTTTTTGCCGATCATCTGCCAGGCGTTTTCCAGCGTGCTGGTGAAGGTGGTGAATTCGCCGTCCCATTGTTCGGCGGTCCACTGCCCGCCATCGAAATGGCCGCAGGTGTGGTTGCCGATCTCGTGACCTTCGCGATAGGCGGCCCAGATATTTCTGAGCCTTGCCTCCACCTCTTCCGGTGACTGGCCAAAACCGACATTGGAGCGACCCGCCTTCTGGCCGGGTCCCTGATAGGTCTTGGCGCTGGTCTTCCTGTCCATCACCAGCGTGCAGGCAAGGAAATAGGTAAAATGCGCGCCGACTTGCTTGCCCGTCGCCCGGCTTCTTTCCCACAGCGAATTGTCGCCCGCACCGTCGAAGGACACGATGACGAGCTGCTTCGGCTTCTCAGCCTCTTCGGCAAAAGCGGGAAGGGCGGCGAGAAGCGACAGGGAAAAGGCGGCAAGTGAGCGAAACATCAGTTATCCGTCATATGAAACACCGTGGCCTTTTGCGGGTGGAATAAGGCGAAGCTTTGAATAGTCTGGCGTTTTCGTGACTTTCGGCCTAATTCCTGTTGCAGCTTGCGGTCATAGGGCCGCTTCGTTCCACCGGGGACCGTGTTTCATGCTTTTTCTCGCACTCTGTCTTGCCTTGTTCCTGCTGACGCATCTCTTGAAGGTGGTCGCACCGCAATTTCGCGCGCGGATGATCGCGACGATGGGTGAAGGGCCTTTCAAGGGCGTCTATTCGCTCGTCAGCCTCATCACGCTCGGCCTTGTCATCTATGCCTTCGGTGAAGCGCGGCAGGAAACCGGAATGTTGTGGTATCCGCCGGTCTGGATGAGCCACATTGCCGTGACCCTGATGCTGCCGGCGATGATCTGTCTTATCGCCAGCCTCATCCCGGCTGGCCACATCGCGACGAAGACGAAACATCCGCTCATTCTTTCGGTCAAGATCTGGGCGCTCGCGCATCTTCTGGCCAATGGCGAGACCTCTTCGATCCTTCTTTTCGCATCGTTCCTCGCCTGGGGCGTGGTGATGCGGATTTCGCTGAAGCGCCGGGAACGGGCTGGCGAAAAAGTGGCCCGGGACTTCGTTTCAGGCCGCTACGATCTGGTGGCCATTGTCGGCGGCATCGTTCTTTGGGGTGCTTTCATCCTGAAACTGCACGAATGGTTGATCGGCGTTCAGCCCATCGTCCTGTAGGAAATCAACGTTTCCCCCTTACATATCAGGCAAAATAGGCTAGAAGGCCGACCATGACCCGGTCGGTCTGACTTTTGCTGACCCGGGTAAGCGGCTTGGTATGTCCGCGAACGGATGGATCGGAAGCGATCTCCGCGCGGGTAACGGAGAATTTGATGGCAAACGAAAATGATACCTTTATCCGCGAAGTGAACGAGCAGATCCGCTCCGAGCAGCTGTCGCGCTTCTGGGGCCGTTACGGTATCGTGGTCGTGGGTGCGGCCGTTCTCGTGGTTCTGGGCGCCGCTGGCGCCGGTATCTACGAGTACTGGAACACCAGCCGCGCTTCGAATTCCGGGGACCAGTTCCTTGCGGCGCTGAAGCTTGCTTCCGAAAACAAGACGGACGATGCGCTGAAGGCCTTTGCCGATCTGGAAACCTCCGGTCACGGCAATTATCCGGTTCTGGCGAAGTTCCGCTCGGCCACGCTGCTGTCGCAGAAGGGTGATGCGGCAGGCGCCATCGCCGCTTTCACCGCCATCGGCAACGACACATCCGCACCGCAGGTCTTCCGCGATACCGCCAAGGTGCGCGCGGCGTGGCTGCTCGTCGACAACGGCACCTATGATCAGGTCGTGGCGCTGGCGGAGCCGCTCAGCGCCGAGGGCCAGACCATGCGGGCTTCCGCCCGTGAAGCTCTGGGTCTCGCCGCCTACAAGGCCGGCGATTTCGCCAAGGCCAAACAATGGTTCGAGCAGATCGTCAGCGACGCGCAGGCGCCGCGCAACGTGACGAACCGCGCGCAGATCATGCTCGACAATATCACCGCTTCCGGCAAGGCTGCCTAACGCCGCTGCGCCACGCGAGATCGCCCCGGCATTTCTTCGCATTGCCAAAGCGATCCAACTCATTATTTTACGCATGTCCTTTGCCCAAAACAGGTAACGTTTTGGGCAGACGTGCTTTAAGGAACCAGGATCAATGAGCTTCACCGTCGCCATAGTCGGGCGCCCCAATGTCGGCAAGTCCACGCTTTTCAACCGTCTCGTCGGAAAGAAGCTGGCGCTGGTGGACGATACGCCGGGTGTGACCCGCGACCGCCGCCCCGGCGAGGCGAAGCTTGTCGACCTGCGTTTCACCATCATCGATACCGCCGGTCTGGAGCAATCCGGGCCGGAAACGCTTCAGGGCCGCATGTGGGCGCAGACCGAAGCGGCAATCGACGAAGCCGATGTGACGCTGTTCGTCGTCGACGCCAAGGCCGGCCTGACGCCTGCCGATGAAACGCTGGGCGAAATGCTGCGCCGTCGCGGCAAGCCGGTGGTGCTGGTGGCCAACAAGTCCGAAGCGCGCGGTTCCGATGCCGGTTTCTATGACGCCTTCACGCTCGGCCTCGGCGATCCGTGCCCGATTTCGGCCGAACACGGTCAGGGCATGATCGACCTGCGCGACGCCATTGTCGAGGCAATCGGCGAAGACGTCGCTTTCCCGCCGGAAGTGGATGAGGCAGAGACGGATATCGTTCTGCCGCGCAGCGAGCCGGGCAGCGAGGATGAAGAAGACGAAGAGCCGGTCTATGACGAGACCAAGCCGCTGCGCGTCGCCATTATCGGCCGGCCGAATGCCGGCAAGTCGACGCTCATCAACCGCTTTCTCGGTGAAGACCGGCTGCTGACCGGCCCGGAAGCGGGCATTACCCGCGACAGTATTTCGGTCGAATGGGACTGGCGCGGCCGCACCATCAAGATGTTCGATACCGCCGGCATGCGCCGCAAGGCCAAGGTGACGGAGAAGCTGGAAAAGCTTTCGGTGGCGGATTCGCTGCGCTCCATCCGTTTTGCCGAAACCGTGGTGATCGTGTTCGACAGCACCATTCCCTTCGAAAAGCAGGATTTGCAGCTCGTCGATCTCGTCATCCGCGAGGGCCGCGCTGCCGTGCTCGCCTTCAACAAATGGGATCTGGTGGAAGACCCGCAGGCCTATCTGGCCGATCTGCGTGAAAAGACCGAGCGGCTGCTGCCGCAGGCGCGCGGCATCCGCGCCGTGCCGATTTCCGGCCAGACGGGTTATGGCCTCGACCGGCTGATGCAGAATATCATCGATACCGACAAGATCTGGAACCGCCGCATCTCCACCGCCCGCCTCAACCGCTGGCTGGATTCGCAGACGACCCAGCATCCGCCGCCGGCCGTTTCCGGCCGCCGCCTGAAGCTGAAATACATGACGCAGGTAAAGGCCCGCCCGCCGGCCTTCATGATTTCCTGCACGCGACCGGAGGCTATTCCGGAAAGCTATACGCGTTATCTGGTGAACGGTCTGCGCAAGGATTTCGACATGCCGGGCGTGCCGATCCGTGTGCATTATCGTGGGTCTGACAATCCGTTCGAGAGCAAGGCTAAGAAGCGGCGTTGATTTTGACGTGAAGGGTCGCCGCGTATTTCTTCTCCCCATCGGGGAGAAGGTGGCCCGAGGGGTCGGATGAGGGGGCACCCTCTCCGTATATCTCGACCGTCGCCCCCTCATCCCGCTGCCGCGGACTTCTCCCCCCTCGGGGAGAAGAAACAAGCGGTATCCGCTCGTTCCAATTTCACTGTCCGGTTTTGAAGAGTAAAAGACCATGCTGATCAAGCAGACCGACTATCACCGGATTTACCGCGTCATCAACAGCCTGCTCATCAGCCAGAATGCCGATCCCGCCTCGGCCTCCATGTATTTCAGCACCTTCGGCGCATTCATCCTGCAGCAGCACTACAAGGTGAAGGCGGTGCCGAAGGGTGGGCTTGCGGCCTATAATCTCGGTGGAACGGTCCTGCTGTTCGCCGATCACCGCGAAGACGGTTATGTGACGGGCGCGGGCGAGAACTTCCACTGCTGGGTGGAGGCGGATGGCTGGGCCATCGATTTCATGGCCCCGGCATTTTCGGAAGGCGCCGATGGGCTTTCCGTGCCGGCGAAAATGTTCCAGCGGCCGCTTGCCGCCATGGCGGCATCCATCAACGATCTCGGACAATCCGGCGATTTCTTCTATCGCTCCGAACCCGAAGCCACGGCCAAGCGCTTTGCCGACTGGCACAGGCAGGCGATGATCGGCGATATGGCGAGCGTTGCCGCCAACTGGTTCCGCAAGTCGCCGAAACAGATGGCCGCATCGCTTTCGGTAACGGATCGTGACGGCAAGGCGCGGGCCGTGCCGCTTTCCGGCCAGATGCTCACCGGAGCATGGTGAACGCAGGTTACGCTGCGTAGTGTCGATCCCGAAGGTTTTGTCAGCAAAAGGTCTTTTGATTTATAAGGGCAATGTTGCTACGCAGACTGGGCTTCAACAGCGACGGGATTGACGTGTTCCTATGGCCGATGACACCATTTCAATAAGCTTCACGCCCGATCCGAAACATGTGCTCGACTATGTCCACGGCTATCAAAATCAGGCCTATGAAAATTACAGCATGATTTGCGACAAGTCCTGGAAGCGCCATTTTGCCTCGGCCAGAGCGCATCTATCCTCGTTTGCGGGACTTGCTGCCGGTTTCATCTATTCCTTAAGCCTGCCGTGGTTTCCGGGTGTCTGGCCGGTGGTCGGTTATTGGGTGTTTGCACCCGCACCGTTTGTGACCCTCGCCATATGGTTCATTATCGCGCGGGGCTCGAGAAAGGAGATGAAATCCTATTACGAGGTCCTGGCACATTGGAATATTGCCAATGATCGGATGTATTCGCCTCACACAGAGGTCGAGATAGGACCCGAGGGTTACAAGCAGGTCACAAGACTGGACACCGTGCAGCTGAGCTGGGCGCGCTACCATCTCGCACTCACGCCGCCCGACAGTCTGGTGCTGGTTTTCCACGGGACGGTGGCTGTCATACCCAACAGCGCCCTGCCGATTGCTGCAAAGGACATCATCGAGAAGATCAATCACTGGTGCGCAGCCCAGCAGAAAGAGCTTCTTCCCTTATCCTGAAGCGGCATTTGAAAATGGCGGTATCATCCGGAAAACAGAGGACGGCCAGCGTGTTCTCGCGGCAGCCGCCTGACGTCAATCAGCAGCCCGACCCCGTTCTAAAGATAACGGCAGTCGCGTCCTGATTGCCTTGTGGCATTCCCGCTTCGTTTCGTCCACCGTTCCCGAACAGAATCTCGGGGATCGCCTCATGCAAGTTGAGAACGCGGCAGCAGCGGCAGGGATTTTCCCGCCGCGTGAATGACATTGTCGAGGAATTGCCGCGAGGCTTTTTCCCAGCTGTAGCTTCTGGAAAGCGCCAGCGCCTCCTGTGGCGAACAATGAAGCGCCGCAAGACAGGCATCGCGAAGATTGTCGTCCAGCGCACCGGCTGCCGGGTTGCCGCCGAGAATATCGATCGGTCCGGTGACGGGGAAGGCGGCCACGGGCACGCCGCTTGCCAGCGCTTCCAGAATGGTGTTGCCGAACGTATCGGTCTTCGAGGGGAAAACGAAGACATCGGCCTGCGCATAGGCATCGGCCAGCTCCTCGCCGGTCTTGACGCCGGTGAACAAAACGTCCGGATATTTCTCCTGCAATTCATGGCGGGCGGGGCCGTCGCCGATGACCACCTTCGAACCCGGCAGGTCCAGTTCCAGAAATTCCGGCAGGTTCTTCTCCACCGCCACACGTCCGACCGTCATGAAGATCGGGCGCGGCAGGTCGAAAGGCAATTTTGCTTTCGGGCGGGGATGGAAAAGCTCGGCGTCGATGCCGCGGCTCCAGCGCTTCAGATTGCGCACGCCGCGCGCTTCCAGTTCGGTCTCAAGGCTCGGCGTCGCCACCATGCAGGTGTTGCCGCCATTGTGGAACCAGCGCACGAAGGCGTAAAGCCAGCTTTCCGGCACAGGGAAACGCGCCGCCACATATTCGGGAAAGCGGGTGTGATAGCTGGTGGAAAAACGCATGCGGTTCTTCACGCACCAGCGCCGCGCCATGAAACCCAGCGGCCCTTCCGTCGCAATATGCACGAAGGAAGGCTGGCTTTTTTCGATCTCCGCCGCCACACGGCGATAACCGGCAACCGAAAGGCGGATTTCCGGATAGGTGGGGCAGGGGATGCTGTAAAAACTCTGCGGCGTGACCATGCGCACATCGACGCCGAGCCGCGCGAGTTCGGTGTTGGTGTTTTCTATGGAGCGAACCACGCCGTTGACCTGCGGGTGCCAGGCATCTGTGACAATCGTGATTCTCGTCATGAAACACTGATCCTGCTCATCTGCGCGCGGGCGAATCCCCATTGCCCGGCTTCTGCCCGTATATGCGGCGTGCGTGTTACAGGATCATGTCAGGGTGTGTGACGGCGGGGAAGCGTGGTTTGCGCGCGGAAGTTTGCGGTTGTTCACGGCGCTTCCCCGGTGCGGCGGAGCCTTATCCCACCAGCGGCAGCAGCTCGGGGCTGATCAGCGCGCCGTGATGGCCGATGACGGTTGCCGCCGCCCTTGCCGCGAAGGTGGCCGCTTCTTCCGGCGAACTGCCGGTCACATAACGGGCGAGGAAAGCGCCGTTGAAGCTGTCGCCGGCGCTTGTCGTATCCACCACGTCCACGGCTTTCACCGCCGGGGCGTGAGTGCGACTGCCGCGGAAATCGAGCGTCGCACCCTTGGCGCCGTCCTTCACGACGATGTTTTCGACGCCAAGCGAACGGTAGCGGTCGATGGTCGCTTCCACGGAGACATCGCCGAAATGGCTCGCCTCGTCATCGAAACTCGGCATGACAAGCGTTGCGGCGCGTGCGCCGTTGGAGACGGTCTCAAGCATCGTATCCTTATCCGCCCACAGGCGCGGGCGAATGTTGGGGTCGAAGACCACCAGCTTGCCCGCCGCCTTAGCGCGGCGCAGTTCGGCGAGGAACGTATCGACATCATGGGCGGAGGCGAGAATGGCGAGCGTGATGCCGGAGAAATAGACCACATCGGCGCTTTCCACCGTCCTGCGCAGATGATCCGCATCGGCGGCGAGCTGCCTTGCGGCGGCGGCGTTGCGCCAGTAGCTGAAGGTGCGCTCGCCATCCTTCAGGTTGATGAGGTAAAGGCCGGGCGTGCCGCCCTTGATGCGGCGGATTTTTTCGGTGCCGATGCCGGCTTCCGCGATGAAGGTGAGCATGTCTTCAGAGAGAGGATCGTCACCAAGCGCGGTGAAATAATCGACCGACCAGTCGCCTGGCAGGCAGGCCCGGGCATACCATGCGGTATTGAACGTATCGCCGGCAAAACCCTTGCGCAGCAGCCCGTTGCCGGCCTGCGACAGTTCCACCATGCATTCGCCAATCGACAGAAACCGTCCGCCCACGCCGTCATCCTCCCGTTTTTTCCAGCCATGCGGCTTACGACGAGTGCGCGCCGCTGACAAGGGCGGTTGTGGCCGTTTGTGCATGTGCGAAGTTCCGGTTTACGCGGCCGCGATGGCTTTATATTCTCCTGCCAGACACATCAGGAGATTGCCGATGACGCTACCCCATGCCCCGGTCCACAAACCCCAAGCGCAATCGGACTGGTGGAAGGGAGCGGTGATCTATCAGGTCTATCCGCGCTCGTTTCAGGATACGACCGGCGACGGTTACGGCGATCTTGCCGGGGTGACGAAACGCCTGCCCTATATCGCCTCGCTCGGTGTCGACGGCATCTGGCTCTCGCCCTTCTTCACCTCGCCCATGGCCGATATGGGGTATGACGTTTCCGATTACTGCAACGTCGATCCGATGTTCGGCACGCTTGCCGATTTCGACGCGCTGATGGCCGAGGCGCACCGGCTGGGACTGAAGGTCATCATCGATCAGGTCATCTCGCACACGTCGGACCAGCATCCCTGGTTCGTGGACAGCCGGGCGAGCCGCACCAACAGCAAGGCCGACTGGTATGTCTGGGCCAATCCCAAGCCGGATGGCACGGCACCCACCAACTGGCTTTCCGTGTTCGGCGGCCCGGCCTGGGAATGGGACGGCGTGCGCAAGCAATATTACATGCACAGCTTCCTCGCCTCGCAGCCGGATTTGAACTTCCACAATCGCGAGGTTCAGGATGCGCTCCTCGAAACCGTGCGTTTCTGGCTGGATCGCGGCGTTGACGGTTTCCGGCTCGATACCGTCAACCATTATTTCCATGACAAGCTTTTGCGCGACAACCCGCCGCTTTTCGACGAGGAAAGTTTCGGTCTCGATGCTTCCGACGTCAATCCCTATGGCATGCAGGACCATCTCTACGACAAGACGCGGCCGGAAAACGTGGCCTTCCTGAAGCGTTTTCGCGCGCTGCTCGACGACTATGAGGGCCGCGCCACGGTGGGCGAGGTGGGAGACGGCGCGCGGTCGCTTAAGACGGTGGCTGCCTATACGTCCGGCAACGACAAGCTCAACATGTGCTACACTTTCGACCTGCTGGGGCCGGATTTCAGCGCGAAGCATCTGCGCGCCTCGGTCGAGACCTTCGGCAAGGTGGTAACGGATGGCTGGGTGTGCTGGGCCTTTTCCAACCACGATGTGGTGCGCCATCTCAGCCGTTTTTCCGAAAGCGTGGAGGAACAGACACGGGTGGCGAAGCTCGCCATCTGCGTTCTCGCCAGCCTGCGCGGCTCCATATGTCTCTATCAGGGCGAGGAACTGGGTCTGACCGAGGCGGAACTTGCCTTCGAGGATCTGCGCGATCCCTACGGCATCCGCTTCTGGCCCGCCTTCAAGGGGCGGGACGGATGCCGCACGCCGATGGTGTGGGAGACCGGCAAGCCGAATGCCGGTTTTTCAAGTGCTGAAAAGCCGTGGCTGCCGGTGCCCTATGTTCATGCCATGCAGGCTGTGGATGCGCAGGAGCGCAAGCCGGACTCGGTTCTGAACCATTACCGCGCCGTCTTGTCCTTCCGCAAAGGTCACGGCGCGCTGCGCGATGGTGATATGCATTTCATCAAGACCAATCTCGATGTGCTGGCCTTCACGCGCCAGAAGGGCGATGAAAAACTGCTCTTCGTTTTCAACCTCACCCGCGAAGCGGTGGAATTCCCGATACCGAAGGCCATGCGGGTCACCGATATACTGCCGATGCCGGGTTTCGCACCGCTATTCGATGCGGGGATCGTGAAGCTCGAGGGGCTGGATGTGTTTTGCGGGGTCGTTGCATGAGCGCGCAATTTGCCATCGAGACGGCTGGCGAAGCATCGCTCGATGAGTGGTCGCTTCTGCGGCACCGCTTGTGGCCCGATGCTTCACCCGCCGAACACCGGGCGGAATTGCAGGACGTCTCCGACAATGAGGTTGGATTTATTGCCTATGATCCGGCGGGCATGGCCATCGGTTTTGCCGAAGCCAGCCTGCGGCACGATTATGTCAACGGATGCGACACCTCGCCCGTGGCGTTTCTCGAAGGCGTTTATGTGGAGGAGGCCTTTCGCAAACAGGGCGTTGCGGCTGCATTGATTGCCGAAGTAACCCATTGGGCGACCAGCAAGGGTGTGAGCGAGCTTGCTTCCGATGCCGATATTTCCAATGTCGATTCACACCGCATGCATGCGGCGCTGGGATTTGAGGAAACGCAGCGGGTGGTTTATTTTCGCAAGTCTCTGCCTTTGGGTTCATGACCTCCCGGCACTGTTCGGCCATGGAATAATATCAGACATTGCGGGTGCGTTCTGACGATCAAATGCGGCGCCATGATCGCATCTTGGATGGGAATAGTATTATTTAAGTATTGATGAATTTTATAATATCTTCAATTTTAATTAATTCACGATTAAAACTTATATATATTCGTATTAATGACAGAAATGAAGTAATTATTTCATATTTACTTCGCTTTTGGCGAGCCTTGGGCAAGCTTCCAGTATTAATCATTGAAACCTACAGATTTTTCGGTCTCCACCCATAAAGTGAAGCAGGGATTGTCATGTCCGTTTCAATCAAGAATTTCAATCAGCCCAATACCGCGAATTCCACCTCGCCGCGCGCCAAAGCCAAGGCCGCCCTTCCATCCATCCGAGAGGTTTTCCTTTCCGGACAATCGGCAGCCCGCGCATCCACACCGAAACCAGCCCCCAAAACCTCGTCAGCCGATTATATCGCATCGCCCGCCTTCATGCGGAATCTGAGGGCCAAGCTTTCCCTGGCGGGGGACGATCCGGCGCAATATCTGCGCGCCCGGTCGATGATGAGTGCTCTCGAGCGTGGGGCCTTGCAGGTTTCGAACCCCACCCAGGGCAAAACGATTAATGCGTGGGATCCGAACCAGAAAAACGCCAAGCCGACGACAGCCACTGACATCGCCAAGACCAACTGGGTGGATTTCCTCAACACGCAGCTGAAGCGCAGCGAAGACGGCGAGCTTTCCAAGGATGGAAGCGGCAGCTATGTCGACAAGGCGACGGGAAAACACGCCTATTTTGGCAGGGTCGCGGGCAAATATTATTACGTCACCTGGCCTTCGGAGACGAAAGCATGAGGCCGCTCTCGCGGCCTCAAAACGCGGATTGAGCGTTTTCCACTGCCTCCGGTCGGCAAGCCACCGTCAGATCAGCGCAAACCGGTCCACATCCACCATGCCCATATCGGAAATCTTCAGATGCGGGATGACGGGCAGGGGCAGGAAGGCGACCTGCAGGAAGGGTTCTTCCAGCGTCGTGCCGAGCGCATAGGCTGCTTTTCTAAGCGTGTGCAGCGTATCGCGAACGGTCTCATAGGGTTCGAGGCTCATCAGCCCGGCGACGGGCAAAGCGATCTCGCCCGTCACCCTGCCGTCTTCCACCACCACGAAGCCGCCCTTGATTTCGCCGAGCCGGTTGGCGGCCAGCGCCATGTCGTCTTCGCTCACGCCGACAACGCAGATATTGTGGCTGTCGTGGCCGACGGTGGAGGCGATGGCGCCCTTTTTCAGGCCGAAGCCCTGAACGAAACCATTGGCATGGTTGCCGTTCTTGCCGTGGCGTTCGATGACGGCGACCTTGATGATGTCGTTCGCAAGATCGACGGTGGTCTGGTTGCCATCCGTCGGCAGCCTGTAGCGGCGGTGCTCGGTAATGATCTTGCCGGGAAGCACGCCCATGACCGGGCTTTCGCCTTCCGTAACCGGCACGCCGAAATGGGAAGCGAGCACGGGTCTTGCCTTGACGCTGTCGAGGCCGACGGGTGCGACCGATTTGCGCGTGGCAAAAAGGGCGTCATCGACGATCCTGCCGCCGGAGAGCACCATGCTTGCCTTGCAGTTCTGCAGGCTGTCGACGATCACGAGATCGGCGCGCCAGCCCGGTGCGACAAGGCCGCGGTCGCGCAGGCCGAAGGCTTTTGCGGCGGAAATCGAGGCGGCGCGGTAGATGGCGAGCGGTTCCACGCCGCTGGCGATCGCCGTGCGGATCATATAGTCGAGATGGCCCTGTTCGGCGATGTCGAGCGGGTTGCGGTCATCCGTGCAGAGGGCCAGATAGGGCGACAGGCGCTCGGTGATGATCGGCATCAGGGCGTGCAGGTCCTTCGAGACCGAGCCTTCGCGTACCAGAATATGCATACCCTTGCGGATTTTCTCCAGCGCCTCAGTCGCGCTCGTGCATTCATGTTCGGTGCGGATGCCGGCGGCGAGATAGCCGTTCAGCGCCGTACCGGAGAGAAGCGGTGCATGCCCGTCGATATGCTGGCCCTGAAAGGCCTCGAGCTTCGCCATGCACACCGGATCCTTGTGGATGACGCCCGGAAAATTCATGAATTCGGCAAGCCCGATGACCTTTGGATGATTGCGAAACGGCAACAGCTTTTCGATGGGCAGATCGGCGCCGGCGGTTTCCAGATGGGTGGCGGGCACGCAGGAGGAGAGCTGCACCCGGATGTCCATGATGGTTTCCATGGCGCTGTCGAGGAAGAACTGAAGTCCCTCCACGCCCAGAACATTGGCGATCTCATGCGGGTCGCAAATGGCGGTGGTAACGCCATAGGGCAAAACGCAGCGGTCGAACTCGTGCGGTGTCACCAGCGACGATTCGATATGGAGATGCGTATCGATGAAACCCGGAACGACGATCTTTCCGGAAATGTCGATTTCCTGTCGCCCCTTGTAGTTCTCGCAGGTGCCGACGATGGTGTCGCCACAGATGGCGATATCCGAAGCGACGAGTTCTCCGGTGACGAGGTCGAAGAAGCGTCCGCCCTTGAGAACCATGTCCGCCGGTTCACGGCCCGTACCCTGATCGATGCGCGTTTCAAGTCTGGAATTCATGCGGGTTTCTTCGGCTCCTGATTTACGTCGTATGCGAGAATTTTCACTATTTACATTCTATGGTTGTTTCTTGGTCTATTCGGATTGATTCTTTGAGTTTTTAATATATCCAGAGTAAAAAATTTTCATATTTGTGTTATCTAATCTTCCGAGGTGCAAGTTTAGGCAGGTTTGGGAAGGCTTGACTTCACCTTTATAGTTTAGCCGGTTGCGTGCCGACATTTTTACGAATTACGGTTTCAGGTTATCATTCCCGGGAAGGAAAATAAAAGCATCTGATGCTCAAACGAATTTCCACCCAGCAACTGACGATTGGCATGTTTATCGAAGCGGTCGAAGGAACGCTTTCGAACCAGGGATTTTTAAAACGGCACCGCTTTCTTTTGCGGCACGAGGAATTAATGCGTCAATTGAAATCAAGCGGCGCCGAAAGCATCGTCATCAACACGGCCAAGGGATACGATACCGAAGGCAGCGCGCGTTCTGCGGCGGTTTCGCCGCAACCGGGCAATTGCCCGGAAACCGTCGCTGCCGTCACCCACGCCGTACGCTCGGCCGCCGATACGATTGCCGAGACCTTTGCTTCCGCAGAGGCCGGCGGCGTTGTTTCGCTGAAGGGCATGGCTGCGGCGGCGGGCAAGATTTCCGATGCCGTGCAGTCGAACCCGGCGATTTTCATCGGGGTTACCCGCCTGAAATCGAAAGACGAAACGACCTTCGTGCACTCGGTCTCCGTCAGCGGGCTGATGATCCTCTTCGGCAATTATCTCGGGCTCGACAGGGGAACGGTCAATCTGCTCGGCATCAGCGGGTTGCTGCATGATATCGGCAAGGTGGAAATCCCCTCATCGATCCTTAACAAGGCGGAAGGGTTGAGCGCCAGCGAGCGGGAAATCATCAATCTCCATCCCGCATTCGGCCGGGATATATTGTCGCGCAACGCGCAGATGCCCGAGATGGTGCTCGATGTCTGCTTCAATCATCATGAGCGGATGGATGGCGGCGGTTATCCAAGCGGCCGTGCGGGCAGCCAGATCAGCCTCTATGCGCGTATCGCGGCGATTTGCGACGTCTATGACGCCATCACCTCGGTCAGGCCCTACAAGAAGCCGTGGACGGCGAATGACGCGCTGACCTGGATGCTGCGGCGGGAAGGGCATTTCGATATGCAGTTGCTGAAGAAATTCGCGCTGTGCATTTCCGCCTCGCTGCCGAGGGGTTAGTTGCCGAAGATGATCGCCATGTTCAGGCTGTCGATGTAACGCCCGTCGATCAGAACGGTGTCACGGCCCCGGCCTTCATGCACAAAACCGATCTTTTCATAAAGCGCGATTGCTCTCGTATTGTCCGCATGCACGCTCAGCTCCACGCGGTGCAGCCCGCATTGACGCGCGGCATCGAGCGTCTGCCGCATCAGCCGTCCGCCCAGCCCCTTGTCGCGATAGGCGGGCAGGATGCCCATGCCGAGCGTGCCGCGATGGGCATGGGTGGGTCTGCTCTCGCGGCGAATATCGCACCAGCCGACCACCTTGCCATCCGCAATCGCCACGAATTGCGGATGGTCGTTTTCGATCATGTCGAGAACGAAGGCGCGGACCGAATCGAGCGGCGGCGCCTCCAGAAAGCTCAGATATTTCCGCTCGCGCGACACCGCATCGAGAGCACGGTGAAAGCTCTCAACGTGCTCCGCCCGGATGGGTTCGATGCTGATGGCGTCGGCAGCAGCCATCATGCCGCCTTCGTCTTCGCCTTGCGGGTCAGATGCACCACGACATTTTCGATCATGCGCATGCCGGCGTCCTGGCCGAGCGTCATGATCGATTCCGGGTGGAACTGAACGGCGGCCACCGGTTCCTTGGCGTGTTCGATGCCCATGATCGTGCCATCCTCGCTTTCCGCCGTGATGATGAAATCACGCGGAAGGGTGGAGGGGTCGGCGAAGATCGAGTGGTAACGGCCAACGGTCACTTCCTTGCCGAGACCGGAGAAGACGAGGCCCGGTTCCAGCACGCGGATGCGTGAGGGCTTGCCGTGCATCGGCACCGCAAGCTGGCGAAGTTCGCCGCCATAGGCTTCCGCCAGTGCCTGAAGGCCGAGGCAGACACCGAAGATCGGCAGTTCGCGGGCGCGGGCGGCCTTGATCGTCGCCTTGCAGTCGAAATCTGTCGGGCTGCCCGGTCCGGGAGACAGCACGACGAGATCGGGCTGGAAGCGATCGAACACCTCTGCCGCAACCGGCGTTCTGACGGTGGAGACGGTCGCGCCCGTCTGGCGGAAATAATTCGCTAGCGTGTGCACGAAACTGTCTTCGTGGTCGACGAGCAGGATCTTCACACCGGTGCCCACCTTGGCGGCGTCGCGCTTGGTGGAAGCGGCGTTGGTGGCTTTCGCATCGCGAATGGCGGCGATCATGGCGGATGCCTTCAGTTCGGTTTCGGCTTCTTCTTCCTGCGGATTGGAATCGTTGAGCAGCGTTGCACCCGCACGCACCTCGGCAATGCCGTCCTTGATGCGGATGGTGCGCAGCGTCAGCCCCGTATTCATGTCACCGTTGAAACCGACCATGCCGATGGCGCCGCCATACCAGGCGCGCGGGCTCTTCTCATGGCCTTCGATGAAGCGCATGGCCCACAGCTTCGGTGCACCGGTGACGGTGACGGCCCAGGCGTGGCTGAGGAAGCCGTCAAAGGCGTCCATGTCATCGCGCAGGCGGCCTTCAATGTGGTCCACCGTGTGGATGAGGCGCGAATACATCTCGATCTGGCGGCGGCCGATGACCTTCACCGAACCCGGCTCGCAGACGCGGCTCTTGTCGTTACGGTCCACATCCGAGCACATGGTGAGTTCGGATTCGTCCTTCTTCGAATTGAGCAGTTTCAGGATCTGCTCGCTATCGGCAATCGGATCGTCGCCACGCTTGATGGTGCCGGAAATCGGGCAGGTCTCGATGCGGCGGCCGGAGACACGCACGAACATTTCCGGCGAAGCGCCGACCAGATATTCCTGATGGCCGAGATTGATGAAGAAGGAATAGGGCGAAGGATTGATCGCCTTCAGGCGGCGCGAAATCGCCGACGGATTGCTCTCGCAACGCTCCATGAATTTCTGGCCGGGAACGACCTCGAACAGATCGCCGCGGCGGAAGCTTTCCTTGGCCTTCACCACCAGTTCGGAATATTCGCCGGGACGGTGATCGCCCTTGGGCGGAATCGTGTCCGTGGTCTTGAAGGGATCGGGCGCAATATCGGAGGACTTGCCGTCCGTCGTCACGCCGCCCTTTTCGAAATCGTAGCGGTCGATCCAGGCCTTGGCGGAATAGTGGTCGACGACGAGGATTTCGTCGGGCAGAAACAGCACCATGTCGCGCTGGTCTTCCGGGCGCGAAAGCGACAGCTTGATCGCGTCGAACTGGAAGGCGAGATCGTAACCGAAGGCGCCGAACAGGCCGATGGCCGAATCCGCATTCGAATAAAAGAGGTCGACGATGGCGCGCAGCGCCGTGAAGACGGTCGGGATTTTCGAGCGTTCTTCTTCGGTGAAAACGCGGTCCGGCTCGTTGACGGTGAGATCGAGACGGCGCGTGGTGGAAGCGCCAAGCGTGAGATCGGGCGTCGCCTTCAGCTTTTCAGTGATGAAGGAAAGCAGCACTTCGCCGCGGCCATTATAGGCCTCGATCCACATCTTGCGGCCGAAACAGGAAATGCCGAGCGGCGGATCGACGATGGCCGTATCCCAGCGGGTGTAACGGCCCGGATATTCATAGTTGGACGAAAAAACCGCGCCGCGATGGGAATCGAGCTTTTCGATATAATTATCGATGGCGCTGGCGTAATCGGCGGGCCGACGCTTTCGGCTGACCTTGATGCCGCCTTTCGTCTCGTAGGTTTCCGCGCCGTCATCCTGAATGATCGTTACCATTTCTTTCGTACTCGTTTTTTCGCATGTCGTTATCGCAAAACCGCCAAGCACTTTTGCGCGCATGCTTTCTGTTGTTCAAGCCCGATGACAGGCGGCAAAATAACAAAAAAGCCGCCTGAAAATTCGGGCGGCTTGGACTTTGTCTGAAGACATGACTGGTCAAGGCCGCGAAAAGCTGCCCCACCACCAGTTAGCAATGTTCTTAGACACGATGTTCATGGGAAAATTGTTAGCGTGCACGATCCGCCTTGGCAAGCGGATTTCGGTGAGGGAATGAACCTTACGGGCCGTCGCGGCGTTGCACTCCTGCCGAAACGGTCAGGAGTGCCCCGAAAAATGCTTCATCGCCTGTGTCTTCTGGTAACCACCCTCGCATTGATTTCCGCCTCTGAACCGCCGGCGCAGGTGCCGGTGCCGCAACCGAAACCGGGCGAGGGGCAATCCGCCACCCCCTCGGAGAGGCCATCGGACGAGCCGCCGCAAAGTCCGGCGGAAGCGCCAAAACCGGCCCCGAAACCGCAGGTCCCGGAAGAGCGGAAACCGGATGACGGCAAGACGTCAGCAGACAAGGGGTCCGATGACAGCAAGAGAGGCGTCGAGGATAAGGCGGGTGAGGGCAAAGAGGAGGGCGAACCACGGAAACCGGACGTTGACGCCGCAAAACCGGAGGAGAAGCCGCCCGAGCCGGTGAGGCCGGAAGATCCGGCCGCGCTTCAGGCATGCCTTGGCGCATTGAAGGATATCGGCGCCGAGTTCAAGCAGCTTGAACCGATCCGCGATGCGGAGCAGGGCTGCGGCATCGAAGCGCCTGTCGAGCTTTCCGTGGTTCTGCCCGGCATCAAGCTGGAACCATCGGGCACCATGCGCTGCGAAACCGCGCTTGCGCTTTCCCGCTGGACAAAGGAGATGATGCTGCCGGCGGCAGCCCTTGCGCTGCCGGAAAAGAAGGTGACGGCCATCGCCAATGCCTCGACCTATATTTGCCGCAACCGCAACAGCGCGGAAAACGGCAAGATTTCCGAACATGCCAAGGGCAATGCCGTCGATATTTCCACGATCGCCTTCGATAAGGGCGAGCCGCTGGTGATGAAGCCGCGCGGTGAGGACGGAACGCCGGAAGGCGCTTTCCAGCGCACCATCACGGCCGCCGCCTGCCTGTTCTTCCGCACGGTTCTTTCGCCCGGCAGCGACGCCACCCATCAGGATCACCTGCATCTCGACGTGCTGAAGCGCAAGGGCGGTTATCTCTATTGCCGCTGATAAAAAAGGGCGACCCGAAGGCCGCCCCGACTGGAGATGATGTTTCTGCCCGGTTTTAGAATTTCTGGGTCAGAGAGATTTTGAAGGTGCGTCCGGGTTCGGAATAGAAGGCGACCGGCTGGTTCGTCGAGGAGGTCGCGGTGGTGCTGATATCGCGAACGCCGACGGCATTCCAATAGGTCTTGTCGAAGACGTTGTAGATGCCCGCCTGAATGCGCAGGCCCTTGGTTTGTTCCGGCTCCCACCAGCCGGTGAGGTTGACGATACCGTATCCCGGTGCATCGAAGGTCTGATACGAGGAGCCGGTTATGCTTGTCGCCGTTCCATCTTCGCGCATGCCGGCGGAGATGATGGTCGAAAGATCGACGCCCCATTGCTCCTGTTCGTAGCCGATGCCCAGAATGGACTTGAAAGGGGCGACGCTGCGGATGAATTCGCCGGTGTTCTTGTCCTTGCCATAGGCATAGGCAAGCGAGCCGTGCAGGAAGACGCCGTTGGCGAAGTCCTTGCGGGCCTTGGCTTCCATGCCGGAAATTTCGACTTCGGCGCGGTTGCGCCAGGTAATCAGCATGCCGGGGGTGCCGACGCCCGGTGTCGTCACCGCCGTCGTCGTGGTGCGGTAGACGTCGATGAAGTTCTTGTACTGGTTATGGAACAGGGTAAGGCTGCCGGTCAGATCGTCGGCGGCGTAGTTCGCGCCGATTTCAAAACCGTTTCCGGTTTCCGGCTTCAGGTTGGGATTGCCGACATTGGCATATCCGCCGTTGGCATTGGTGAAGTTGATATAGGCTTCGTTGATGGTCGGGGGGCGGTAGGCCATTGACCATTGGCCGAACAGTTCCACTTCCGGCGTCAGCTGATAGGTTGCCAGAAGCTTCGGCGAAATGCGGGAATCGCTCTGTCCGTCGGGGAAGGCAAACCGGGTGGAGCCGGTGTTACGGCTGAAATCGCTGGTCCGCTTCGGATCGTAATCGTACCAGTCGAAACGCACACCGGGCGTCAGTGCAAAGCCGCTATCGCCGAAACCGATCCGATCATCAAGGTAAAGGCCGAGCCTTCTGCCGTCAACTTTCGGGATATCGGCCTGCGAGGCGCTGACCGGAATGGCGTTGATGAACTGTTCCGTATCGGAAAACTGCAGATTGCCTCCGAACCGGATCTGATGGTTGAAATTACCTGTCGTGAACTCAGACAACGTATCGCCCGCAAGACCGAAAGAGCTTTCGTCCATCTCGTTGTGACGCTCGTAGCGGGTATTGTTCGACAGTGCGCCGAACGAGCCGGCATCCTTGATCAGCCGCTGCCAATAAAGGGTGAGATTGGCGGCATCGATCAGCGCGTCGGTGGACGGCGCCTCGTAGCTATAGTCGAAGGAGAGGCGTTCGCGGCGGGTGTCGTCGTAACCCCAATAATTGTCGCGAGCGTAGGTATTGGCGCCGCCGGCGCTGACACCGTGCAACGTTTTCAAGTTGGAATCGCTGTCGAGGTTGAAGCGCTCGGCGGTGAACCCGATACGGTGTCCGCCTTCGAGGTCCTGGCGGATTTTGAACAGCAGATTGTACTGGTCGTAGTCGAGGGGATTGGCCTTGGTACGGTTCACGCCGATGATATCGGCTGTGCCCTGGCTGTCGCGCTCATGGCCCTTCTTGTAGCCGCCCTGGAACAGGATGGAGGTGTTCTGGATTTTCTTGGCGACGGCGACGGAGCCGCCGAAGCTCTTGTCTTCGCTGTCATATGTCAGCTTGGCAACGCCGCCCCAATCCTTGTCCGGCCCGATCAGGTCTTCCGGCTCGAGCGTGCGTAGCACCAGCGCACCGCCGAGAGCGCCGGCCCCGATACGGCTCGAATCCGCGCCGCGCACCACATCGACGGTGGAGAGGGACGAGAAATCATAGCTGTTGTTGGTGTCGCTTGTGCTGGTGGTTGCGGTGGTGCCGCGCGCATAGTTTTCGAAGAAGGGAACGGGGATATTGTCGATCAGCGTCGTAACGCGCGCACCGCCCAGACCGCGGATGAACAGGCCGCCCGGTTTGCCGGGCTTGGATTCGATGAAATCGACGCCCGGCTCGGTGGTATTGCCCAGATCGCGGACATTGCCGATATCCTTCTTGCGGATGTCTTCCGCCGTGGTCTGGCTCGCCAGCGGCGTGTCGGCGGCGGCATTGGCGCTTTTGACGCGCTTGCCCTTGACGACGATCCTTTCAAGCGTGGTGGCGCCGTCCGCCTGCGCCGCGGCATCCTGTGCCAGCGCGGGGCCGGCAAGCGGCAGAAGAGAGATAGCAGTGCACAGAAGCAGCGCGGAATGCGTGCGCGAAATGGACATTAAGTACCCCCAGGTAGGCGCGCGAATGGGCCACGGCGTGCGAAAGCACGCCGCGCTTGCCGCCGCGGCTGAAACTGTTTTGATTGTTACGGGCGAGCCGATGAGCGAGGACTAAAAAACATGACGATAACTGTCAACATATTATATATGACTTTTTGCATCATGTTTTAAAGCATAACAGTATGTTGCAAAAATATGACGCTTATCCGCTCTCGAACCTGACTGGCGAATGGGGTGTGAAAACGCCACGGTACGGTCAAAGTCCCGACATTGCCGCTTGCTAGGATATTCGCAGCCAGTTTACATGGCGAAACAAACCATGCCCCAACAATAAACAGATTATTAATCGGATACGGAAATGAAGTCTCTTGAACTGCTCGTCGAGCGGATCATCCTCTCCAGCCGCTGGCTGCTCGTCGTTTTTTATCTCGGGCTCGTCGCGGCGCTGGCGGTTTATGCATTTTCCTTCGCGCTCAAGTTTCTGAAAGTTGCGAAGAACGTTTTCACCTACGACGAAGCGGACATGATCCTCGCCATGCTGGGTCTGATCGATGCGGCGCTGGTCGCCAGTCTGATCGTCATGGTGATGATTTCCGGTTACGAGAACTTCGTCAGCCGCTTCGACGATGCCGATGCCGAGGTTTCCTTTCTGGGCAAGCTCGATTCCGGCAGCCTGAAAATCAAGGTCGCGTCGTCGATCGTGGCGATCTCGTCGATCCACCTGCTGCAAATCTTCCTCAACGCCAGTCAATATTCGGACAGCAAGCTGATGTGGTTCACCATCATCCATCTGGCTTTTGTCGTCTCGGCGGTCATGCTCGGTTTCCTGGAAAAACTGATGGCCAAGCCGAAGGACAAATCCGAAAAGCCGGTGCTTTGATCAGGATGGTCCAGCCGATATGAAGGTCGCAACCCCGTTCTGGCCATGCCGCATGTTTCTCGCTCCGGGCGCTACGTCCCGGCGTGTCGAGGGTGCGTGAATGGTGAAGACGGAGCGTCAGGCCAGACTTTGCGACGATCTGTCGGCTGCGGCCGACAAATCCCAATGGCTGGAGGCGCTGCGGGAAGTGATGCGCGCCTTCGGTTATGCCTATGTGACCCTTTTGCGGTTACCCGGCGGCCAGAATGCCTATGCCTTGCCGACAGTTGTCGAAAGCAGCCTGCCGATCTGGGTCGTGAATGCGATGACCAGGGACGGCGCGCTTGGGGACTGTCCCGTCATCAAGCGCGGCGCGTCATCGATGATGCCGCAATATTGGTCGCTGCAGGATCCGGATATTGCCTGCGGACCGCTGGTGGATGCGGCAGCCTCGCTGAGCAGCATGGGCATTACGGCCGGTCTGATGGTGCCGGTGCACGGCATGTACGGCAACCGGCATCTGATGAATTTCGCGGGCGATCGCGATATCCTGCCGCAAGCCGCGCTCAACGAGCTGGGCATGATCGTGCTGCATGCGCTGGAGGTTTATGACCGGCTTTGCCGCACCAACTCAAAAGGTCCATCGCCGCTGACGAAGCGGGAACTAGACGTCGTGCGCTGGACGGCGCAGGGAAAGACCTCCGTGGAGATCGCCGAGCTTCTGTCCATCTCGGAACATACCGTCAATGCCTATATGAACAACGCCATCCGCAAGCTCGACTGCGTCAACCGCACCCAGCTGGTGGCCAAGACCATACGCCTTGGCCTGATAGACTGATCGACCCTGTCGTTCCCGGCAGGCCTCGCTTTACCGGTCGAGAACCGAGCGAAGCTCGACGAGATTAGAGCGAACCCGCAAAACGTAAAATCCCATGGTGGCGAGGTGCGAGGGCATGATCCAGCCGCTTTCCTCACCATTGGAAATGATCGCCGGCTGAATGCGCAGGGCGGCGCGGGTCTGCAACAGCGTGTCGTTCCAAAGGTTGGTCAGGTTACGCTCGCGGATGACCTGTGCGAAGTCCGATCCGGCGGCGGAAAGCACGCCGTAATAGCCGTAGAGCTGGCCATAAGCGAACCAGAAGCGGTCGTCGGCGCGCGTATCGAACCAGCCGCCATTATAGTTTTCCGAACGCTCGCGCAGAATTGCAGACGTGGAGCCGATATCGCCGGCGATACGGTCGATGAACTGGATGAGGTTGTCGGCGCGGGTATCGAAGACGGCCTTGCAGGCGGTAAGTTCGCCGTTGAAGGCCTGGAAGCTGCGGATGGCGGCGCGATAATAGGCCGGCGTCGGCGTCTTCGGGCCGAAGGGATCGAGACCGAAATACCAGGAATATTCGCTGAACTGCATGTTCCCGCGCGCTTCCTGAAGATTGTTGTTGATGCCGGAGGTTCCGCGCACGCGGCCGAGCGTATCCACCAGTTCCACCGAGGTGCGGCGCACGGCCTGGTTTACGCCGCGCTGGAAAGACGCCTTGTTGTCCAGAAACGGCGTGCTGTCCCAGTCCATGCCGAAAAGGCCGAGACGATAGAGCAGCATGGAGGAAATCCATGCGTTCTGGTTGACGTTGAAATCGGTGAGATCGGCGGCCGCGTCGACGATGGCCGAACGCTGGCAGACCGGCGCGGATGTGTTTGCGGCGGCACCCGTTGCGCCACCCGCCGGGGCGGCGGCGGGCAATTCCTGCCCGGCAGGCACGGTGCGCTCTTCAAGCTTGTAGCGCGCGACGTAATCCGGGTCGAAATTCGTCCAGACCTGGGTTTGCCAGATGAAATATCCGTAAAAGCCGGCAAGAAGAATGACGATGAGGGCGATGGGGCCCTTGATGAGCCAGTTGCGGCCGCTGTACCAGCCGTGGGCGGCCATGAAGGGCCACAGAAGCCAGGCGACGAGAAGACCGGCGGCCCTGCCGATGGCGCTGAAGGCTGCCTGAATCAAAGCGGTGATCCGGTCGATCATGTCGTCATAGTCTCCTCTGCCCGTGGGGCTGGACGCCGGAAGAAAAACACGCGGCCCGCCCGCACCCTTCGGCGCTTCGTATAAACCGCGGTCATTTACTGTCTTCCAGATATGTCCCGGTCAACCGGGATACAACATGATTGCGAAACTTTTCTCAACCTGCGGTCCGCGCCGGCCATTATGGCTTTCCACACCGATTGTGGAGCAACAGCCGCCGCGGAACCGAAGGGATATGCGCCTAGAGGCCGAGCTTGGCGATCTCGTCGTTCAGCCGGTCGCGCGCCTTTTTCGGCAGTTTGCCGTTCTTGACGGCGTCGAGATTGGCCGGCGCGGCATCGCCGACGACAACGAGCGCGATCATGCCCATGCCGAGATGCGGTGTGCATTTGACGACGTAGGCGCCTTCCTTCTCGACCGTCAACTTCACCGTCTCGTTCATCTTGCCCTTGAAGTCTGCGACACCCTCGGGGATCATGTCCTTCACGGCTGCCGCATCATGGCCCTTGTCGACCGGGACGAAGGTGATGACGTCGCCGACGGCGGCCTTGACGGTTGCGGGCTCGAAGACCATCGCCTGACCGTCGCTGCCCTTGTTGAGCATCTTCACTTCGATTTCGGCAGCAAGGGCGGGAAAGGCGAAAAGACCTGCGAGAATGGCGAGGCCGGCGAATTTGGCAGTTCTGTTCTGCATAGTTTTGCTCCTGAGAGAAAGCACATCCACGCGAATGTGTCGCCGTCGTCTTAGCCCAGGAGCGGGGGAGCCATCTTTGCGGAAAATCAAATGCGGCAACCGGACGCAGATGTTCACTCGCCCTTGAACGTCTCCACCCAGTGGCGGCGGCAGAAGGAAACATATTTCTCGTTGCCGCCGACATCGATCTGCGCGCCTTCCGTCACGACCTTTCCTTCATTGTCGAAGCGGGCCACCATCGTCGCCTTGCGGCCGCAATGGCAGATGGTGCGGATTTCGCGAAGCTCGTCGGCAATGGCGAGCAGTTCTTTCGAGGCGGGGAAAAGCTTTCCCTGAAAATCCGTGCGCAGGCCATAGGTCATGACCGGGATGTTCAGCCTGTCGACAATGTCGGCAAGCTGCCAGACATGGTGTTCGGAGAGAAAGTTGGCTTCATCGATGAAAACGCAGGCGACCGGCGCTTCGGCAGTGAGGGCCGATACCTCGGCGAACAGGTCGGTATTGTCATCGAAGGTCAGGGCGTCGGAGGAGAGGCCGATGCGCGAGGCGACACGGCCGACGCCGGCCCGGTCGTCAAAGGCGGCCGTGAAGATCAGTGTGCGCATGCCGCGCTCCTGATAATTGTAGGACGCCTGCAGCAGCATGGTCGATTTGCCGGCATTCATCGTCGAATAATTGAAATAGAGTTTTGCCATTATCCACTCCCGGAGCGCCCTTGCGTCCTTCGGACGCTTCTTAACAATGCTCCAACCTGTTGAATCGGCACATCGCGACTCACAGAGCCGATTGTCGTTTATGCCGATGCAGCAGCCAGCGTCTTTTGACGGCGAAGAAGCGGATTGAAAAGTGCCGCAGCGGGAAAAACACAGATTTCCGCAACCGGGCTGTTTGTCGCATTCGGGCGTTGAAAGCCGGCGATTTTCACGATTTTGTCGCAAACGGTGCGCCAAAGCACGCAAATGCGCGCGAGTTGATTGTGTCCGGCAGATATTGATAATGGCAAGGGAACGAAAAAACAGGGAGCAAGCCATATGTTTGCAAATAGAAGCCGCTGTCTGGCCTTGGCCGCAGCAATCTCCTCCATGACGTTCAGTGCGGCCGGTGCTGCGGAGCCGGCAAGCTGTGGCACAGTGCGCTTTTCCGATGTGGGCTGGACCGACATCACCGCCACGACGGCCACCGCCACCGTGCTTCTGAAAAGCCTCGGCTATGAAACCGACGTCAAGCTTCTCTCCGTACCCGTTACCTACACATCCCTGAAAAACAAGGACATCGACGTCTTCCTCGGCAACTGGATGCCGACCATGGAAGGCGATATCGCGCCCTATCGCGAAGACAAATCCGTCGAGACGCTTCGGGAAAACCTGACCGGCGCGAAATACACGCTGGCGACCAACGCCAAGGGCGCCGAACTCGGCATCAAGGATTTCAAGGACATCGCCGCCCACAGCGCCGATCTCGGCGGCAAGATCTATGGTATCGAGCCGGGCAATGACGGCAATCGCCTGATTCTCGACATGGTGGCCAAGGACAGTTTCGGTCTGAAGTCATTCGAGGTGGTCGAGTCGTCCGAACAGGGCATGCTCTCCCAGGTGGCCCGCGCTGAAAAATCCGGCGAGCCCATCGTCTTCCTAGGCTGGGAACCGCATCCCATGAATGCGAATTTCAAGCTGACCTATCTGACCGGCGGCGACGAGGTCTTCGGCCCCAATCTCGGCGGCGCGACGATCCATACCAATGTCCGCAAGGGTTACGTCGAGGAGTGCCCGAATGTCGGCGCCTTCCTCAAGAACCTGCAATTTTCCCTGCCCATGGAAAACGAGATCATGGGCAAGATCCTGAATGACGGCCTTGAGGGCGAGGCGGCTGCAACCGCCTGGCTGAAGGCCAATCCGACGGCGATCGAGCCCTGGCTCGCCAACGTCAAGACCAAGGACGGCAGCGCTGACGCCCTGCCTGCCGCCAAGAAGGCTCTCGGCCTCTAAGCCGCAAGACGATGCATGACTGCATCCGGCCTGCGCGGCAGGCCGGATCAGCGGGAAATAACGATGCCCATGCATGACCTTGCCTGTGAATTTTCAGACATTGAAGGTCATGCGCCAGCACCGCGTCCGGCAGTTCCGCTGCCGGCCGTCATTTCTGCATTGGAGCAATCCCGGTGAAACGGGATGACGATGCTCTATTTCTTTGTTGTCTGCGCAATTCCGGACGCAAAACCGCTCTGCACTTTTGCCGGAATTGTTTTAGTTCACGAAAGGTCTTTTCTTACCGTGGAATGGCTCAGCGCTCCTGAAAACCGCCTGCCCGTCGGCCGATATGCCAAGGAGGCCATTGACTGGCTGACCGGCAATCTCGCTTTTTTCTTCGATTGGCTTTCCTTCATTTTCCAAAGCGTCATCAACGCCCTGCTTTATGTGCTGCAGGCGCCGCATCCGCTCATCATCGTGGCGATCCTGACGGCGCTTTCCGCCTGGACGCGCCGCTCCGTCGGCATGCCGGTCTTCACCGCGCTCGGCCTGCTGCTCATCATCAATCTGGGCTACTGGAAGGCGACGACGGAAACGCTGGCGCTCGTCATCGCCGCCAGCGCCGTGTGCATGATTATCGGCATACCGCTCGGCATATTGGCGGCGCGGCGCAAATGGATCTATGCCGGCATGCGCCCGGTGCTGGACCTGATGCAGACCATCCCCACCTTCGTTTATCTCATCCCGGCGCTGGTGCTGTTCGGTCTCGGCATGGTTCCGGGGCTCATCGCCACCGTCATCTTCGCCATTCCGGCTCCCGTGCGGCTCACCCGCCTCGGCATCGTTTCGACGCCGCCGGCGCTGGTGGAGGCGGCCGTCGCCTTTGGCGCCACGCCGTCGCAAGTATTGCGCAAGGTGGAGCTTCCCTTCGCCGCGCCGCAGATCATGGCCGGCCTTACCCAGACGATCATGCTGTCGCTGTCGATGGTGGTCATTTCCGCCCTCGTCGGCGCCAATGGTCTCGGCGTACCCGTGGTGCGCGCCCTGAACACTGTCAACATCGCCATGGGCTTCGAAGCGGGACTGTGCATCGTCATACTGGCGATCGTGCTCGACCGGCTTTTCCGCCTTCCCGGCGCGGAGGATGATCTATGAGTGACGCCATCATCTTCGGAAATGTCGATATCGTTTTCGGCGACCGGCCCGATGCGGCGCTGCCGCTGATCGACAAGGGCAGCACGCGTGACGAGATCAATGCCGAAACCGGACTGGTTCTCGGCGTCGCCAATGCCTCGCTCTCGGTGAGTGAGGGCGAGATACTCGTGCTCATGGGGCTTTCCGGTTCGGGCAAGTCGACCCTGCTGAGGGCCGTCAACGGGCTTGCGCCCGTGGTGCGCGGCAATGTCGGCGTGAAGACCAAAACCGGCTATGTCGATCCCTATCGCTCGACGGCGAAAGCGCTGCGCGATCTGCGCATGCACACGGTCTCCATGGTCTTCCAGCAATTCGGCCTTCTGCCCTGGCGCAATGTGGCCGATAATGTCGGCTTCGGGCTTGAGCTTTCCGGCGTGCCGGAAGCCGAGCGCAAGCGCATGGTGGCCGAGCAGCTTGAACTGGTCAATCTCTCCGCCTGGGCTGACCGCAAGGTGGGAGAGCTTTCCGGCGGCATGCAGCAGCGTGTGGGGCTGGCGAGAGCCTTTGCCACCGGCGCGCCGATCCTGTTGATGGACGAGCCATTCTCGGCGCTCGACCCTCTTATCAGAAGCCGCCTGCAGGATGAGCTTCTGGAATTCCAGAGCCGGCTGAAGAAAACTATCCTCTTCGTCAGCCACGATCTGGACGAGGCCTTCCGCATCGGCAACCGTATCGCCATGATGGAGGGCGGACGCATCATCCAGTGCGGAACGCCGCAGCAGATCGTCAAGCAGCCTGCCACGCCCTATGTCGCGGATTTCGTGCAGAACATGAACCCGATCTCCATGCTGACCGCCGCCGATGTGATGAAGCGTGGGGTGGACGAACGCAACGGGCAGATGACAGTCGCCGCCACCGCCCGCCCTTCATCGCCGCTGATCGATATTCTCGATGCGCTGTCAAAACATTCCGGCGCGATCGGCGTCGTCGACAACGGTGCGATCGTCGGCACGATTTCCGCCGATGAAGTCGTGGCGGGGCTGACGCGTCACCGCAAAAAATAGTGATTCGCCTGTCTGAAAAAGAAAGGGCCTTCCATGGAGGGCCCTTTTTCTGTTTCCAGATGATCTTCGCGGCGCAAGTTATACCTTCCCACGGTAGCAAAGAATATTTTTGATATCACAAGTTATGCATGAAAATAATTACTAATAAAAATCATATTGCAAACTTAGAGAAAATTGCGCAAAGTTAATCTAGATTCTTTAGCTCGCTGCTAAATTTAAGGTGGTAATAGATTGCAGCCTCAAAATCCGGCATTGGGTAACAAGATTTCGGCGCTCAACTTTTGATCGTTTATTGCTTATAAATACTGCCGCTAATACATATGTTTATCATCAAATTGACAAAAAACAGGCAAAAAGCTGATAATTTGGTCACAATATTTTAAGTAAATAACCGGTGAAGAATAGTCTTTGAAAGGGACACGATATAAGCAAGATTTAGGTATATACAACGTATCGACTGAATTATAAAAACACCTTTTGGAACACCTATAATAGCCACCATGACCGTCTTTTTCGACTGTCATCAGGAGACTTGAGCGTATGGATAACCAATCTCTGTCGGAACATAGCATCGCCGCTGCAGACTTGCTCTCAGCCATGGCGAATCCCAAGCGCCTGATGATCTTGTGCACGCTGGTGGATACGGAAGTGCCGGTTGGTGTTCTCGCTTCACAGGTTGGTCTCAGCCAGTCCGCTCTCTCGCAGCATCTTTCGAAATTGCGTGCCCAGCGGCTGGTGAAGACACGACGGGATGCGCAGACCATCTACTATTCCAGCAATTCCGAATCCGTGAAAAAAATCCTCGCCTCCCTCGAGGAAATTTACTGCCAGGCGCAGAAGAGCAGCAAGACCGCTGCGTGATCCCAAGGCCCTGTTAAGGCCCGGCAGCATCACTCGATTGAAACCGGCGCACGACGCCGGTTTTTCTTTTCAGCGGCCTTCGCCGCGGGTGCATCCGGCACAGGGATTGGGGCTGCGTATTGGCGCGGTTTTCAGGCTGGTGCAGCAACCTGCATCTGCTGCTTGAGACGGCTTGCCGCAGCCGCATATCCGCCGTCGGCGCCATCCACGAAATGCATATGGTCTCTCGAAAGCGGAGAGGGGACGATACAGGTCATCAATGCGGCATCCTGTTCGTGCAGGCCGTAATAACAGCTTCCCGAGAGGCGGCCCTGTTCCAGCCGCGCGCGGATTTTTTCGAGCCGTGCGGCGTCGATATCCACCGTCATCTTCAGGCCGTCATCGAATTTCCTGAAATCGGTGTTGCTCGCAACTGAACGCCGGTAGCGTATCGCATTGAACGGTCCGAACGAGAGCCCCGTCACGCTCAAGAGATTGACGAGCAGGGACTCGCCGAGAATGCGAAACGAGCGGCGCATCTTGCCCCAGACATCGTGATAGGCAGCGCCGGCACGGGCTTCGAGGCCGAGACCCTCGCGCACGAACCCGAGTTTTGGCCCATCTTCCGGCACGGGGTGGCCGTGTCTTGCGTCCTGTTCGGCGAGATCGACAAGATCGACGACCAGTTGGCGAAATGCCGGCATGTCCCGCGACGGCCCCGGCACGGCGATGATCGACACCACCTTGCCATGGGTGGCCGGAATGGGGTTCCAGCGGCATGAAAGACCGGTGAGATCGGGGCGCTCGCCCGTTTCGGCTGCGGGCAGGGCATATTGCCCCTCCTTCATCCGCGCTTCCGCCCAGCTGTTGCCGCCGCCCGAAAACATGGCGTAGGAAACATCCTCGCTCGCCTGAAAGCGCGCGACACGAATATCGAAGCCATTTTCACGAATATCCTCGACGGGAACCAGCGCCACGCGCATGGCAAGATCGAGATCGTCCTTCACCCAGCGCTGCACATTCGAAAGCGCGGTGCGTGCGACAGACAGCCCCTGTGGCGGCACCGCGACGGCGGCGCCATCGCCGCCGAAAACGAAGGGCAGATCGTGACGTCCGAGACTGTTCGATACGCCCGATATGACCGCCGCACCGGCCATGTTGACGGCCTTGTAGCGGCCGGTGCCGATTGCCGAGGTCGAATCGATGATATCGGCGATGGCCAGCCCCCATCCCGGCGGCAGGGCGCGATAAAGCGCCGGGTCGGCCACGTCTTCAAAATGCCGGAAGACGGGCAGGCCCGTCAGAAATTCTTCATCTGCTGCGATCATGGCGTATTATCCTCCAGCGGCGGCCAAACGCCAAGCGTTTACGGAAGGTCGATGCGTCCATTCAGACGGCGCAATCACGGCCGATCCGGCGATTGATTTACCGCGAATAGAGCTAATCCAGCAAAGTGACTTGCATAAATCATCAAACCTTCCGTATGAGTTGAGTGGAAGGCTCGGAATTCAAAAATGGAACGAGTTTTCGCCGGGAGGCGTCCGATAGTTTCATTCGGTCGGCGCCCCATGGCGCTCACCGGGTCCCGCGACCCCCTTTAAGGAGACACCAGGATGAAACTGAAGACATTGACCAGCGTGACGCTTGCAGCGTCCTTCGCATTCGCACCCCTTGCTCATGCCGAAATCGTCATCGGCCTGATTGCACCGCTCACCGGTCCTGTCGCCGCCTATGGCGACCAGGTGAAGAACGGCGCCCAGACGGCAGTCAATGAAATCAACAAGAAGGGCGGCATCCTCGGCGAACAGGTCGTGCTGAAGCTTGCCGATGACGGCGGTGAGCCGAAGCAGGGCGTTTCCGCGGCCAACCAGCTGGTTGCCGAAGGCATCCACTTCGTCGTCGGTCCGGTGACGTCCGGCGTCGCCATTCCGGCATCGGATGTCTTTGCCGAAAACGGCGTGCTGATGGTGACGCCGACGGCGACCGCGCCGGGCCTGACCAACCGTGGCCTTTCCAACGTTTTCCGCACCTGCGGTCGTGACGACCAGCAGGCCGAGGTTGCGGCGAAATATGTTCTCGCCAACCTCAAGGACAAGAAGATCGCCATCATTCACGACAAGGGCGCCTACGGCAAAGGTCTGGCGGACGCCTTCAAGGCCACGCTGAATGCCGGCGGCGTGACCGAAGTTCTCTACGATGCGCTGACACCCGGCGAAAAGGATCTCGGCGCGCTGACGGCCCGTCTGAAGTCCGACAATGCCGACATCGTCTATTTCGGCGGTTACCATCCGGAAGCGGGTCTTCTGGTGCGCCAGCTGAAGGATATCGGCTCCAAGGCTGCCGTCATCGGCGGTGACGGCCTGTCGAACAGCGAGTTCTGGAACATCGGTTCGCAGGCTGGCGAAGGCACGATCTTCACCAACGCTTCCGACGCGCTGAAGAACGACGATTCCAAGGCCGCTGCCGAAGCGCTGAAGGCCGCCAACATTCCGGCGGAAGCCTTCACGCTCAATGCTTACGCTGCCGTCGAAGTGCTGAAGGCCGGCATCGAGAAGGCCGGAAGCGCCAAGGATTCCGAAGCGGTTGCCACGGCCCTGAAAAGCGGTGACGCTTTCCCGACCGCAATCGGCAAGGTGACCTACGGCGAAAACGGCGACCTGACCTCGCAGGCCTTCTCGCTGTTCAAGTGGCAGGACGGCAAGATCGTCGCAGCCGAATAAGCTGATCCTACCGGCCGCACCTTGTGCGGCCGGTTTCATTTTACGGTCTGAAACAAGGTAGGGCAGCATGGCCGATGCGGGAACGCAAACGGGCGGGGAAATCGGCTTCGAGCGGATATTTCCGATCGTCAGAATTTTCGATGAGGCGAAGGCGCGCGAGTTTTATGTCGATTTTCTCGGTTTCGAGATCGACTGGGAACACCGCTTCGGCGATAATTTCCCGCTTTACATGCAGGTTTCACGGGCCGGAATGGGGCTTCACCTCAGCGGCCATCACGGCGATGCGACGCCGGGCTCCAACATCTTCGTCACAATGCGTGGTGTTCATGCCTATCAGAAGGAACTGGAAGGCAAAAAATATCGCTTCCTCAATCCGGGTGTTGAAGAATTGCCCTGGGGCGATGTCATGGAAGTCATTGATCCGTTCGGCAACCGTATCCGTTTCTGCGAGCAAAAAGACGAGGATTGAGGTCCGGGTTGTCACCGCGCGGCTCTTGACCTCGCCTGCGGTTTGAACGATAGAAACGCCAATAGCGAACCGCGCGCACGGAGACCCCGTGCGCGCGGTTCGTGCGTTTTGGCAATCGGTCATGCAATTCGTTCGCATCCGCACGGGGGCAAAAATGAACAGTGAAGGCAATATGCAGGCCGGGGCGCTGGTCCGGAAGCTGGCATTCTGGAGCATTCCGCTTTCTTTCGGCGTGCTGGGCCTCAAGCTCGTGGCCTGGTGGGTCACCGGTTCGGTCGCGCTTTTATCCGACGGTCTGGAATCGACCGTCAACGTGGTCGCGGCCTTCATCGCCTATTTCGTCATTCGTTATGCGCAGAAGCCCGCCGATGATGACCATCAGTTCGGCCACCACAAGGCGGAATATATTTCCGCCGTCGTGGAAGGCGTGCTGATCGTCGTTGCCGCGCTGCTGATCGTGCAGGAGGCCTGGGGCGGTCTTTTCAACCCGAGGCTGCCGGAAGCGCCGGCCCTTGGTCTTGCCATCAATGCGGCGGCGGGCGTCATCAACGCCATCTGGGCGACGATCCTGATCCGTGTCGGCAAAAGACACGCCTCACCGGCGCTGGCAGCTGACGGCCATCACATCATGTCCGATGTCGTGACCTCGGCAGGCGTTCTCGTCGGCCTCGTTCTGGCGCTTTTGACGGGTTATGCCATTCTCGATCCGCTGCTCGCCATCCTGGTGGCCATCAACATCCTGTTCCAGGGTTCCAAGGTCATTCTGCATTCGCTTGGCGGGCTGATGGACCGGGCCGTGGAGCCGGAAGAGGACGAGGCGATCAAGAAGGCCATCGCCGAACATTGCGGCGGCGTCATTGGCGTCCATGATCTGAGGACACGCCGGGCCGGCTCGGCCGCCTTCATCGATTTTCACGTCGTTGTTCCAGCTGTCATGACGGTGCGCGAGGCGCATGATATTTGCGACCGCCTTGAAGATGCCATAAGGGACGTCATACCGGGCGCCAGCCTTGCCATTCACGTCGAGCCGGAAGGCGAAAAGGCGCATGGCGTCAAAGTGATTGTTTGAAAAACAGGAGTTTTCCATGTCCGTGACGGATGTTTCCGGCCTGTCGCAGCTGGGCACGAAGGTCGATACGCCAGAGAGCCCGGAAAAGGCCGTTCTCGAAAAGGTGCCGAACGGCAATGCCGGCACCGATTACGTGGTGCGCTTTACCGCACCCGAATTCACCTCGCTTTGCCCGATGACCGGCCAGCCGGATTTCGCCCATATCGTCATCGACTATATCGCCGGCGACTTTCTGGTGGAATCCAAGTCGCTGAAGCTGTTCCTGCAATCTTTCCGCAACCACGGCGCATTCCATGAGGATTGCTCGGTCTATATCGCCAGGCGGCTGGTGGACCTGCTTCAGCCGAAGTGGCTGAGAATCGGCGCTTACTGGTATCCGCGCGGCGGCATTCCGATCGACGTCTTCTGGCAGACCGGACCGGTGCCCGAAGGCGTGTGGCTGCCGGATCAGGGCGTTCCCACCTATCGCGGTCGGGGCTGATCCGGGCTTCTACGAGATTAAAGGTTCAGGCGAACGAACCGTCGTCGCCTGAATCGAAATCCGCGTCGTCGGCGCTGTCGTCATCGGCCTGCCGGATATCGTCGTCGTCGTTGTTCTGCGGGCTGGCGTTGTCGCCGTAATAATTATTGATGACGGTTTCCTCGACAGGCGCGTTACCGGCAGCATTGCCGCCGCCGAAGGGCGAGCCAAGGCCGAGCGATGACATGTGGCTGCCGAAAATGCCGCTCAGCGAATTGGCGAGCAGCATGCCGCCGGCGACACCCGCAGCGGTCCCAAGCGCACCCTGCAGAAAACCACCGCCGGAAGAACGCCCGAATGCGGCGGATTGCTGGCTCCAGGGGCCGCCGGATTGCTGGCCGGCTGGCGATCCCCAGGGACCCGCCGTCTGGCCGGCGGTATCGTTGCGCCATGAGGTTTGCGGGGCAGGGGCGGGTGTCGGCGCTGGCGGCTGTGACTGGCCGGTTCCGAAGATGGAACTCAGAAAGCCGCCCTGCGCTGCGGCCTGCGGGGCGCTATTGCCGCTTTCCAGCGCGTGGATACGGTCTTCGAGCTGCTTGATATGGGCTGCTGCCGCTTCGAGACCCTTTTCCTGAACGATGACCGCCTGGGCGAGATAATAGGGGGCTGCGGGCTGATCGCGCACGGCGTCTGCGATCAATGTTTCCGCCTCGCGGTCACGCGGGGTGGCGGATGCGGTTCTGGTCCTGTCGAACAGGGACTTGAGAAGCTGGCTTTCTTCCGGTGACATATGATGCCTCCTTACCGTGAAGCGAAAATCCACGATAAGGAGGTAGGCCTCAATTCCGGCTTTTCAAAGCGGCCCGAATTTTAAATTTCGGTAATGATCGTCAGCCGCCGAAGGCGAGCGAGAGACCCGCAATGGCCGTCAACGCACCCACCGTGCGGCTGGCTACCGAACCGAAACGGGCAATGCCGAGGCCGAGTGCGATGCCGGCCGCATGCAGGATGGCGGTGGCGATCATGAAGCCGATGCCGAATTGCCATGCGCCAGCGCTGCCGAGTTCCCCGCCATGGGCGTGGCCGTGGAAAAGGGCGAAAGCACCGACCACGGCAGCAGCGGCGGCCGTCGGAAGCCTTGCCGCCATGGCAACCAGCAGGCCGAGACCGATGACGGAGGCGAGAATTGCCGGTTCGACGAAGGGAAGCCCGATGCCATAAACCGCCATCAGGAAGCCGACGGCCATGGTGCCGACGAAGGCGGAAGGCACGATCCACAGCGCCTTGCGGTCGCCCTGCGCCACGGCGATCTGCGAGGCCCAGATGCCGACGGCGACCATCGCCAGAATGTGGTCCGCACCGAAGAAGGGGTGGGAGACACCGGCCATGAAGGAACCGTGTTCTTCCGGGTTCAGATGGGCGAAAGCGGGCAGGGCGGTAACGCCCAGTGCGGCGGCAGTGAGGCTTAGTCTTTTCAGCATGGTTCCCTCTTGAAATTATGGCCGTCCGCAACGGAATCTTGGGGCTTCCCGCAGCAGGCGGCGCGGCAATGAGGCGTCAACGATATCGCGAAGGCCGACAGGCTGTCCATGCGTCATCTGCCGGGGGTGCTGTTTATTGTTGGCGGGCAAACCTTGCCTTTTTCTCTCATTGCCTTACGTAACAAGTCGCACTATGTCCGAAGGGCATGCACGAATTTTGCTGGAGAGAGCCGTTGATGAACGAAGACGAAGACGACAAGAGCAAGGAACTGCCGATCGGCAAGGAAACGGAAGCGAATCTTTTCAAGTCGCGTTCGATCTTCATCTATGGTGGCATCACGCAGGAACTGGCGCAGAAGGTCTGCACGCAGCTCGTGGCCCTTGCCGCCGCCAGCGACGACGACATTCGCGTTTACGTCAATTCGCCGGGCGGCCATGTCGAATCGGGTGATTCCATCCATGACATGATCAAGTTCATCAAGCCGAAGGTCTATATCATCGGCACGGGCTGGGTCGCTTCCGCCGGCGCGCTGATTTACGTTTCGGTGCCGAAGGAACGTCGCCTCTGCCTGCCGAACACCCGCTTCCTGCTGCACCAACCCTCCGGCGGTACGCGCGGCATGGCATCCGACATCGAAATCCAGGCCCGCGAAATCATCAAGATGAACCAGCGCCTCATCAAGATCTTCTCCAAGGCCACCGGCCAGAGCGAAGAAAAGATCGCCAAGGACATCGATCGCGATTACTGGCTCGGCGCGGAAGAGGCCAAGGATTACGGCCTCGTCGGCAAGATCGTCGAGAGCCAGTCGGAACTCTGAGTTTTCGATTTTTCAGTTGAGAAAGCCCGTATCGGTGAAAACCGGTGCGGGCTTTTTCCTTTCAGGCCGGTGTTATTTCATCATGTCGCAGGCCTTCATCATGTCGGCCTTTTTCATCTTGTCCATTTCCATGCCGGCCTTGTCCATGCAGTCCTTCTTGCTGGCCTTCTTGCCGGCCATGGACATGCCATCCTTTTTCATCGTCTCCGTCTTCATGGTGTCGTTATGCATGGTATCCTTCTTCATCGTATCGGTTTTCATGCTGTCGGCATGGGCGATGCCTGCGAAGGAAAGAGCGGACAGAAGGGAAGCGGCGGCGATGGCGGTGAAAATGCGGGTCATGAAGGGTCTCCTCTGGACGTCGTTGAATGTCCGCCGGCATCGTGCCGGGGCTCACGATTGTCCATTCGGCCGGGAAAGGCCGACCGTTACATCTTCACGCGCTTGTGACGACAAGTTCGGGCGAGATTTTTTTAAAGCCACTATGTAACAATATCCTGCCGATTGCGAATAACCCGATAGTGACGATGACAGGCAGCCCTTCGGAAGAAACACTGAAAATGCTGATGCTGCGTTCCCTCGATGGGGACGAAGGCGCCTACAGGCATTTGCTTCATGCCCTGAGACGGCTGCTGATCGCCTATTACGGCCGGCGCATGGCTGCTGCCGCCAGAGGCGATGTCGAAGATCTTGTGCAGGAAACCCTGTTGTCGCTTCACGCCAAGCGGGAGACCTATGACCGTGCGCGACCCTTCACCGCCTGGTTCTTTTCGATAGCGCGCTACAAGCTCATCGATCACTATCGGGGCCGGGGTGCGCGCCTGCTGGCGGAAGTGGAACTCGATGAAACGCTGGAGGCGGAACCGTCCGTCGATGCGGTCACGGCCCGCATGGATGTGGAGCGGCTGCTCGACGAGTTGCCGGAACGGCAACGGGATCTCATTCGAAGGGTGAAGCTCGAAGGTCACTCAATTGCCGAAGCGGCGCAAAAATCCGGCCAGACCGAGCTTGCGGCGAGGGTAGGTATTCACAGAACGCTGAAAGTCCTGGCGGCAAAGTTGCGGGGGGACACGTGAGGAAGACGGAAGACATCATCGACCAACTGGCGGGCGATCTGAAACCCGTACCGGCTTTCGCGCTGGAGCGGAGGCTGGCGTTCGTGGCCTTGCCCGCGCTCGGCGTTTCGCTGCTGCTGATGGTCGTCATTCTGGGGCTTCGCAGCGATATGAATGAAGCCATGACCGAACCGGGTTTCTGGGTTAAATCCGCCTATAATGCCCTGCTGGCCGTGGCCGCATTTTTCGCCGTCATGCGTCTTGCGCGGCCGGAGGGCGACAGGGGTGGCCTGTTTGCGTGGCTTGCATTGATTTTTGTGGCCATGGCGGTCATCGCGCTCGTCCAGCTTGGATTTGCCGTGCCTGGCACCTACAGGACCCTCATTCTCGGATCGTCGGCGCTGCATTGCCCGTTTTTGATCGTTGCTTTCGCACTACCGCTGTTTCTGGCGAATTTCGCGGCTCTCAAGCGTTCGGCTCCCGCTGATCCCACGCTTGCGGGTTTTGCCGCGGGCATTGCCGCGGGTGCGGCCGGGGCGTGGGTCTATTCGTGGTTCTGCACCGAAAACGGCATGGCTTTCGTGTTGATCTGGTATTCGCTGGGCATCTTGATGACCGGCATCATCGGCGCTTTTGCCGGTTCACGTCTGCTCCGCTGGTGAAGGCAAGATTGCCGATGCCGGCCCGGACATGGTCCAGAGCCGGCATTCTGCTTCATGCGGATTTCATTGACCCAGATTGGCGGGAATTGCGAATGCCGCAAACTGGGTGAACTGCTTGCCGGTGTTGAAATTGTCATCGGAGGCGATGACGAAGAGCTGCTTGCCATCCACCACCGGGCCGAAAGCGAAGCTCTCGATATTGTCGATATCGAGGCCGAAATCGCCTTCGTTGATTTCGAACCAGGCCGATTTGGACACGGCGGCCACGGATGCAGGATCGATCTTGTCCTTGCCGAGAATATTGTCGGCGCGGGACATGTCGGCGATGAAGAAGCGGATGTGATTGCCGACGCCGGAGGCGAAATTGCGCTCGACAGCGACGAAACGGCCATCCGGCAGGGCCGCGATGGCGGAAAGGCCGTTGTCGTTATATTTCGGCTCGGCGGCCGTCGGGGTCTTCGAGATAGGCTCGGTGACATAGACATGCTCGGCGACCGGCTTCAGCGTCGCCGTGTCGATGACGAGGATACGGGCCGGGCTGCCCGCCTGCGGCGTCGCCTTGGGGCCGTCCTGGGTGAGCGCATTTTCGGTGGCGGCGATCAGCCGGCCGGGCATCAGCGTCAGGCCTTCGAAAGCGAGGTTGTTCTGTACGCCCCTGGTCTTGGCGTCATCGACGAGATAGGCGTTTGGCAGTTCGAGCCGCTTCACATTGCTGCCGTCGAGGTCCGAGACGTAGAGCGCCGGCTGGTTCTTCAGGTCGCGTTCGGAGGACCAGTAGAGCTTGCCGCCCTTGCGGTCGAGCGCGATGCCTTCCGCATCGATGCCCTTCGGCGCAAAAGCAGCGCCGGTCTCGTCCTTCAATTCGCGCGTGGCGGCGATGTTGAGCGTGGCGGCACCTTCCGTCACGGCTAGCTCCAGCTCGTAATAACGAGCCGGCCCTTTTTCGACGCGGTCATCGGAAATTGCGAGATAACGCCCGGTTTCGCTGTCAAAGGCGAGATCGGAAATGCCGCCGAAGGTGACGCCATCGATGGAGAGGCCCGATGGAACGACGATCTGGCCGAGAAAGGCCGGCGGCGGCGGGGTCTGGGCCGCGGCGGGCAGAGCCGCAAAACAGCAGGCGACGATGGTGACGGTGCGGAGCATGGCGAGGGTCCCTCTTGTGGCGGATGACCGGTTGCGATGCAGGGAGGATTAGCGCCGTGCCGCTAAACTTTGATGACGTTTTCCCTGCTGCCGTACCTGAAGTCTGGCGGCTCATCTTGCCAAGCGGCGTCTTTTTTGATCCTGAATATAACCACGCTTCATCCAAAGCGTGTCGCCATCCCCGGATTCGCGCGTCACGCTTCAGTTTTGTTTCTGCCTGTCGCCAATGCGGACCGCTGCGGTTGTTTGCGACAGACAGCAGGCCGCAGAGTGCTTCATGCTGAAAGATTTTTCCGTCCAGAGCCTGTTCATGGGCTGCCTCACCGCCTTTGTCGGTTTCGCCAGCTCCTTCGCCGTCGTGCTGCAGGGCCTGAAAGCTGTCGGTGCGACGGATTTCGAGGCGGCGTCGGGGCTGATGGCGCTTTCGGTGGCGATGGGGCTTTGCGCCATTATTCTCTCCGCCGCCACCCGGCTACCCATCAGCATCGCCTGGTCGACACCGGGTGCGGCGCTGCTTGCGACCACCGGCGTCATTGAGGGCGGCTTTCCGGCGGCCGTCGGCGGGTTCATCATCTGCGCAATTTTGATCATCATCGCCGGCCTGTTCAGGCCGCTTGGAAAGGCGGTCGCTTCCATTCCCGCGCCGCTTGCCAATGCCATGCTCTCCGGCGTCATCATCGGCCTGTGTTTTGCGCCGATCAAGGCGATCGGCTTCAACCCGGCGCTCGGATTGCCGATCATCCTCGCCTGGATCGTGGTGGGAGCCTTTAAACGGCTGTTCGCCGTGCCCGCCGCCCTTGCCGCCTTCGTGCTGGTGATGATTTTCGGCGTCGAAATTCCGGCGGGTGCACTTGATAGCGTGGCGCAATCGCTGACGCCGCCGATGGAGTGGGTAACGCCCGTCTTCAGTCTCCACGCGGTTGTTTCCATCGCTCTGCCGCTCTTCATCGTCACCATGGCCTCGCAGAATATTCCCGGCATCGCGGTGCTGAAGGTCAATCACTACGATCCGCAACCCGGACCGCTTTTCGCCTCGACCGGCTTTTTCTCGCTGCTTTCCGCACCCTTTGGCGGCCATGCCGTCAATCTTGCGGCGATTACGGCGGCGATGTGCGCGGGCGAGGACGCCCATCCCGATCCAAAGCGACGTTACTGGGCGGCGATCATCGGCGGTGTCGGATATATTATTTTCGGCCTGCTGGCGGGCGTGGTCACGGCCTTCGTGGCGCTGGCGCCGCCCATTCTCATTCAGGCGGTGGCGGGGCTGGCACTGGTCGGCGCCTTTTCCGGCTCCGCTGTCGCAGCCTTCAGGGAGCCGGAAACCCGCGAGGCGGCGGCCATCACCTTTCTCATCACTGCCTCCGGCCTTTCCTTCGGCGGCATTTCCGGGGCCTTCTGGGGCCTGATCGGCGGCGGGCTGATGATGGCGTTGCAGCGGGTGGTGAAGCGTGGTTAGATAGTGGAAATGGTATAGTTTTTATATTATATTCTCATGGTATTCGAATTTGATCCGATAAAGAGCGCTGGCAATAAAGACAAACACGGCATCGATTTTGTCGATGCACAGGCATTGTGGCACGATAAATACGGTTTGACGGTTACAGCGCATAATATTGGAGAAGAGCGGTTTGCCCTCATCGCACTTCTCGGGGAGAAGTTGTGGTTGGCTGTCCATACAGTGCGGGGTGGCCGTATTCGCATCATTTCCGTGCGACGTGTCCGAGAATTAGAGAGGTATCATTATGAAGACAATAAGCGCAGAAGAATTCGACAGGATGGCCGATGATGGCGAAGACATCAGCGAATATCTCGACTGGTCGACGGCGCGCCATCTGAACATCGAACCCAAGCGCGTGAACATCGATTTTCCGACGTGGGTCGTCAACGATCTCGACAACGAAGCACGTCGTCTCGGTGTGACCCGGCAATCGCTTGTCAAATTGTGGATCGCTGAAAGGCTGGAGACTGGCCGTCAAGCAAAATAAGCCTGCGCATCACAAGATCACTTGTCAGACCGCCAGCCGCTGTTTATACACATCGCCATGAGCAACAGCATCGCAACCATTTTCGGCATGAGCGCGCAGATTTCTGCGAAGGCGTCGCCGTGCGGTGCACTCTCGCTTCTTAGCCTCGACCTTACACGCGGTTGCCGGGTCCAGTGAGGAGCGCCCGGCGGCCGAAAGCCCGCTGGTGCAAACGCTCCTCATCTCGAAATCTCATTTTATACTGGATTTAGGCCCTCAAGGGCCGCGCATCCGCCGATGGCTTGAAGAAGCCCGCGGACTGCGCAAGGAGGAAGCGACATGGACGGCAAGATCACCAATATTTCCAAGGGCATGGCTGACGCGAGCGTGAAGTATCGCCCTTATCCGACCATCAATATCCCTGACCGCACATGGCCGGGCAAGACCATCGACAAGGCGCCGATCTGGTGTTCGGTGGACCTGCGCGACGGTAATCAGTCGCTGGTCAACCCCATGGGTCACGACCGCAAGGCCCGCATGTTCAAGCTGCTGCTCGAAATGGGTTTCAAGGAAATCGAGATCGGTTTTCCTTCCGCCTCGCAGACGGATTTCGATTTTGCCCGCTGGTGCGTGGAAGAGGGCAATGTGCCTGACGATGTTTCCCTGCAGGTGCTGGTGCAGTGCCGCCCGGAGCTGATTACCCGCACCTTCGAGGCGCTGGAAGGCGCCAACAAGCCGATCATCCACTTCTACAATTCCACTTCCGAATTGCAGCGCCGCGTGGTGTTCGGCAAGGATGTGCACGGCATCAAGCAGATCGCCGTCGATGCGGCCAAGATGATCACCGATATGGCAGCGAAGGCCGGCGGCGGTTACCGCTTCGAATATTCGCCCGAGAGCTTTACCGGCACCGAGCTGGAAGTGGCGCTGGAAATCTGCAACGCCGTGGTCGAGGTTGTGAAGCCGACAGCCGACAACAAGCTGATCCTGAACCTGCCGTCGACGGTGGAAATGGCGACGCCGAACATCTATGCCGACCAGATCGAATGGATGTGCCGCAATATCGACAATCGCGAAAACGTCATCATCTCGCTGCACCCGCACAACGACCGTGGTACGGGCATTGCCGCGACCGAGCTGGGCCTGATGGCCGGTGCGGACCGCGTGGAAGGCACGCTGTTCGGCAATGGCGAGCGCACGGGTAACGTCGATGTCGTGACGCTGGCGCTGAACATGTATACGCAGGGTGTGGACCCTGAGCTGGATTGCCGGGATATCGAGCGCATCAAGGATGTCTACGAATATTCCAACGAGATGACGATCCCCGAGCGCCACCCCTATGTCGGCGAGCTGGTCTACACCGCCTTCTCCGGCTCGCATCAGGATGCGATCAATAAGGGCATGAAGGCGATCAAGGTCGCCAATCATCCCGTCTGGGAAGTGCCCTATCTGCCGATCGACCCGAAGGATGTCGGCCGCTCCTATGAGGCGATCATCCGCATCAACTCGCAATCCGGCAAGGGCGGCATCGCCTATATTCTCCAGCAGGATTACGGCATCAACCTGCCGCGCAACCTGCAGGTGGAATTCCGCGAGGATATCCAGCGCATCACCGATGAAGAGGGCGTGGAGCTGCCGGCCAAGCGCATCTACGAGCGCTTTATCGAGCGTTACGTGACGCAGCCGAATGCGCGCATCAAATTCGTGGATCACCACACCTATCCGGCCGGCGATTTCAAGGGCGTGCGCATCGTCGCCGCCGAAATCACCGATAATGGCGAGGTGAAGCGCATCGAGGGCAAGGGCACCGGTCCAATCGACGGGTTCATCAATGCGCTGTCGGTTTATCTCGGCGTCGATCTGTCGGTGAATGACTATTCCGAGCATTCGCTGCAGCATGGCTCGAACGCTTCGGCTATCGCCTATGTCGAGATGGAGCATCCGGGCGGCAAGCTCTTCGGGGCAGGCGTCAATACGAATATCGTGGCGGCGTCGCTGGAGGCGATTGTTTCGGCGGCCAATCGGGTGCTGGAAGAGCGGGCGAAGTAAGCTTGGTTTGAGGGTGGGGCAGGGCACCCCCCTCTGTCCTGCCGGACATCTCCCCCTCAAGGGGGGAGATCAGCAAGAAGCGCTACCGGCACTTCATTCGCAAATGTTGAGATGGGCGAGACCCAACCACGAGTCGATCTCCCCCCTTGAGGGGGAGGTGCCCGGCAGGGCAGAGGGGGGTGAATCTCACGCTCCAACCTTACCGTAGCGAACCTACTGCCCCAGCAGCGAAAACCCCAGCGGCCGCCCGTTTTCATAAAACACCCGCACATCCTCCAGCGCCACGCCCGTCCCCGTCTCATTGAGGCTGTGGCGCTCACAGGCGACATTCCAGGTGCCGGGGCCACCGGAAATATGGAAGAGATTATAGGCCGCGCGCGGTTTTTCACCGCCCGGTCCCTGGCTGGCGGAGGAAATGCCGACGACCGGGATGTGGTCTTCCCCGTGGTGGGTGTTCAGCCAGTAGACCGTATTCAAATGGGTATGGCCATGCAGCACCAGCTCCGCTCCGCCGACGCCCAACGCTGCGGCGAAACGGCGGATGCCGATCATGCGCTTGTGGGTGGGGGCGGCGCCGCGGATCGGTGGGTGATGGATCATCACAACGCGGAATAGCCCCTGCTCGCCGGCTTTTTTCAAAAGCTCCGCGGTGGCGCGGGCCTGCCGGTTGCCGAAGTAGCCGGTTGCCGAAAAGGGCGGCGTCGCAATCGAGGTGGAACAGCCGATGAGGGCCACGGGACCGCGCACGCGCATATAGGGGAAAATCTTGCGGTCGTCGTCCCATTCCGGCGGATCGCCATCGCCACGAACATAGGGATACCAGGCCTGCATGGCCTTGTCGTGCGCGCCGGAAACATAGGCGTCGTGATTGCCGGGAACGACGGAGGTTTTTTCGGGATCGCCCACCTCCTCCAGCCAGTCGGCGGCGGCGCGGATTTCAATCCCGGTCGCAAGATTGACGAGATCGCCGGTAATAGCCAAATGATCCGGTGACTTTGTCTCCAGATCGTCGAGCAGTTTTTCCAGCGTATCGGTGAAGAGATGCTTGCGGCGGTTGCGGTGCCAGTTGACAAAACCGGTGATACGCTTGGATGCAAGTTCGCGGAAAGTGAGTTTTGGCAGTGGCCCCAAATGGACGTCTGAAATATGCGCAAGTTTGAACATGGCGGCAGAGATAACCTATGATATGCCGCGCGTCCAATGAAAGCCGGCAGGCGGGGAGAAACCAGGGTGAATGACGAAACAACCGGGCGGCAGGCCCGTCCGTTCCATATGCGTGTCTTCATCCGTTTTCTGCATTTCGTTTTTCTGTTCACGCGCGGCGCCACCCTTGGCGTGCGTGCGGCCTGTTTCGATGAAAAGGGCAGAATTTTTCTGGTGCGGCACACCTATCTGCCGGGCTGGTATCTGCCGGGCGGCGGGGTGGAACGTGGTGAAACCCTGCTCGTGGCGCTGCACAAGGAAATCCGCGAGGAAGGCAATCTCGAAGCAGCCTCCAGGCCGGAGCTTTTCCATGTCTATCTCAATCTGGAGGGCAGCAATCGCGATCATGTTGCGCTCTACCGGCTTGACGTCACCCAGACCAAATCGAAAAAGCCGGATCATGAAATTGCCGAAAGCGGCTTTTTCGACCTGTCGGAGCTGCCGGAAGGGGTGACGGCCGCCACCCGTCGCCGCCTCGCCGAGCTTGCCGGCGAAGCGGCGATCGCCGACCACTGGTAGCGGCGGCGGCTCTCCGTCAGGAGAGCGCCTCGCGGCCATGGGCCATGGTCAGGTCCAGTTCCGGGCCGACGGGCACGATGCCGGTGGGATTGATGGTGCGGTGGCTGCGGTAATAATGCTCCTTGATGTGGCGCATATCCACCGTCTCCGGTATGCCCGGCGTCTGGTAAAGATCGCGCAGGTAATCCGTCAGGTGCGGATAGTCGTGGATGCGGCGGATATTGCATTTGAAATGGCCGACATAGACGGGGTCGAACCGCACCATCGTCGTGAACAGGCGCCAGTCCGCTTCCGTCTGTTCTGAACCGAACAGGAAACGCCGGTCCTTCAGGCGGTCCTCCAGCATATCGAGCGTTTCGAATACCTTCACGGCATTCTGCTGATAGGCGTCCTGTGTGGTGGCGAAACCGGCCTTGTAGACGCCGTTATTGACGGTGTCGTAGATGACGTCGTTCAGTGCATCGATCTCGGCGCGTAGCGCTTCGGGATAATAATCGGCCTGCGAGCCGGTGAGATCGTTGAAGGCGGAATTGAACATGCGGATGATTTCTGCCGATTCATTGGAGACGATGGTGCCGCGTTTTTTATCCCACAGGACTGGCACGGTGACACGCCCCGAATATTTGGGGTCTGCTTTGGTGTAGACCTGCCAGAGCGTGGAGGAGCCGAAGAGGTGATCCTCGGTCGCGCCCGGCGTGCGCTCGCCCTCAGGCTTAAATTCCCAGCCGTTTTCCAGCATCAGCGGATCGACCACGGAAACGGAAATCAGGTCCTCCAGCTTTTTCAGCCTGCGGAAAATCAGGGTGCGGTGCGCCCAGGGGCAGGCGAAGGAGACATAGAGGTGGTAACGGTCCTTCTCGGCCTCGAACCCGCCTTCTCCGGAAGGGCCGGGTGCGCCATCCGCTGTGATCCAGTTGCGGAATTGCGAGGCGCTGCGCTTGAAGTGCCCCTTGGTTTCCTTGGTGTCATACCAGACGTCTTTCCATACGCCTTCCACCAGCATGCCCATGACGATCTCCTTGATTGTTTCCTTTTGAGCGATCCTAACCGTTCTGCACTGTCCCGCGAACCCGCAAGGCGTTGAACAATGCGTTTCCGGTCCTGTGGAAACTGAATGGGATAGAGCAGAGATTTGTTCTGGACGGGGGGGAATTTTCCTGATAACTGCAATTTTCACAATTCTGAGGAAATTGTTGATTATGATCGAACCACGGATGCTCCGACGACGCTGACGCTCCTGAACGCCCTTACCGGCGCAGCCGTCACCTATTGTCGCATCCGCATTCTGGAAGTTTCGGTCTCTTCATGTCCAAGCACGATCTTGTCTACCTCACCGAGGACGCGTCGCACGACGCCATCATCGACGTCATCAACGAAGAAGCATTCGGTCCCGGCCGGCATACGCGTGCCGCAGCCCGCATCCGCGAGCAGGGGCCGCATGACCGGTCGCTGTCCTTCGTCTGCGCCGATGATGGCGAAACCATTGCTTCGGTGCGCATGACGCCGGTTCTGGCGGGCGGGGTGAACGGCCATATGCTCGGGCCCCTTGCGGTTCGGCCCTCGCACAAGAACAAGGGCATCGGCCGGGAGCTTGTCCGGATCGCCATTGCCGCCGCCCGGCGGAAGGGCTCGGAAGCCGTGATCCTGATTGGCGATCCGCCCTATTACATGCCGCTCGGTTTCGAGAAGGTCGCTTATGCGGCGCTCGATTTTCCCGGCCCGGTCGACCCGAACCGGGTGCTGGTCGTGCCGATTGGCGACGACGTGCACCAGCGGCTGAAGGGCAAGATCGGCTGGCGCAAATGCGAGGCCGTGATGCCGGCCGCTACGGCGGAAGATGAGGGTTTTGAGGAGCCGCTCAGGGTTTACGGCTGAGGGGGTATCCGAAGGGGCAGCTTTGCCTTTTCTCGCCAGCGCTTCTGTCTTTCCTCATTCCTGTGCTTGTCACAGGAATCCAGCCGACGCGCGTCTGCGCGACGCGAGGACTCTTTTCAGCCCAAGGACTTGGGCTGGCTGGATCCCTGTGACAAGCACAGGGATGAGGGGGAGGTACAGGGGCGCGACTATCGGTGCGCCGAGCATTTCGTTTCAACCGATCGCATCCCGCACAGAATTCAATTCCGTTTCCTCCCCCTATACGATAGCAAGTCAAAGTCGATTTCTGCAAAGGGGCGGGGCATGACGGCTATCACCATGAACGATGCGCTGGAGCGCGCGGGCGCAGGCGCCTATCAGCGGCGGCTGATGGGCATATTCGGCCTCGTCTGGGCCGCGGATGCCATGCAGGTTCTCGCCGTCGGCTTCACCGCCGCCTCGATTGCAGCAACCTTCGGGCTGACGGTGCCGCAGGCGCTGCAGACCGGAACAGCGTTCTTTTTCGGCATGCTGCTCGGTGCTGCCGGTTTCGGGCGGCTGGCGGACAGGTATGGACGTCGCCGTGTGCTGATCGTCACCGTGGCCTGCGATGCGCTGTTCGGCGTGCTTTCGGTGTTCGCGCCTGATTTCACTATTCTGCTCGTCCTGCGTTTTCTCACCGGGGCCGCCGTGGGCGGCACGCTGCCGGTGGATTATGCGATGATGGCCGAGTTCCTGCCCGCCAAAAATCGCGGCCGCTGGCTGGTCTTTCTGGAGGGTTTCTGGGCTGTCGGCACGCTGATCGTGGCGCTGGCGGCCTGGGGCGCCAGCCTTGCCGGCGTTGCCGATGCGTGGAGGTATATATTCGCGGTGACGGCTTTTCCGGCGGTTCTCGGCCTTGGCCTGCGCTTTCTGGTGCCGGAATCGCCGCTTTACCTGCTGCGCAGCGGGCGATTGGAGGAAGCCAAGGCCGTCGTCAACCGCATGCTGGTGACGAATGGGCGTGCGCCGCTCGATGCCGGGACCGGGCTTTTCCAGCCTGACGTGGGCAAGGGGCAGGGGATATTTTCACCGGCGCTCCGGCAGCGCAGCATCATGATCCTCGCCATCTGGTTCCTTGTTTCCGTTTCTTATTACGGCGTCTTTACGTGGATGCCGGCGAAACTGGCCGGAGACGGGTTCGGTTTCGTGCGCGGTTATGGTTTTCTGGTGCTGGTGGCATTGGCGCAAATCCCCGGTTATGCGCTTGCCGCCTATGGTGTCGAAAAATGGGGCCGCAAGCCGACGCTGATCGGTTTCTGCCTGCTCTCCGCGCTCGGTTGCCTGCTCTTCACGTTGGCTTCGGCGGGCGCGATGATCGCCGCCTCGCTTCTTATCATGAGTTTTGCGCTGCTCGGCACCTGGGGTGCGCTTTATGCCTATACGCCGGAGCTTTACCCGACGGAATCGCGGGCGACCGGCATGGGCGCCGCAGGCGCCATGGCAAGGCTCGGCGGCCTGCTGGCGCCGTCTCTGCTTGGTTATGCCATAGCGCAGGGTTTTGGCGTCGCAATCGGCATTTTCGCCGGCCTGCTGGTTCTTGCCGCCATTGCAGCGACGATGATCAATGCGGAAACGCGGCAGGTGGCCCTGACTTGACGCGTCGTTTTCGCGCAATGGCCTGACCCGTTGAGGATCAGGCCAGGCTGTTTCGCCCCTTACAGCGCCGTGTAGTTGACCGGCAGCCAATCGTAATTGGTGCTGTCGGTGCGCACATGGCCGATGCCGGGGAAGGCGATATGCGCGCCGGCAACCAGATATTTGCCCTCTACCGCCTGTTTAAACGCTAGATCACGCGCGACGACGGCGGCCTTCTGGTCGACGTCGAATTCGATGGCCACATCAGGCTCATCGAACTGGAGGATATCGCCATGGGTGATATCGCCCCAGAAGACGATTTTCTGGCCGTCGCTTTCGAGAACGACAGCGCTGTGGCCGGGCGTGTGGCCGGCATAAAGGATAGAGCCGAGACCGGAAACCGGCGCGGCATTGTCGCCGAATGTCTCGAACTTGCCGGCGTCGATATAGGGCTGGATGCTTTCCTTCGCTTCGGCATAACCCTTCTTCAGCGCTTCAGGGGCCGCCTTGGCCTTTGCCGCATCGAGCCAGAAAGCCGCTTCGCGCGCATTGACGTGCAGGGTCGCATTGGCAAAGACGCGTTTGCCATTGGCTGACAGTCCGCCGGAATGGTCTGTGTGGATATGGGTGAGGATAATGTCGTCTATCTCGTCGGCCTTGTAACCGGAGGCCTCGATATTGGCGACGAGCCTGCCGAGGGATGGGCCGAGATAAGCGCCGGTGCCGGCGTCGATCAGCACCAGCCTGTCTCCTGTGTTGACGAGAAATGCGTTGACCGAGGTGGGCGTCTCTTCCGGCAGGAAGGCATCCTGCAAGACCTTTGAGGCGTGTTCCGGCGTGGTGTTGGTGTAAATCTTGGCGAGCGGCAGCGCGATGACGCCGTCCGAAAGGGCGGTGACTTCCACCTTGCCGACCATCAGTCGATAAAAGCCGGGTGCCTGCGTAGCGGCCAAGGGCGCCTTGGCGAATGCGACGGCGGGGGCAACGAAAGGGGCGGCGAAGATGGCGCTGGCGGCGCCTTTGAGAAGTGAGCGACGGGACGGCATTGGGAGCTCCTGGGTTGAGGGAATGTCTTGAAACTTTCCGTACTCCAGCTAAGTGTAGGGAGGTCAGCAATCAAATCGATGTGACTTATGCAAACTATCGATCATTTCAATCTCCGTTCCTTCGACCTCAATCTTCTCATCGCTTTCGATGCAATGATGGAGGAGATGAACGTCACACGCGCCGCGCGGCGGCTGAAAATCCAGCAGCCGGCCATGAGCCATAATCTCTCCACCCTGCGCACCCTGTTTCAGGATGAGCTTTTCATCCGCGTGGGGCAGGAGATGAAGCCGACGGCGCGGGCGCTTAATCTGGCCGGCCCGGTGCGGCAGGCGCTGAGGCAGGCGCAGGCGGCGGTGATGACAGCGGATGTGTTCGATCCGGCCACCGAGCGCCGCACGTTCCGGCTGGGCATGTCGAGCGAGGTGGAGCTGTTGCTTTTGCCGGATCTGACGGCGCGGCTGCGGGAGATTGCGCCCGGCATCCGCATTCTCGCCCGCAGCGGGCAGGAGCAGGAAATTACCGCGATGCTCGATACGGGCGTGATCGACATGGCTGTCGGATGCACCTATTCGAAGGAGCAGCGCCATCATTGCGAGCCGCTTTATTCCTCCAGCGTGCTTTGCTGTTTCAACCCGGCCTTGCTCGATCTGCCCAATCCCGTCGGCCTGGACGCCTATATGGAGGCCAAACATGCGGTCATATCGCAGACGGACAGCCTGCATGGCTGCATCAAGGATGCGCTGGAACTGAGCGGACTGGAAATCGACGTCGTCGCCGCCGCGCCGGATTTCCTCTCGGTGCTGGCGACGGCGCGATCCTCGGCGGTGCTGGCGACCGTATCCTCACGCATCGCGCTGCGTTATGCGCCAATGTTGGGATTGGAGATAAGCTCGGTGCCGGTGACGCTGAGTTTCCCGCCCGTCGCCATGGTCTGGACCTTGCAGACCGATGCGGATGCCGGAGCCGTATGGCTTCGCCAGCAAATCCGCGAGGCCATGGGCCGAACGGTGGACGGTGGGATATCGGGGATCGCCGCCTAGAGGCGCTTAGCGAATGCTCTAGAACCGCTTCTCCAGCCAGGTGATCGACTGGCCGCTGGAAAGGGGGCCAAGCGAGCCGATTCTGATGAAACCGTAGCGTTCGTAGGTTCTCAGGGCATCCGGGTTCATCGTGTCGATATAGGCGCCCATGCAGCCGCGCTTTCTGGCTTCTTCCTCGGCCATGGCAAGCAGCTTCGGGCCTGTGCCCTGACCGCGCATGGCCTCCGGCACGAAAAGAAGTTGGACGTAAAGCCAGCCGCGGGCGGTGTGGCCCACCAGACCGCCGGTGACGGTATTGTCGTCACCGCGGATGGTGATGTTGAGTTCGCGTTTGTCGCTTTCGCCGAAACGGGCGAGATTATAGGCCACCAGCGGATCGCGAATGGACTTTTCGACTTCCGCATCCGCGACATCGCTCAAAACGAAATTCATGGTTTCTTTCCCTGGGACGCCGGGCGGCGGCCGTTTCCTCGTTTCCAATCCGAGACGTGAAGCGCCTTAAGCTCTTCGCTGGAAACGCCCTTATCGGCCCTCACGCCACCAAAGTGCGGAGAAGGCAAGCAGCAGCGCGGCAAGCCCGGCAAAACCGGCAAAGAGCGGCAGGGTGTTGACGCCTTTCAGCACCGTCTCGTCGGTCATGCGTATCAGCATGCGATCCTCATCGGCAACCCTGATATCTCCGCGCACCGGCAATATATCTGGCAGCGCGATACGGCCAGAATTATCGGCGACACGGTGCACGCTGCCTCTGGTGGCATCGGCGAGCGGTTTCAGCGTTTCGGTGGTCGAGATCATCGCCTTGAATTCCGGCGCATCCACCGCGCCGACATGGACGAGGGTGGTGAAATCGCCGTTCCTGATTTCGAACAGGCCGGTTTCGTCCATGCGGCGCTCGATCCTGTAAAGACCGGGCTCCGTGCTGGTGAAGGCCATGTTCTCGGTTTTGCCGGAAGGGAAACGTACGCTGGCCTGACCGGGATCGTCGCCGATGGTCTGGCGGGTGATCTGCAGGGTGCGGCCATTGGCGCGCGCCGTCAGCGCCTCTTCCTCAAGTTCGGGTTCCTTCATCAGCCAGTGGGCGATGCGGCGGTAAAGCGCCACATGCGGACCGCCGCCTTCGAAACCGCGCGCCCACAGCCAGCCCTGATCGGACAGCAGCATGGCGACACGGCCTTCGCCCTGACGGTTGAGAACCAGAAGCGGGTCCTGCCCGTCGCCCAGCATCACGGTCTGGCCCTGCGGCGGGTCGACGCTGATGGTGCGGAACCAGCGGCCCCATTGCGGCGGCTCGTTGCCCGAACCTTCCAGCCCGCGGGTGACGGGGTGCTTCTTGCCCGCTTCCGAGAGGCGGGGGTAGAAAGCGGCCTGATGCACCTGACCGGTCGGCTGCGCCGGCAGCACGGAGGCGAGCGGCGTCATGGCGATCGAATCCTGACCGGCATGTTCCGGCCCGGCGGCGATCAAGAGCGCGCCGCCTTTTTCGACATATTGGGCGATGTAATCGTAATAGAGGATCGGCAGCACGCCGCGATGCTGGTAACGGTCGAAGATGATGAGGTCGAAATCCTCGATCTTTTCGACGAACAATTCACGGGTGGGGAAGGCGATCAGCGAGAGTTCGTTGATCGGCGTGCCGTCCTGTTTTTCCGGCGGGCGCAGAATGGTGAAATGCACCAGATCGACAGAGGCGTCGGATTTCAGGAGGTTACGCCAGGCGCGTTCGCCGGCATGGGGCTCGCCGGAGACGAGCAGCACGCGGAGATTCTGGCGAATGCCTTCGATCAGGTGAACGGCGCGGTTATTGGCAGCCGTCACTTCGCCCGGAAGTTCGGCGACGGAAAATTCCATGACATTGTTGCCGCCGCGCGGAACCTTGAAGTTGAACGGCGTCGGCTGGCCGGGTGTCGCCTGCAGCGTGGCGATTTCTTCGCCATTCATCTTCACCGTCACTTCCGCAGCACCGCCGCCGGCGGGGCGACCGTCATCGAAGACGCGCAGGGTCAGCTGCTGTTCCTCATTGACGATGCCGAAGCGCGGGGCGCGGACGATCTCGATACGGCGGTCGAATTCATCGGCCTTGCCGGTGATCAGCCCATGCACGGGGGCGCGGAAGCCCAGCGCCTGTTCGGCATTGGGCAGGGCATTCGGGATATCGTGAATCTGGCCGTCGCTGAGGAAGATCGCGCCGCCGACGCGGGATGGCGAGACATCCGAAACGGCGGAGGAAAGTGCCGAGAAAAGCTGCGTCGAGGGTGAATCGCTCTCGCCATTGTCGCGCACTTCCACGAGGCGCGGTTCGATGCGCGGGAAGCGGGACAGCCGGTCTTTCAGCGTCTCGAGCGCCGTATCGGTCATTTGCGGCCGGTCCTGCACGTCCTGGCTCTGCGAGCGGTCAACGATGACGGGGACGATGGTGGAGAGCGGCTCGCGCTCCTCCTGCGTCAGAAGCGGATTGGCAATAGCGGCAAGCAAAGCGGCGAGCGCCAGTCCGCGCAGCCATGCGCCGCGCACACCGCGCCACAGGCCGATGAAGGAGAGGAGAAGGGCGGCGGCGGCCAGAACGGCAATCACGATCCACGGCAGGAAGGGTGCGAAGGTCAATGTCATGTCACTGCCCCAACCGTTCGAGAAGTGCGGGAACGTGGACCTGATCGGCCTTGTAGTTGCCGGTCAGCATATACATCATGATGTTGACGCCGGAGCGGAAGGCGTGTTCGCGCTGCATCTCATCCGGCGGCACTGTTGGCAGAACCGGCGCGCCCTGCGGATCGACGGCCCAGGCGCCGGCGAAATCATTGCCCGTTATCATGATCGGCGTCACGCCATCGCCGGAGGAGGAGAGGCCCGAGGTGGTCTTCGCCGCCCCCTGCCGCGATTCCACCCAGAGCGGCGAGCCGTTGTAACGGCCGGGGAAATTGGTGAGCAGGTAGAAGGACCGCGTCAGAACGTGGTCTTCCGGCACGGGCTCCAGCGGTGGGATATCGATATTGGCGAGGATCGCCTGCAGGCGTTCGCCGTTAGGGCTGGTTGCACCGGTGTCGAGCGAAGAGAACTGGTCGCGCGTGTCGAACAGCACGGTGCCGCCGGCGCGCATATAGGCGTCGATGCGCGAGATGGCGGCGCTCGACGGCATGGGTGCCGTTGCGGAAACCGGCCAGTAGATGATGGGATAAAAGGACAATTCATCCTTGGAAATATCGAGGCCGACAGGCTGGCCGGGCTCCAGCGTCGTGCGCCAGGTCAGGAATTCGCTCAACCCCTGCAGGCCCTGCTCGGAAATGCGGTCGACATCGTCTTCGCCGGTGCGGACATAGGCGAGATGCGTCGTGTCCAGTCGCTCGAAGATCTGCTCGTCGCCGGGTTTGGGGTCGTCGGCGCGGGCGTCGGTTGGCGACATGGCGGCAAAGGCGCCGAGCGCGAGAAGCACGGTGGCGGCGGTCGCGCTGCGGGCTTTCGGCAGGCGTGCGAAGGCGCCGTTCATGAAGAGCACGATCAGGCTGTCGGCAATCAACATCAGGAAGGCGGCGATGAAGAGCGCCGGGCGCAGCGATTTCGCCGTTTCGCCGATCAGGGCTTCGCTGGTGGTGCTGACACCGGCGGCCGACGTGTCGAGCGGGCGCAGCGTGGCACCTGCGGCTAAGAGATTGAGAGCCACGAAACCATCCTCTGTGCCATAGAGGCCGGGGGGATTGTCGAAACCGGTGCGGGGCGGTTGGCCGGCGCGCATTTCCAGCGGCCGGGCAGTGCCGATTTCTGCTGAAAGCGCGCCTTCCGCCGTCAGCAGCCGGAAGGGCGGAAGGGCAGCAGCCGGGGCATTGGCGTTGGTGGAAGCGCCGCCCGCCTTCGACAATTGCACGATACGGCGCAGCATATCGACGAAATGGCCCGAGATCGGCAGGTCGGACCAGCTTGCCTCGGCGCTGACATGGAAGAGCACGATGCGGCCCGCCTCGACAGTGCGGGTGGTGACGAGCGGGGTGCCATCGGCAAGGCTTGCCCAGGTGCGTTCGGCCAGATCCGGTGTCGGTTCGGCCAGAACCTGGCGTTTGACGAGGACGCCGTCGGCCTTCGGCATGCCGGCAAAGGCGCCGAAATTCGGGAAATCGGCAAGCGGCTGTGGCTCGGCCCAGGAGAGCGCGCCGCCAAGCGCGCGTTCGCCCTGCCTGAGTGTTACAGGCACCAGCGGATCGTCGGCGGGTGCTGCCGCAAGTCGCGGTCCGGCAAAACGGATCAGCGTGCCGCCACCGGCGAGCCACCGCTGCATCGGCTCATAGGTTTCCTGCGGCAGACGGCCGATATCGGCCATGACGATGACCGAAGGATTGGATTGCAGGATTTCCGGGATCGCCTGCGCCAGATCGGCCTGCCGCTGCGGGATGAGATCGGCGAAAGGCTGAAGCGCGCGGCTGATATAATAAAGCGGCTGCAGCAGCGGCTGGAAATCATTGCCAGTTTCGCCGGCCAGCAACGCCACGCGGCGGCGACGGAAGCCGTCGTCGAGAAGATGCACCGCACCCGCCGTCGACACGCCTTCGAGCGAGAGGCGGGCGAAATCGTTGCGCAGTTCGAAGGGCGCTTCCACCGTTGCCGTGGTTTCGGCCGCGCCGGGCGCGAAGTTCGCGATGCCGTTGGCGAGGATGCGGCCCTGGCTGTCCTGCGCATTGACGGTTACCCGGGTGGCTTCGGCGGTATCGAGCCGCGACAGTGTGACGCTCATGGCATCGGCATTGTTGGTGGCGCCGGTAATGGCGGTGATCGCCTTGCCGTCGCCCTTCACGATACGGAATTCGGCGGAGGAGAGGCTGGCAAGCGTTCTCATCGCGCTCTCATCCTGCGCGGTTTGAACACCATCGGCAATATAGGCGATCGTGCCGGGGGCCGCGCCGTTCAGCGCCTCGGTGATGGCTTCCGCCGTGCGGATACGATCTGGAACAAGCGGCTTCGGCTTTGCTGCGGCGAGCTTTTCCAGTGCTACGGCTGTCGTTCCCGGTACGGCGTCATGTTCCGCATCGGCGGTGAAGCTGATGGAGACGGGGCGGTCGGCGCGCTCCGCATCGCCGATCAGGGCCTGAGCGGTGGCCACGCGTCTTTCCCAGTCGGGCGCGGAGGCCCAGCTATTGTCGACCACCAGCACCAGCGGGCCGCTGCCGGCTATGCTGTTGTTGCGCGGGTTCACCACCGGATCGGCCAGCGCGAAAATCACCGCGGCGGCAAGCGCCATGCGCAGCAGGGTCAGCCACCACGGGCTTTTGGAGGGCGTTTCCTCGCGTTTTAACACCGTCGCCAATATCTTCAGCGGCGGAAACACTTCCGCCTTGGGGCGCGGCGGGGTGAGCCGCAGCAGCCACCAGATGGCGGGCAGCGCCAAGAGGCCGAAGAGGATATAGGGGCTGGTGAAGACGAAAGGCAATGCGCTCATCTGTGCCCACCGCCTTGCCCACCGCCCTGTGCCGGCGCGCCGGAAAGATACATGTGCATGGCGACGAGCGCCTCGGAAGCGAGATGGTCTGTGCGGTGGAACACGAAGTTCCAGCCGAGACGGCGCAGCGACGAGGACAGCGCCTCACGCCTTGCGAGATAGGCGCGCGTGTAATCTTCGCGAATGGTCTCCGCACGGCCGGACACCAGTTTTTCACCGGTTTCCGGATCGGTGAATTCGGTGCGACCGGAATAGGGGAAGGTCTCTTCCGCCGGATCGGCGATTTCCACCACATGGCCGCGCAGGCCGCGCCGCGCGAGCGGCGAAATCCGCTCCATCACGGCTTTGGCATCATCGAGAAAATCGCCGATGAGGACGATGTCGCTCGCGCCGCGGATCATGCCCGTTTCCGGCATGCCCGTTGTCAGCGGTGCATGCATGATGGCGGCGGCCAGCCGTTCGGCGGCATTTCTGGCCGAAACCGGCTCCATGATGCCGGGGCAGCCGATGCGCTCGCCCGAGCGTGCGAGAATTTCCGCCAGCGCCAGCATCAGCACCAGCGCCCGGCTTTCCTTGGAGACGGAGCCGAGGGTGGATTTGAACATCATCGACGGCGACATGTCGGCCCAGAGCCAGATGGTGTGGGCGGCTTCCCATTCCCGGTCGCGCACATAGGTATGATCGTCGCGGGCGGAGCGCCGCCAGTCGATGCGCGACAGGCTCTCGCCTTCGGCATAGGGGCGGAACTGCCAGAAATTTTCACCGATGCCGCGTTTGCGGCGGCCGTGCCAGCCGGCGGTGACGGTGTTGGCGATGCGCTTTGCCTCGACCATGCAGTCCGGCACCAGGGCTGCGCGCTGGCGCGCGCGCGCCAGAACTTCGCTACCCGGCGTCTTGTCTACGATCTGGCCGATGGATGCCACATGCAGTCCTTTCGCGAACGTGCTTTCAGTTCTTCGCCTGCTCCACGAGCGCTGCGATGACATCGCGCACCGACATGCCTTCGGCGCGGGCCGCAAAGGTCAGCGCCATGCGGTGTTCCAGCACCGGTTCGGCCAGCGCATGGACATCGTCCAGCGACGGGGCGAGCCGGCCTTCGTAAAGCGCGCGGGCGCGGGCCGTTAGCATCAGCGACTGGCCGGCGCGCGGACCCGGACCCCAGACAACGTGTTTGTCGGTCAATTTGTTGCCATGGCCGGGGCGGGCGGAGCGGACGAGCGAGAGGATCGCATCCACCACCTTGTCGCTGACCGGCATCTGGCGGATGAGGGCCTGGATTTCCATCAGGCGCCCGGCATCGATCACGCCGCGTGCTTCACCCGAGGCGGTGCCTGTCGTGTCGAGCAGGATCTGGCGTTCGGCGGCAAGCTCGGGATAACCGACATCGACCTGAAGCAGGAAGCGGTCGAGCTGGGCTTCAGGCAGCGGATAGGTGCCTTCCTGCTCCAGCGGGTTCTGGGTGGCGAGAACGTGGAACGGCTTCGGCAGCTCATAGGTCTGGCCGGCCATGGTGATGTGATATTCCTGCATGGCCTGCAGAAGGGCGGACTGCGTGCGCGGGCTGGCGCGGTTGATTTCGTCGGCCATCAGCAGCTGGCCGAAAATCGGACCCTTGATGAAGCGGAAGGAACGGCGGCCGTTTTCGTCCTGATCCATGACTTCGGAACCGAGAATATCCGACGGCATCAGGTCCGGTGTGAACTGGATGCGGTTGGCATCGAGGCCGAGCACGGTGCCGAGCGTGGTGACGAGCTTGGTCTTGGCGAGGCCGGGAACGCCGACGAGCAGCGCATGGCCGCCGGAGAGGATGGCGAGAAGCGTGTTCTGCACCACTTTTTCCTGGCCGAAAATGACCTTGGAGACTTCCGTGCGGATGGCCGCGATATCGGAAAGCGCCTTTTCGGCCGCGGCGACGATGGCCTTTTCGTCGAGGGTTTCGCCGGTATTCATCACGCCCATGTCGCTCTCCTCATACCTTCGCCGCTGTCACAGTCGCATCCCGGTTTTGCTGGCAGTCGGCCGGGACGGATTTTGCGCTGCATATAGCTTATTGCTCTCTTGGCCGCTGACAAGCGCCATTCGAATGACTATGTCGTGACTTAGTATTTCCTTATCGGCAAAGCGAGACTCGAATATGGCAGCGGAGACGATAAATTCGGCGGGCGATGCGGCCGGGCTTGCGGCGATGATTTCCCGCGCCGCCGAACAGACTGGCGACGCCAAACGCGGGCCGGCCCCGGTGGAGCGCTGGAATCCGCCTTTTTGCGGCGATCTCGACATGGAAATCCGCGCTGATGGCACCTGGTTCTACCTCGGCACCCCCATCGGCAGGGCGCCGCTGGTGCGGCTGTTTTCCACGGTTCTGCGCAAGGATGAGGATGGCAAAACCTACCTCGTAACTCCTGTGGAAAAAGTCGGCATCCGCGTCGTGGACGCGCCTTTCGTCGCCGTGGAAATGAAGCTGACGGCGGGTGAGGATGATGGCGAGCCGCTGCTGACCTTCCGCACCAATGTCGGCGATGTGGTGGAGGCGGGGCCGGAGCATCCGCTGCGGTTCGAGGTTTTCGGTGAGAACCGCGAATTGAAGCCCTATCTTCTGGTGCGCGGCAGACTGGAAGCGCTCGTGTCGCGGGCGGTGATGTATGATCTCGTCGCACTTGGCGAGGTAATAGACGTGGAGGGCGTCGACATGTTCGCCGTGCGCTCGGGCGGGGTCGTTTTCCCGGTGATGCCCGCAAAGGAACTGGAACGGCTTTCGCAATGACGACAACGGCATTCAAGACTTTTACCGCCGCCGATTTCCGCTGCCGGGTGCTGCAGGAAGGCGAGGGCGTGGCCGAGCATGAAAATGGCGACCATGTCCTCAATCCGGGCGTGGTGCTGTCTGGAAACGGCATCAGGCTGAAGGACGCCGCCGTGCTGGTGCCTGTCATTGACGATGGCAACGATGCGCGGGTGATCTTCACCCAGCGCACTTCAACGTTGCGCAAACATTCCGGCCAGATTTCATTTCCAGGCGGCGGCATCGATGCCGAGGACCGGACGCCGGAAGAGGCGGCGCTGCGCGAGACGGAAGAGGAAATCGGCCTTTCCAGGTCTTTCGTGGAAACGGTCGGGCGTCTGCCGGATTATATTTCCGGCACGGGTTTCCGCATCAAGCCGGTGCTGTCCATCGTTCGGCCCGGCTTCGACCTGACGCTCAATCCAACGGAAGTGGATGAGGTTTTCGAGGTGCCGCTGTCCTTTCTGATGGACCCGGCCAACCACGGGCGCGGCAGCCGTATCTTTCAGGGGAAGGAGCGGTTTTTCTACGAAATGCCCTATGGCGAACGCTACATTTGGGGCATTACGGCGGGCATCGTCAGGACGATTTACGAGAGGTTTTATTCATGAGCAGCCTTGCCGGGCGGGACTGGTTTGAAAAACCGGCGCTGAAGCGCATTTTTACGCTTCTGAATGCCGATGGCGGCGAGGTGCGGATCGTTGGCGGCGCGGTGCGCAATGCGCTGATGGACCTTCCGGTGGTCGATGTCGACATGGCGACGACGCTAACCCCTGACGTGGTTGTTGCGCGGGCCAGGGCGGCAGGCATCAAGGCGGTGCCGACCGGCATCGAACACGGCACGGTAACGCTGGTGATCGATGGCGAAGGTTTCGAGGTGACGACGTTGCGCCGCGATGTCGAAACCAATGGCCGCCATGCGCAGGTAGCCTTCGGCACCGACTGGCAGACCGACGCCGAGCGGCGCGACCTCACCATCAATGCCCTCTATGCCGACGAAAAGGGCGAGATCATCGACCTTATCGATGGTCTTCCCGATATCGAGACCGGCACTGTGCGTTTCATCGGCGATGCGGCGATGCGGATTTCGGAAGATTACCTGCGGATTCTCCGGTTTTTCCGCTTTTTCGCTCATTATGGCTCCGGCCGCCCGGATGCGGACGGCTTGCGGGCAAGCGCGCGGGCCAAGGACAAGCTGGGCACACTTTCGGCCGAGCGGGTGTGGAGCGAACTGAAAAAGCTGCTTTCCGCCCGCGATCCTTCGCGCGCCCTTTTGTGGATGCGGCAATCGGGCGTTCTGGCGGAAATTCTTCCCGAAACGGAAAAATGGGGCATCGACGCCATTCACGGGCTGGTGGCGACGGAGCAGGCTCTCGGCTGGGCGGTGGACCCGATGCTGCGGCTTGCCGCCATCGTGCCGCCGGACAGGGACAGGCTGGCTGCCCTTGCCGCGCGTTTACGGCTGTCGAAAGCCGAAGCGGCTTATCTTGCCCATTGGGCTTCGGCTCCGGCGGCTGACCCCGAGCTGAAGGAAACGGCGCTCGACCGGTTGCTCTATCGTCAGGGCGTCGAGGGCGTGAAGACGCGGCTGAAACTGGCGCTTTCCGCCGCCCGTGCCGATCTTTCGGCCGGCGACACGGCCATGCAGAAAGTGGCGCGGCTTTCGACCCTGCTGACGCGGGCGGAAAAATTCCACAAACCCGGATTCCCGCTGAGCGGTGCGGATGTGATGGCCGCGGGCGTCGAGGCCGGCCCGAAGGTGGGCGAAGTGCTGAAAAGCCTCGAGGAAAAGTGGATCGACGTCAATTTCTCACTCGACCGGGCAGCGTTGACCGCCCGGCTGAAGGATATGCTGGAAAATTGAGGTCAGCGACGGCGGCGTTGCGGCTCAGGCCGCATTTGCCTCGTCACGAATGCGGGATTTGATGTTTTCGATCATGTTCTCGCGGATGACGGTCTCGCCGTGCGCCGATCGCATATGTTCCACAGTGCGACGCACAACTTCGGCATCGTCATCTGCGCGCGTGTGCCAGGCACAGCCGGGCACGAGCGTTCCACATTCAAACAGTCTCATGGTCTTGCCTCCCTGTTTTAGAGCGCCATGCGTCCGTTCGGACGCATAAAGGACGCTCTAACATCTTGAGTCTGCACATTCTCCCTGTCGAAAACCGGAATCGATTTTCGACAGGGAGAATGTGCGAGAGTGAGGGACAGCAATTCAATTGCCTGCTGTCCCTCCGACAAGAAACGAATGTTCACCGCTTATGTTCCAGAGCGGCGTCCTTCGACCTTATTCAGGCCCCTATTCGGGCATCGCCCAGCACTGGAAAACAGAGGATGTGCCGGCTGCCGGAATTTTTGTACGAGGCATTTCGTCATTGGCCGCCCGCCGTGCCGTTTTTTGTCCGGCAAGGGAGCGTTTTAGCTGTTCGACATAAAAGGAATGCGGCAGTTCGCGATCACCCGTGGCGCGCATTTCCGCTGCCAGGCGGTCGATCAAATCAGGGGTATCAATGGAATGCTGGGCTTCCTCGGGGGAAGCAGAGATAGGCATGCTGTTCGAAGTAATCATGACGATAGCTCCTCCAGTACGTCTGCGGGGAGGAGACTATCATTGCCTTGATTTTTCCATAAGTCCTAATTTGCGCTATTTGCGACAAATTGGCTGATGAGCGTCAAATTTACGTGAGGTTTTTTAGGGCCAGCGCACTACCGGCGGCAGTGAGGAAAGAATCGATTCGACATTGCCGCCGGTCTTGAGGCCGAAGATCGTGCCGCGATCGTAAAGCAGGTTGAATTCCACATAGCGGCCGCGGCGGATGAGCTGTTCGTCGCGGTCCTCTTCCGTCCAGTTCTGGTTGAAATTGGCGCGGACGATTTTCGGATAGACCAGATTGAAGGCGCGGCCGACATCCTGCACGAAGGCGAAATTGGCGTCCCAGCCGCCATTTTCCTCCTGCGGGTGCAGCCAGTCGAAAAAGATGCCGCCGATGCCGCGCGCTTCGTTACGGTGCTTGAGGAAGAAATACTCGTCGCACCACGTCTTGTAGCGCGGATAATCGGCAACCGGATGGCGGTTGCAGGTGATTTCGAAGGCGCGGTGGAAAAGCTGGCTGTCCGGGTCTTCCTGCGTTCTTCTGCGTCCCAGCACCGGCGTCAGATCCGCGCCGCCGCCGAACCAGTGGCTGGTGGTGACGACCATGCGGGTGTTCATGTGCACCGCCGGCACATTGGGGTTGACGGGATGGGCGATGAGCGAGAGGCCCGACGCCCAGAACTGCGGGTCTTCTTCCGCACCGGGTATCTGCTTGCGGAATTCCGGCGAGAATTCGCCATAGACGGTGGAGGTGTGGACGCCGACCTTTTCGAAGACGCGGCCTTCCATCATCGACATCCTGCCGCCGCCGCCCTCGCCATTGTCGCGCAGCCAGTCTTTCTGGACGAAGCGGCCGGGCTCCTGATCGGAAAGAGGGCCGGTCAGGTCGTTTTCGAGGGTCTCGAAGGAGTTAACGATGGTGTCGCGAAGATGCTGGAACCAGGCTTGGGCAAGGGCCTTCTTGTCCTCGATGTCGTCGGGCAAGCCCTTCGGCAAGATTGGCCGTTCCATGCGTATTCTCCTTAGGTGAAGTCGATTCCCTGTCGCGTCTAGCAGGTGCAGGCCCCGCGCACAAATTCGACTCGCCAAGTTCACATGCGGGCACTATCTTTATCGATGTAGGTGCCAGAGGTGAATATCATGACGAAATTTACCGGACCGCCGCCCCTGGACGGGCTGAAGCGCAGGATCGCCAATCACCGCAAGGCGCGTGAAGGCTCGGGCGACGACAAGACGCGCAATGGCATGTTCGTGCGGCAGACCTTCTGTCTCGGGCGCGAGGAAGCCCGCGCCAAGGCGCGCGAATGGTTCGACAGCTTTCCGAAAGCGGCCTACTGGACGGAAGTGGAAAGCTGGCGGCAACTGGAAGGCGACCGCATCGAATTCACCATGCGGCGGCTTCCTTCGGCCGATTGAATTTTGGAGCGTTTTCGCATTTCCCGGAAATGCTTTCAGGCGCGGGGCTCGGCATAACGCAGGCGGCTTTCGATCAGCACGCCGCTTTCATCCAGAATGGGATGCGCCACCGTGACGATATGGGCGTTGATGCGTTTGAGGTCGCGCAGCATGTCGAGATGCAGCGAACTGGTCTGCATACTTTCCGCCAGCCCGTCGCGCAGCCGCTCCAGATGGCGGTTGGAGGACTGTTTTTCGAGGCGGCGTATATCCACCTTGCTTTCCATCAGCCTGCGGGCGAGCTCGAAATCGCCGGTTACCAGAATGCTCTGGGCGGCGCGCAGGTTCTCGATGGTCATGTCGAACAGGGTTTTCAATTCCTCATAACCGTCATCGGAAAATTTGAAGCTGTTCAGCACCTTCTTGCGGATCTGCTCGCAGATGCCCTTTTCGATGATGTCGCCGATATGTTCGAGGTTGATGGCATAATCGATGATGGCGATCGAACGACGCGCTTCTTCGTCGGAAAGCCCCTTGCGCCCCAGTTGCGACAGATAGACTTTCACCTCCTGCTGGCGCCGGTCGACCTTCTTTTCGAGCAGGGAAACCTCCTGAAGCGGCGCCAGATCATTATGCTTGAAGGCGTTTTCGGCGCGGATCAGCATCCGCTCGATGCTGTCGCCGACACCCAGCACTTCGCGGGTGGCGTTGGCAAGCGCCACGACCGGCATGTCCAGCGCCTGCTGATCGAGGAAATTCGGGCCGTCTTCGGCTTTCGGATCGCCCGGCACCAGCCTTGCCATCAGGTCGGACAGGAGGCCGGAGAAGGGCCAGGCCAGCGCCGCCAGAATGACGTTGAAGATCAGATGGGCGTCGACCGGCAATTTTGCGGGCGAAAGCGGCAATTGCTGCAGGAATTCCGCGCCATAGGAGGCGAGCGGCAGGGCGATGAGGCAACCAATGGTGCGCACCAGAAGGTTGCCCATGGTGATGCGCCGCGCCGAGGCGGGGCCGGAAAGCGTGGCGATGACCGGCGGAATGGCGCCGCCGAGGTTGGCGCCGAGAATGAGCACGATGATGAGGCCCGTGGAAAGCGTGCCGGTGGCGGCGAGCGACAGGATGAGCACCACGACGGCAAGGCTCGAAGACGAAACGAAGGCGAGCACGGCGGAAAAGATCAGCGCGACGGGCCATGCCCCGTCAAGCAGGCCGATAAAGACGCCGAGAGCCGGCGAGGCGCGCATCGGTTCGGTCGCGCCGCTCAAGAGATGCAGCGACAGAAGCATGAGGCCGATGCCGATCAGCGCCGTTCCGCCGCCCTGCCGGGCATTGGAGCTGCCCTTTTTCAGAATAATGCCCGCAAGGATCAGCAGCGGCGACAGCCATTCCACCCCGGCTGCCACGATCCATGCGGTCACGGCGGTGCCGACATTGGCGCCAAGCAGCACCACCTGCGCCATGCGTGGCCTGATGAGGTCTCGTTCAGCAAAGGAGGCGACGGTGAGCGCCGTCGCCGTCGAGCTTTGCAGCGCGACGGTGGCGAAGAAGCCGGAAAAGAAGGAACGCGGGCCGTTCTGGGTGCCGGTGGCCAGCACGCTTCGCAGTTTCATGCCGAAGGCGCGGGTGACGCCATCCTTGACCTGGGCAAGGCCGAAGAGCAGCAGCGCGACTGCGCCGAGAAGGTTGACGATGACAATGGTGGATTGCATGCGACGTCTCCTCACACCCGCCGGCGGATGGTTCCGGCGAGCACGATTTTTGTTGTCCGGCTAATCAGTATAGGAGCCTCGATGCCCTCGGTACAGGCCGGGTTGCGACAGTTTTGAAGTAAAAACGGTCAAATTTTGTATTTGCCCGAAAAATTGGCGTTAAAAATGACGCCTATGCCCATGCCACCTGGCGCAAAGCCTCGCCGGCGATCATCGCCGCCGACATGGCGACGTTGATGGAGCGCTGTCCCGCCACCATGGGGATGATGATTCGCACCTCTGCCTTTTCATGCACATGGTCCGGTACGCCCGCACTTTCGCGGCCGAAAAGCAGGATGTCATCCGTGCGGTAGGCGATCTTCGTATAGGGCAGGGCGGCTTTGGTGGAGGCGAGAACGAGACGGCGGCCGGTGGTTGCCCGCCATTCCTCGAAACGGTCCCAGCTGACATGGCGCGTCAGCGCCGCCGCCGCGATATAATCCATGCCCGCCCGTTTCAGATTACGGTCGGAAATATCGAAACCCGCCGGCTCGATGATGTCGACGCCAAGGCCGAGACAGGCGGCCAGCCGCAGGATGGTGCCGGTGTTGCCGGGAATATCGGGCTGGTAAAGGGCGATCCTGATTTCGGGCATGGACGTCTCACTGCGGTTGGTCTGCCCGTCCGATTATCACGGGTAGGGGCCGGGCGACAGCTATGCTGTGAAAAGTCCCTTTGAGGCGTCGTTCCCGGCCGGATGTTCATTCGCGTGACACACAGGGCGGCTACCCATTCACCAATGCATCGTCGGGCTTTCCCGAACTATCGTAAATGGTCGGGACAGGCCGTTTCGAGCCGGATTTTCTGCACGCAACAACAGGAGGACACCATGTCCGAACGGGTGAATTTCGTCCATCTGACCGATCTGCATGTGGGCAATCCGCAGGTGCAGGACGATGATCTTTATTCCGAGACCTCGGCCACGCTTTCCGCGACGCTTGCGCAGATCAAGGCGCTCGTGCCGCCGCCTGAATTCATCGTCGCCAGCGGCGATCTGACCAACAGGGGCGATGCCGGCAGCTATGAGGAACTCAAGCGGCTGATGGCGGAAGCGGAACTCGATATGCCGGTGCTCTTCGCGCTCGGCAATCACGACCGCCGCGACGGTTTTTATCCGGTCATGCTCGACCGCCATGAGGATCTGGACGAGCCCTATGACCATGCCGAGGTCATTGCCGGCATCCACATCATCGTCATGGATACCAGCGTTCCGGGCAAGGTCGGCGGCGCTTTCGAGCCGGGGCAGATCGAATGGCTGGAGGATGAGCTGGAAAACCACCCCGAACTGCCGAAGCTGCTGGTGATGCACCATCCGCCGGCGCTCGATTTCGACCGCCCGGATGCGGAGTGGGAATCGCTTTCCTTCGCGGATACCGAGGCGCTGGACGAGGTGCTGTTCGAGCATGATGTCATCGGCATTCTTGCTGGCCACATCCATTACGACCGCATGTCGCACTGGCAGGGCATTCCCGTCGTGGTCGGCATCGGCCAGCATTTCGCCACCGATCCGCTTTGGCTGCATGAGGGCGTGCGCATGTTGTCCGGTGCTTCCTTCGCGATCGGCACGATAAGGGACACGGGGCTGACCGTCACCTTTGCGCCGCAGCCCAGCGATCGCCGGGAATTGAAGCGGCATACGCAGGCCGGAATGGCCGAGCTGATTGCGGGCTATGAAAGCGCAGAGGCGCAGGACGCGGCCGAATAGGGCGACGTGCGCATCGTTTAACGGGTGGAGACCTCGCGGGGTCATCTCCGCCCGTTCGCCTTTGGGCGGCACCTGCATGTTTTCTCGCGTATTCGGTGTCTTTCCGACTGGTCATTGACTAAATTTTGCGCTACAAGGCCATATCTTCAACACCAGCCAAGGGAGGTTCTCATGCTAAATGATGTTCGTATTCGCCTCCCGGCCCCCGTCGTGCCGCTGCTGGCTTAGGTGTTACTCCGCGGTTCGCCCGCGTTTCCCATTTTTCGATTCGTCATGTGGCTGTCACGGCCATATCCAAAGACTTTTCCGTTCCGTCGTGAGCCATATTTGTGTCCGCTCACCATGTCACGATGGAGCGATTGATTGCCGGAGCTTGGCCTATGTTTGGCTGGTTTGAAAAACGCCTCGATCCTTTTCCCTCTTCGGCGCCCTCCGTGCCGCCAAAGAAGCTTTTGCCGTTCCTGTGGCATTATGTGAAGCCCGCATGGCCATGGCTCCTGCTGCTCGGCCTGATGTCCATGGGCATCGCGATTGCGGAAGCCATGCTCTACAAATTCCTCGGCAATATCGTCGACTGGCTTTCCACGGCCAATCGCGAGACGTTTTTTGCCGATGAGGGCTGGCATCTGATCGGCATGGCGGCGCTGGTGCTCTTCGTGCTGCCGCTGATGGGCGCGATCCACACCATGACGATGCACCAGACGCTTGCCGGCAATTTCGGCATGATCGCGCGCTGGAAGATGCACCGTTTCCTGCTGCGCCACTCCATGAACTTCTTCGCCAACGAGTTTGCCGGCCGCGTTTCCACCAAGGTCATGCAGACGGCGCTGGCGATCCGCGAAGTGGCGCTGAAGGTGATCGACGTCTTCGTCTATGCGATCAGCTTCGTCGTCTCGATGCTGTTCATGGTCGCGGCGGCGGACTGGCGGCTGGTCATTCCGCTGCTGGTCTGGCTCGGTATCTACATGGCCATCCTCGCTTATTTCGTGCCGAAGCTCGGCCGGCTGGCGCAGGAGCAGGCCGATGCACGCTCGATGATGACGGGCCGGATCGTCGACAGTTACACCAACATCTCGACGATCAAGCTGTTTTCCCATGCGGGGCGCGAGGAAAGATATGCGCGTGATGGCATGAATGTGTTTCTCGGAACCGTTCACCGCCAGATGCGCAAGATTTCCGGCTTCAACATCCTGATCGACCTCAACAACGCCCTGGTGCTGTTTTCCACGGCGGCGCTCGGTCTTTATTTCTGGATGCAGGGTTCGGTTACGGCCGGTTCGGTCGCCATCGCCATCAGCCTTGCCATGCGCGTCAACGGCATGTCGCAGTGGATCATGTGGGAAGTCACCTCGCTGTTCGAAAATATCGGCACGGTCTATGACGGCATGTCGATGATGACGAAGCCGCACGATATCGTCGACGTTCCGAAGGCGCCTGAGCTTGCCGCCCCGCAGGGCGCGATCCGCTATGACAATGTCCGTTTCCACTACGGCAAGAACAAGGGCGTGATCGACGGACTGACACTCGACATCAAGCCGGGCGAAAAGGTCGGTCTGGTCGGGCGTTCGGGTGCGGGCAAGACGACGCTGATGAACCTGCTTCTGCGCTTCTACGACCTCGAAGCCGGCAGGATCACCATCGACGGGCAGGACATCTCAAAGGTATCGCAGGACAGCCTTCGCGAGCTGATCGGCGTCGTGACGCAGGATACGTCGCTGCTGCACCGTTCGATCCGCGACAACATCGCCTATGGTCACCCCGAGGCCACGGACGAGCAGGTGATCGCGGCGGCGAAGCGGGCGAATGCCTGGGACTTCATCGAAACGCTTGTCGACATGCATGGCCGTCAAGGCCTCGATGCGCAGGTGGGCGAACGCGGCGTGAAGCTCTCCGGCGGCCAGCGCCAGCGTATCGCGATCGCCCGCGTCTTCCTCAAGAACGCGCCGATCCTGGTGCTGGACGAGGCGACTTCGGCGCTCGACTCCGAAGTCGAGGCGGCGATCCAGGAAAACCTGTTCTCGCTGATGGAAGGCAAGACAGTGATCGCGATTGCTCACCGCCTTTCGACGCTGACCGAAATGGACCGGCTCATCATTCTCGACAAGGGCCGGATCGTGGAGGCGGGCAGCCATGCGGAACTGGTGGCGATGGGAGGTATCTATGCCGACCTGTGGCGGCGCCAGTCCGGCGGCTTCATCGCCGACCACGAGGCGGAAGTGGCGGCAGAGTAAGGAAAAGCGAGAGGGCGGCAAGCATGGTTTCCCGCCCTCTCGCCTATGATATGTGCGCTAATCTCCCCTCCGTCATGCCGGACTAGATCCGGCATCCAGCCACGGCGCGTCTGCGCCGTGAGAGGAGTCTTTTGCGATCAAGGACTTGATCGCGCTGGACCCCGGATCTAGTCCGGGGTGACGGAGTGCGGATGCTACGAATGCGCTAAATCTACTCGTGTCGATCTTAGGGCCGGTGGAACATTCCCCGCCCTTTTTCATTCCCCGAATGTTACCGAAATATAATCTCTTCCCGAAGCCTTCGCGGCTGTTCCCGCTCCGGGAATCCGCCTATATCCGGATCATGGTTATTACCCGCATCTTCGAGTTTTTCGAGAACTGGATAAAGCCCTTCGCCCGCAAGGACGATTTGCGGCCGCCTGAAAGCACGTTCGCCTTTATCTGGTTCTACATCTCGCAGGCCAAGGCGCCGTTTTTCGCCATGCTGGTGCTCGGCGGGCTGACGGCGGCCATCGAGGCGGCGCTGTTCTGGTTCGTCGGGCGGCTGGTGGATATTCTCTCCACCGTGAAGCCGGAAGAGGGCTGGGCGGGGCTGCTTGCGGCCCATGGCGGCGAGCTGGTGGGCATGCTGGTGCTGATCGGCGTCGTGCGGTTTATCGTCACCATGGTAACGGCGCTGGTGGATCAGCAGATCATCACACCTGGTTTTTACAATCTGGTGCGCTGGCAATCCTATATGCATGTGGCGCGGCAATCGCTGACCTTCTTCCAGAACGATTTTTCCGGCCGCATCGTCACCAAGGTCTGGTCGGGCGGGCAGGCAGCGGGCGATCTCGTCACCTCGCTGATGGAAAGCGTGTGGTTCGTCGGCATTTATTCCGTTTCCATGCTGTTCCTGATTGGCGGGCTCGACTGGCGGCTTGCGGTCGTCGTCGTCGTCTGGGTGGGGATATTCTCGCTGCTGGCGCGCTATTTCGTGCCGCGCATCCGCTACCACTCCAAGGAAACGGCGGAAGCGGCCTCGATGCTCTCCGGCCGCATGGTGGATGCCTATAGCAATATCCAGACGCTCCGGCTGTTCGGGCGAGATGATGCCAATGACCGCTACATGCGGCAGGGTTTCGACATTTTCCAGCATGCGACCATGACATTCACCCGGTTCATCACCGGCGTGCGCGCCTCCATGGCGCTGTTGTCCGGCGTGATGATCACCTCCATGGCGGCGCTCTGCATCGATCTGTGGCTTTCCGGCAGGATCAGTTCCGGTGCGGTGGCCTTCACGCTGGCGCTGGTGCTGCGTCTCAACTTCCTGCTCGGCCGGCTGATGACGCAGTTCAACGGCATCATGCGCAATTTCGGCACGGTGCAGAATGCCGCCGAGCTGATTTCGCAGCCGATCGGTCTCGTCGATGCGCCGGAGGCGACGGTGCTGGAGGTCAGGAAGCCGGGCATACGTTTCGAAAATGTCAGCTTCCATTACGGGCGCGCGAACGGCGTCATCGACCATCTCAACCTCGAAATCAGGGCGGGCGAGAAGGTAGGCATCGTCGGACGTTCCGGGGCGGGAAAATCCACCCTCGTCAATCTGCTCCTGCGTTTTTACGATGTCGAAAAAGGCCGCATCCTGATCGACGGGCAGGACATCGCCAGAGTGACGCAGGAATCGCTGCGCGCCCATATCGGCATGGTCACGCAGGATACGTCGCTGCTGCATCGCTCCATTCGCGACAACATCCTGTTCGGCCGCACCGACGCCACCGAAGCGCAATTGCAGGAGGCGACGCGGCGCGCCAAGGCGGATGACTTCATCGCCAGGCTCGAGGATCAGCGCGGTCGCAAGGGGTTCGACGCACATGTGGGCGAACGCGGCGTGAAATTGTCCGGCGGCCAGCGCCAGCGCATCGCAATCGCCCGCGTGATGCTGAAGGACGCACCGATCCTCGTGCTCGATGAGGCGACGTCGGCGCTCGATTCGGAGGTGGAGGCGGCGATCCAGAGCAATCTGGATGAGCTGATGCAGGGCAAGACGGTTCTGGCCATCGCCCACCGCCTGTCGACCATCGCGGCTCTCGACCGGCTGATCGTGATGGATCAGGGGCGCATCGTCGAACAGGGCAGCCATTCCGATCTGGTCATGCAGGGCGGTCTTTATTCGGAGCTGTGGGCGCGGCAGTCGGGCGGTTTCCTCGCCGCGGACGAAGCGGCGCAATAAGGCCGTCGGCTATTTCCCGATCATGAAATCCGCCATCAGGCCGTAATGATTGGAACCGAGGCTGTAGGGCAGGCGGGTGGTTTTCATCAGCGTCGCCGGTTCGCGGGCGAAGATGTGGTCGATGGCGATGCCGAAGCGGCCGGCCTCTGTCGGCCATGTGGCGGGTTCGAAGGTCGCTTTCTTCAGATCGTTGGCGGCGAGGAAAGCGCGCATGTCAGGGGCGATGCTGGCCGAATTAAAATCTCCGGCCAGGATGAGCGGCCCGGTGACGCGAAAGAGAATTTCACTCACTTCATCGAGTTCGTCGCGATGATAATCGTCGAAATAGGGCTTGGTGATATGCCCGGCTGCGAGCGTCAGTTCCGTGCCGTCGAGATCGATATGGGCTATGGCGAACCGATCCCGGCGAAGATCGCTGAGGCTGTGGAAACGGCCTTCCAGCAACGGTCTTTTTGACAGGATGACCAGATCGCATCCGGGCGTTCCGATGTAACAGCCAAGCCTGTGCGGATAGGTTTGCTGCAGTCGCGGCAGGGCCGATTTCAGCGCCGCCGCCTCGAAGAGATAGACGGCATCCGCACCCGATTCGACAATCGTGTCGGCAATCGCATCCGCATTGGCGGCATTGTCCATCAGCACGTTGAAGGACAGCAGCCGGAAGGGTTTGGCGCCCGGCGCCGGGGTGGCGGATGTGGAAAATTCCAGAAGCATGGCAATGGCATGGATGGCCAGCGCAAGCGACCAGACGACGAGGAGCACTGAAACCGCGTCGCGCGTCAGCCAGAAAACGAGGCATGAGAGCAGGATACAGACGATGGCGATGTGCAGCTGGAAACTGGTGACGAAGGCGAGAAGCCAGAAATCCGTCACATAACGCAGGCTGGCGACGAAAAGAACGGCAGCCACTGCCGTGGAGACCATGCAAGAGAGCTTCGCCGTCATCCGAATCCTTGCTTTCCGCGCTCTCCCTTGAAGTCTCCTAACATGGTGTATGGATGCGCACAATGTTGCCCGCCTGCCAAGGACGGCGAAAAAATGCGAGCCAAATCGGCCCCCTCCGGCAGAATTACGGCAGCTTTGTGTGCTTTGCTCTTGCCAAGTCAGTCAATATTTTGCGATCAAACACATGACGCGGTTTCTCAAATGCCGCGAGAATGACCAGGACGATGGGACGGAGTTTGTCTTGGATCAAATCATAGCGGGAGGACTCATGCGATTTACGGCAAAAACAGCGCAGAGGATGGTGTAGCGGTGAGCGAGCACGTAACCAATCACGACGCTTCGGGTGAACCGACCCGTCGCGATTTTCTTTACCTAGTGACGGGAATGGCGGGCGCTGTCGGTGCCGCCGCAGTTGCATGGCCCTTTATCGACCAGATGCGTCCCGATGCATCGACGCTGGCGCTCGCCTCCATCGAGGTGGATGTCGCGGCCGTCGAGCCGGGCATGTCGCTTACCGTGAAGTGGCGCGGCAAGCCGATTTTCATCCGCAACCGCACGGAAAAGGAAATCGAGGAAGCCAAGGCCGTCGCTCTCGGCGATCTGAAGGATCCCGTGGCGCGCAATGCCAACATCGCCGCCGACGCGCAGGCGACGGATATCGACCGCTCCGCCGGCGAGGGCAAGGAAAACTGGATCGTCATGGTCGGTTCCTGTACCCATCTCGGTTGCATCCCGCTCGGCCAGGCCGGCGATTTCGGCGGGTGGTTCTGTCCCTGCCATGGCTCGCACTACGATACGGCGGGCCGCATACGTAAGGGTCCGGCGCCGCAGAACCTCGCCATCCCGACATTTGCATTCACATCCGATACCGTGATCAAGATCGGATAAGGGGACAGATATTCATGAGTGGCCATTCCAGTTATCAGCCGTCCACCGGCATCGAAAGGTGGATCGATTCGCGGCTTCCCTTGCCGCGCATGATCTATGACAGCTTCGTTGCCTATCCTGTCCCGCGTAACCTGAACTACGCCTACACCTTCGGCGCGATGCTTTCCGTCATGCTGCTGGTGCAAATCCTCACCGGCGTCGTGCTGGCCATGCATTATGCGGCCGAAACGACGGTCGCCTTCAATTCCGTCGAAAAGATCATGCGCGACGTCAACCATGGCTGGCTGCTGCGCTACATGCATGCCAACGGTGCGTCGTTCTTCTTCATCGCGGTTTACCTGCACATCGCCCGTGGCCTTTATTACGGCTCCTACAAGGCGCCGCGCGAAATCCTCTGGATTCTCGGCTGCGTGATCTTCCTGCTGATGATGGCGACGGGCTTCATGGGCTACGTTCTGCCCTGGGGCCAGATGTCCTTCTGGGGCGCAACCGTTATCACCGGCTTCTTCACCGCGTTCCCGGCCATCGGCGAATGGATCCAGCAGTTCCTGCTCGGCGGCTTTGCCGTTGATCAGCCGACCCTGAACCGCTTCTTTGCGCTTCATTATCTGCTGCCCTTCATGATCGCAGGCGTCGTGATCCTGCACATCTGGGCGCTGCATGTGACCGGCCAGACCAACCCGACCGGCGTTGAAGTGAAGAGCAAGACCGACACGGTTCCCTTCACACCCTATGCGACGCTGAAGGATGCGCTCGGTGTTTCCGTGTTCCTGATCGGTTATGCCTGGTTCGTGTTCTACATGCCGAACTTCCTTGGCCACCCCGACAACTACATCATGGCCGATCCGCTGAAGACGCCGGCGCATATCGTTCCGGAATGGTACTTCCTGCCGTTCTACGCCATGCTGCGCGCCATCACCTTCAACATCTGGATCATCGATTCCAAGCTCGGTGGCGTTCTCGTGATGTTCGGCGCGATCGTCGTGCTGTTCTTCCTGCCCTGGCTCGATACGTCGAAGGTGCGTTCCGCCGTCTATCGTCCCTGGTACAAGATGTTTTTCTGGCTGTTCGTGGTCAATGCCATCATGCTCGGCTGGCTGGGTTCGCGCCCGGCGGAAGGAACTGGCCTGATCGGCCTGCTCACCGGCGATCTGAAAGGCAATTATGTCGGCTATTCGCAGCTCGGCACGCTTTATTATTTCGGTTTCTTCCTCGTCATCATGCCGATCCTCGGTCTGGTCGAAACGCCCCGGCGTATTCCGAATTCGATTACCGAGGCCGTTCTCGAAAAGAACGCCGCCAAGACGGGTGCCGCATCTGCGGCTGCCGAAGTCTGAGCGCGAAGGAAGGATGACGACAATGAAGAAGCTTGTAACGAGCATCGCGCTTTTCGCCGCCATCGGCTGTTCCGCCGCCGCCTTCGCGGCGGAGGAGAGCCATGATCTCGCCGCCCAGACGGAGCACGCGATTGCCGGGGGTCACTTCCCGGTCATCAAGCCCGAGGAGCAGAGCTGGTCCTTTGCCGGACCCTTCGGCAAATATGACAAGGGCCAGCTTCAGCGCGGTCTGAAGGTCTATAAGGAAGTCTGCTCCGCCTGCCATTCCATGAGCCTCGTTTCCTTCCGCACGCTGGAGGATCTCGGTTATTCGGACGAGCAGGTGAAGGCTTTCGCCGCGGAATATGAAGTGCAGGACGGGCCGAACGCCGATGGTGAAATGTATAATCGCAAGGCCGTGCCTTCCGATCATTTCCCTTCGCCTTTCCCGAACCATGAGGCGGCGGCAGCCGCCAACGGTGGGGCGGCCCCGCCCGACATGTCGCTGCTCGCCAAGGCGCGCGGTGTGGAGCGCGGTTTTCCGCAATTCCTCATCGACATGATCCCGATCGTCGGCGGTTATCAGGAAGGCGGCCCGGACTACATCCATGCGCTGCTGACCGGATATCAGGATCCGCCGGCCGGCGTTGAAGTGTCGGAAGGCACGCATTTCAACCCGTATTTCGTCAGCGCAGCCGCGCTGAAGATGGCGCCGCCGATCAGTGCCGATCAGGTGACCTATGATGACGGCGCGCCGCAGACCGTGGACCAATATTCCAAGGACGTTGCTGCGTTCCTGATGTGGGCGGCAGAACCGCATCTTGAAGAGCGCAAGCGCACCGGCTTCATGGTCATGGTGTTCCTGTTCATCTTCACGGCGCTGATCTATCTCACCAAGAAATCGGTCTACGCCAACAAGGAACATTGATCGGCATCCAGAAGATGCCTGTCAGTCATTGGCCCCCACGGTCTTCCGTGGGGGCCTTTTCATGTGTCGAGAGGGATGGTGGAAATGACGAAAATTCGTAACGGCGGCTGTCTATGCGGCTCCATCCGTTTTGAAGCGAAGGGCGAGCCCGGCAATCCGCACACTTGCTCCTGCGATATCTGCCAGCGGCATTCCGGTGCGCCCAGCCTTGCCTGGGTGGAGTTCGAGAGGGATGCGGTGACGTGGACGGGAGAGGGCGGCGCGCCTTCGACTTTCCGATCCTCCGATTATTCCAGCCGGGCTTTCTGCCCGATCTGCGGCAGCACGCTTGGCGCCATCGACGATGCGCCGACGGTTGCGTTGGTCTCGGGAAGTTTCGATGACAGGGAAGATGAGGCGCTGCGGCCCCTGTCGCATTCCTTCGAGGATGTCTGCCCGGTCTGGGCGCGGATCGAGGGAATGTCGCCGGCGGAATGAGCGCCGGCCCTTTTTAGTTGGTCCGCAGCCGTCAAGTTGATAGGGTGGCCCGAACCTTCTGATCCATTTCCCTAGTCTCAACTGGAAATACCATGACCGTTATCGCTTCGGAGCTTTCCGCTGCCATCCGTTCCATTCCCGACTATCCGAAGCCGGGCATCATCTTCCGGGACATCACGACACTGCTCGGCAACCCCCGCGCTTTTCGCCGTGCCGTGGACGAACTCGTGCAGCCCTATGCGGGAACGAAGATCGACAAGATCGCCGGCATGGAAGCACGCGGCTTCATTCTGGGCGGTGCGGTGGCGCATCAGCTATCGGCCGGTTTCGTGCCGATCCGCAAGAAGGGCAAGCTGCCGCACACCACCGTCCGCGTCGCCTACAGCCTTGAATACGGCGTCGACGAAATGGAAATGCATGTGGATGCGGTACAGCCGGGCGAAAAAGTTATTCTGGTCGATGACCTGATTGCCACCGGCGGCACTGCCGAAGGCGCGGTCAAGCTGCTGCGGCAGATGGGTGCGGAGATCGTTTCCGCCTGTTTCGTTATCGACCTGCCCGATCTCGGTGGCCGCAAGAAGCTGGAAGACCTCGGTGTCGAGGTGCGGACGCTGGTGGAATTTTCCGGCCACTGAGATGGTAACGGGGCAATGGTGACGCTATTGCCCCGACGCTTTTCTATTCGAATTCCAGAACCCCGCTCTGGAAGGTCATCACTGTTTCTCCCGACTGGTTGACGCCCTCGTTAAATGTGGTGTTCAGCCAGACGCCGGCTCTGGATTCCAGCGCTCGGGTCTCGAGCAGGGTGACGAAATAGGTGACATCGTCTCCGGCGAAGACCGGTTTTTTCCATTTGAGTTCGCGAAAGCCGGGGGAGGGGCCGAGTTTGGGCGGCTCAAGGCCCTGTAGTTTCAACCTTTTCACCTCTTTGGCCCAGTGAGAGAGGAAGCATTTCATCCAGCCTGCGCCGGTGTGCCAGCCGGAAGCGCAGAGAGCGCCGAAAACGCTGTTCTTTGCGGCTTCCGCGTCGAGATGAAAGGGCTGCGGATCGAAATCGCGGGCAAAACGGATGATGTCTTCGGCGGAAAAATGCAGCGTATCGAGGGTGACACGTTCGCCGATGGGAGAAAGTTCTGCCAGTTTCATGCTGCAACGCCTCCATTGCCGCGCATCAGGAACATCACGGTGTTTTCGCCGTGCGATACCAGAACGCCGCGCTGGTTATAAAGCTCGTGGCGTAATTTCACGAGGCCGATGCCGGGGCGCGAGGCGGAGGGCCGCTGTTCCAGCACGATGGATTTTCCGACAAGCGTATCGCCCGCCAGAACCGGCTTTTTCCAGTCAACGAAATCGATTCCGGGGCTGCCCTGCGAGGTCGAGTTCGAGATGTAGCTGTCCGCCATCATCCGCATCAGCAGGCTGCAGGTATGCCAGCCGGAAGCCGCCAGTCCGCCGAGAATGCTCTGGCGGCCCGCCTCTTCGGAAAGATGCATCGGCTGCGGGTCGAATTCGCTGGCGAAGGTGATGATCTGCTCTGCGGAAATCGATTGTGGGCCCAAAGGAAATTCCCGACCGACGGAAAAATCCTCATAGGCATATGTCGCGACCGGCGTCATGGTTTCCTCCCTTCGCACAGTCAATATCGGCGGCATCTAAAATGATTTTTCCCTTTACGTAAAGGTCAAATCGAGGGTGCGATGCGGCGGAATGGGGCGAGCGGGTGCCGCCTGTTTCTTCTCCCCGAGGGGGAGAAGGTCGCGGCAGCGGGATGAGGGGCGAGGGTAGAGATAAACCGAGAGCTTGCCCCCTCATCCGACCCTTCGGGCCACCTTCTCCCCGGCGGGGAGAAGAAACCGTGCCGCGATGTCCGGGCGACTACGCCCCGACCGTCCTCACCTCAATCCAGATCAGGTATTGAAGCGGAAGTGGATGACGTCGCCATCCTGAACCACATATTCCTTGCCTTCGTCGCGAGCCTTGCCGGCTTCCTTCGCGCCGACTTCGCCCTTGAAGGCGACATAGTCGTTGTAAGCGATGGTGTTGGCGCGGATGAAGCCGCGTTCGAAATCGGAGTGGATCACGCCGGCGGCCTGCGGGGCCTTGGTGCCGCGCTCGATGGTCCAGGCGCGGCATTCCTTCGGGCCGACGGTGAAATAGGTGATGAGATCGAGCAGCTTGTAGCCGGCGCGGATCAGGCGGTCGAGGCCTGCTTCCTCAAGCCCCAGGGCCGAGAGGAATTCCTTCGCCTCTTCATCGGGAAGCTGCGCGACTTCGGATTCGATCGCCGCGGAGATGACGACGGATTCCGCACCCTGAGCCTTGGCCATTTCGGCAACGGCCTTGGTATGTTCGTTGCCGTCGACGGCGTCGCTTTCGGCGACGTTGCAGACGTAGAGGACCGGATGCGCGGTCAGGAGGTTGAGGCCCTGAAGGATGCGCAGTTCTTCGGCATCAAGCGTGGAGAGCAGGGTGCGGACCGGCTTGCCTTCGTTCAGAAGCTTCAGCGAGGCTTCCATCAGCGGCAGCTGCGCCAGCGATTCCTTATCCTTGCCGGTGGCGCGCTTGCGGGTCTGTTCCGTGCGGCGCTCAAGGCTTTCGAGGTCGGAAAGCATCAGCTCGGTCTCGATGGTTTCGGCATCGGCCACCGGATTGATGCGGCCTTCGACGTGGGTGATGTCGTCATCTTCGAAGCAGCGCAGAACGTGAACCACGGCGTCCACTTCGCGGATATTGGCGAGGAACTGGTTGCCCAAGCCTTCGCCCTTCGATGCGCCGCGCACCAGGCCGGCGATATCCACGAAGGAGATGCGGGTGGGGATGATTTCCTTCGAGCCGGCAATGTCGGCGAGGATTTTCATGCGCGCATCCGGAACCGCCACTTCGCCGGTGTTCGGCTCGATGGTGCAGAAGGGATAGTTGGCCGCCTGCGCCGCTGCCGTTTTCGTCAGCGCGTTGAAGAGAGTGGACTTGCCGACATTTGGCAATCCAACGATACCGCATTTGAAGCCCATGGCTTGAAACCTGTCCGTTTGAAAGAATTCGTTGAGGAGCCTTTTGCGGAAAGGGCAGGGCAAGGTCAAGCCCGCGGGCCGATTTGTGCGGGCAAAGCACCTTTAATGGTGCGGAATTTCGGGCAGGGTTGCCGATGCTGCGGTTGCGGCGCAATATAAGCCGGTCAAGCGATCGATCTTTCGTCATCAACGGGGTTTTCCCATGAACAACCGCGATGAGCGACAGGCACGAGCGACCATGATGAGTGACAGTCCTGTCGATCTCAAGCCGAAACCGAAAGTCAAACCGAAGCTGGAACGGCCGAAGCTCTACAAGGTCATTCTGCTGAATGACGACTATACGCCGCGTGAGTTCGTTACCGTGGTGTTGAAAGCGGTCTTCCGCATGAGCGAGGAAACCGGTCACCGGGTGATGATGACGGCGCACCGCTTCGGCAGCGCGGTCGTCGTTGTCTGCGAGCGCGATATCGCCGAGACCAAGGCCAAGGAAGCGACCGATCTCGGCAAGGAAGCGGGATTTCCGCTGATGTTCACCACCGAGCCGGAGGAGTGAGCGTTAGTCCTGCCGGATCTGAAAGCCCGTCTTGTTCTGCGCGAAACCGCAGCTTTCGTAAAAGGCGTGGACCTCCGGACGCTGCCGGCCGGTCAACAGCATCACCTTGTAGCAGTTCGCCGCAAAAGCCGCCTCCACGGCATGGCGCACCACCGCGCGGCCATATCCGCGGCCGCGCCGGTTTTCCAGCGTCACCACGTTTTCGATAAGGGCATAGGGGCGGGCGGCGCGCGTCAGGTTCGGAACGATCTGCAGCGTGGCGGTGGCGACCGCTTCTTCGCCTTCGGTCGCAAGAAACACGGTCAGGCCCGGCTGGGCGAGCATGGCCGCGAAAGCCGTGTTCGCTTCTTCTGCCGTCATTTCAGGGTCGGACGGATTGAGCGCCCGGTAAAGGTCAAGCAATCCGGCCAGATCGCCGGCTCCGGCTGCGCGCAGGACGGTGGGCTCCGAAGACATTCGCGATCTAGTCCTTCTTGCTGAACATACGCTTCAGCATTTCGGCCATCGGGCCGGTTTCCGGCAGCTTTTTCGGCTGGGCGCTGTTGCGTGCCTGATGGATATGGGACTGTGCGGCGGGTTTGGCCGCCTTGGCCGGCTTTTCGGCTTCCGGCTTGCTGCCCGTGGCCAGCGCCAGCTTGTTCATCAATTGTGAATCCTCGGCTTTCACCAGCATGGCGGCATTGTCGGCAATGGCGTCCAGAAGCGGATCGAGCCAGACCCGGTCTGCCTTGGCGAAATCGCCGAGCACGTGGCCGTGCACCCGTTCCTTGTCACCGGGATGGCCGATGCCGAGCCGCAGGCGGCGATAGTCCTTGCCGCAATGGGCGTCGAGCGATTTCAGGCCGTTATGGCCGCCATGGCCGCCGCCGGTCTTGATGCGGGCGCGGCCGGCCGGCAAATCCAGTTCGTCATGGATGGCGATGATGTCTGCCGGCGCAAGCTTGAAGAAGCGCATGGCTTCGCCGACGGATTCACCCGAAAGGTTCATATAGGTCAGCGGCTTCATCAGCAGGACCTTCTCGCCGCCGATCTCGCCTTCGGAAATCTCCGCCTTGAATTTTTTCGACCAGGGCGCAAAGGACGGCAGGCGCTGCAGCGCATCGACGGCCATGAAGCCGATATTGTGACGGTTTACCGCATATTGCGCGCCGGGATTACCAAGTCCTGCGATGATCTTCATGGGGCATGTCCGCGTTTTGCCTGATGATGCTGTTGTCACCACCCCGAAAACCGCCGGCTGTCAATCTTTTTATGGATTTGGGGCTTTTATGGAGTTTCGGATGGGCTCAGGGGCTGACGAGATTATAGCGGTCGAATATCCGTTGCTGCGTTCCGTCGGCGATCAGCCTGTCCAGCCGGGCCTGTAATTTCGCGATGACCTCGTCGGGTACGCTTTTGTTGCAGGCAAGCCCAAGCTGCTGCCGCGAGAGAGTTATCACTTCGCTGAAAGTGTCGGCGGGCAGGCTTTTGAAGGTGCTTTCAGACATGGGCATCAGGTCGATGCGGCCGGCCTTCAGCTTGTGAAGCGTGATCTCGAAATCCGCGCCGACATCCACCTGCGGGAAACCGAGCTTTTCCAGAAGCGCTTCGGTGTAATCTCCACGCTGGGTTCCCACCCGATATTTCTTGGCTTCCTCCAGGCTGGAGGCTTCGATATTCGCGTTGCGGCGCGCCACGAGAATGTTGCGGTCGATATGGATCGGCGTGACCCATTTGAACTGTTTTTCCCGCTCCGGCGTTCTCGCAGCGGCGAAGACGCAGTGCATGGCCTGCGTTCTGGCCAGTGCGATGGCCCGCGCCCAGGGCATGACGGCGACTTCGTAACCGGTGCCGGTGTCCTCGAGCACGGTTCTGAGCTGGTCGAAATAGACACCCCGCACGCTGCCGTCGCTGGCCTGCAGATTATAGGGCGGATAGACCTCGGTGGTCAGGAAGAGCTTGGCCGCGCTCGCCGGAGTGGCGAGCGCAAGAAAGATCAGGCAAAAGCGGATCAATCCCATGGCTGCCCCCTGCCGGTTCATGCTTGCCGCGCCGCGGCGCGGTTTTGCCCGGACGCCGTGTCGAGTGAGGTGATCAGCCTTTCGACCGGCTGCGGACGCGCGAAGAAATAACCCTGCCCGAAATCAGCGCCTATATCGGTCAGAAGCGCTTTCTGTTCTTCCGTCTCGACTCCCTCGGCAATGACGGCGCAGTTCATCTTGTGCGAGATGGCCGCGATGCCTTCGACCAGCATGCGGTTGCGCTGCCTGATGTCCATCCTGTCGTCGCAGATCGAGCGGGTGAAGGACTGGTCGATCTTGACGATATCGACCGGAAAACGGCTGAGATAGCTGAGCGAAGAATAACCCGTGCCGAAATCATCCAGCGCGATGCGGCAGCCGAGCTGGTGGATGGCATTGAGGATCGCCCGAATTTGCGGATCGTCCTTCATGATAACGGCTTCGGTGATCTCGATGACCAGCCGTCTGGGAAGGATGCCATGGCGGTGCAGAACGCCGGCGATGCGCGTCGGCAATCCCGGTTCGAATTGCAGCGGCGAGAAATTCACCGCCACATAGGTCTGGTCCATGCCCGGCAGGCGCGACAGCCTGGCGAGATTGGCGATCGACTGATCGAGAATGACATTGCCGATGCGGTGGATAGTGCCGTTTTCTTCCGCAAGGCTGACGATTGCGGCCGGAGAAAGCAGGCCCTTGTCCGGGTGGTTGAGACGCAGCAGCGCCTCGAAACCCGCCGTCTGGCCGGTGGCGAGGTTTTGAATCGGCTGGAAATAGGCCTCGAACCAGTCTTCGGAAAGCGCCTGCGCGATATCCCGTTCCAGCTCCGCATGTTCGCGCGCCCGGTCCATGATCGAGCTGTCGAAGACCTGTGAGCCGTTCTTGCCCGTGCGCTTGCGGGTATACATCGCCATGTCGGCATTCTGCAAAAGCTCGGAGGCGCTGGCGGCGTGCAGGGGATAGACGGCCATGCCGATGCTGGCGCTGAGGCGGATGCTGTTGCTTTCGATCTCGAAGGGCGTGTCCAGCATGGCGCAGATGCGCTCGCAGAATTGCAGGGCGCGCTCTTCCACCTTGTCGCCGGCCAGAAGAATGGCGAATTCGTCGCCGCCAAGCCGCGATGCGCTGTCCAGCGGCGTCAGCAGCGGTTCGAGCTTCAACGTGAACTGTTTGAGAACGGCGTCGCCCGCGGCATGGCCGAGATTGTCGTTGATCGCCTTGAACCGGTCGAGGTCGATGAACAGGCAGGCCAGCTCGCTGCCATTGCGGTCCGCATCGCGGATTTGCAGGTCGAGAATGGCCTCGAAGCCCTGGCGGTTGAAAAGGCCGGTCAGGTGGTCGGAAATGGCCTGCTGGCGGTTGCGCTTTTCCGACTGGCGCAGTTCGGTCACGTCCGTCATGACGCAGAGGCAGGTGCTCTGATGGGCCGCATCGCCGGAATCGAGAGCCTTTTCGAGGATGAGCGCATCCATGACGCTGCCATCCATGCAATGGAAACGCACGGTAATGCCGCTATGCGAGGCGTCGGGCAAGGGATGAGCCGTCTTGCGCTGCTGGAACAGAAGCCGGTCATCGGGATGGATGAGATCGGCGAAATTCAGGCCGAGTATACGGGTGCGGTCGTAACCGGTCGCCTGCACCCAATAGTCACTGACGGCGGCAATGCGGTCGTGCCTGTCGAGCGAAAACAGCATGGCGGGCGTGCGGTTGTAGATTTCTGTCTTGCGCTCATGTGCGTTCTTGATCTCCAGCTCTTCCTTTTCGAGCTGGGTCTGCATTTCGTTGAAGCTTTTCGCCAGCCGGCCGATTTCGTCCTTCGAGCGCCAGTCGACGTGGTGGCGCGAGCCGAGACGCCGCGTCGCCTCGATGGCGGCCGCCAGCCGCATCAGCGGACGGATGACCATGAAGCGGTTGCCGGCGATGGCGGCAAGAACGATGGTAAGGACGGCGAGGATGAAAATCGTGATGAAGGCCAGTTCGGTACGGCTCAAAGAGGTCAGAAGGCTGACATTGTCGTAATAGATCGTCAGTTGCCCGACGGTGACGGAGCCCTTCGTGGTCTTGTAGGTCACTTCGCGCGTCGTCGAGGCCGCATCCTGAATGATGTCGCTGCCGGCCGTCTGGACGATATCGAGCTGGCCGGAGGTATCCCTGACCTCGACCATCCTGATCACGGGGTCGGAGATGAGGGTGCCGGTAATCTGGTTTATGGTGTCGTCATCAAGGTCCCACAGGGGCCGGGCAAGCGCCTGCGCATTGGTCGACAGCAGAATCTCAAGGTGGTTACGCTGGCTGCGAATGGCTTCGTGATAGGAGAGCGTCAGCAAAAGCGTGAAGAGCGGGGCGACCACTGTAAGAAGTGCGCCGGAAACAATCGCGATAAAGCGACTTTCGACGGAATGAGCCATGTTCGATTGCAGCTACCCTTTGCCCCAGACTTGCTGCGCCCCGTTTCGTCCGCCCGGAGGGTTTTGCGAGGGTTTTCGGCAAAAGCCTGTTTTCCCACGCATTTCCTCAGCCCGGCCGGTGTTCCACGACAGCGCGAGGGTATCGTTTCATGGAAGTGTTAATCGACACTGAAACGGGTTCCGTATCAGGTGAGGATGGCAAGCTTTCTGGTTTTAAAGTTCATAAAAACTAAAAGGCCCGTTCCGAAAACGGAACGGGCCTCATTGTTCAAAGCTGTTCGGCCTTGCGGCCGCCGATTATTCCTCGGAAGCTTCTTCAGTCGTTTCTTCTGCAACGCCGCCAGCCGGAGCGACGATCGTTGCGATCGTGAAGTCACGGTCGGCGATAACCGGCGTGATGTTCTTCGGCAGCTTCACATTCGAAATGTGAACGTTGTCGCCGATCTTCAGACCAGCGAGGTCGACCGTGATGAATTCCGGAATGTCGTTGGCCGGGCAGTGGAATTCCACCGTGTGGCGAACGATGTTCAGAACGCCGCCGATCTTGATGTCCGACTTTTCTTCGTTGACGAAGTGAACCGGAACTTCGACGTTGACGAGCGTGTTGCCCGAAACGCGCAGGAAGTCGACGTGCATGGTGAAGTCGCGGACCGGATCAAGCTGGTAGTCCTTCGGGAGAACCTTGATCTTCTTGCCGTCGACGTCGATGATCGCAACCGTCGTCATGAAACCGCCGGCGTGGATACGCTTGGTGACTTCGTTGGTCGACAGGGCGATGGAAATGGGGGCCTGCTTGTCACCATAGATGACAGCGGGAATCAAACCGTTGCGGCGAAGTTCACGAGAGGACCCCTTACCAACTCGTTCGCGCGCCTCGGCCTTGAGCTCATACGATTCTTTGCTCATGGCAATTCCTTTCGAGGTTATATGGAGAGTTCACGCCGAACGAAGCGGCCTGAACCGGAGAGGCCAAAGGCCATCCCGCCCGCGTTGCCTCCAAGGGTGTCTACACGGGTGCGGGCGCTATAATACAAACGGGGCATAAAGACAAGAGCGGCCCGTTTTTGACGGGTGCCGCTTTATAATTTTATTAGTTATCACTAATTCACTCGTTTGTTGCAACCTTTAATATATGCTTATCCATGCACATAAACCGGGTGAAAACTTGGCGAATGATAAGGCTACGCAAAATTCCAATTGCGTAGATGACAATGCTCAAAGTTCTCCAGTGCCTCACCATCGATCACGACTATCGATACACCGCCGCAGCCGTCTTCGTCTGCATGCTGGGCAGTTTCGTCTCGATGCGCCTTTTTTCGAAAGCACGTCTGGCGACGGGCGTGCAGAAGGTCAACTGGCTGTTTCTGGCGGGCGTCAATGGCGGGGCGGCGATATGGACCACCCATTTCGTCGCGATGCTGGGCTATGTCGCGGCGGGTGATGTCGGATACGATCCCTATCTCACCGGGCTGTCGCTTCTGATCGCCATTACCACAACGACTGCCGGCTTCGGCATTTCCGCCTATGGCGGGCGCAGCGTGCTGGTGGAGGCCGGTGGCGTAGTCCTCGGCCTCGGCATTGCGGCGATGCACTATACCGGCATGGCTGCCTATAATGTTCAGGGCATGATTTTCTGGGATCAGGCCTATGTCATCGCCTCGCTGGTATTGGGCGCTGTGCTGGGCGCCATCGCGGTCAATCGCATTGCCCGGCCTCTCAACCGTTTCTGCCAGTATAGTGCTGTGGCGTTTCTCATTCTGGCCATTGCCTCAATGCACTATACCGGCATGGCGTCGATGTCCTTCGCCTTCGACCCGCGCATCGTCATTCCGGAAAACCTGCTGCCGCCGGCCATCATGGGCGGAGGCGCCATTGCGGTGACGCTTCTGCTTCTGGCGCTCGGGCTCTCCACCTATGTCATCGATGCCCAGTCCACCCAGCAGGCGGTTGCCCGCTATCGCCATCTTTCGTTGCACGATCCGCTGACGGGCATTCCCAACCGGGCGGCATTCATCGAGCATCTCAATCGCCGCACACGCCATGTCTTGATGGGGGCGCATACGGCGCTTCTGTCCATCGATCTCGACCGTTTCAAGGAAATCAATGACGTGCATGGCCATGCGGCGGGTGACGCCGTGCTGCGCGCCATTGCCGACCGCGCGAGTTCCGTGCTGAAGACCGGGGAGTTCCTGGCCCGCATGGGCGGCGATGAATTCGTGGCGATGACCCATTCCTACTACACCCGCGCCGATGGCGCGGAATTCGCCCAGCGATTGATCGAGCAGATCAGCAAGCCGGTGGAATGGAACGGACAGACATTTTCGGTCGGCGCAAGCGTCGGCATATCGGTTCGCAATACCGGTTCCATCGATGCCGATACGCTGATGGCACAGGCGGATGTCGCCATGTACCGGGCAAAAAGCGGCAGTTCGGATACGATCTGCTTTTACGACAAATCCATGGACGAGGCCGCGCGTGAGCGCAACGTGCTGGCCGTCGCCATGCGCAGCGGCCTCGCCAATAACGAGTTCGAGCTTTATTACCAGCAGCAGAACGACACCAAGAGCGGCAGTATCGTCGGTTTCGAAGCGCTTTTGCGCTGGAACCATCCCGAACGCGGCATGGTCTCCCCGGCCGAATTCATTCCGATCGCCGAACAGACCGGCTTTATCGTCGAACTGGGCGAATGGGTTCTGAGAGAAGCCTGCGCGCAGGCCGCTCAGTGGAAAAAATCGCTCGCCATTGCCGTAAACGTCGCGCCGCAGCAGCTTGCGGATAATGATTTCCCCGACAAGGTTGAGAAAATTCTCGCCGAGACGGGGCTTGCGCCGGAAAGGCTCGAGCTGGAAATCACCGAAGGCAGCATTATCGCCGACCATCGCCACGCGCTCGTCACCATCCGCAAACTCAAGGCGCTCGGCGTCAAGATCGCCATGGATGACTACGGTACGGGCTATTCATCGCTTTCGACGCTGCAGAGCTTCCCCTTCGACAAGATCAAGATCGACCGCGCCTTCATCGATGGCCTGTCGACCAACGTGCAGTCGGAGGCGATCGTTCGCTCGACGCTCATTCTGGCGCACAGCCTCAATATTCCGGTGCTTGCGGAAGGCGTCGAAACCAAGGCCCATATCGAGTTCCTGCGGCGTGAAGGCTGCCTGCAGGTGCAGGGCTTCTTTTTCGGCAAGCCCGGTCCGCTGACCTCCATTGCCAATCTCGTGGACGATACGTTCCTTTCGGCTGAGGATGAAACGGACGTGACCGCCGGCCGGCGTTATTTCAAGGCGGTTCGATAGTCTGGTGCCGCCCGCGACTGCGCCCGGCAATGCCGGTCGCGAAATTTTTTGTTGAAACATGGCCGCTTCCAGCGCACCATCGCCGAAAAGCTTTGGGAGGAGCGTATGCCGACAGACATCGCCCATGCGGAACGCGTGTATGAAACCGCGCGCCATCGTTCCGCCGCCGCAAGTTCTCCGATTGTCGCCTCCTGGCGTCGCTGCATGGTCAAACATCATCTTGCACCGGAGGAAAACCGCAAGCCGATCTTTCTCAGCGAGTATGAATTCCGCCGCGCCCGTGAAAGTGCGGCCGGCCTGATTGCCGAAAGCACGGATGAACTCGACCGCATTTTCCAAAGCGTCGGCAAATCCGGCTGCTGCCTGCTTTTGACCGATGCGCAGGGCGTTGCGCTGGAGCGCCGCGGCGCTTCGGGCGATGATCGTGATTTCCGGGCGCTTGGCCTCTGGTCCGGGGCGGTCTGGAGCGAAGAAAGCGTGGGCACCAACGGTATCGGCACGGCACTGGTGGATGAGCGCTCGGTGGTGGTCTACCGCGATCAGCATTTCTTCACGTCGAATACCGAACTCTGCTGCACCACGGCTCCCATCCGCGATCACACCGGCCGGGTGACGGGCGCGCTCGATATTTCCACCTGCCGCGACGACATCAACGAGATGACTTTCTCCTTCGTCACCCAGGCGGTGAAGGATGCGGCGCAGCGCATCGAGGGCAATCTTTTCCGCCGCGCCTTTCCGGGTGCGCGCATCGTCGTTGTGCCGAGCGGGTTCGGCGCGGCGCTGTCGCTGCTGGCCGTGGATCAGGACGATCTCGTGCTGGGCGCGACCCGTGCCGCACGCCTTGCGCTGAAGCTGGACGATGCCCGCATCGCGCAGGGACTGCCCGCCGCCGATGTTCTTCAGGAACAGCGCCACGATGGCGGTTCCGACCTTGCTGAAGCGGAACGCTCGGCGCTGCGGCGCGTGTTATCGCGAACCAACGGCAATGTCACGCAGGCCGCCTCGCTGCTCGGCATCAGCCGCGCCACGCTTCACCGCAAGATGAAGAAATTCGACGTGCATTGAGGTGCGTGCGGGTGCGATCCGGCCAATCATGCCGGATCGAGGCGCCTTTGTCGCAGATGTGAGACAATGTGCGCTGCGGAACCGCGCCGCCCCTCTACCGAACCGCGCCATCTAGGCCCACCTTCCTCCCATGCGATCCGCTGCGGATCGTTTTCATCAGGGAGGATGAAATCATGAACATTCAGGTTCAGCAGAAAGCGGGCGAAGCGCCCTTCAAGCTGAAATACGGCAATTACATCGGCGGCAAATGGGTGGAGCCGAAATCCGGCCGCTACATGGATAATCTTTCGCCGGTCACCGGCCACAAGATCTGCGAAGTGCCGCGCTCGGACGCATCCGACATCGAGTTCGCGCTGGATGCCGCCCACAAGGCCCGCGATAAATGGGGCAAGACGAGCGTGACGGAGCGCTCCAACATCCTGCTCAAGATCGCCCAGCGGATCGAGGACAATCTCGATCTCATCGCCCGTGCCGAAACATGGGACAACGGCAAGCCGCTGCGCGAAACCACCAATGCGGATATTCCGCTCGCCATCGACCATTTCCGTTATTTTGCGGGCTGCATCCGCGCCCAGGAAGGCACGATCGGCGAAATCGACAACGATACCGTCGCCTATCACTTCCATGAGCCGCTCGGGGTCGTCGGCCAGATCATTCCCTGGAACTTCCCGATCCTGATGGCCGCGTGGAAGCTTGCACCGGCGCTTGCCGCCGGCAATTGCGTGGTGCTGAAGCCGGCGGAACAGACACCGGCCTCGATTCTCATCGTGATGGAGCTGATCGAAGACCTGCTGCCGCCTGGCGTCCTCAACATCGTCAACGGTACGGGCCTCGAAGCCGGCAAGCCGTTGGCGCAGAGCAACCGCATCGCCAAGATCGCCTTTACCGGCTCCACCTCGGTCGGCAAGGAAATCATGCGTTATGCGGCTGACAACGTCACCAACATCACGCTGGAGCTGGGCGGCAAGTCGCCGAACATCTTCTTCGCCGATGTGATGAACGAGGACGATGCCTTCCTCGACAAGGCGCTCGAAGGTTTCGCCTTCTTCGCGCTCAACCAGGGTGAAGTCTGCACATGCCCGTCGCGTGCGCTGGTCCATGAATCGATCTATGACCGCTTCATGGAAAAGGCGATCAAGCGGGTGCAGGCCATCAGCCAGGACGATCCGCTCAATCCGTCGACCATGCTGGGCGCGCAGGCCTCGCAGGAACAGTTCGACAAGATCATGAGCTATCTGGAGATCGGCAAGAAGGAAGGCGCCAGGGTTCTGACCGGCGGCGACCGCAAGACGCTCACGGGCGATCTGAAGGATGGCTATTACATCCAGCCGACCGTCTTCGAAGGCAACAACAAGATGCGGATTTTCCAAGAGGAAATCTTCGGACCGGTCGTTTCCGTCACCACCTTCAAGACGGTGGAAGAGGCGCTCGAGATCGCCAATGACACGGTTTACGGTCTGGGCGCAGGCGTCTGGAGCCGCGATACCAACATTGCCTATCGGGCCGGCCGGGGCATCGAAGCGGGCCGCGTATGGACGAATTGCTATCACGTCTATCCTGCGGGCGCTGCCTTTGGCGGTTACAAGCAGTCGGGCATCGGTCGCGAGACCCACAAGATGATGCTCGACCATTACCAGCAGACCAAGAACCTGCTGGTTTCCTACAGCCCGAACAAGGTCGGTTTCTTCTGAGGTCCTCCCCGGAAGCCGGCGAGGGGCTGTAGTGCCAGATCGCCGGCGTGTTCCCAGGGGCTTCGGCCCCTGGGAGCCCGGCTTCAAACAGAAAGGCCGGAGGTTTTGCCTCCGGCCTTTTTTCGTTGCGGTTTATGCCGCGTAACGCTGGTCCCGTTGGCGGGGGCCGCCGACCGAGAACTGCCCGACCTGTTCGGTCAGGCCGTCCGCCTCGCTGGATAGCGAGAAGGCGGCCGCCGTCGTTTCCTCCACCATGGCCGCATTCTGCTGCGTTACATGGTCGAGTTCGTTGACGGAGGCGTTGATTTCGCTGAGGCGACCGGACTGTTCGCGCGATGCCGTGGCGATTTCGCCGATCTGGTCGTTGACCGACTGGATGCGTTTCTGGATCTGCTCGAGGCTTTCACCCGTCTTCAGCACCAGCGCCACGCCGCTTTCCACATCGCCCGCCGAGGTGGCGATCAGCGTCGTGATGTCCCGGGCGGCGGCTGCCGATTTCTGGGCAAGCTCGCGAACTTCCTGCGCCACAACGGCAAAGCCCTTGCCGGCTTCTCCGGCGCGCGCGGCTTCCACACCGGCATTCAGCGCCAGCAGATTGGTCTGGAAGGCGATCTGGTCGATGACGTCGATGATCTGGCGGATCTTGGCCGACGAGGTTTCGATGCGTTCCATCGCGACGATCGCTTCTTTAACGACGGCCGTGGACTTGTGCGCATCCTGCATCGTGCCCGCCGTCGCCTCGACGGCGACATTGCAGCGCGACAGCGAGAGATTGACGGCCTGCGTCATGTCTCCGAGTGCCGCCGCCGCTTCCTCAAGGGCTGCGGCCTGGCGTTCGGTGCGCCGCGACAGGTCTTCCGATGCGCTTTTCAGTTCGCCGGAGCCGGAGCGGATGGCATTGGCGCTTTCGCCGATGTTGGAGATGGTCGCTTCCAGGCCTGCCATGGAGTTGTTGAAGTCGATGCGCAGATGATCGAGCGACGGTACGAAGGATTTGTCGATGCGGAGATCGAGCCTGCCGGCCGCGAGATTGGCAAGACCGGTGGCAAGTGCGTCGACAGCCTCTTCCAGTTCTTTCGCGCTTCTTGCTTTTTCCATTTCCCGCTGGGCGCGTTCCTCGTCCAGTTCTTCGCTCTTGCGATGGGATTCGGCTTCCATGCGCTGCTTGTCCAGAATGCCCTGACGGAAAGATTCAAGCGCGCGCGCCATGGTGCCGATCTCGTCGCCACGGGAAACGGCCTTGATCTCGATGTTGTTTTCACCGCCGTTCAGGCGCTCCATCAGCCCCGCAAGGCCAGTCAGTGGCTTGGTCAGGCTTGCGGAAACGAAAATGCCGATCAGCGTCATGATCGCAAGCACGGCCAGTGTCGCGACCGTTGCCCAGAAGGCGAGATCGTTGGCGGCGGCGAGAACCTTGCTTTCCTGCTGGCCGATGGCCAGAAGATGTTTCTGTCCGAAGACGGAGACCGGGCGATAGGCATAGAAGATGTTACCCGCAGGTGTCTGCGCCATCACCGTTCCGGCGTTGTTTGCGTTGGAAAGGGTGGCGAGGCTTGCGGAAACGGCAGCATCAGCGCCGCCCGAGAGAACGCCGGCCCGACGTTTGCCGTCGGCGCTCAGGAGAACGGCGTCATCGATGGTCTTGCCGGTTTCCTCGGGCGTTACCACCGCGCCGATGCGATCGGCGGCGATGCGCATGATGACGGCGCCCTTGCGCTGGAGCTGGCCCCAGTTGGAGACGGCGAGCGGCATGCCGATCATGGCCGAATCATTTTCGCCGCCGCTGAAGCCGGTGGTGCTGACGACGCCGTCCTTGCCGGCTTCGATGCGGTCGAACAGGTCCTTGATCGCGGCGTTCTGCGGTTCCGTCACGCTGGTGAGGAAGTTCTTCCCCTTGGTCACGGTGTAAATAATGAGGCCGGTCTTGTCGATTACATAGATGTCGCTGACGCGGGTGTTGCGCCAGACGCTGGCGATGGTGGCGTTGATGGTGGCGTGGCGAATGGCATAAAGCAGTCGCAGGCCTTCGCCATTGAAGGAGGCGCGCTCCTCTTCGGAGACGCCCTCGCGGCGGAAAGCCTGGATGATCGCATCCCTTTCCGTCGGCACGACGGTGGTCATCGTTTCCAGCGCCTGTGCGACCGCGGCGTTTTGCGACAGTTCGGAAATGCTCTGTTCGACGCGCAAAGTATAGGCATCAAGCTGCTTGGACTGGTTGCCTGCAACCGTTTCGAGCCTGATTTCGCTGGCGTCGATCAGTCCGGACTTCCCCATCTCGTAGGACAACAGCCCCACGGAAAGACATGAAACCAGCGTCGCGCCCGTGACGAGCGCTGCGAATTTGGCCTTTATCGACAATGATTTAGCTTTGACAGCAGTCGGATTTACACCCGGCATCCTGTTTCCTCCCCCCAAAAAACGTGGCCATACCGTGGCAAAAATTGTTTACGGTCGCGTTAAAAGCGCTGGGAATTGTACGATTATTTCCCGCATGCCGTGAAAAAATAGCCGGCCGCCACTGACGCGTTTCCCGTAATAAAACTGCAATAGAACGGGCGCATATCGAGTGAAGTTCAACGGCTGTTCATGTTCATGCAAGCTTTCCGCGCTCCTTCTCTCGCCACTATCAATGACGTCTGCGGACTGAGTGCGGACGGATATGACGGAGCCAGCGTGAAACCGAGGCCGGATTTCGCCGTTGTCGTGCCCATGCACAATGAGCAAGCGAGTGTGGAAACGCTCGTGGCGGAGATTTTTGCCGCCTGCCAGCCTGTCGGCGCCTTTGAGATCGTGGTGGTGGACGACGCATCTTCCGACGGCACGGTCGATGCGGTGCTTGCGCTTGGCGATCGTTACCCGATGCTGCGGCTCGTCCGGCATGATCGTCAGGGCGGACAGTCTGCGGCGATCCACAGCGGTGTGCAGGCGGCACGTGCGCCTGTCATCTGCATGCTGGATGGAGACGGGCAGAACCCGCCGGACAATCTGCCGGCTCTTCTCGCGCCGCTTCTCTCCGCCAGCGCTCCCAGCCGGCTCGGCCTTGTGGCCGGCCAGCGTGTCGGTCGGCGCGATACGCTTGGAAAACGTCTTTCCTCTCGCTTCGCCAATGGGCTTCGGGCGCGGATATTGAAGGACGGCACGCGCGACACCGGCTGCGGGCTCAAGGCCTTCCGCCGCGACGCCTATCTCGCCTTGCCCTATTTCGATCATCACCACCGCTATTTCCCGGCGCTGTTCAACCGCGACGGCTGGCAGGTTACCCATGTCGACGTCACGCACCGGGCGCGGCTGCACGGGAATTCCCATTACACCAATATCGGCCGCGCGCTTGTCGGCATCCACGATCTGATCGGCGTCGCCTGGCTGCTGCGCCGGCGAAAGCGCTCAAGCTGGGCTGAAACTTTCAAAACGGAGACATTGCCGTGAATGCACCGGCTTTATGGTCCATGCTGCATGTGAACAGCTGGAAGGAATTTCTGTGGGTTTGCACCGGCTTCATGGGCCAGATGCTGTTTACCATGCGTTTTCTGGTTCAATGGATTTCGTCGGAACGGGCGAACCGCTCGGTCATTCCGGTGGCTTTCTGGTATTTTTCCGTTCTCGGCGGTCTGGTGCTGCTTTCCTACGCCATCTGGCGGCGCGATCCGGTCTTCATTCTGGGCCAGGCGTCCGGCCTTTTCATCTATGCCCGAAATCTCTGGTTGATTCATGCAGAACGCCGCCAGCATGCATGAGGCGGCGCCCCTGCCTTATGCGCAGGCAGGCGATGAGCGCCGATGGCTGACATTTGTATTCGTGGCGATCGTCCTCGTAACCGCGCTGCGCGTCCTTGGGCTGGCCTTCAATCGTACCGACCTTTTCGTCGATGAGGCGCAATATTGGCTATGGGGCAGGGAGATGGCGCTCGGCGCCTATTCCAAGCCGCCCCTGATCGGCTGGCTCATTCGCGCGGCAACCGTTCTGAGCGGCGGCGAGGGTACTTTCCAGGTGCGGCTGGCCGCGCCCGTGGTGCATGGCGTCGCGGCGGCGGCCATTCTTGCGCTCGGCCGCATGATTTACGATGTCAGGCTGGCGTCCCTGGCCGCCCTTATCTATCTGACCTTGCCGGCCGTAACGCTCGGCAGCCTGCTGATCTCGACCGATACGCCGATGATGTTGTTCATCGTGCTGTCGATGATCTCCGTGCGGAAGCTTGCGCTCGCCCGCAGCGAGGGCAGGGCGGCGTTGGGCTGGAGCATCGCCCTCGGTCTCTGTTTCGGCCTCGGGCTGATGTCGAAATATGCGATGATCTATTTTCTGCCCTGCTTCATCGTCGCCGGCTGGCTCTGTGAGGCATGGCGCATCCGGCTGCGTGATGCGGTCATTGCTGCGCTCGTCTGCGTTGCCGTCATCGCGCCCAATCTGTGGTGGAACGCGGCGCATGATTTCATGACCGCACGCCATACGGCGGACAATGCGAACTGGCATGGCGTCCAGCTGAAGATCGGTTCCGCGCTGGAGTTTTTCTTCTCCCAGGCGGGCGTGGTCGGACCGTTCGTTTTCGTCGGCATGATCGTCGCAACAATTCGTGCGAAGAATGCCGAAACCCGGGCGCTGGTCGCTCTTTCGGTACCGATCGTTCTGCTGATTACCGCGCAGGGTTTGATGTCACGGGCGCTCGCCAACTGGGCGGTCGGGGCCTATGCGGCCGGCGTGCTTCTGGCGGTGCCGGTCCTGGCGTCGCGGCGCTGGCTCACCGTGTCCACGCTTGTACTCGGTAGTATCGTGGCCGTCGCGCTGCCGCTGATGACCATTGCCGGAACGCAATTGCGCCTGCCGAAAGGTGAACTGGCGATGGCGCGGTATCTAGGTCGCGCCGAGCTGGTGTCGACCGGTCTGTTACGGGCGCGCGAGGCGGGTGCGGACGCCATCGTCGCTACCGACCGTTCGATACTTGCCGAGCTTTTTTATCAGCTCCGGGATGAGAAGCAGGTGATGACGCGCGCGCTGCCCGAGACCGGCGTGCCTTCCAGTCACTATGCGCTTCTTTACCCGCTGAAACCCGGCGAGGCGAAAAATCCCCTGTTCCTGGCAAGTGCGGATGGCCTGCCGGCCTGCCTTGCCGGCGAGGCGCCGGTCGCCCGCTGGACCGCCGGGCCGGGTTTCCTCGAGGGTAGGGAAATCGGCCTCTGGCGCCTGCTGCCGCGATGCATGCCGGAGGGCAGCAATGGACAATGATCTTTCGCATATGCGGATCACGATCTGGGTGACACTCGCCACATTGGCGCTCGTCATCCTGTTCGCGACCTTTCCCTCCATCGATCTCAGATTCTCCGCCCTGTTTTTCTCGCCCGTCGAGCAGCCATGGTCCGGGCGTGAGCCGTTTCCCGAATGGTTGCGGGATACGCTGCGCGAAGGTACGGAGCTTGCCACCCTTCTGGCTTTCGTGATTCTTGTCGGCAATCTTCGGCTGGGTACGCTGCAAAGAACCGGCTGGCGGGTATGGGCCTTCCTGTGCGGGCCGGTGGTCCTCTGCGCCGGGCTTCTGGTCAATGGTGTGCTGAAGGCGACCATCGGTCGCGCGCGCCCATTCAGCGTCACCGAATTCGGCGGGCAGCAGCTTTTCACGCCGCCTTTCCAGTATAGTGCGCAATGTTATTCGAACTGCTCGTTTTCTTCCGGCGAAACCGCGCTGATCGCCAGTTTCTTCCTGCCGCTCTGCGTGCTCGTCTGGCCCCGGCTGCAACGGCGCGGACGGTTGGCGATGGGAGGCATCGCTGCCGGCATGATCGTCCTCATGTCCGGCTTGCGCATCGCGGCCGGCGGGCATTTCCTCAGCGATGTGGTGATGTCCATCCTGTTTTCCGCCCTCACGACCCTGTTTCTCTACCGGGCGCTGGTGATCGGACGTCATCGCCATCTGTTTACCGCCGATGCGGTCACAGCCGATACGGTCAGTATCTGGCGTAACGGTCGCCATGCTGTCCTGACCAGGGTTCGGCGCTGGTGGCCGAAAATCAAGGCCGCAGCCTCACGTCTGCAACGGCCGCCGGATGCGGGTGCGGCATCGTCTTAAGGGGAACTTCGAAGTTCGCTTCAATGAGGTGAATGGCGAAGCGCGCCAGACACTCCTGCGTCATCCTCGGGCTTGTCCCCGAGGATATGCGACCTGTTGATCTTATTCAACGTGACTAGGTCCTCGGCACAGGGCCGAGGATGACGTCCAGGGAATCAGCGATTTCAAGATGGACCGCAGCCTGCCCGGAAATCTAAACCGGACGGCAATTCGCCAGGCCCCAGAATGATTGCCGAGGTCCCCGCAGCTGCTCAGTCGAACAGGCCGGAAACCGACTGTTCCTGTGCGGTGCGGTTGATCGCTTCGCCGAGCAGGCCTGCGGTGCTCACCACGCGGATATTATGCGCGGACTGGACACCGGTTGTCGGCTGGATGCTGTCGGTGATGACGAGTTCGCGCAGCTTCGAGGAGGCCACGCGGGCAACCGCGCCGCCGGAAAGCACGCCGTGGGTGATATAGGCGGTGACGCTGGTGGCGCCCTTTTTCAGCAGCGCTTCGGCGGCGTTGCAGAGCGTGCCGCCGGAATCGACGATGTCGTCGATGAGGATGCAGTCCTTGCCGGAGACATCGCCGATGACGTTCATGACTTCGGATTCGCCCGGACGGTCACGACGCTTGTCGACGATGGCCAGAAGACAGTCGAGACGCTTGGCGAGTGCACGGGCGCGAACCACGCCGCCGACATCGGGCGAAACGACCATGACATTGTTGGTGTCGTAATGGTCCTTCACGTCGCGCGCCAGGATGGGCGCTGCGAAGAGATTGTCGGTGGGGATATCGAAGAAGCCCTGGATCTGGCCGGCATGGAGATCGAGGGTGAGAACGCGGTCGGCGCCGGCTTCGGTGATCAGATTGGCGACGAGCTTGGCGGAAATCGGGGTGCGGGGGCCGGCCTTGCGGTCCTGGCGGGCGTAACCGAAATAGGGCAGCACCGCGGTAATGCGCTTTGCCGAGGAGCGGCGCATGGCGTCGATCATGATGAGAAGTTCCATCAGATGATCATTTGCCGGGAAGGAGGTGGACTGGACGATGAAAACGTCTTCGCCGCGCACGTTCTCGCTGATTTCTACGAATATTTCCTGGTCAGCAAACCGCTTTACAGTGGCATTTCCGAGAGGAACGTTAAGATACTTGCAGATCGCTTCGGCAAGGTGCCGGTTCGAATTGCCTGCGAAAACCTTCATTGCGGCCGCCTGTTTCCATGCCATCGCCTTGCATCACGGGGCTCAATCCACCGTAACCAAGCGTCGTTCAAGGGGAGGAACATCCGGCTGAAAAGCCTTTGCCGGATACGCCTTGTTGCCATGCGCGCCTTAATAGCGCTGTTGCTTCCGATTGCAAGAGGACTCCGCGCTTTCGCAATGATTTTCGTGAAATCTCTGTGACTTCTCCCGCCGTTTTCACCTCATCCCTGTTGAGACTGCTTCCATGACGAATAGTCGTTGAGCGTTTTTGCAGCGATATCCTGCATGACCCTGTCGGTCACGGCGGCCCATGGATCGCTGCCTTTTGCCGCCACCGTTTCCTGCCCCTGCAGGCGGTGAAGCCGCACGCCATTGGCGTCCAGAATGTCCCAGACGTAAACGACATTGACCTTGGCGCCATCGGCAAAGGCGGAGAAATAGCCCTTCAGGATGTTTTCGGCCGAATTGTCGTTGGAGGCCCGGATGGTCAACCCCTTTGCCCGCGCCTCGGCCCCGAGCTGGCGCGACAGCGGCGTCACCGCCTGAACCGGGGCTCCGATGATCGGCAGGAAGCGGATGGAGTTTGCGGAAGAGGCGGGCGCAAGCGATGCCGTCTGCTGTGCGGGTGCGGGTTGAGCGGCGGCGGGTGGCTGGGCTGCGGTCTGGTTCTGGCGAAGCGGCTCGCCATACTGGCTGCCGTTGGACAGCGCCTGTGCCTGCGCCTGCAACGAGTTTTGCGGTGCATAGGCAGGAACGGATGTTGCGGTTGCCGGAGCGCCCGTCGGTGCGCGGTCGGCGGCGGCGGCCATCTGGTCGAGATCGCCCTGGGTCACGGGTGTCGACTGCGAGGCATTGTGGCCGACATCCACCTGCGGTGTCAGCGCTTCCGTCGTGTTGCAGCCTGACAGGGCCAGCATCATCGCTGGAACAATGATGGCCGAAAAAAGGGGGGTGAACCCCGTCCGGCTCATGCGATTTTCCCTCTCATGTTCCGCTCCTTCTTGCCCAAGGTGGCGCAATGTAAGGGCGGTTTTCCCGCTCTGTCAAACCCGGCGGCGATTTAAGCTGTGAGAAGATCGAGGTTGTGGCACGAGAGCGGCTCCGGTGCGGCCTCCGTGGTCAGATAGGTCTGGCCGAGCGTCATGGCCGTGCCGGAATCGGAATCCATCACGATCATATGCACGAAGAGCGTCATGTCGGCGGTGATCTCCTGCGGATTGCCGGCGTGGAACATCTGATGCTCCATCCAGGACGGCGAGAAGCGCGCGCCCAGCGAATAACCGCAGGAGTTCAGCCGGTGGCGGGTCAATCCGCGTTCATCCATCACGCGGGCATGGACGTCGAAAACATCGCCGAAGGTCTTGCCCGGCCGCAGCACTTCCTCGATGGCGGTGAGGTTTTGCAGGCAGGCGCTGTAAAGCTCCTTCTGGCGGAAATCCTGTTCGCCGATCACCACCGTGCGCATCATGGCGGCATGGTAGTGGGCGCTAACGCCGGCCCATTCCAGCGTCAGCTGATCCTTGGCGTCGAGCCTGCGGCGGCCGGCCTTGTAACGGCACAGCAGCGCATCCGCGCCGGAACCGACGATGAATTCATTGGCGGGGTAATCGCCGCCGCCGGCCAGAACCGCTCCCTGCATTGCCGCGAGAATTGCGGCCTCGTCCGCGCCGGGCCTGATGAGCGGCAACGCTGCGTCCAGCGCCGCATCGGCCAATTGGCCCGCCTTGCGCGCATGGGCGATCTCGGCCGGGCTTTTGACGAGCCGCAGTGTGCTGATCAGATAGGAAGCGTCGCTCATCTGGCAAAAGCTGGCGAGCTGATTGTCCAGCAGGCGGGCGACGCGGCCGGTCATGCCGTGGGTGTCGTATTCGACGCCGATCTTTGCACCCAGCAGGTCGAGATCGCTCAGCAGGTTCTTGAGATCGAGCGTCGGGTCGGCATTGGGCCGGTCGACCCAGATCAGGATATTCTCGATGATGGAGGTATTGCGGGCCTGACGCAGATCCGCCGAGCGGGTCAGAAGCGTCATGGAGCCGTCCGATTTGACCACCAGCGTCTGGAAGAAGCAGTAGCCGAACGTGTCATAGCCGGTCAGCCAATACATGCTTTCCTGCGCGAAAAGCAGCAGGGCGTCCAGCTTCTCCTCGGCCATTTTCGCGAGCAGCCGCTCGCGGCGGGCATCGAATTCCGAAAGCTCGAAATGCAGGGCCATGTCAGTCCTCCAGAATTGCGATTGCGGAAATCTGCCGGCCATAATCGGGTTCGGCGCGGTGGGTGGTGCGGCGGTAGGAATAAAAGCGATGTTCGTCGGGATAGGTGCAGAGGCCGAGATTTTCCGCCTTCACACCGGCTTTCGTCAGCCGGTCGATGGTGAATTGCTTGAGGTCGAACAATGCGTGACCTTCCTTCTCCGTCCCGGCGAAATAATCCGCATAGGCCGGATCGATATCGGTGAAACGTGCCACATATTCCGGACCGACCTCATAATTGTTCTGGCTGATCGAAGGGCCGAGCGAGGCGGCGATGCGTTCCCGGCTGGCGCCGAGTGTCGTCATGGTCTCGATGGTGTTTTCGAGCACGCCGAACAGCGCCCCTTTCCAGCCGGCATGGGCCGCACCCACGACGCCGGCTTCCGCATCGGCAAACAGGATCGGGCCGCAATCGGCGCTCAACACGCCAAGCACGAAACCCGGTGTCGCGGTTACCATGGCGTCGGCCTGCGGGCGGCTGCCGTCATAGGTTTCATCGACCACGAGCACATCGGGGGAATGGATCTGGTGTACGGTGGCGAGGCGCTCCGCCGACAGGCCGAACCATTGCGTCACGCGCCGACGGTTTTCCTGCACCCGTTCCGGTTCGTCATGCGAGCCGAGGCCGACATTGAGGCCCTGATAAAGCCCTTCCGACACCCCGCCCTGCCGGGTGAAAAAACCGTGACGGATACGGTTTTTGCTATAGTCGGCGAGCAGGGGACTCTGGATGGGGAGCGGCAGCGTTGCGTTCTGCATGGTGCGGGAGTTCCTTGGAGAATATCGCTGTTGGCCAGTGAGGTACGGTTAAGCGAGATGTTTCCGGTTGCCGCGGCGTTGCGCGGCGTGTGTGATGCAGTGTGCCTGCTTCGTGTGTCGCGGCGATGTTGGCCCAGAGGTGATTGCGCTGTCAATCCACCGCGCGAAACGGCAGGAGATGAAGCGCGGGACTTGAAACGGCGATGACCTTGAAAAGTTCCCCCATCTTGCCGGCGCCTTCGCCGGCGAGGCGGTTGACCGCTTCGGCGATTTCCAGCGTCTGGTCCGGCGTAGCTTTGGCGGCAAGTGCGGCCGCGCGTTCCTTGAGACCGAGGCCATAGAGAAAGTCGCCCTGTCTCAGAGTGCCGTTGACGTGTACGCCGGTTGCTTCGGCTGTTTTCACGAGGCTCTCGAAATCGACATGGCTGGTGAGATCGGCTTCGCCGGGATGCGCAAGCGCCGGGTCGAAGGCATGGTTGCGCATGGCCTGCAACGTATCGCCATACCCGGCGACCAGATGGCCGTAATCGATGGCGAGCGCCGTGCCGCCATGGACGGAGAGGCGCTGGCAGATCGCGGTCATCACGGCTTCGCGGGCAGGCGAAATTTCGAATATGGCGCCAATCGGCTGCCGTTCCGGCTGCGGCGGCAGCAAAGCCGGGTCTATGCCGGCAAGCCCGGTCGAGAACACAAGTTCGTCATTGGCGTCGAGGCTGACGACCCTTTCGCGGAAACCCTGCGGCGTCTTTATGAATTGCCGGATCGGAATGGCGTCGAAAAGCTCGTTGGCGACGAGGAGCAGGAAACCTTCCGGCACATCGTCGAAACTGTCATGCCAGGTCAGCCTGTCCGCATGTGCGGCCAGCGTTTCCTTCTGGATGGCGGAAAGGCGGGGGCTGGTTTCCACCAGATGCACCTGCATCGTCTCGTAAAGCGGCGGTGCGATGCGGCGGATGACGCGCAGCATGTCCGACATCATGGTGCCGCGGCCGGGGCCGATTTCCACCAGTTGCGTTTCCATGGGAGCGCCGTGCCTCTGCCAGGCGTGGACCACGAAAACGCCGAGCATTTCGCCGAAAAGCTGGCTGACTTCAGGCGCGGTGATGAAATCGCCCGAACGGCCGAAGGGCTCGCGGCTCCTGTAATAACCGTGCTCCGGATCGGCGAGGCAAAGCGAGAAGAAGTCGGTAACGCTAAGCGGGCCGTTGAGCCGGATAAGTGATTTGATGCGTTGCGCGAGCGGTGTCGTCATGGCGGGTCATACCGTTCAGGCGCTTTTTGCCGCGCTGCGCGCCCGCAGAACCGCCCAGAGGCCGAGAGCGAACATCGGCGTGGAGAGCACCATGCCCATGGTCAGCCAGTTGCCGGCGAGATAACCGATCTGCGCGTCCGGCTCGCGGAAGAATTCCACGAAGATGCGTGACAGCGCGTAACCGCAGACGAAGATGCCGGTGACGACGCCGGGCGTCTTCAGCGCCCTGAAGGCATAGATGGCGATTGCCAGAATGATGACGAGCACGAGGCCTTCGAGGCCGGCTTCATAAAGCTGGCTCGGGTGTCGCGCGAAGGGGCCGCCGGTCGGGAAGACGACCGCCCATGGCACGTCGGCGATGCGCCCCCACAATTCGCCATTGATGAAATTGGCGATGCGTCCGAACAGCAGGCCGATGGGTGCCACGGCCGCGACGACGTCGAACATGCTCCAGACAGGAATGCCGTTCTTGCGGGCGAAGAGGATCATGGCGACGGTGGTGCCGATCAGGCCGCCATGGAACGACATGCCGCCATTCCATATCTCGATCGCCCTGATGGGATTGGCGGCGACGGCGGCGAGATCGTAAAACAGGATGTAGCCGATGCGCCCGCCGAGCACGATGCCGCCGGCTGCCCAGAGGATGAAATCGTCAAGATGCTGTGCCGAGATCGGCGACGTCTCGTTCGGCCACAGGCGATCCGTGCGGGCGAGGCGGCGGGCGTAAAACCAGCCGAGCATGATGCCCGCGACATAGGCGATGCCGTACCAGTGGATCGAGAGCGGGCCGAGGGACAGCGCCACCGGATCGATATTGGGGAAGGGCATGATGGCGATTTGGGTGGGAGCGGCTAACAATCCGTATATTCCGTCATCGTTGCGGGGTGGACAACGGAACGAGCCATTGCCTGAAGGGGCCGGGCGATGATGCTCACCGGTCTCCCTGACGCCAAGGAAAATGGCGATTGCGATGGCGGCGGTCAAGGTGATTCTTCAAGCTCCGGTTCAAGATACCGTAGGCCATGCAAGCTCTTGCGATTTTTCGATTTCGCTTGCAAGGCGGCGATGGAGTGCCTACCTGAAGGCTAGCAACAGCGGGCAAGACGATGCCCCTGAACCGACGAAGGATGAGCGCCATGAGCACGACAGGCACCAACCGTTTTCTGGATGAATTCGCCAAGCTGATGACCGATGCGGCCGGCGCGGCGCAGGGTGTACGCAAGGAAGCCGAAGCCGCCTTTCATGCGCAGGCGGATCGTTGGCTGAACAGTCTGGACGTCGTCCGGCGCGAGGAATTCGATGCCGTTCGCGAAATGGCCATCCAGGCGCGTGATGAAAACGACGCGCTGCGCGCCCGCATCGAGGCTCTGGAAGCGAAGCTTTCCGCCGCCAAAGACTGATTTTTCAACGCTTTTTCCGATGGGTCCCGGATCGCTTGCGATTCCGGGACTTTTTGTTTTCGGCCCATTCCGCCCGAAATGACTCCCGGTTGTTAAAAACGTCCCTCCGGCGCGAATTTTTTGGGGCCTGTGGACACTTCCAAAAAACGCAATCGGCAGAGTCGCTTATGTATCTCGCCTGAGGTGATGGGGGAGGAGATATCCACTGTTCAAAAAGCAAAAATGGCGGGGAAGGGGTGGCAGCAGGACTCGGCCATTATACACTGATTTTAAATGATGATTCGAAAAGACCTGGTAAGCTCCAGACAGGGTGAATGCGTAATTCTGGTGGTGTCGGGCAATCGTCTCAAATGTTTATCCCGGTTTGTATGTGCGTTTTGTGCCCGGCGTTCAAAACAGGACATTCCTACCGGCTGAGAAGGTGCCGCATGAGTCTGATAGAATTTGAAATTGAGCGTCAGTCCAATCCCGTGGACATGATCGAGATCGTCGCCGCCTCGAACGACTGGTCGTTCGAACGTTCAGGCGAAGATGAGATCGCCATGACTGTCGCCGGTCACTGGGCCGACTATCACGTCTCCTTTTCATGGATGGAAGAGTTCGAGGCGCTGCATCTTGCCTGCGCCTTCGACATCAAGGTGCCGGACCAGCGCGTCAACGAAGTCATTCGTTTGCTCTCTCAGGTCAACGGTCAGGTGCTGATGGGGCATTTCGATCTGTGGCGGCAGGAGGATGTGGTGATTTTCCGCCAGTCCCTGCTTCTGGCGGGCGGTGCCGAACCGAACAACCAGCAGGTGGAAGTGCTGCTTTCCAGCGCTCTGGAGGCCTGCGAACAATATTATCAGGCATTCCAGTTCGTCGTCTGGTCGGGGCTGGATGCGAAAAGTGCAATCGAAGCGGTCATGTTCGAGACCGTCGGAGAAGCGTAAGATGGTATATAAGGCTTCCGGGCCGCTCGTCCTGGTGGGCGCCGGCAATATGGGCGGCGCTCTGCTTTCAGGCTGGCTGAAAAAGGGTGTGGCGGGATCGCAGGTCATCGTCATCGATCCGCGCCCTTCCGACGCCATGCGGACGACGATTGCGGAAGCCGGAGCCGCTCATAGCGAAAGCGTGCCCGAGGGCGTCAAGGCCGGTATTCTTTTCGTGGCGGTGAAGCCGCAGATGATGGAAGCCGTGCTGCCCTCACTGAAACCCCTGCTGGGCCCGCATACGGTCGTCGTTTCGATTGCGGCGGGCACCACCATCGGCACGTTCGTTTCGCATTTCGGCAAGGTTGCCGCCGTGCGGGCCATGCCCAACACACCGGCCATGGTTGGGCGAGGTGTCACGGGGGCCTATGCCAACGAGCTGGTGACGCCGGAGCTTAAAACGGTGGTGGACGGGCTGCTGAAAGTCAGCGGCCCGGTCGAATGGGTGGATGCCGAAAGCGATATCGACGCGGTGACCGCGGTTTCGGGAAGCGGCCCGGCCTATGTCTTCTATCTGGTGGAATGCATGGCCGAAGCCGGCCGCAAGGCCGGTCTGCCGGCGGATGTGGCCATGCGTCTGGCGCGCGAGACTGTGGCCGGCGCCGGCGAGCTGCTGCATCAGTCCTCCGACGAGGCGGCGCGCCTGCGCCAGAATGTTACCTCGCCGGGCGGCACCACGGCTGCGGCGCTCTCCGTGCTGATGGCCGAAGATGGCATGCAGCCCCTGTTCGACAGGGCGGTCGCTGCCGCGAAAACGCGCGCCGAAGAGCTGGCGGGCTGAAAGGGCGGGCCATGAGCGGTGAAATTTCCTATGCCGATTTCGAGAAGGTCGATATCCGCGTCGGCACCATCATCGAAGCCGAGCCTTTTCCCGAGGCGCGCAAGCCTGCCTTCAAGGTGAAAATCGATTTCGGGCCGGAGATCGGCGTCAAGAAATCCTCGGCGCAGATCACGGTGCATTATACGCTGGAAAGCCTTGTCGGCCGGCAGGTTCTGGGCGTGGTGAATTTTCCGCCGCGCCAGATCGGCCCTTTCCGGTCCGAGGTCCTGACGCTCGGTTTTGCCGATGCCAATGGCGATATCGTGCTTGCCGGCGTCGAGCGGCCGGTGCCGAACGGCGAGAAAATGTGCTGATGGAATACGACGGCTCAGTGCCGGAGTGACGGAAACGGCAAGTCCGTGTCACACTTTTGGCTCCGGTGCTCTAGAGCATTTCCAGGAAAAGTGGAGCCCGGTTTTCCGTCCGGAAATGCGCCGAAACAAGGAGTTAGAGTGTTTTCGCGATTCGAAGAAAAGCGAAAAAACTCTAAGCCGGAATTTTGACGATTACCCGCAATCCACCCATCGGGCTTTCATCGAGCGTCACATCGCCGCCGTGGCTGCGGGCGATATCGCGGACGATGGAAAGGCCAAGGCCGGTGCCCGAAGCATTGAGGTTGCGCGCCTCGTCCAGCCGGAAGAACGGCTTGAACACATCCTCGCGTGAGTTCTCCGGAATGCCCGGCCCGTCATCGTCAAATGTCATGATGATGGAACGCGGCGCCTTGCGGATATCGATGTGGAGATTGCCGGCGTAGCGCCGTGCATTTTCGGCCAGATTGGCGACGAGCCGGGACAGCGCATTCGGCCGCGCGATGATCCGCTCGATATTATAAAGCTCGTAGCTGAATTTCTTGCCGTGCAACTCGAAATCATGGCCGATTTTTTCGAGAAGCGCTGGAAGCTCCAGCGTGCCGACATCCTCTTCGACATCGGTACGGGCAAAGGTCAGATAGGCCTCCAGCATCGACTGCATGTCCTCGACATCCTTGTCGAGCCCCTCGAGGTCGGGATTGTCGCCCGCGAGCGCCAGTTGCAGCTTGAAACGGGTGAGGATCGTGCGCAGGTCGTGGCTGACGCCGTTCAGCATGGCGGTACGCTGTTCCATCTGCCGCTCGATACGCTCGCGCATCAGGATGAAGGCGAGGCCGGCGCGCCGCACCTCGTCCGCACCGCGCGGGGAATAGCCGCTGATCTTCTGGCCCTTGCCGAAGTTTTCCGCCGCCTTGGCGAGCGCTTCGATGGGTTTGATCTGCCCGCGCAGGAAGAGGATGGAGATGGCGATCAGCACCAGCGATGCCCCGACCATCCAGACAAGGAAGATATGGGTGTTGGAAGCATAGGCCGAACTGCGGCGGGTGAAGACCCGCAGGGTCTTGTCTTCGAGTTGGATGCGGATTTCCACCAGTGAGCCGTTGCCATAGGTATCGATCCAGAACGGCCTGCCGATCTGTTGTGTCAGCTGATCCGCGAGAATCCTGTCGAGGATCGAAAACAGCGGCTCCGGTCTCGGGGCTGGCAGGTCTGTCTTCGGTTCGATATAGACGCTGAGATCCAGCTTGTCGCGGGCGATGCGGATGACGCGCTGATAGTCGTCTTCCTCCGGGTCCGTCTGCAGCAGCTCGATGATCGCGGCGATATCGCGCGTTACGGCGGCGGAGAGGCGTTCCGTCACGAGCTGCCAGTGGCGTTCCATGAAGACCGCCGCGACCACGGCCTGAAGCAGGATCATCGGCAGGATGATGATGAGCAGCGAACGGGTGTAGAGGCCGGTTGGCAGCCAGTGGCGCAGCCATCTGCCCGACATGCGCCAGGCCTTGGCCGCGCCGCTGTTTCTGACCGTGCTGAGAAAATCGAGGCTCGCCATGGCCGTGCGTTCGCCCTTCGTTGGGTGCTCGTCAGTCCACGCTCAGGCGGTAACCGATGCCGCGCACCGTTTGCAGATAGACAGGATTGGCAGGGTCGTCCTCGATCTTGCGGCGAAGACGGTTGATCTGCACGTCGATGGTTCTTTCGCCCACTTCCGATTCCGCTTCCACCAGCTCGTGGCGGGGAATGGTATCGCCGGCGCGCAGCGCAAAAAGCAGCATGATCTCCTGCTCGCGATCCGTCAGGCGGATCGTTTCGGGACCGCGCCGCAATTCCTTTTTGGGGATGGAGAAGCTGTAGGGGCCGAACATGATCTGTTCGATCTTGGGCGTATCGGGCGAGGTATTGCGCCGCAGGATATTGTTGATGCGCAGGACGAGCTCGCGCGGGTCGAAGGGTTTGGCGAGATAATCGTCCGCACCCGCTTCCAGTCCGGCGATGCGCGAATCCGCTTCCGAGCGGGCGGTCAGAAGGATGACCGGCACGGATTTGTCCTCGTTCAGCGAGCGGGTCAGCGAAAGCCCGTTTTCGCCCGGCATCATCACGTCGAGGATGAGCAGATCGAAACGGATGCCCACCATTTTACGCCGGGCTTCGGCGGCATCGGCCGCCACGGAGATGCGATAGCCCTTGTCGCCCAGAAAGCGCTGCAGGAGATCGCGGATGCGGGCATCGTCGTCGACGATCAGGAGATGGGCCGCATCGTCATCCGCCGGTGGACGTTTTGTCGGTGCTGTCGCCATCGTCACTCGTCCTCCACGGTGGTGGTCGTCGTCGGGCTGCGCATCTGCGCCAGGAATTTGCGCACGCAGGCGCGGGCGTCCGGCCCGAGGCCTTCCAGCGCGCGATCGATGCGGCGCGATTGCGGCTCGCTCAGCGCCAGCGCCAGTTCGCGGCCCGTCAGCGTGGGGTAAAGTCTGCGCTGGCGGCGGTCTTCCGGGCCTGCCATCTGGCGGATGTAACCGTCGTCGATCAATTGCTTCAGTACACGGGCAAGGCTCTGTTTGGTGATCTGCAGCGTATCGAGCAGATCCGCCACCGTCATGCCCGGCTGCCGGCTGACGAAATAAACCACCCGGTGATGCGCTCGTCCGTATTCCAGTTTCGACAGAATGACATCGGGATCGGAGACGAAATCGCGATAGGCGAAGAACAGCGCCTCGATCGTGTCGAAGTCGATCTTGCCGTCGTCAACCTTCGGGAGTGCCGGTGTCTGCCTGGCGGCTGCGGTTTTGAGCGATTGCGGTGGCACTGCGGTTCCTTCATATTCTGCGGCTGTCTGATCATAGGCTGACAGGCGTCGACGCGCCAATATTCTGTAAACATAGCCGAAAATGCGTCCGCTCGGGAGAATGCCGCGATCATTTTCTGTTGCGGTGGATAATATGGCGCGGGTGCGGGTGCAACTGGAATCCTGAGTGGCCTTTACCGGAAATAGAAAAGAGCGCGGAAACTCCGCGCTCTTCATCCGTCTCTTGATGTCCGCCGTGCGTTTACTGATAGACGTAAACGATCCGTCGCGTCGAAGGTTCGACCAGAACCGGCACGTCGTTCACCTGGACATAACGATATTGATAGTCCGGAATTTCAACGAGACGCGTATCCGACGGCAGCACACTACCGACGGCTATTTCGCCATCATAGGTGACGGTGTCTGCGGGATGTTCGTCAATATAGGTCATCACCGATTGCGGCGGATCGACTTCGCCGACGCGGCCGAGGTTCGGATCGCCGGGATTGGGTTCTGCCTGCACGCTTGAGGTCGTTTCATAGGTCACGACCGGCACGCTGAGTTCCGAGCGGCGCTGTTCGAGAATGACCGGCGAGCCCTCATACATGACATTCAGATAATCGGCATGGGCCCAGCCGCGCAGGCCGTTGACTTCGATCCGGCACCAGCTGCTGCCTTCCATGCAGCCATCCAGAACCGCATTGCTGCCGCGGGTGGCCAGTCCCACTTCGGGATAGTCTTCACCGGGGCCTGAGCGAACGGAAATATCCGATGCGGTGGTGGCGACCATGGCGGCGTTCGCGAAACCGGCCATCAAGGCGAAGGCGCCGCCAGCCATGAGCATTTTAAGCGTCTTGTCCATGTGTCTCACTCCTTTCAAGACTGGAGCTAGAACGTCGCAACCATCGGGGCGTTCCACATTTTTTGCCGGCAATTCCCGCCATCCGCCGAAGATTTATTGCTATCTAACTGTTTCCAATTCGATTTTTAGACTGCTTCAGTCGCCGGAAGTCGGCGTCTTTTCCGCCGCCATTGTGCCGCCACCGGTCGCGGGCTATAGGAGGCAGGAGCTTTCAGACAGGAGACGCAGGATATGGGAAAATTGCAGGCGGGCATTATTCCGGTCACGCCATTCGAGCAGAATTGCACCATCCTGTTCGATCAGGATACCAAGGAGGGCGTCGTCGTCGATCCCGGTGGGGATGTGGACGTTATTCTCCAGGTCGTGTCTGAAAATGGCATCGCGCTGAAGGAAATCTGGCTGACGCATGGGCATCTCGATCATGCCGGCGGTGCCGATGAACTGCGTGAAAAACTGTCGCTGCCGGTCATCGGGCCGCATGAGGACGACCGTCCTCTGCTCGAAAGAGTTGAGGCGCAGGCCGAAAAATACGGCATTAGCGGTCTTCGGAACGTTGCGCCCGACAAATGGCTGAAGGACGGCGACAGGGTATCCTTCGGGGATCATGTCTTCGAAGTCTATCATTGCCCGGGACATGCGCCCGGCCACGTCATATATTACAACCGCGATCAGAACTTCGCCCATGTCGGCGACGTGCTGTTTTCGGGATCGGTGGGGCGCACGGACCTGCCGGGCGGAAACCACGAGCAATTGATGGCGTCCATTCGCGACAAGCTTTTGCCGCTGGGTGACGATGTCGGTTTCATCTGCGGCCATGGCCCGGGTGGACGGCTGGGCGAGGAACGGCTCACCAACCTCTATCTCAAGGGGCTCTAAGTGCCGGCCCATTAGAGTTTTCCGCTTTTCCTGGAAATGCTCTAAGGCCTGCGGGACCGCACAAAAAAACCCGGCATTCCTGCCGGGCTTCAACTAGAAAAGAAAGCCGTTTTAGGGTCAGCCAGCAATCTGCAGATTGACTGCCTTCGGCCCCTTGCCGCGACGATCCGGTTCCGTGTCGAAGCTCACTTTCTGATTTTCTGAAAGTCCGGACAGGCCAGAAGCCTGTACGGCAGAGATGTGAACAAAGATATCAGCGCCACCATTGTCTGGCTTGATGAAGCCGAAGCCTTTGTCTGTATTGAAGAATTTTACGGTGCCAGTTTCGGCCATGCATCAGGTCCTTTTCGCTCTGCCCGCGTTCAGCTACAGGCAGCATTACAGTTTTGCCCCGCGTGGGCGTTGGCAGGCAGTTTTTGACTATTGAGAAAATGGACCTTCGCAGCGGGAAGTAATGGCGTTCTCATCCAACGTTTTTCGTCCCACCGCCCGAGGTTTATAGCGTCCCCAGTGCGCAAAATTATAGGCCTTCCCATGCTCGCAAATTGCCCGAACCGCGGTAGAGTGATGCGTTTATCGAAAATTGGCAAGCAAAAGTTTTCACGGGCTTTTTGTCAGATAAAAAACCTGCGGTAGAATAACATCGCGCAATCGCATATTTTTTCCGCAGAAGCGACAGTTGATGAAATAATTGCCGTTTGCCGCAGGGATTTCACGGCAAAATTTGAATGCCCTATCTGGATTTATGGCTGAACGAGAAAAATAAGTTCTTTTTGCGTCAGGCCGCTCCAGCCATGGATTTTTGCCGTTTACGCGTCAATTCCGGCACCAGTTCCACGATCAGGATCGCGATGAATATGATCAGGCAGCCGATATAGCCGGCGCTTGAAATGGTTTCCTTCAGGAACACCGAAGCCAGCAAAGCGCCGAAAAGCGCTTCTGAAGACAGGAATATCGCGGCCTGCGGGGCGGTGGTGTAACGCTGGCCGATGACCTGCAGCACGAAGGCGAGGCCGGAGGAGACGAGGCCGACATAGAGGATTTCCGCCAGCGACGCCTCGATGGAGGCCATGCTGATCGGTTCGAACACGACACCGATCATGCAACTAAGAAGGGAGCAAACAGCGAACTGGGTGCAGGAAAGCGCCAGCGGCCTTCCGCTTTCGGAGACGAAGCGTCCGGCCAGCGTGATCTGGATCGCCCAGAAGAAGGCGCAGATGATGCTGAGAATATCGCCCGTGGTCAGCGCCTCGAATGCGCCGCCGGAGAGCAGGAATATGCCGCCCAGCATCATGAGCGCGCATGGCCAGACGATCCAGTGGGGATGACGCCGGTAAAGCACGACGGCGATCACGGGTACGAAGATGACGTAAAGCCCGGTCAGGAAGCTGGAATTGGTGACGGTCGTGGTCAGGAGCCCGACCTGCTGGGTGGTGGCGCCGCCGAACAGGGCCAGACCCACGAGGATGAAGCTGCCGATTTCGCGCCGGCGCGGCGGCGATTTCAGCGATCGTGTTTCCATGAGTGCGAAGGGCAGCACGGCGATGGCGGCGATGGCGAAACGGAGGCCGACGAACCAGAACGGGCCGATAGAGGCCATGGCGGAGGATTGCGCGACGAAGCCGCCTCCCCAGATTGCTGCGGCGAGCAGAAGCAGCATATTGGCCTGAATACGCGTCATTGTTGGCACCAGCACGGCAGGGCCGGAAGATCATTCAGTCGCGGCCGTGGCAATTCGGGGATTTTTGAAATATCGATCCGCGATGCGGATGACTGTTTCCGGGTGCTTTAGCAGCAACCTGCCGATGCCGCAAGTCGAGGGAAGGGCCGCTTATTTGTAGCGGCGGGCCTCGTCCTTCAGGCTGCGCCGGGTGAGCATCAGGCCGCCAATGCCGAGGCCGATGAAGGCCGCGGCCGAAAGGACGATGAGCAGGATGTGGGGACCCGCTTTCGTCGTCGCCGCCACCTGCGGAATGGCGGATGTATGCAGCGTATCGACCGCCTGGGCAGCCGCATTGGCCGAGGTTGCGATGCCGGCGGCCATGGTGACGATGACGAGAAAAGCCGCAACGGCCATCCAGAGGGAAAACAGCGTTCTCTGCGCCCTTAACCTTTCAACGGAAGTCCGATCGTTGGTAAACATGGCTGTCGCCTCTTGTCCCTGTTCTTAAAGGATAAAAGAGGCTTCGAAATGGACGGCTTGGAGACCGAATTCTGGCGTTCCGCGGCATTTATTGCGGCAATATTGTGGCAAAGCCGGTTAGGAGAGCCGTTTGGCCGGATTTGGCGTCAGAGGCCGCGTTTTCCGAAGGTCCGGGTCTGGCGAAGCGGGTGCGGATCGGCGGGGCGTTCTTCCCGGAAAAATGCCGGTGGCGCAGGGCCTCTTTCCGCCCTTGACGGGGCGAAATATTCACTGCCGAGTTCCGGGAAACGTGTGTCGAAACTGGTCGGGGCGAGTTCTGGCTTTGCCAGCACATAACCCTGCATCAACAGGACGCCGAGTTCCTCGCACAGATCGACCTGCCATGCGGCTTCCAGTCCTTCGAAGACCGGCTCTATGCCATCGGCGCGAAACTGGCTGACGATGACGCGCAGAAGGGCAGCACCCGCCGAATTCTGCATGAAATCGCGCACCCAGCCGGCTTCGAATTTCACATAGTCCGGCTTGATGAGCTTCACCCGGTCGATGTCGGAATCGCCGGCGCCATAGTCATCGAGCGCCACGCGAAAGCCGATATCATGCATGTGGTAGGCGAAGTCAGCGACCATCTGCGTGTCGGAGGCTTTTTTCTCGGAGATTTCGCAGACGATGCGATCCGCCGTCATGCCGGCCTCGTGGGCAGCAAGACGCATGCGCTCCACTTCCTGGCGCATCTTGGCCGGGGTCTGGAACAGGCCCGGATGGAAGTTGACGAAGATGCGGGCGCGGGACCGGTTGAGCCTGCCGGTGTTGAGAATGTGGATCGTGCGCAGGATGCTGTCGATATTTTCGATATCTTCCGGCGCGACCAGCGAGAAGAATTCGCCCGGCGTCACCGGCTCGCCATTGCGATGAGGACGCACCAGACCCTCGAAGGAATCGATGTCGAGAATACCGCTCGCCGTGCGGCGGAAAATGGGCTGCAGGGCCGATTTCAGGTTGAAGGTGCTATAGGCCGTGGACCATGTGCCATCGACCTCGCGGACAAGACTGGAAAAGATGCTTTTGAGCGCCATTTTTCAACCAGCTATAGAGACACGACCTCTAGGCTCGCGAATGTAGCGTATCAAGCGTTACTTCCGGGTTAAGGAAGGTTTAAATTCTGCGATGCAGCACATAAGCCGGCTTTTGACCTTGAAAGAAGGCCTGTATTTCGACATAGAAAATGCCGCAGATGACAAGTTTTCCAACCTCTGCTGATGTCAACCCCAATAGGACCGATTAAAAATGGCCTTCCTTGCCGACATTCTCTCCCGCGTAAAGCCATCCGCCACCATCGCCGTTACCCAGAAAGCCCGTGAGCTGAAAGCGAAGGGCCGCGATGTGATCAGCCTTGGCGCCGGCGAGCCGGATTTCGATACGCCCGAAAATATCAAGGAAGCGGCCATCGACGCCATCAAGCGCGGCGAAACGAAATACACGCCGGTTTCGGGTATTCCGGAACTGCGTAAGGCGATTGCCGACAAGTTCAAGCGTGAAAACGGGCTGGACTACAAGCCGGAGCAAACGATTGTCGGCACGGGCGGCAAGCAGATCCTCTTCAACGCCTTCATGGCCACACTGAACCCGGGCGATGAAGTCGTCATTCCGGCGCCCTACTGGGTCAGCTATCCGGAAATGGTGGCGATCTGCGGCGGTACGCCGGTTTTCGTCGACGCCACGCTGGAAGACAATTTCAAGCTGAAGCCGGAAGCGCTGGAAAAGGCGATCACGCCGAAGACCAAGTGGTTCGTGTTCAACTCGCCGTCCAACCCGTCGGGCGCCGCGTATTCGCATGACGAGCTGAAGGCGCTGACCGATGTGCTGGTCAAGCATCCGCATGTCTGGGTGCTGACGGACGACATGTATGAGCACCTGACCTATGGCGATTTCAAATTCGTCACGCCGGTCGAAGTCGAGCCTTCGCTCTATGACCGCACGCTGACGATGAACGGCGTCTCCAAGGCCTATGCCATGACCGGCTGGCGTATCGGTTACGCTGCTGGCCCGCTGCCGCTGATCAAGGCCATGGACATGATCCAGGGCCAGCAGACCTCGGGCGCAAGCTCGATTGCGCAATGGGCCGCTGTCGAAGCCTTGAACGGCACGCAGGATTTCATTCCGGCCAACAAGAAAATCTTCGAAGGCCGTCGCGATCTCGTCGTTTCCATGCTCAACCAGGCCAAGGGCATCAGCTGCCCGGCTCCGGAAGGCGCATTCTACGTTTATCCTTCCTGCGCCGGCCTGATCGGCAAGACCGCGCCGTCGGGCAAGGTCATCGAGACGGATACGGATTTCGTTTCCGAGCTTCTGGAAGCCGAAGGCGTCGCCGTCGTGCAGGGATCGGCTTTCGGCCTCGGCCCGAACTTCCGCATTTCCTACGCCACGTCGGAAGCGCTGCTGGAAGAGGCCTGCAAGCGCATCCAGCGCTTCTGCGCCGATTGCCGCTGATCGGTTGCGATCTCAAATGAAGAAGCCCGGCAGCGATGCCGGGCTTTTTTCGTTTTGGTCAAAGCCCCTGAAACAGCAGCATGATGAAGGTGGCGAAGAGAATGAAATGCGTCATTCCTTCAATCGCGTTGGTTTCGCCGTCATTGAGATTGATGGCGGCGGCGATGAGGGTGATGAAGACCATGACGGTCTGAACCGGCGTCATCGCCATGATGAAAGGCTGGCCGGTATAGAGCGCGATACCCTCCATGACGGGCACGGTGAGGATGACCGTCGACAGCGATGCGCCCATGGCGATATTGACCACGGCCTGCATGCGATTGCGCAGGGCGGAGCGGAGCGCGGTGAGGATTTCCGGCGATGCCGAGATGGTCGCCACCACCACCGCCATCAGCGCCGGCGGCGCGCTGGTGCCCTCGAGACTTTCGCTTAAGAAGGCCGACATGAATTCAGCCAGCACACCGATCAGCACCACGCCAGCGATGATGAGGCCGATGGAGAGCGGTACGCTGCCTTCGTCCTCCTCTTTCGCATGGCCGTCCGATGCCTGGCCGGCCGGATGCGCCTTGCGGGGATAGGCATAGCTGAAGAAATAGCTGTGCGGGCCGACCTGCATTTTGAGGAACAGGGCATAAAGCGCGATCATCGCGACGATGGTGAAGGCGGAGTAGACATGCCAGCTTTCATTGGGGATGAATTCCGGCACGATCATCGAAATACCCATGGCGGTGAGGATCATCACGCCATAGGTCTTGCCGGAATCGTCATTATAGGGCTGCTCGCCGTGGCGAAGACCGCCGAGCAACGCCGCGAGACCGAGAATGCCGTTGATGTCGATCATCACGGCGGAATAGATCGTATCCCGCACCAGAGTGGGCGAACTGGATTCGCTCATGATGATGGCGAGGATCAGCACTTCCACCGCGACGGCCGACAGCGTCAGGATCATGGTGCCGTAAGGGTCGCCGACCTTGGTGGCGAGGATTTCGGCGTGATGGGCAACCCGCATCGAGACGAGGACGATGAGCCCGATCAGCGCGACTGCGGCGATAAGCGCCGCCGTTTTTCCGGCTTCGAATATTGCATGTTCGGCCAGATAGGCGGTGATTGCCGCCGGTATCGCCAGCAGCAGCATGCGCTCCTGTTTCAGAATAGAACCCGCCATCGATTTCCCTTCCCCCTGATCGGCTCAGGCTGTGACGTATCGTCCCCCAGATCAAGCAGGATTTGCGCTTGAATGCTTTTGGTAGGATAGTGGTGTTGCAGGACATGCTGCTCATGCCGCGGTGTCCCATCGGGTGCAATGCTTGAAACGCGGTTGTGGTTGCCATGTCGCCTACCGAGACAGGAGGACCATGCATGACCAAAGTGGTATATGAAATTGTCGAACATGACGGAGGCTTCGCTTACCGCATGAACGGCGCTTATTCCGAAACATTCCCTTCTTATGCGGATGCAGTCGAGGCTGCGCGCATCGTTGCCGCCGAACAGCAGGTGGGGGGCGATGACGAGGAAATCAGCTATCAGGATGAGAGCGGCCACTGGCATGAAGAATACAGCCAGGGCGGCGACCGGCCGGAAGCCGAGGTGGTCGACAAGACGACGCAGCAGGCCAGACCGTTTTGATCAGCGATCCGTGGATTTCCAGCAAAGCCGGGATCACTTTGCGTATTCCGCCGGTCTCTTTCAGGCAATTGCGGATGCCGGCCTGCGTGGCATCGATGCGGGATCGGCATTAGCGCCGTTTCGGCGGGGCGCCCGGATCGGTTTCTTTAAGATGACCCTTGAGGCCTTCGACGAGGGCGCTGAACACGGCACGACATCGCGGCGAGGTCTTGAGATTTTCATGCATCGCGACCCAGGTGTGGAGCGGAATGTCGATTTTCGGAAGAACCTGAACGAGCCGGGGGTCCTTGCGCGCCAGGCCGATCTGACAGACGCCGATGCCTGCGCTGGCGCGGATCATGGCAAGCTGGGCGAGATTGCTGTCTGCGCGGATTTCAAAGGAAATTTCCTCAATATCGGGTATGTCCGGATCGAGCGAGCGCATCCGCTGGATGGCCGCCCGGATGAAAGGCGTCTTGCGGTCGAAACCGACCATCCGGTGGTGGTTCAGATCTTCCATGCTCTTCGGGGTGCCGGCTCTTGCCAGATAGTCGCGCGTCGCATGAAATCCCAGACGGAAATTGCCGATATAACGCATGACGATTGCATCCTGCTGCGGTTCGGTCATGCGAATGGCGATATCCGCCTCGCGCCTTAAAAGGTCTTCCAGCGTATCGGAGAGCGAAAGCTCGATTTCAAGCCGCGGGTGAACCTCCTGCATGGCCGTGATGATCGGCGGCAGCATTTCCACGCCGATGATATCAGATGCGCTGATGCGCACCGTGCCTTCGATCTTGCCGACTTCGCCAGAGGCCGCGCGCATCAGGGCGGCGGTCGTCGCCGCGAGATTTTCCGCATAGGGGCGGAGCGCAAGCGCTGCTTCCGTCGGCATCAACCCGTGCGGCGAGCGGATGAACAGCGGAAAGCCGACGGCCTCTTCCAGCGCGCCGATGTGACGTCCCGCCGTCGGCTGGGTGATGCCAAGCTCACGGGCGGCGGCGGACAGCGAACCGTCGCTCAGCACGCTGAGGAAGGTGCGATAGAAATCCCAGCTGATGTCACGGTTTCTCGTCATAAGATTTTGTATAGCTGCTCCACTCATTTCGATAATTTCGTATATCGCGGAACGGGACGATACTCCAGCCCACAACAAGGAGTACGGCAATGATATATGAAAACAACGCAAATACAGCGCGGAATGAACGGCCTCTGGCCCTGATTTTGGGGGTGAATGGCGGTGTCGGCAGTCAGGTCTCCAAAATGCTGCAACAACGGGGATGGCGGGTAAGGGCGATGACGCGCCAGCGGACGTCAACGGGCGCCACGGACGGCGTCGAACGTGTGGCCGGGGACGCCATGAACCGGCAGGATGTGATGGATGCGGCAAAAGGCGTGAGCCTCATCGTCCATGCGGTCAATCCTCCCGGATATCGCAACTGGGAAAGCCAGGTGCTGCCGATGCTCGACAATACCATCGCCGCCGCCGAGGCCTGCGGGGCGAGGATCGTCTTTCCGGGCAGCGTCTATAATTTCGGCCCGGACGCCTTTCCGCTTCTGACGGAAGACAGCCCGCAAAAGCCGTTCACCCGCAAGGGCGCATTGCGTGTGGAGATGGAGCGGCGGCTGAAAATGGCGTCGATGCGCGGCGTGCCGGTGCTGATCGTCCGCGCCGGGGATTTCTTTGGGCCGGACGCGAGAAACAACTGGTTTTCGCAGATGCTGGTGAAGCCCGGAAAGCCGGTCCGGAGTGTCCAGAATCCCGCCGCGCCCTATGCCGGGCATCAATGGGCCTATCTGCCGGATGTCGCCGAGACCATTGGCCGGCTGCTGGACCGCGCAGGCGAGCTTCCGGCTTTCGCCGTCTATCACATGGAAGGTTTCTGGGATTTCGACGGGCTGCAACTGGTTGAAGCCATCGAGCGGGTTGTCGGGCATCCGGTCAAGAGGCGACAGCTATCCTGGTCGGGCATCAAACTGGCCGCTCCCTTTGTTCCCCTGTTCCGCGAAGTGCTGGAAATGCAATATCTCTGGCATATGCCGATCCGGATGAGCAATCGCAGGCTGACGGATTTCCTCGGAACGGAACCCAGAACACCGATCGACATCGCGGTAGCGACGACGCTTGCGAGCCTCGGCTGCCTTGAACAGAGGCCGCAGCCGTCGAGCCTTCCGCATCCGGCCGATGCCGGGGGCAGGGTGTGATGGCCACGGTTGCGAATGGGATGTCGGCCCGGCGTCGCGTGTTTGCCGTGATTTCGGCAAGCGTGCCGGTGCTGATCTTCGCGCAGGTGCTGCTGGCCGGGCTGTCGATCTATTACGATGGATCGCTGCTTTCGCTGCACAAGGGGCTCGGCTTTCTGATCGCCGTTCCGATCCTGTCGCTGGCGGTTCTCGCTTCTCTATATGGCGATCTGCGGCCGACCCTTGCCCGCACGCTGGTCCTGCTTGGTCTTTACTGTCTTCAGGTGGCCCTGATGAGCATCGGCCGGGAAACGGGCAATGGCTTTCTGCAGGCGCTGCATGTGCCCAACGCCTTCGTCATGGGTGCGTTTTCCGATTTTGCCGCGCGGCAGGCGCGAAGCCTGCGCTGAAAGAAAACGCCGCACCGCTTTCGGGCAGTGCGGCGTCTTTGCTTTATCCCTTATCAGGCAAGCGCCGGATAGTCGGTGTAACCTTCGGCTCCGCCGCCATAGAAGGTCGGCTGGTTCGGCTCGTTGAGCGGCGCGTCGTTTTTCAGGCGGCGGACCAGATCCGGATTGGCGATGAAGGCCTTGCCGAAAGCCACTGCGTCGACTTTACCGCTTTCAACCGCCTCGATGGCGCTCTCACGGTCGTAGCCATTATTGGCGATCCACAGACCCTTCCCGCCGGCATTGCGATAAGCGGCCTTGAAGGCGGCATAGTCGAAAGGCTTGTCGCCCTGCTTGAAATCGCGCGGGCCGCCGGTTGCGCCTTCAACGACATGGATGAAGGCGAGATTGCGCTTGCCGAGCTGTTCCGCCACGTAGTTATAAAGCGGCTGCGGATCGGCTTCGAAAATGTCGTTGGCGGGCGTGACGGGCGAGAGGCGGATGCCGGTGCGGCCTGCGCCGATCTCTTCCGCCACCGCATCGACAACTTCGAGCAGGAAGCGGGCGCGGTTTTCGATAGAGCCGCCATAATCATCCGTGCGCTGGTTGGTGCTGGATTTCAGGAACTGCTCGATCAGGTAGCCATTGGCGGCATGGATTTCGACGCCGTCGAAACCGGCCTCCAGTGCTGCGCGGGCGCCGCTGCGGTAATCCTCGAGGATGAGGCCGATATCGTCGATGGTGAGCGCACGGGGCTCGGAGGTTTCGGCAAAAGCGCCGGTGCCGTCATCATTGATGATATAGGTCTTCGACTTGGCCGGAATGGCGGAAGGCGCGACCGGCTGGCCGCCATGCGGCTGCAGCGAGGTGTGGGAAATGCGGCCCACATGCCAGATCTGCGCGACGATCTTGCCACCGGCCGAATGCACGCCATCGGTGACCTGTTTCCAGCCTGCGATCGCTTCCCGCTTGTAGAGGCCGGGAACGTCAGCGTAACCCTGACCCTGCTGGGAAATCGGCGTGCCTTCGGTGACGATCAGCCCGGCCGTGGCGCGCTGCTCGTAATAGGTGGCGTTGAGATTGTTGGGAATGGCGCCCGGCGAACGGTTGCGGGTGAGGGGGGCCATGACGATACGGTTGGCGAGTGCGATATCGCCGGCCTGTGCCGGTTCGAAAAGACTGGTCATGCGACTTCACTTTCTGGTCGGTTGGCGAAATTGCGCGGGGGACGCGCTGTCTTTCTGTCTGGGTGCCGGAATGAAAACCGCCTTGCGGTTTCCGGTCCGACACCCCGAGGCTCAAAGCTTGGGAGGCTCAGAGATTGGCTTGCAGATAATTGCGGAAGGCGTCGATGGTTTCCTCGTTGCGTTCGAAAAACACCCATTGCCCGACCTTTTTCGACCTTATCAGGCCGGCTGCCTGCAACACCGCCAGATGCGACGAGACGGTGGATTGCGACAGGCCGCTGATCTGAAACTGGTTGGCGCATACACCCATGCTGAGGGGATGCTCCTGGCAGAAGTGACTTTCCGGAGACTTCAGCCATTCCAGGAATTTCAGCCTTGCGGGGTGCGAAAGGGCTTTGAGGATTTCCTCCGGGTTCATCGGTGTTTCTTCAATATCTGGCATGTCCGATATTTATATCGGTCATTGTCGATATACAAGTCACGTCTCTGTGAGGATCAAGAGGGCGGGCAGGCATTTCAAAAAAAGAAGGCCGCTGGATATCTCCGCGGCCTGATAAGTTTGAAGGTCAAAACCTCCAGAGGGGAACAGCTGTCGCGTGCCTTGGGCGAGCGTGACAGCTGACTAAAATATGGGTGTGGGAATAATGCAAAACAAGGTTGCATCATGCGATATTTCGCCAATTCGGAGAAAATTCTTGCGGGTAAAAAAAGAGGGCCGCCGGATGGATCCAGGGCCCTTTAAGTGTGAAGGTCAAAAACCTCCAGAGGGGAACAGCTGATGCGGTGGAACTGGGAGGAAAAGCCACCGTGTGCATCAGCTGAGAGCGATATGGTGCTTTTTTGTGCACGAAACAACTCTTTTTTGTGCAGGTCAGGCATGCGCACCACGCAGCCCTCGATATTTCCGGTATATTTTATGTGCAATGCTCCCGGGCGGCGCAGGTGCGCCGCTCGGGTGTTGCGCCATATAAGTTATTGAAATTTAAAGACTATAACCAAACGCCGATTATTTTAACGTCAGAAGTTCCAGTTACGCGCCTTTGCGACGATGAAGTCGCGGAAGGCTTTCAACTTTGCAGCGTTTTTCATCTCATCGGGATAGCAGAAATAGGTATCGAAGGACGGAATATCTGCGGCGAGCGATAGCTGGATAAGGCCCGGATCGCGGCCGACGATATAATCCGGCAAGCAGGCGATGCCGATTCCCAGCAGGCAGGCGCGCTTGATCGAGGTCTGGCTGTTGATCTGCAGATGCGGCGTGCGCGTATTGTCGGAGGACCGCCCAGCATTCTCCAGCCAGTTGACGTCCAGCAGATAGTTGGGCGCCGGTTCGCCGAAGGAAATGATGCGGTGATTGTCGAGATCCTCGATCGACTGCGGCTCACCATGGCGGTTGATATAGGACGGCGCGGCATAGACGTGCATGTGCACCGTGAACAGCTTGCGCTGAATGAGGTCCGACTGCTGCGGCTGGCGCAGGCGGATGGCGCAATCGGCGTGACGCATGTTCACGTCCAGCTCCTCATTGTCGAGGATGAGCTGGATCGACATTTCCGGATAGAGCTGCAGGAATTCCTGCACCTTGTCCGTCAGCCAGCCCTGGCCGAGACCGACGGTGGTCGTCACGCGCAGCTTGCCGCTCGGCTTCTCCGTCGTTTCGGTGAGCTGCATCTTGACGGTTTCGAGCTTCAGCAGCACGTCATGGGCGGTGCGATACAGCAACTCGCCCTGTTCCGTGAGGATGAGGCCGCGAGCGTGGCGATGGAACAGCTTGACGCCGACATCCTGCTCGAGCGCGCTGACCTGACGGCTGATGGCCGACTGGGACAAATGCAGCTTGTCGGCAGCGTGGGTGAAAGACCCCGCTTCGGCAGCCGCATGAAAAATGCGCAGTTTATCCCAGTCCAATGGCATTGCCATGCCTACCCTGCCTTTCGGTTATTCCGCTGCGACAGCAAGCGGTTGATGCGCGGTGAGATAACGTTCCGCTTCCAGCGCGGCCATGCAGCCCATGCCGGCTGCGGTGATCGCCTGACGGTAAATGTCGTCGGTGACGTCGCCAGCCGCGAAGATGCCTTCCACGTCGGTCGCCGTGGAATCGGGGGCGGTCCACATGTAGCCGTTGTCTTTCAGCTTCACCTTGCCCTTGAACAGCTCGACCGCCGGCGCATGGCCGATGGCGACGAAGACGCCGTCGATGGGGAATTCGCTGATCGCACCGGTCTTGGTGTCGCGCAGTTTCACGCCGGAAACGGAAGGCGGCATTGGCGGCTTTGCGGGCGCACCGGTAATTTCGGCGATTTCCGTGTTCCAGAGAATCTTGACGTTTTCCTTGGCGAACAGCCGTTCCTGCAGGATTTTTTCCGAGCGGAAGCTATCGCGGCGGTGAACGACGGTGACCGACTTGGCGATATGGGCGAGGTACAGCGCTTCTTCCACGGCGGAGTTGCCGCCGCCGACCACGATCACATCCTTGTTGCGATAGAAGAAACCGTCGCAGGTGGCGCAGGCGGAAACGCCGAAGCCCTGGAAATGCTGCTCGCTCTCAATGCCGAGCCACTTGGCCTTGGCGCCGGTGGCGATGATCAGCGTATCGGCGGTCCAGACCTGACCGGAATCGGTCTTGACCACGAAAGGCCGTACATTGGTTTCAACTTCGGTGACGAGGTCGCTGACGATTTCCGCGCCCACATGCGTCGCCTGCTTCAGCATCTGGTCCATCAGCCACGGACCCTGGATCGGATCGGCAAAGCCCGGATAGTTCTCGACATCGGTGGTGATCATCAACTGGCCGCCCTGTTCCATGCCGGCGATCAGCACGGGTTTCAGCATTGCGCGGGCCGCGTAGATCGCCGCGGTATAACCGGCGGGACCGGAGCCGATGATCAATACCTTCGTGTGGCGGGCAGACATGGAAGCGTTCCTTTCAATAACGGGGCCTTTCCCTGGCAGCGCCTTTCGGCACCGGGCCTAGGAGCCGCATGACCGCGGACAGGCCTCAACCCCTTCGTTGCCCGGTATTTAAGGTTGTCTAGTGTCTTTATTCAAGGGCAGCCTTGCGTTACCAACAAGGCAGTTGTGGATGTGCGCGCAATTTTGTGACCAGGCGGTGGCATAATGTTGCGAATCCCGCGCCGAATAGTAGAAGGAAGTTCCACAGCTTAACGAGGTACTCCTCCGTGACCAGCGTCGAACTCGATGCCATCGATCTGAAAATCCTGCGCGAATTGCAGCGCGACGGGCGCATGACCAATGTGGAACTGGCCGAAAGGGTCGGTATTTCCGCGCCGCCCTGCCTCCGGCGCGTCCGCAAGCTGGAAGAGGCGGGTGTGATCGAGGGTTATCACGCCATGTTGAACGCGCCGAAGCTCGGTTTCGATCTCGTCGCCTTCTGCATGGTCGGCCTCAAGCGCCAGTCGGACAGCAATCTGAAGGCCTTTGCGGCGGCAACCGCCGGCTGGTCGCTGGTGCGTCAGGCCTGGATGGTATCGGGCGAAAGCGATTTCCTGCTGCACTGCGTGGCGAAGAACCTGACCGAGTTTCAGGATTTCGTCATCGAGGTTCTGACGGCGGACGAAAATGTCGATACGGTGCGCACCATGCTCACCATCCGGCAGGTCAAGCGCGTCGGTCTGGTGGAAATCTGAGCGGCAGGCTTCGTTCCTGCCTTAAGACGCGTTACCCGCGCCGCAAAGCCTCATAGACTTCGCCGAGCCTCGTGGCCTCTTTCTCAAGCGGAAATGTGCTGCGTACATGCGAAAGCCCGGCCTTTGCATGGCTCTCGGCCAGAGCTGGGTCGGCAAGATAGGTCCTTATCGCATCCCTGAGTGATGCATAGTCACCCGCCTCGACGACAGCGCCGGTTTCGCCCTTGACGATCATTTCCTCATAGGCGCCGGCGGTGCTGGTGACGACGGCCGTTTCCGATGCCATGGCCTCGAGCGGCGTCAAGCCGAAACCTTCGTTGCGCGATGGGGCGACATAGAGCGTCAGCCGCCGGTACCACGGCTTGATGTCATCCACCTCACCCTGAAACACGATGCGGTCCGATAGGCCGGCGGCCTTGACATCGGCCTCGAGTGCCTCGGCAAAAGCCTTGTGTTCCGCCGTTACCCGGCCGGAAACAATGGCCGTCCATTGCGGATGGGCGGGCAAAAGCTCGATCATGGCGCGCACGAAGAGATCGGTGCCCTTCTGGTGGCGCACCCGTCCAAAGCAGCCGATGAGATATTGTCCCGGCAGGCCGGTTGCCGCGATTGTGTCTTCCGGGCCGGTTGCCGGATGGAACAGGTCGGTATCGACGCCATGCATGACAACGCGATGGGGTACTTCCAGAAACGAGCCGGAGCGGGTGCTGGTCGCGACCACGGCATCCATCTTCGAAATCAGAAACCGTGTATAGGCGGAATGTCGCCTCTGTGCGGCCGAGGTGAACAGTAGCTTCACCTTCATGCGCAGCACGTCACGCATGAAAAGACCCGGCAACATTTCGAGGTTGCGCCGGGCATGCCAGATGCGCGGGCCGCCCCGCGGGCCGTTTTGCCAGAGCCGCCACAGATCGCGGAAGCGCACATGCGGCAGATGCGGCGGCAAACCCGGTCCAATGACGGCCACCTTCTGTCCCAGCCGGTTCTGCACCGGAATGAGCTGAACGATGGTGGAGGTGACGCCGGAGAGCCTGCGTTTGAAATTCGGCGCAAGCACCTGCACATCTTTCAGACTGACGTGGGACAAGATGGGCTTCCGTCTTTGCGGCTAATTCGGGGGATTGAAGACGTCAAGAAAAGCAATGCGCCCGCATGGGGCGCATTGCATGTGAGGGCATCAGCCCCACTGAACCGCGAGAATCTCGTAGCCCTTGGCGCCGCCAGGCGCGTTGACTTCGATGCTGTCGCCGACTTCCTTGCCGATGAGCGCGCGGGCGATGGGCGAGGAGATGGAGATGCGACCGGCCTTCACATCGGCTTCCTGGTCGCCGACGATCTGATAGGTCTTTTCCTCGTCGCTATCCTCGTCCACCAGCTTGACGGTGGCGCCGAACTTGATCTTCGAGCCCGACATCTTGGAGAGATCGATGACTTCCGCGCGTGCGGTCAGGTCTTCGAGTTCGGTGATGCGGCCTTCATTGTGGCTCTGTGCTTCCTTGGCAGCATGGTACTCGGCGTTTTCCGAAAGGTCGCCATGGGCGCGCGCTTCCGCAATCGCCTCGATGATACGGGGGCGTTCCTCCTGCTGGCGCCAGCGCAGCTCCTCCTGCAGCTTGACGAATCCACCCTGAGTCATCGGTACTTTTTCTACCATTTTTTTATCCTTCGCAGTCCTGTCGCTTTACTTGCAGACACAAAAAGAAACAGGTTCCGGAGGGGAACTCCGGAACCATGCCAAAATCATAACTGAGCCGACTATATCAGAAGACGACAGCGAAATGCCAGCAAATTTGAGGTGCGAATATTTCCTCATGTAATCAATGTCTTACCATATTTCATTGACATTCGTCTATGGAACATATAGTGAACATACTCATGAAGAAGTCGATCAGGCAACGGCTGGCCATTCTCTCCGACGCGGCGAAATACGATGCCTCCTGCGCATCGAGCGGCACGACAAAACGCAACTCCGCAGCATCGGGCGGTCTGGGCTCCACGGAAGGGTCGGGCATCTGCCATGCCTATGCGCCGGACGGGCGCTGCATTTCGCTTTTGAAAATCCTGCTCACCAACTTCTGCATCTATGATTGCGCCTATTGCATCAACCGTTCCTCCAGCAATGTCGAGCGGGCGCGGTTCACGCCGGAAGAGGTGGTTTGGCTGACGCTGGAGTTTTACCGGCGCAACTATATCGAGGGGCTGTTTTTGTCCTCCGGCATCATCCGTTCCTCCGATCATACGATGGAGGAGATGGTGCGCGTGGCGCGGGAGTTGCGGGTTACCCATGGTTTTCGTGGGTATATCCACCTGAAATCCATTCCCGAAGCATCGCCCAGGCTCATCGAGGAGGCAGGGCTCTATGCGGATCGTCTCTCGATCAATATCGAATTGCCGACCGATAGCGGCATTGGCCGTTTCGCGCCGGAAAAGCAGCCCGTCAATATTCGCCGCTCCATGGCCGATATCCGCCTGAAGATCGAGGAGGCCGGGGAGCCGACCGTCCGGACACGCAAGACCAGGCGCTTTGCGCCCGCCGGGCAGAGCACGCAGATGATCGTGGGGGCGGATGGCGCTGACGATAGCACCATTCTCTCCACCAGCGCCCGGCTTTATGGCAGCTACGGTTTGCGGCGCGTCTATTATTCGGCCTTCAGCCCCATTCCTGATTCGTCGAAAAACCTGCCGCTCATCAAGCCGCCGCTGATGCGGGAACACCGGCTTTATCAGGCCGACTGGCTGTACCGCTTTTATGGCTTCGATATCAGCGAGATAACGGCGATCGGGGGCGATGGCATGCTCGATCTCGACATCGACCCGAAACTCGCCTGGGCGCTGAAACATCGCGACCGTTTCCCGGTGGACGTCAATGCGGCGGATCGGGAAATGCTGCTGCGTGTGCCCGGTTTCGGCACCAAGACGGTGGCCTCCGTTCTCTCGTCACGGCGGTTCCGGCGGCTGCGGCTAGAGGACATCGCGCGTTTCGGCGTTTCCCTGAAAAAGGTAAAGGCTTTCATCGTTGCCGAGGGCTGGACGCCGGGCAAGCTGACCGAGCGGCCGGATTTGCGGGCGATGTTTGCGCCGCAGCCCGAACAATTATCGCTGTTGTGATGTACGGTCCGGTGCTGGAAGGGCGGGGCGATTTCGGCGAGTGGCGCGATGCCGCGCGTGCGGCCCTTGCCGCCGATATTCGGCCGGAGACGATTGACTGGCGGTTGCGGGATGACGGGGCAGGGCTGCTGGATTTCGCCGGCGAGCCATTGCCGACGGTCGATGCCGGCAATGGGCAGGTTTCCGTTCCGGCCTCGTTCGTGGCGCTGGCGCAGGCTGTCATCTGCCACGGCGATCCCGGCCGGTTTGCGTTGCTTTACCGGTTGTTGTGGCGGCTGAAGCGGGACCGAGCCCTGTTGCAGTTCAAGTCCGATCCGGATGTTGCAGAGGCCCGCTTGCTCGAGAAATCGGTGCGCCGGGATTGTCACAAGATGACGGCCTTCGTCCGTTTCAAGGAGTTGCCCTTGCCGCAGGGGCAGGGCGGGCGACGGCGGTTCGTGGCCTGGTTCGAGCCGGATCATTTCATCGTCGAGCGAACGGCAGCGTTTTTCCAGCGACGGTTTACCGATATGGACTGGTTGATCACCACACCGAAAGGGTCCGCCCGATGGGATGGAAGCGAGCTGCAAACCTCACGGGAGGCGGCGGCGAAGCCTGATCTGACGGACGAGACGGATGAACTCTGGCGGACCTATTATGCCAATATATTCAATCCGGCGCGCCTCAAGATCAAAGCCATGACGGCGGAGATGCCGAAGAAATACTGGAAGAACCTGCCGGAAGCCGATCTCATTCCCGACCTCATCCTCGGCGCGGAGGCGCGGGTACTGGAGATGGCCGCCAGGGCGGCAAGCCAGCCGCAGCCCTTTCACCATCGCCTGCAGGCTGCGGCCGCTGCACGGGAGATGCCGCAACCCGTGCCGGACGGCACGCTCGCGTCGCTGGCGCGCGAGGCCGGCCGTTGCACCCGCTGCCCCCTGCATTGCAGCGCCACGCAAACGGTTTTCGGTGCGGGGCCGGAGGATGCGGAAATCATGATCGTTGGCGAACAGCCGGGCGATCATGAAGATCTGGCCGGAAAGCCTTTTGTCGGCCCGGCCGGCCAGCTTTTCGACCGGACTCTTGCCGATGTCGGTATCGAGCGTAAAAAGCTCTACATCACCAATGCCGTCAAGCACTTCAAATATGAAACGCGCGGCAAACGGCGCATCCATCAGCGCCCGAATGCGGGCGAAGTGGAGCAATGCCGCTGGTGGCTCAATCAGGAAATCGCGCTTATTCGGCCGAAGCTGATCGTTGCCATGGGCGCAACGGCGCTTTATGCGCTGACCGGCGGCAAGGAAAAGCTCTCGGAGATTCGGAGCCGTCCCCTGCCGATGGAGGAAGGCCGAACGCTTTTTGTCACCGTGCACCCGTCCTATCTCCTACGCCTTGCCGATGGGCAGGTGAAAGAGGCGGAAACGATGCGGTTCAAGAAGGATATTAGTTTTATTAGAATATTCGAATAAATTTCCATTTACGCGCTGGAGATTTATTCAATATTCGAGCCGTAACTTGCAGTAGTATCATTTACTGATTATTTATCTGTTATTTTTATTGAAATTTTATACTTAATATTATAATTAAGTTCTCTGAATTTATTTACCGTATGGACAAATCATGTTGGGTGAACTCGACCTTGCGACAGTCATACTGATGCAAAAGTGTTCTTACATCGTTGGGCTTTTGAGTTTTATCTATCTGAAAATGACCAATCGCGGCTTGCGCGGTCCCGTCCCCCTTGCGGCGGGTTTCGCCTCGATGGCGATTGGCTCCACGCTTGCCGGTTACGGCGAATGGGGAATATTGTCGCCGGCCCTGTGGCGGCTCGGCAGTGTCGTTTTCGGTATTGTGGGTTACGCGCTGATCTGGCTCGGCTTGAAGGCGTTGAGCGATGGGCGTTCCGTCGACCGACGGACCGTATCCATTGTCTGCCTCATTTCCGTACTGGCGATGGTGGTCGCGCAGCAGGTGGCGGACAATAATGCGTATCGCGCGGCGCTCTTCAACGGCTGCGCATCGCTGGCCTATCTCGCCGGGGCATCGGTGCTTTTCGCCAGATGGCGCAGAGAGCCGCTGCTTTCCCGCCTGGCGCTGGGTGGCATCACCGGCGTCTCCGGTCTCATTTCGCTATCGGTGGTGAAAAGCGTGCTTTTCCCCGATTTTGCCACCATCGATCTGGTCAATGCGTTCTTCTTCATCATCATGCTGAACTTCGCCATTGCCCTGTTCGTGATGATGCTCGTGGCCGAGCGGTCAGAACGCAAACTGCTGGTTCTTGCGAATACCGACCCGCTGACGGGCGTTAAGAACCGGCGTTTCTTCTTCCAGACCATGCCTGCGACGCCGGATCCCGCCGATGCGGCCATGTTGCTGGATATCGATCACTTCAAGTCGATCAACGACCGTTTTGGCCACGCCGTTGGCGATAGCGTGCTGCAGGAAGTGGCAAAGCGTATCGGCGGCAGCATCCGCGGCGGGGACGTGCTGGCGCGTTACGGCGGAGAGGAATTCATCATCTACCTGCCGGGCGCCGGCGTTCGCAAGGCCTGCATGATCGGCGAACGCATTCGCGATGCGATTGCAGTAACCGAGGTCGATTGCGGCGGTCTGCGTGTCGGCGTCACCATCAGCATCGGCGTTGCCGCCACTGGCGAGATGCGCTGCGATCTCCAGACGCTTGCGGAAATGGCTGATCGCGCACTTTACCGCGCGAAAATGGAAGGGCGCAATTGCGTTCGGGAGGCGCAGGCGGCATAGGCGGTGCTTCGGGCCGTCGATCTTTCCGCAGGGCCCACCGCATCTTCGTGTCGTGTAGCGTCGTTGTTGCCCTTCGGTCTAAAAGGGCGGCTTGTCTGCTTCATCCGCCGTGGCGCGGCGGGACAGGGCCTCTTCAGAAGAACCTCGATCTGGGCATTGACGCTGCGCAATTCGCCGCTCGCGGTGTGCCGGATCATGTTCAATATTGCGGGTTCGATCCGCAGCGGAAAAGCCACCCGCTCCGGTCCCGGTGGACGTCCAGCCATGGTCAGTCCCTCAAGGCAGTGCTTTGGCGTATTGGGGCCAGGCGTTCCCATCGCCGGGACCCTATGGCGGGGCGCTTCAGCATCTTCATGGAGCGTTTGACCGGAGCTTTGGCAACGGCGCGGCGAATGGCTGCGGGCGATCCGTCATTGAGCAATAGGGACATCATGGGCCTCGTTCGAACCTGATGTTTTGATACCGGCAATGAATTGCAGCAGGATTACGCAATGCAAAACGCCGCGGGCATGGTGACCCGCGGCGTTTTGTTTTCATTCAGCGTTGGAACCTGCGGTTCGCGCAGCTTACTGGAAGTAGCTCTGCAGCGGCTTCACTTCCAGATTGCCGGCCTTCAGTGCCTTGATGGCAAGCGCTGCCGCTTCCGCGCCGGCCATCGTCGTGTAGTAAGGCACCTTCTGCATCAGCGTCGCGCGGCGCAGCGACTTCGAGTCAGAAATCGCCTTGTTGCTGTCGGTGGTGTTGATGACGAGCTGGACCTGACGGTTGCGGATGGCGTCTTCGATATGCGGACGGCCTTCCTGCACCTTGTTGATCTTTTCGGCGTTGATGCCCTTTTCGGCGAGGAAACGCTGGGTGCCGCCGGTGGCCAGTACCTTGAAGCCGCTTTCCACGAGAATGCGGATGGCGGGCAGAACGCCTTCCTTGTCCTCGTCACGCACCGAGACGAAGACCGCGCCGGAGCGGGGCAGATCGACGCCAGCGCCGAGCTGGCTCTTGGCGAAGGCCAGCGCGAAATCGGTATCGAGGCCGATGACTTCGCCGGTCGAGCGCATTTCCGGTCCGAGCAGGATGTCGACGCCGGGGAAGCGGGCGAAGGGGAAGACGGCTTCCTTGACGGCGATGTGCTTCAGGTTGCGCGGATCGGGCTTTTCGCCGTAAGCGGCAATCGCGGGATCGAGCTTCTCGCCGGCCATGACGCGGGCGGCGATCTTGGCGATCGGCGCACCGATGGTCTTCGCCACGAAAGGCACGGTGCGCGAGGCGCGCGGATTGACTTCGAGAACGTAGATCGTGCCGTCCTTGATGGCATATTGCACGTTCATCAGGCCGCCGACATTGAGCGCCTTGGCAAGCGCCGTCGTCTGGCGTTCCAGCTCGTCGACGATCTCTTTCGACAGAGAACGGACCGGCAGCGAGCAGGCCGAGTCGCCCGAATGGATGCCGGCTTCTTCGATGTGCTCCATGATGCCCGAGACGAAGACGCTTTCGCCGTCGCACAGCGCATCGACGTCCACTTCGACGGCGTTGGTCAGGTAGCTGTCGAACAGCAGCGGGTTCTTGCCGAGCAGGGTGTTGATCTGGCCGGTCTTGTCGTTCGGGTAACGCTGCTTGATGTCCTCGGGTACGAGGCCCGGAACCGTGTCGAGCAGATAGGTCTGGAGCTGGCCTTCCGAATGGATAATCTGCATGGCGCGGCCACCCAGAACGTAGGAGGGACGAACGACCAGCGGGAAACCGATTTCGGAAGCGACGAGGCGAGCCTGCTCGACCGAATAGGCGATGCCGTTGTTCGGCTGGGCGAGATCGAGCTTCATCAGCAGCTTCTGGAAGCGGTCGCGGTCTTCTGCAAGGTCGATCATGTCAGGCGCGGTGCCGAGGATCGGGATACCGTTCTTTTCCAGCGCTTCGGCCAGCTTCAGCGGGGTCTGGCCGCCAAACTGCACGATGACGCCGACCAGTTCGCCCTTTTCCTGTTCGGCACGCATGATCTCGATCACGTCTTCGGCCGTCAGCGGCTCGAAATAGAGGCGGTCGGAGGTGTCGTAGTCGGTGGAAACGGTTTCCGGGTTGCAGTTGATCATGATTGCTTCGAAGCCGGCATCCTTCAGCGCGAAGGCGGCATGGCAGCAGCAATAATCGAACTCGATGCCCTGGCCGATGCGGTTCGGACCGCCGCCGAGGATGACGACCTTCTTGCGGTCGGAAACCTGCGCTTCCGAGCGGGCTGCGCCGACGAAGGGAATTTCATAGGTCGAATACATGTAAGCGGTCGGCGACGCGAATTCGGCCGCGCAGGTGTCGATGCGCTTGAAGACCGGGCGAACGTTCAGGCTGTTGCGCAGCTCGGCCACTTCCTTCGGGCGCTTGGACGTCAGGCTGGCGAGGCGGGCGTCGGAGAAGCCCATGGCTTTGAGCATGCGCAGGTTTTCGGCATCCTGCGGCAGGCCGTGCTCGCGGATGCGGGCTTCCATGTCGACGATGGCCTTGAACTGGGCGATGAACCACGGATCGATCTTCGAGTTCTCGTGGACTTCCTCTTCGCTCATGCCCATGCGCAGCGCCTGGGCGACCATGCGCAGGCGGTCCGGCGTCGGCGTGCCGATGGCGGCGCGGATGGCGTTCTTGGAGCCTTCGCCTTCCTCATAGCCGGGGATTTCGATTTCATCGAGACCGGTGAGGCCGGTTTCCATGCCGCGCAGCGCTTTCTGCAGCGATTCCGCGAAGGTGCGGCCGATGGCCATGACTTCGCCGACCGACTTCATGGCGGTGGTGAGGATCGGCGAAGCGCCGGGGAATTTCTCGAAGGCAAAACGCGGGATCTTGGTGACGACGTAGTCGATGGAAGGTTCGAACGAAGCAGGTGTCGCGCCGCCGGTGATGTCGTTCTCAAGCTCATCCAGCGTGTAGCCGATGGCGAGCTTGGCGGCGATCTTGGCGATGGGGAAGCCGGTCGCCTTGGAGGCGAGGGCGGAGGAGCGCGAGACGCGCGGGTTCATTTCGATGACGACGAGGCGGCCGTCCTTCGGGTTGACGGCGAACTGCACGTTCGAGCCGCCGGTTTCGACGCCGATCTCGCGCAGCACCGCAATCGAGGCGTTGCGCATGATCTGGTATTCCTTGTCGGTCAGCGTCAGCGCCGGCGCGACGGTGATGGAATCGCCGGTGTGAACGCCCATCGGATCGATGTTTTCGATGGAGCAGATGATGATGCAATTGTCCGCCTTATCGCGGACGACTTCCATCTCATATTCCTTCCAGCCGAGAACCGATTCTTCGACCAGAACTTCCGTCGTCGGCGAGGCGTCGAGACCACCGGATACGATGTCGAAGAATTCCGAGCGGTTATAGGCAATGCCGCCGCCGGTGCCGCCGAGCGTGAAGGAGGGGCGGATGATGGCCGGCAGGCCGACATGATCGATTGCCTGCGCGGCGATTGCCATGGCATGGGCCATGTAACGCTGCTTGCGGTCGGTTTCGCCGAGGTTCCACTGGTTTTCGAGATCGTCCAGCGCCTTGTCGAGATCGGGGCCGGAAAGCTTGCCCTTCAGCTCGGTGCGCGCTGCCTCGTGCTTCTTGCGGTCGGCATCCTTGATTTCGGTGGCGTTGGCCAGCATGGAGCGCGGAGTTTCAAGGCCGATGCGGGCCATGGCTTCGCGGAAGAGGGCTCGGTCTTCGGCCATGTCGATGGCTTCCGGCTTCGCGCCGATCATTTCCACATTGTAACGGTCGAGAACGCCCATGCGCTTGAGAGAGAGCGCGGTGTTGAGCGCGGTCTGGCCGCCCATGGTCGGCAGAAGGGCATCCGGACGCTCCTTGGCGATGATCTTCGCCACGACTTCCGGCGTAATCGGCTCGACGTAAGTGGCGTCGGCAAGGCCCGGATCGGTCATGATCGTCGCCGGGTTGGAGTTGACCAGAATGACCCGGTAACCCTCTTCCTTCAGCGCCTTGCAGGCCTGTGTGCCGGAATAGTCGAATTCACATGCCTGGCCGATGACGATCGGTCCCGCGCCGATGATGAGGATGGACTTGATATCTTGGCGCTTCGGCATGGCTCTCTCGTTCCGCTTTTCGGTTGCGCAAAACACCGGCCAGGGTGAAGGATCACCGGCCGGGGGGCGCAATTCAAATGTTTTCAGGCTAGAAGCGGCTTATAGGCAAATGTTTTTGAGAACGGAACCCCATAAATTCCGGAATCGACAGAAACTCTTAACCGGCAGGGGCGTGTGCGGTGAAACGGGCCTGGACCGCTGCACTATAGGAGCGGCTGACGGGGATTTCCGTGCCGTCTCTTGTGATGAGATGCAGACGACCGGCCTGTTTGCGCAGCGAGACGGCGTCGGCATCGGCAATCCAGTGCGACCGGTGCACCTGCAAGCCTTCCGTCTGGCCGATTTCTTTCAGCGCATCGGAAAAACGCAGCAGAACGAGCTGATGCCCGCGCGTGGTGACGATTTCAGTATAGTGGTCCTGCACCGACAGTCGCAGCAATTCTCCGCGCTTTTGCGGCGGTAGCCGCTCCAGCAGCGGTACGATGCCCTTTACCTCGCGTCTGGTATCTTCGCCCGTGTCCGTAGCGGCATTGGCCGCTGTTTCGAGCGACTGGCAGGCGGTGAGATAACTTAGCAGGCAGAAGATGGCGCAGAGAGGCAGAGACGACAGGCTGCTTTGCAGAAAGGGGCCGAAACCCATTTCCTTGCCTGAAAAGACCCGGTTCGTGATGGTGAGCAGCAGCCCGATCGGCTGGGCGGCCGTCAGCGAGCCGATCATCATGCGCGTCAGCATATTTTCGATGCTGCCGGCAAGGATGCTGTTGGCGATGATGGAAAAGGATATGGCGAATGTCCAGGCGCTGGCCTGTATGATTGTCCAGTAAAGCAGCCGGTCGGCGAAGCTCATGGTTTCGCTCGTTCCGAAAGGTCCGGTCACGATGAAGATCGCCAGCACGGCGAGAAACGTCAGCCACAGCCTGCGCGATTGCAGGATGGCGTGCATTTCACGAAGCGTGGATTGCAGATATGGGTGATCCACGAAGTTTTCCTGCGGTTGGCGTCAATCCGTTTTTCCTGAGGGCATGTTTTGCCCAAATTGCCGGTGATTTCAACCGAGCCGAAACAGCACCCATGTCATTCCAGCCTTTGTTAGACGCACCGCTTGCCGTGCAGTTCCATGTCGCCACTGTCGTGCCTGCGGCCATTCTCGGCGCCTTCATCTTCCTGCGCCCCAAGGGAACTGCCATCCACCGGCTGTTCGGCAAGATCTGGGTGATGCTGATGGTCACGACGTCCGTTTCGACGTTCTTCATCCATGAATTGAGGATGTTTTACGGTTTCAGCCCGATCCACCTGCTTTCCGCCTTCACGATATATGGCTGTCTGCAATCGATCTATTTCGCGCGCCGCGGCGATATCAGACGCCATATGCGGATCATGCAGAGCGTTTATCTCGGCGGCATCGTGATTGCCGGGGGCTTCACCTTCGTTCCGGGACGCATCATGCATGAGGTTGCTTTTGGTGATGGCAGAGCCGGATTTGTGGCCTTTTCCGCCGGCGCTCTCCTGTTTGTCTTCCTGTTTCTGACCGTGTTGAAACAAAGACGCAGAGCCGCATGAAAGACTCCGTTTACTGCCTCTGCTTCCTTCCGGAACAAGATGTATTATAGTGCCGTTATAAGGCAGCTTGTTAAGGCGATATCCGCCGGGAGAATAGCATGGAATGGAGAGGGCGCCGCCAGTCGGACAATATCGAGGACCGGCGCGGCATGTCGGCGGGATCGGGGCCGTCGGGCAACGATCCTTTTTCCCGTGGCGGAATGCGTGTGCCTATCGGGCGGCGCGGCGGCGGTATCGGTATTGGCGGCATTCTTATCATCCTGCTGATAAGCTGGGTGCTTGGCATCAACCCGCTGACGCTGCTTTCGGGCGGCGATATTTCACTGGATGGCGGCGGTACGACGCAGCAATCCGGCGGTCAGCAGGCGGGCACGCGTCCGCAAGGCCAGTCGTCGGACGAGACGACGGCTTTCGTGCGCACCGTGCTGGCCGAGACGGAAGATACGTGGAGCGGCATTTTCCAGTCGGCCGGTGAGACCTATCAGAAGCCGACGCTGGTTCTGTTCTCCGGTCAGGTGTCTTCCGCCTGCGGTTATGCTTCCGCCGCCAGCGGCCCGTTCTATTGCCCGGGCGACCGCAAGGTCTATCTCGACACCAGCTTCTTCAAGGAACTGGACCAGCGTTTCGGCGCGGCCGGCGATTTCGCGCAGGCTTATGTGATTGCGCATGAGGTGGGCCACCACATCCAGAACCTGACCGGCGTTCTGCCGGAGTTCAACCGCCGCCGCCAGTCGATGAGCCAGGTGGATGCCAACAAGATGTCGGTGCGCGTCGAGCTTCAGGCGGATTGTTATGCCGGCATCTGGGGCAAGTTCACCGAGCAGAAGGGTATTCTCGAAACCGGCGACCTTGAGGAAGCGCTGAACGCCGCTCACCAGATCGGCGACGATACGCTGCAGAAGCAGACCCAGGGCTATGTGGTGCCTGACAGTTTCAACCACGGCACCTCGGCACAGCGCGCGGAATGGTTCAAGCGCGGTTTCCAGAGCGGCCGTGTCGAAGATTGCGATACGTTCTCGGCGAATATCTGAGAACCGGACAGGAGAGGGGGCTTTTCAGCCCCCTTTTCATTTAGCGCATCAAAAGCGCCACGGCATACATGCCGAGGGCGAAAACGGTATGGGCCACAAGGTTGAGAAAGCGGACCTTGTTCGGGTTGGGGGTCTTCGACGCCGCCCAGCCAATGCCGAGCCCCGGCTGCAACAGGAACCAGCCCGCGCCGACCGTTATGATGCCGACGATCCATGGCTCAATGAAGGAGGGATCGGCAAACCACGCGGCCGGAACCACCAGCGCGAGAACGATGCCATAAATAATGCCGACGGCGTAATGTGAAATCCAGCCGAGCGCCAGTTCATGTTCATAGGGTTCAGCCGTGGCGATGCTGTCGTGAAATATCGTACCTTTCGGCACATGCCAGAACCAGCGGCCGACCGGCGCCCAGTTTGGCGCGGACTGGCCGAAGAACCGGTGCAGCACGATTGCCCATATATCCATAAACACGGTGCCGCCAATGCCCATGGCAATGCCGCGCCAAATCAGTTCCAGCATAGATCCCTCCGCATATCATGATCGATCAAGCTCTAGCGGATCACGCCGGTGGCGGGAACCGACTATTGTGGGAGCTGGACAAGAAAAATGGCCGGATCGCTCCGGCCATTTCTGTTTTTGCCATCATGCAGCGCGCCCATACTCCGCCTGCCGCCGGGTGGCCGTGGCGAGCTGGAACTGTGCGAGCAACTCGTTGAGCGCCGCCGCTTCCGAGGCGAGCCCGTGGCTTGCGGCCGTCTGTTCCTCGACCATGGCGGCATTCTGCTGCGTGCCCTGATCGATGGTGTTGATGGCTGTGTTGATTTCCTGAAGGCCAGTCGACTGTTCGCGCGACGACGTCACGATGGCGTCGATGTGGCGATTGATCTCCTGTACTTCGCGGACGATGGTTTCCAGCGCCTTGCCGGCATTGCCGACGAGATCGACGCCGGACTGCACCTGCGATGTCGAGGCGTTGATCAGCGTCTTGATCTCCTTCGCCGCATTGGCAGAGCGCTGGGCAAGCTCGCGCACTTCCTGGGCGACGACGGCAAAACCCTTGCCGGCCTCACCGGCGCGGGCGGCTTCCACACCGGCATTCAGCGCCAGAAGGTTGGTCTGGAAGGCGATCTCGTCGATCACGCCGATGATGTTGCTGATCTCGGACGACGATTTTTCGATGCCTTCCATGGCGCGAACCGCATCTTCGACGATGACGCCGGACTGTTCGGCATTGTTGCGGGCGCGGTCGACCAGACGGCCCACTTCTTCCGCACGGCGGGCGGAATCCTTGACCGTCGTGGTGATTTCCTCAAGCGCCGCCGCGGTCTCTTCCACGGAGGCCGCCTGCTGCTCGGTGCGCCGTGCGAGATCGTCGGCGGACTGGCGGATTTCGCCGGCGCCGGCGTCGATGGCGCGAGCGTTCTGGCCGACGGTGCTGAGCGCTGCGTTCAGCTTGGTGACGGAATTATTGAAATCATCGCGCAGACGGTCGATGCGGGTCACGAAAGGTGTGTCGATGCGGTAGTTGAGGTCGCCATCGGAAAGATGCGCCAGTCCCCGGGCAAGCGAATCGACCGCGAACTGGATGTCGGCGGCGTCCTTTGCCGCCAGTCTTTCGCGCTCGCTGCGCTCCCGTTCGGAAAGCGTGCGGTTTTCTTCGGCATCGCCTTCGAGACGCAGGCGTTCCATGGCGTTCGACCGGAACACGGCGACGGCCGCGGCCATGGAGCCGATCTGGTCGGTGCGCTCCTGACCGGGAATGGCGACCTCGAGATTGCCGGATGCGAGGCCTTCCATGGCCGAGGTCATCTGCGTCACCGGGCGAACGATGAAGCGGGACAGCACGGTGGCCAAAAGACCGATCATGATCGCGGCGGCGAGAATTGTGGCGATGGTCGCCGCCAGGCGGAACTGGCCAATGGCGCCATAGGCAACATCGGAATCAACGACAAAGCCGAGATACCAGTCGACCGAGGGCAGGCCGGCGACCGGAATGAAGCTGGTGATCTTACCCTTGCCGTCGATTTCCGTCTGCGAAATCGCCGAGGAAATGGCCGGCGTATTGACCTTGAACAGATCGGCCAGCGGCTTGTCGACGAATTTCGGATCGGGGTGAATAAGGATCTTGCCGTCCTTGCTGACGAGAAACGCATATCCATCCGTGCCGGCATCCACCGACTTGATCATGTTGACCAGCGAATTGAGCGAGAAGTCACTGCCCGTCACACCGGCCAGCTTGCCATCGATGGAGACGGGAATGGCGGCGGTGATGATGAGCCCTCCGGTCGATGCGTCGTTATAGGGTTCGGTCAGAACCGTCTTGCCGGCCTTGACCGCATCCAGATACCACGGGCGCTTGCGCGGGTCATATCCTTCCGGCAGCGGCGTTTTGGGGAAGGTGGTGAAGCTTCCCGTTTCGGCATTGCCGAAATAGGTCGACATGAACTGCGCGGTCAAAACGTCGTTTTCCAGAAACCGCAGCTTCGCCTCTTCATCCGGAAGCTTGGCAAGCGTCTTTGCCACTGTTTCCGTCAGCATGATGCGGCCGTTCAGCCAGTTGGCGATGCTTTGCGCGGCCTGCTTGCCGGAAGAATCGATGTTTTCCGCCACCGCTTCCGTCGTGACGCGATGCTGAAGGCTGTCGATGTAGAAGGAAAAACCGGCAAAGGCGGCGACGACAAGCGAAGACGCCGCAAAGAGGATGCGTGTCATGAGGTTGGTTTTTTTGGGCAAGCTACACGTCCTTGGAACAGGATGTACCGTTCGGCTCATCTTGTGAAATGGTGGGAAAGACATGCCAGAAAGGCGGGAATATTCTGCATCATGCAGCTTGTGATTTAAAAGAACTACGCGATGTTCTAATGAATAAAGCGGAATGGTAAAATTCAGCTAAATTTATCTTATGTCATGTCGTTTGCGCCGAGGCCGGAGCGGCGCCGTTTGTTTGCGTAAATTTTGATCACTCATCCGCAAAGGTTGCGTGCAGGAAGGGAATATTTTATTCATCACCATGCTGCCGTTGCGCAATTCGCGGGCAACGGCCAAAGTTCAGGTGAATTACAATGTCTTCGTCGGTTGTTGCAGAAACCGTTCCGTCCGGATCGGGGTCGTGGTTTTCGCATTTTCAGGCTACGCTTGCGCTGGGAATTCCGCTCATCGGTGCGCAGCTCGCGCAGCTTGGCATCCATACAACGGATATGGTCATCGTCGGACAGCTTGGCGCTGAAAAGCTGGCGGCCATGGTGCTGGCCGGGCAGTTCTTCTTCGTCGTCTTCATTTTCGGCTCCGGCTTTTCCGTGGCTGTGGTGCCGATGGTGGCGCAGGCCTACGGGCAGGGGGATGCGACGGCGGCCCGTCGCTCGCTGCGCATGGGCATGTGGGTGGCGATCGCCTATTGGCTGCTCGCCCTGCCGATCTTCTTTAATGCCGAGCGCATTCTCATTTCTCTTGGGCAGAACCCCAATGTGGCGGCGTTGACCGGCCACTATCTCGCCATCGCCAAGTTCGGCCTTTTGCCGGCGCTGCTGTTTTATGTCCTGCGCGGGCTCGTCAGCGCCATCGGGCGCGCCGGCATCATTCTTTATGTCACCATCATCATGCTGGTGATGAACGGTGTGCTTGCCTATGCGCTGGTGTTCGGCCATTTCGGATTGCCGGTCATGGGCATGAACGGTGCTGCCGTCGTTGCCGTCATCGTCAATGCCTTCAGCTTCATCTTCATCGTCGCCTATGTGCAGACGCGGGAGGAAACCAGGAAATACGAGCTGTTCGTGCGTTTCTGGCGGCCGGACTGGCATGCGCTCTTCGAAGTGCTGCGCCTCGGCCTGCCGATCAGCATCACCATCCTTGCCGAAGTGACGCTGTTCGCCGCCGCTTCGATCCTGATGGGGCAGATTGGCACCGTGCAGCTTGCGGCGCACGGCATCGCCCTGCAGCTCGCCTCCATCGCTTTCATGATTCCGCTCGGCCTGTCGCAGGCGGCGACCGTGCGGGTGGGCATCGCCCGCGGTCAAGGAGACTTCAAGAACCTCATCCGCGCTTCCATCATGGTCTATGCGATTGCCTGCGGTATTGCCATTTGCGGCGGCATCCTGTTTGCGGCCGTGCCGGAATTTCTGGCGAAATGGTTCCTGGATGCGAAATTGCCCGAGGCGGCGGAAGTGCTTGCCTATGCCAGCAGCCTGGTGGTGATCGCCGGCATCTTCCAGCTTGTCGACGGCATTCAGGCCGTGACGGCGGGCCTGCTGCGCGGATTGAAGGATGCGCGCATTCCGGCGATGCTGGCGCTGATTTCCTATTGGCCGATCGGGCTGGCGCTTGCCTGGACCATGGCCTTTCCGCTCGGCTTTGGCGGGCGCGGCGTCTGGTTCGGTTTCGTGATCGGCCTTTCGACGGCGGCCGTTCTGCTCACCGTCCGCTTCGTCCTTCTGGTGAAGCGTGAAATGCAAACGGCCCGCTGAAAAGCGGGCCGCATAATCTTTCCTGATTTTACGAGGTATCAGCGCTCGGCGAGCGCTGCCTCGCCTTGTCTTTCGCGCAGCAGGTTGACGAAGCGGCGGAAGAGATAGTGGCTGTCCTGCGGGCCGGGCGATGCTTCCGGGTGGTGCTGGACCGAGAAGACCGGCTTGCCGACGATGCGCAGGCCGCAATTGGTGCCATCGAACAGCGAGATATGGGTCTCTTCGACGCCTTCGGGCAGCGACTTGGTGTCGACTGCAAAGCCGTGGTTCATGGAGACGATTTCAACCTTGCCGGTGGTGAAGTCCTTGACCGGGTGGTTGGCGCCGTGGTGGCCCTGGTGCATCTTTTCGGTCTTTGCGCCGACGGCGAGACCGAGCATCTGGTGGCCGAGGCAGATGCCGAAGATCGGCAGCTCGCTCTTGATGAGGTTCTGGATGACCGGCACGGCATATTCGCCCGTGGCGGCCGGGTCTCCCGGACCGTTGGAGAGGAACACGCCATCCGGCTTCAGCGCCAGAATGTCTTCGGCCGACGTCTGGGCCGGAACGACCGTGACCTTGCAATCCAGACCGGCAAAGAGGCGCAGGATGTTGCGCTTGACGCCGAAATCGACGCAGACGACGTGGTATTTGGCATCGGCTTCGCCGAGCGTGCCGTAGCCCTTGTTCCACACCCACGGCGTTTCCGTCCAGGTGGAGGACTGGCCGGAGGTGGCTTCGATGGCGAGATCGAGACCGACGAGGCCGCTCCAGGCCTTGGCTTCCGCCTTCAGCGCTTCGATGTCGAAGACGCCGTTCGGGTCATGGGCGATGACCGCGTTCGGCGCGCCGTTTTCGCGGATCCATGCGGTGAGCGCGCGGGTGTCGATGCCGCAAAGGCCGATGACGCCGCGGGCCTTCAGCCAGGTATCGAGATGCTTGGCGGCGCGGAAGTTCGACGGATCAGTGATATCGGCCTTGAAGATGACGCCGACGGCGCCGCGGCGGGCGGCGGGCGTCAGGTCTTCGATGTCTTCCTCATTGGTGCCGACATTGCCGATATGCGGGAAGGTGAAGGTGACGATCTGGCCGAGATAGGAAGGATCGGTCAGGATTTCCTCGTAACCCGTCAGCGCCGTGTTGAAGCAGACTTCGGCCTGAACCTTGCCGGTTGCGCCGATGCCCGTTCCTTCAATCACCGTGCCATCGGCAAGAACAAGCATTGCGGTCGGTTTGCGGGTAGTCCAGGGCGCTGTCTCGGTCATCTCGTTCCGTTTCTGCCGCTTCGCACCCCGCCTCTTGAAAGGCAGGGGGTAAGGGGCCATTTTTGTCGCAGGCTTCGTGACATAAAGGGGCGCGCGATAAAGCTCGCGTTCCGACCCTTCGTTAAAATCTCGTGCAGGTGCCGGAAAATAACGAAAGCAGCCCAAGCGGTCAACCGCAGGGCCAAGATTTACGTGGAATTAAACCACCGTATTTTCAAGGTCTTATGCATTTGATTTGCTTGAGCGTGTCTGCTCGTTTATGTCGTTTCGCAAAATGAGGTGGAAAGTTTCCGTATCGAGAAGCTGCGGAATGCGCTTTCCCAAGGAGAAGAAAAATGATGCGCGACACGTTCGCAAACGCTTTGAAGGACGCATTGAAGGCTCGTGATGCACGCCGCACCTCGACCGTGCGCCTCATCCAGACCGCCATCAAGGATCGCGATATCGCCAATCGCGGCGTGGGCAAAGACCCCGTCAGCGATGAGGACATCATGCAGATCCTGACCAAGATGGTGAAGCAGCGGGAAGAATCCGCCAATATCTATGAAGGCGCCGGCCGCCCCGAGCTTGCCGCTCAGGAGCGCGAGGAAATCGTCATCATCAAGGAATTCATGCCGGAAGAAATCCCGGCCGAGAAGGTGCGCGAACTCTGCCAGGCCGTCATCACTGAGACCGGCGCGTCCGGCCTGCGAGACATGGGCAAGTGCATGAATGCGCTGAAGGAGCGTTATCCCGGCCAGATCGACTTCGCCAAGGCTTCCGGCGTCGTCAAGGATTTGCTGAAGTAAGTTCGGGCATCCTTAAAAAGTAAAGGCAGGGCAGATGTGGGCTGCCCTGCCTTTTTTCTGTCGACGAAAACGCATTCCGGCGGATCAAAATGCGGTCCTTCACAGGCTTTTTTCGGGGGACGTGCCTGCGGGCGTCGGCAGATTATACGGAGGTCAATTGCTGCCTTCGCTGATGTTTTTACATCGCCGCCGCGGCCGGCTCAAATTACAAAAACATAATTTTTGGTGATGCTGCGGTGCCATAAATTTGCCCGAAGCTGGCGCAATGGCGATGTGATTTCGCCGTCGTGGCCTGTGAATATCGGGTATTCCTGTTCTTTAAGTTTTGTGCTGGCCTCTTTCCGCGCTTATATGAAAGACTGGCCTCGAATAGGTAACCCATGCGCTTTTCCAACTCTTTCCTTGATGAGATACGCGACCGCGTGCACATCTCCGATGTGATCGGCCGACGTGTGTCCTGGGACAAGAAGAAGACCAACACGTCGCGCGGGGATTATTGGGCCTGCTGCCCGTTCCATGGCGAAAAAAGCCCGAGCTTCCATTGCGAGGACCGCAAGGGGCGGTATCATTGTTTCGGTTGCGGCGTTTCGGGCGATCACTTCCGCTTTCTGACCGAGCTTGAGGGCCTGAGTTTTCCGGAGGCCGTGCAGCAGATTGCCGATATGGCTGGCATTTCGATGCCGCAGCCCGATCCGCAGGCGGAAAAGCGCGAGCGCGAGCGCACCTCGCTTCAGGACGTCATGGAAATGGCGACACTGTTCTTTCAGGACCAGTTACAGACCGCACTCGGTGCGCGGGCGCGGGCTTACCTGCGCGATCGCGGGTTGACCGGGCGCACCATCGAGACTTTCCGGCTGGGTTATGCGCCCGATAGCCGCAATGCGCTGAAAGAGCATCTGGCGAGCAAGGGCGTGACGAAGGAACAGATGGAGGCCTGCGGGCTGGTGGTGCATGAGAATGTGCCGGTCTCCTACGACCGCTTCCGAGACCGCATCATGTTTCCGATCCTGTCTTCGCGGGAAAAGGTGATCGCTTTCGGCGGCCGCGCCATGGCCGCGGATGCGGTGGCGAAATATCTGAACTCCAACGAAACAGAGCTCTTTCACAAGGGCAATGTTCTCTACAATTTCGCTCGCGCCCGGCGCGCCTCGCAGGCGGCAGGCGGTTCGGTCATCGCCGTCGAAGGTTATATGGATGTTATCGCGCTCTATCAGGCGGGTGTGGAAAATGCCGTCGCCCCGCTCGGTACGGCGCTGACCGAAAGCCAGCTCGATCTCCTCTGGAAAATGTCGCCACAGCCGGTTCTCTGCTTCGATGGCGATGGCGCGGGCATTCGCGCCGCCAACCGTGCGGCCGATCTCGCTTTGCCGCATATCAAGCCGGATCGTTCCGTCAGCTTTGCGCTTCTGCCCGATGGCAAGGATCCGGACGATCTCGTGCGGCTGGAGGGGCGTGCGCCTTTTGACCGGGTGCTGTCTGAAGCCAAGCCGTTGGCCGCGATGATCTGGAGCCGCGAGACCTCCGGCGTCACTTTCGATACGCCGGAAAAACGCGCGCAGCTTGAAAGCCGGTTGCGGCAGATTGTGGCCGTTATCGGCGACGAGACGGTGCGCCGTTTTTACCAGCAGGATATGCGCGACAGGCTGAACGGGTTTTTCCAGCCACGTTTTCAGCAAAGCGGGGCTCAGAACGGCAATTTCCGCCGCAACGGCGCGCAGCCCGCGGGACGCGGCTTCCAGCGCAATGCGCCGGGGCGGGGCGGGGCGATGGCCGCGCCGGCCAGCAGTATTTCAGACCGGCTGGCGCAATCGGGTCTCGTCAGGGGTTACCAGACCAAGCCTTCGCTCCGGGAAAGCGTTCTTGCCATCACCATCGTCAACCATCCCGAATTGCTGCTCGAGGAATATGACGAGATCGCCGCCATCGACTACGAGAACCGCGATCTGCAGCGCCTGTGGTCGACGGTGCTGACCTATGCGGCGGAAAGTGCGGCGGAGATTTCGCGGGCAGGGCTGATCGAGCGCCTGTCGCAGCAGGGTTTCGAGGTGCTTTTGAAGGCCATGGATCAGCAGGTGCGCAATGCCCGCCTGTGGACGGCGACGGAGCAGGCGGCGATGGAGGATGCGCGCGAGGGTTACGTGCAGGCGCTTTCCCTGCATAAGAGGACGAAATCCCTGCTCTGGCAGAAAAAGGAACTGGAGCGGGAAATCGCCGAGGCGACGGATGACGCACGCGGTACATTGCTGGTGCGGGCGCTGGCCGAAGTGCAGCTTGAAATCGGCCGTATGGAAAATCAGGAGGCGATCATCGATGGTTTCGGGGTCATGTCCGGCCGGGTGAAGGGGCCGGCCGTCGGCCATGGCTGAGGGCGGTCGGCAGAATTGAAAGGTGTTTGGGGTTGCCTTTTGCGGCAGGCGTCCTAAATAGGGGATAGTCTGGTGATAACCCGCAAAATGCGGCTCTTTTTAAGAATTTCCTTGGCTGTCTCGCCCTCAAAGGCTTGACGGGGCGGGAAATAGCGGGAATCACCATTTCAGGAAAAGTAAGGTGGAATGAGCCTTGGCGGATAGAAATTGCATGAGCAAGCATTTCCGGGTGCACTGTCTTTGCATTCTGCCTGAGGCTGCCGTGGTTAATCGGCAATTAAAGATCACTCCGTTAGGTGTCTGACAGTGATTCGCGGCAATGCGCCGGATGCTCAAGGGGCGGACGGCGATGCGGCGGAACAGGTGTTAGCGTCAGGGAAAGCGACGAGATAGATGGCAACCAAAGTCAAAGAAAACGAAGAAGCAGAAAACGAACGCGACGGTGCGACGGACGGCCCGCTTCTCGACCTTTCGGATGACGCGGTCAAGAAAATGATCAAGGCCGCCAAGAAGCGCGGCTATGTGACGATGGACGAGCTGAATTCCGTCCTGCCGTCTGAAGAGGTGACCTCCGAGCAGATCGAGGACACGATGGCGATGTTGTCCGACATGGGCATCAACGTGATCGAGGACGAGGACGCCGAGGAAGCCGCCAGCAGCGACGACGACAGCGATTCCGATAGCGACGATTCCGAAGGTGGGGAACTTGCCCCTTCCAGCGGCACCGCGCTTGCGACCGCCAAGAAGAAAGAACCGACCGACCGTACCGACGACCCGGTGCGCATGTATCTGCGCGAAATGGGTTCCGTGGAGCTTCTGTCGCGCGAAGGCGAAATCGCCATCGCCAAGCGCATCGAGGCCGGCCGCGAAACAATGATTTCCGGCCTTTGCGAAAGCCCGCTGACGTTCCAGGCGCTGATCATCTGGCGCGACGAGCTCAACGAAGGCACGACGCTGCTGCGCGAGATCATCGATCTCGAAACCACCTATTCCGGTCCGGAAGCCAAGGCTGCTCCCCAGTTCCAGAGCCCGGAAAAGATCGAAGCGGACCGCAAGGCCGCCGAAGAGAAGGAAAAGACCCGCAAGCTGCGCGCGCCGACCGGCGACGAGGATGTGACGGATGTTGGCGGCGATGGCCTGCCGCCGGAAGAGGAAGAAGAGGACGACGACGAGTCCAATCTTTCGCTTGCCGCGATGGAAGCCGAACTGCGCCCGCAGGTCATGGAAACGCTCGACACCATTGCTGACACCTACAAGAAGCTGCGCAAGCTTCAGGATCAGCAGGTTGAGGCGCGTCTTGCCTGCACCGGCACCCTGTCTTCCGGTCAGGAACGCCGTTACAAGGAACTGAAGGATCAGTTGATCACGGCCGTCAAGTCGCTGTCGCTGAACCAGAACCGTATCGACAGCCTTGTCGAGCAGCTCTACGACATTTCCAAGCGCCTGATGCAGAATGAAGGCCGGCTGCTGCGCCTTGCCGAATCCTATGGCGTCAAGCGTGACAGCTTCCTTGAGCAGTATCACGGTGCGGAACTCGATCCGAACTGGATGAAGTCGATTGCCAATCTGGCCGCCCGCGGCTGGAAGGAATTCGCCCGCGAGGAAAGCAACACGATCCGGGAAATCCGTCAGGAAATCCAGAACCTCTCCACGGAAACCGGCATTTCCATCGCCGAATTCCGCCGCATCGTTTCGATGGTGCAGAAGGGCGAGCGCGAAGCGCGTATTGCCAAGAAGGAGATGGTCGAGGCCAACCTGCGTCTGGTGATCTCGATTGCGAAGAAATATACCAACCGTGGTCTGCAGTTCCTCGATCTCATTCAGGAAGGCAATATCGGCCTGATGAAGGCGGTCGACAAGTTCGAATACCGTCGCGGTTACAAGTTCTCGACCTATGCGACCTGGTGGATCAGGCAGGCGATCACCCGTTCGATCGCTGACCAGGCCCGCACGATCCGTATTCCGGTTCACATGATCGAAACGATCAACAAGATCGTTCGCACCTCGCGCCAGATGCTGCACGAGATCGGCCGCGAGCCGACCCCGGAAGAACTGGCCGAAAAGTTGGCCATGCCGCTTGAAAAGGTGCGCAAGGTTCTGAAGATCGCCAAGGAGCCGATTTCGCTCGAAACCCCCGTTGGTGACGAAGAAGATTCGCATCTCGGCGACTTCATCGAGGACAAGAACGCGCTGCTGCCTATCGACGCCGCCATTCAGGCGAACCTGCGCGAGACGACAACCCGCGTTCTGGCTTCGCTGACGCCGCGTGAAGAACGCGTTCTGCGTATGCGCTTCGGCATCGGTATGAATACGGACCATACGCTGGAAGAAGTCGGCCAGCAGTTCTCGGTCACGCGCGAACGTATCCGCCAGATCGAGGCGAAGGCGCTGCGTAAGCTGAAGCATCCGAGCCGGTCGCGAAAGCTTCGGAGCTTCCTCGACAGCTAAGCTGTTTGCTTCCTTTAAAATTGAACCCGGTCAGTCCGCACTGGCCGGGTTTTTTGTTTCCCGCACTGGCGAACTCTGCGACAAGCCTTATGTGTGAAAACAGGCATTCCGCTTTTGCTGGATAAGCCCGGGTTCGATTTGGTTCGATGAGATGCAACAGATTTCGGCAGGCAAATGGCGGAGGGGAGGATGGGCTGTGCCCGTCTCCGTGCTGCTGCATCTTGCCGTCGTCGCGCTTTTCTTTTTCGAGCTGCCGGAGCGGATAGCCGAACCGCAGGAGCCGGAGAGCATCAGCGTCGATCTGGTGTCTCCGCCCGAGGAGAAAAAGGCGGAAGAGGCCCCGCCGCCGGGTGAAGAGAAGGCGAAAGAGGAAAAGCCGCAACCCCCACCGCCGCCGCCCGCTCCTCCGGCGGAAGAGGCGAAACCTTTGCCGCCGCCGCAGGCGACGTTGCCGGCCATCGCCATGAGGCCCGAGGAAACGCAGGCGGACCCTGAGGACAAGCCGGGCAAGACGGAGGAAGCAGAAAAGACCGAGCCTTCCGAGGAGCCTGCAAGCCAGCCTGAAAAAACGGCCGAGGAAAAGCCCGCAGCTCCTGCCGCCAACAGCGATCTTCAGGCTTCCGCCGCACAGGGGGAGATCGCGGTTTCACCCGTGAAGGAAGAAGCGCAGCCCGATCAGCCGCCAGTGCCGCAGGCCAAGCCGGCTGAGGAAAAGCCGGCGGAAGTGACGGAAAAGAAGCCCGCGAAACTTCCGGCGGCCAAAAACCTCCTGTCTTCGGCCATGCTGTCGCCGGCGCAGAGACGCCAGATGTTTGGCGATCTGCCACCGCGTCGCCGCGTCGTTCAGCTTTGCAGCACCGAAGCCCTGGCCCAGATTCAGGGCGCGGGATTTGCCGCCAGAGGCATGATCCCCTATTCGGACACGGGCGGCAGGATTTCCGGTAATTCGATCGATGCTTCCGGCGGCGCGTTCAACACGGGCAATGGCTGGCATGACGTCTCGTTCCAGTGCGAAGTCGATCTGGAAAATTACACGGTGACGGAATTCCGGTTTAAAATCGGAAATGAGGTCAGCCCGGAAGACGCGAAAAAGCGGGGCTTTACGAGATTTCAGTGAGGGCGGGTTTTTTCAATCAGGAAGCTTCATTCACATAAGTCTCCTACACCCGCTCCGCATCCCCCACCAGCAGCCCAATGCCCGCCATCAGCGCATCTTCATCATAGGGCTTCCTGATCACCGGCACGGTGCCGAATTCATCCGGCACCATGCTGCCATCCGCATAACCGGTGGCGAAGAGGAAGGGGACGCCGCGGCGGTGGAGTTCCCGAGCGACGGGGATCGATGTATCGGAGCCGAGATTGATGTCGAGAATGGCGACATCCGGCACATAGGTCTTCAGCTTTTCAATGGCCATTGCCGACGAGGTTGCCGTTTCGATTGCCTTGATGCCGTTGTCTTCCAGCATGTTCTCGACATCCATGGCGATCAGCATCTGGTCTTCGACGAGTAATACTTTCAACGGCTCCTCCCGGTTATAGCGTCTGGGCTGCGGCGCGGTTTCATCTTCGGTTTGCGTGTCGGCGACTGCCGTAGCAGAGGAAACGTGACGGGAGGGCAGGAGGATTTCCGCCTCCAACCCATCAGGCAAATAGCGTATCGTGCTGCGTCCGCCGAGATCGTATGGGATGCTGCGGCTGATGAGCGCCGTGCCGAAGCCCGCGCGCGATGGCGTGGGCAGTTTGGTGGGCAGGATTTCGCGCCACTCGATCTCGCAATCGCGGTTCTCGTTGATAGTCCAGCGCACATGCAATTGCCCGCCATTTTGCGAAAGCGCGCCGTATTTGGCGGCGTTCGTCGCCAGCTCATGCAGAACAAGAGCCATGACGGAGAAAGCGCGCGAATCGAGCGTGACCTGCGGGCCGGTCAGTTTCACAACGGTTTCCGGCGAGCGATGCGGCGACAGTTCGGCATCCAGAAGATCGCGAAGCGCGCCGCCGCCTTCACCGCGAATGATCTGGTCATGGGCAAAGGACAATGCCTGAATGCGGCCCTTCAGGGCGGTCACATATTCCTGCAGGGTCTTGCCCTCCTGCGAGGGATTGCCGACCAGCGATTTGATGATGGCCAGAACATTCTTGACGCGGTGGTTGAGCTCCTCGTTCAGCATGCGCTGGCGCACTTCCGCGCGTTCCCTTTCGCCCGCCATCAGCTCGCTGTGATGGAATGCGACCTCGACCAGCGCAATCCTCGCCGCTTCCGCGATCTCCCGGTCGGCTTCCGACCAGGGTTGCGCCTGCAGGCGGACCGTCTCTTTCCAGATCGCAAAGCTCTTGCGCGGGGTAAGGCGGTCGCCCATCGGGCCGGTCTCATAGGATTTTTCCGGATTGCCGGCCCAGTTCAGGTTTTGCACGATCTCCTTGCGGAAAAACAGCAGGTAGTCGTTTTTCACCTGCGACAGCGGGATGGCGAGCATTCCAGCTGCCGTGCCGGCATAGATTTCCGCCTCCGGTATGGCCTGCGACAGCGCATGCGTCGCCCAGACCTTGCCTTCCGACGCCGAGGCGACGAAGCGCGCCAGCCTTGGAATGGCGTCATGCGGCGGCGTTGCGCCATGGCCGTGCCAGTTGTTTCCCACCCACAGGCCGACGCCATCGCAGGGCATCAGATCGGCAAAATCCTGAAAGCTGTCGATCAGCAGTTCTTCGATGTTGGCGTGATGGGCGGCAAGCCGAAGGAAGCGGTCAAGCGCGGCGTGGGCATGGTTGACGGTATCGAGCCTGCGCTTCTGTTTAAGAACCTGCAAATGCATGGAGAAAAACTCTCCGAACATTTCAGCGGCGATCCGGACCGGCATCGTCAGCACGCGCGGGGAATAATGATGGCAGGCGATCAGGCCCCATAGCGCACCGTCGACAATTACCGAAATCGACATGGAAGCCGCAACACCCATGTTGCGAAGATATTCGCAATGGATGGGCGAGACGCTGCGCAGATGCGCAAAGGACATATCGAGAGGTTCGCCCGATGCGTCGAGCGCCGGCAGGACGGAAACCCGGGCGCCGCTCGCATCGGAGATGATGCGCAATGTGTTCTTGAGATAGAGCGCGCGGGCCTGCTGGGGTATGTCGCTGGCGGGGAAATATTGACCGAGAAAGCTTTCCAGCTCCGGCTGCTTCGCTTCCGACACGACCTTGCCGGCGCCGTCTTCCTCGAAACGGTAGATCATCACCCGGTCGTAACCGAGCGTCGCCTTTATCAGCCGCGTCGTTCTGGAGATCAGGCTTTCGACGCTGTCCGCCTCGCGGATACGGTCCACCATCTTGCGCGCGGTGCCCAGCGGCTGCGTTTCGCTGCGGGAGGGCTCGAATTCGATGATGGTGGTGGATTTGTAGCGGTGCAGGGAAATATCGAAGCTGCGGCCATCGCTCATTTCCATGGCGGGCAGCATGGCGGGGCGCGTGGTTCTGCCGGTGACGGTGAGCGCATTGCGAAGATCGTGGACGAGTTTTTTGCCGAGCACCTCCTCGGCGGTCCTGCCATTGATATCGCCTTCGACGCCCAGCAGTTCGCGGCAGTTTTCAGAATGCCGCAGCACCATGCGCATGGCGTTGTCGCAGGCGATGAGACAGCCATGCGGTTGAATATAGCCTGGGATGTGGATGGGTTCGCGGTCGCAATTGGTCAGGTCGACATGATAGTCACTGGGGGCCATGAATAAGTCTTTCGCACCCTGTGCCTGTCTTGTACGGGGAATATTGTGTTCGTCGAGGAACGGGTAAGCTTGAATAATTCATTCTGATAGTGCCAACCCTTCCCCGTTTTTTGCAACTGTGACGCCGGTTTTCCGTTCTGATCTTATAGGCCGTCGTCACGCACTTGTCGTATCCATTACGTCATCGGATACAATTTGACATGCTGAAACGTTGGCAGCGCCGATTTTGTTCCAACCCGTTGAAGGAAAAAATGTGCCGCAGAGAAAAATGATCGTCGCCACCCGCGGGCAGGGTCTTTATGAATTCACATCCGAGGCCAAGGCATTCGTCAGCCATGCCGGCGTGGAAGAAGGCCTGCTGACGATCTTCGTCCGGCACACATCCTGCTCGCTGCTTATCCAGGAAAATGCCGATCCCGATGTACGACACGATCTCACGGTGTTTTTCTCCCGTCTCGTGCCGCCCTCCGACGATCCTTCCATGCGCTGGATCATCCACACGCTCGAAGGCCCCGACGATATGCCCGCCCATATCAAATCGGCGCTCACCACGGTTTCCATCGGCGTGCCGATCAGCGACGGCAGGCTCGTGCTCGGCACCTGGCAGGGCCTTTATCTTTTCGAACACCGCGATGAGCCGCATCGGCGCGAAATCGTGCTGCATATCTCGCCGTGATATCCGGATCCGGATCGAGGCGTTCCGCGTTAACCTCCCTGAACGCCTGCTGAACATTCGGTTCTGCTGATATTCAGGCGGGCGGGTCTAGGGTCTCGTCAATCGCCGGGGGATGTTCCCCTGTCGGCAAAGCAACAAACGGAGTGAGTTCATGTTCAGCACCTTCGCAAAAGCCGGCCTGGCTGCCCTCATCGCCCTCGGTGGAATTTCCTTTACTGCGCCGGCGGCTTCCGCAGGCTCGGATGTTCAGTTCAGAGTTCAGGTTCAGGATGGCTATGGCCATCGCCCCGGCTGGGGTCGCCCGGATCGCCCCGGCCGTGGCTGCTCGCCGTGGCTTGCGGAAGAAAAAGCGAGCCGCATGGGCCTTCGCCGCGCCCGCGTCGTCGATGTATCGCCGCGCCGTGTCGTGGTTGCAGGCTTCGACCGTCGCGGCCGTGACCGCGTCGTCTTCGCCAATGAGCGCGGCTGCCCCGTCATCCGCCGCTAATATGTAATCCGCCGCTAACAGCGGCGACCTTATCGATCTGCCGATATCCCCGTACGGTAGATGGATCAAAAATGCCCCTCGCTTGTCCGGAAAGGCAGGCGAGGGGCATTTTATTTTGGGTTATGTGAATGGCTGAGCGCAAGACGGAGCAGGAGCGGCGCCGAAGCGCCGCCCGCCGTCGATCTTATTGCTCGAGAGCGAAGGTGACGTTGACCACCACGCTGTAGCTGTTCTCGCCAGAAGCGATCGGAACGCTGTCGGCTTCCTTCGCCATCGAAGCGCGCATCATGCCCGCCGGTATCGGCATCGGGCGCTGCGAGTTTTCGCTGATCTGAATGACCCGGCCAAGCTTCACGCCCGCCGCTTCCGTCAGCGTCTTCGCCTTGGCCAGCGCATCGGCAACGGCCAGCTTGCGAGCTTCGGTCACCGTCGCTTCGGGCTTGTCATTGGTGAAGGTGATGTCGCCGCCCTGGTTGATGCCGAGCTTGACGGAGGTATCGAGGATCGTGCCGAGCTTCTTCAGGTCGCGCACGCGAACGGTCAGGCCGTTGGACACCTGGTAACCGGTGATCTCGGGCGCGACATAGACGCCATCCTTGGGTTCATAGTGCTTGTAGAGCGGCTGTACCGAGAAGTTGCTGGTCTGCAGGTCGCGGTCCTCGATGGCGGCCTCTTTCAGCGCCTTCAGAACATCGGCAAGCGCCTTGGAGTTTTCGGTCAGCGCCGCAGCCGCGGTCTCCGCCTGCTTGACGACGCTGAAGGACAGGATCGCCATATCGGGGGCAATGGCCGACTGGCCTTCGCCGGAAACACTGATGGTGGCTTCGCGAGGAGTAGCCTCCTGCGCAGACACCTGGGCGGCGAGCGGCATCATGGCTGCTGCGGTCATTGCGGTGAGTGCGAAAAGGCGGGCCGTTTTTGTCTTCATGGTGTTTCCTCGTTGATTGAGTCCCTTTGAAGGGTATTGCCTTAGATTGTGTAGCTAATACGGCGGCACTGCTTTGCGAAAGCATCATTGGCTTGTCGGGCTCAAAAAATTACGTTAGAGCGTGACCCACCGGATTCGAGCCATTGCGAAACCGGTGTTTCGGACTGGTTTTTCCGAAAAGGGCCTGTAGCTCAATGGTTAGAGCCGGCGGCTCATAACCGCTTGGTTGGGGGTTCGAGTCCCTCCGGGCCCACCATTTTCTTTCAAGATCAATTGCTTGGGATTTTTTGCGGCTTTTCGCGCGCGCGCTTCTGTCACGTCTGATGCGTGATCTGCTATGCCGATGGCAAATTCTGGCTGCGGAATGAATGCATCGGTGTCGATCCGGCGTGCCGATGGGGCAAGCCGGATCGAGAAAGCTTTAATGTCAGTTGCAGACCCGCATACTTTCCGTATGCCAGCCGCCATCATAGGAATTGGGAACGCGGCGGTCTTCGAACCAGCAGCGGGGGCGGGGCGGCGGTGGCGGCTCGTAGTAGCGCGGGCCGTTATTGCTGTTGGCGATGGCGCCGCCGATGAGGCCGCCGATGACGCCTGCGGCGAGGCCGCCGGCAATCGCTGCGCCGTCATTGTGGCGGCGGTGTTCGCGGTAGGGCGGCGGGGGTGGGCCGCCGCGGTCGTAGCCACGGTCATAGCGCGGGCGATAGGGATAGTCCTGCGCGGCAGCAGTGCCATAGGATGCAAAAATGCTGCCGGTGGCGACCAGCGCGGCAATAGTGGAAAGAATTATCTTTTTCATCGGGGCTACTCCATAAGCCTGCTTCGGGAGATAGAGGCTCATTATGCCCGGATCATGGCACGGGACGGGTGAACGGCCTGTGAATATTCCATTTCTGCACAGTTCATATTCTTCTGATTTCAGAATGTAAGAATTTGAGCCGGTTCAGCCTTTCAGTGACGGAAAAGCCCGGCGGATGGCCGGGCTTTTTATCGAAATCGATTGGTCGCGATCAGAACTTCACGCCGAGACCGACCTTTACAGTGTGCTGGTCGACATCGGTGTTGATGCCGAAGATGTCCTTGTCGCTATAGTCGTTGTAGCGATATTCCAGCCTGCCGAACACATTGTCGGTGAAGGCATAGTCCAGACCCGCGCCAACGGTATAACCGTTGAAGGTAGTGCTGTCCTTGCCGGCTCCGGGCGTTTCGATGAAGCCGCGTGTCGCGGTCCAGCCGGCGGTGGCATAGAGCAGGGCATGGTCGAAGGCATAACCGACGCGGCCGCGGACGGAGCCCTGCCAGTCGGTGCCGATTTCGGTGCCCGCATAGTCGTTGTCGTTCCAGTTATAATCGACATCGCCTTCGATGCCGAGGACCAGATTATTGTCGAACTGGTAATTGTAACCCACGAAGGCGCCCAGAATGCCGCCGTCGAAATTATCCGAGGCGACCGGGCCGCCCGCCGAAAAATCGCCATTCGCCCAGCCCGCGCCGCCTTGGATACCAAGATAGGGGCCAGACCAGGTGAAGACGGGCAGGGTTTCCTGCGCGACCGGAGGTGCGGGCGTTTCGTAGACGGCATCCGCGGCCATTGCGGTGCTGGCCGACAGGGCCAGGAGTGACGTTACGATCAGCGTTTTCATCGTTTTTCTCCCTGAGCTGACTGACATCCATAGCATAGATTAGCTGCTTTTAATATGGGTCGGGGTTCGGCGGTTCCAAGAGGCGCTCGTGTCCTCCCGGCTTTACTGGCCGTCTTGCCCCGGATCGCGGCTTTTTATCGCCCCGCCATGCTGTTCTGATGCGGCGAACGTCTTTGGCCGTGTTTGGTTCCCTTCGCCGTTTCGTCAAAAGTCCGGCAGGGCGGCTGGCCGACGTCACGCTTGGTTGTCTTGACAGCGCAGGGCGCGACCATAGAGTTGTGGTAGACTATGGCGGTGCCGATGCTTTTCGCCGCATCGCCGGCGGCATAAGCTGCGGTTGAGACTACACCGTTGCGACTTCCCGGTGAGAGGGCGTTGCGGGCGGAAAGGGCATGGGAGGATGAGATCGCATGAGGCTTTATTTTAGCGGAGGAGGGGCGACGTGATTGTCGGAGCCGTTCTCAGCGCCATTCTTCTTCTCACCCTCATAGCATTTCCGCGGCATCTCAAATCCGTCGTCATCTGCCTGTTGTTGATCTGGACGGCCACCGCCGCCTTTGTGATTTATGACTGGTGGCGCGGCAACCAGCGGCTCGACCATATCGTCGCCAGCGCCGGATTCGATGCGGCCTGCCCGGATGCGGCATTGCCGATCCGCGTCAGCTTTCGCAACGACAATAATGTCGCCGTACAGCGGCTGACCTATACGCTCGAAGGGTTCGAACCGGCCTTCCGTGCCTCCGTTTCCTTCGATCCCTATCAGGTGAGCGAAAGACGGATCGAGGCCGGGGAGACTTTCTCGGCCTGCCGGGCGTTCCGGATGCGCAACAATGAAAGGGTGGAGCCGCAACGGCTGGAATGGCGCGTCACCGTCATTTCCGCGGAATTCGACTGAGCGGTTCGTGTGGCTGTCGGTTATCACGGCATTTTGAAAATTTTCGCGCCGGTGAGCGGCGGCCGGAAAATCCCTGCATCACAGCGGTTTCAGGCGGATGGGTGCATTGCCATCGTCCGTAACGGAACCGGCTGGGGCAGTCGCCGACTTGTTTTCGTCCATTTGCGATGCCATTTCCCCCTCCATTCGATGAATGTCGCGGGTTGATGTTTTGCGTATTGTTCTGAAGTTTCTGAAAATAACCGCCATCGGCCTTGTCGCCCTGCCGGTTCTGGCGGGTGCGCATATGGGCATCGGCCAGCTCACCGGAAATTTTCACGAAGTCATTCCCGGAGAGCTTTATCGTTCGGCCCAGCCGAGCGGCAAGGACATCGCAGCCTATGCCAAGGCTTATGGCATCAAGACGATCATCAACCTGCGCGATGAAAAGCGTGAAGGCTGGTACGATGCCGAAAGTCTAGCGGCCAAGAACAACGGCATCCGGCTTGTCGATTATCCGCTGAGTTCAAGCGAAAAGGTCTCGGTGGAAGATTCGGAAACGCTGGCGGCCGTGCTGCGCAATGCGGAAAAACCTGTTCTCATCCATTGCGAACATGGCGCGAACCGCACCGGGCTCGCCTCCGCCATCTATGTGGCCGCCGTGGCCGGCAAGAGCGAGGCGGCCGCAGAATTTCAGCTTTCGCCCTATTACGGGCATGTGCCGATCCCCGGTATCGGGCGCTATGAAATGTACCAGTCCTGGGACGATTTCGAGGAAACCATCGGGTTTTGAGATGCCGCCAGACATCGTCACCCCGGACTTGATCCGGGGTCCAGTGCGATCAAGTCATTGATCGCAGAGGACTCTTTCACGGCGCAGACGCGCCGTGGCTGGATGCCGGCTCAAGGCCGGCATGACGGACGGTTGCGCAGCGCGCCTCAATAATCCCCGCCGCTTTCCCTGATCACCTTCGTCAGGCTTCCCGTCGCCGGGAAAAGCGGGATGAGGCAGGCCTGAAGCGCGTGGTAGATATCGCCCTTGCCGGGGAACAGCGTGTGGGCGGGAACCAGATCTTCCGTCAATTCCTCGTGCCAGCCGCCATTGTCATGGTCGATGAAATTGTTGGCGATGGTGCTCCAGATGCGGCGATAGCTGTCTTCATAGAAGTTGTCCGCCGGCAGGTTCTCGTTGAGGAAGTGGGCAGCGCCCGCCGCCTCGGACATGGGCCACCACAGCTTTGACCGCTTGTCGGGATTGTCGTTCCAGTCGAGCGTATAAAAGAAGCCGCCCTTTTCCCGGTCCCAGCCGAGCGCCATGGATTGCACGAACAGCGATTTCGCGGCCACCGGCATCCAGTCGTGGCGGCGCTCCCCCAGCACCCATAATTGCAGGATGAGGCGCGCCCATTCCAGCCAGTGGCCGGGGGTGGAGCCGGAGGGGCGGAACATTTCGTTGCCGCGATACTCCTTGTCGAGCGTCCAGTTCTCGTCGAAATGCTCCGGCACGCGGAAATCCAGCTCGCCGGCGCGGCGGCGAATGACGAGATCGGCGATGCGCTCCGCCTTGCTGAGATAACTATTGTCGCCGGTGACCTCATAGGCGGCCATCAGCGCTTCGGTCAGATGCATGTTGGAGTTCTGGCCGCGGTAATTCTCGATAGGCGACCAGTCGCGATGGAATTCCTCGGCGATGGCGCCGTGTTTTTCTTCCCAGAAGCGGGTTTCCAGAACCTCGGTAATATCGGCCAGCATCTTGTCGGCCAGCGGGTGGCCGACGGTCTTGGCGGAAGAGGCAGCCAGAAGCACGAAGGCATGGCCATAACCCTGTTTGGTGGCGTCCACAGGGCCAGCATCGTTCACCTGCCAGAAATAACCGCCATGCTCGCCATCGCGGTGCCTGTTCCAGAGATAGGTCATGCCGTGGTCGACGATATCGCCGCAGCCCGGGCGGCCAAGCAGGTGGCCGATGGAGAAGCAATGTACCATACGGGCGGATGCGTGAATGCCGCGCACGGGGTCGTTTGGCTGCAGCGGCGCGCCCGTGGCATCGAGATCGAAGAAGCCGCCGGCGGGATTGACGGCACGATACTGGAAGAAATCGAAAAGTCCCTCGGCCTGTTTTACCAGCCATTGGCGATGCCAGGGCAGGGTGTTCCAGTTGCGGCTGTTGTGATCGTCCTCGGGCATTCTCGTCCTCCATGCGGTTTGCTGCTTCGGCTTATATCCTTGCCGTATAAACCTGTCATCTGTCAGCGATATTTCGTAACGTGCTGCAACTGCGCAAAGCCATGCCTGTCCCTTGAAGATATATTGACATAAACATATCTTTATGTGACTTGACGGCTTGCGATCTTGCAAATCGAAATGAGGAGTGTGCCCGTGTTTGACGATCTGTTCGGCCCTGAAGGGGCAAAGCGTGACGGCGCGGAAATTTTCAAGGCGTTGCGCGATGCCGCCAGCGAACGCATCCTCATTCTCGACGGCGCCATGGGCACGCAGATCCAGGGGCTGGGTTTTGACGAAGACCATTTTCGTGGCGATCGTTTTATCGGCTGTGCCTGTCATCAGAAGGGCAATAACGACCTTCTGATCCTGACCCAGCCGGACGCTATCGAAGACATCCACTATCGCTACGCCATGGCGGGTGCGGATATTCTCGAAACCAACACGTTTTCGTCCACACGCATCGCGCAGGCCGATTACGAGATGGAAAACGCCGTCTACGACCTCAACCGCGAGGGCGCAGCGATTGTCCGCCGCGCCGCCCAGCGTGCCGAGCGGGAAGATGGCCGCCGCCGTTTCGTGGCCGGCGCCATCGGCCCGACCAACCGCACGGCCTCCATTTCACCTGACGTCAACAATCCCGGTTACCGCGCCGTCAGCTTCGACGATCTGCGCATCGCCTATGGCGAGCAGATTGATGGCCTTATCGACGGCGGTGCAGATATCATTCTGATCGAGACGATCTTCGATACGCTGAACGCCAAGGCGGCGATCTTCGCCTGCGAGGAGCGTTTCGAGGCCAAGGGCATCCGCCTGCCGGTGATGATCTCCGGCACGATTACCGACCTTTCCGGCCGCACGCTTTCCGGCCAGACGCCCTCAGCGTTCTGGAATTCGGTGCGCCATGCCAACCCCTTCACCATCGGCCTGAACTGCGCATTGGGTGCCGACGCCATGCGTCCGCATCTGCAGGAATTGTCTGACGTGGCCGATACCTTCGTCTGCGCCTATCCGAATGCCGGCCTGCCAAACGAATTCGGCCAATATGACGAAACGCCCGAAATGATGGCGCGTCAGGTGGAAGGCTTCGTTCGCGACGGCCTCGTCAACATCGTCGGCGGCTGCTGCGGTTCGACGCCGGAGCACATCCGGGCGATTGCGGAGGCTGTCAAAGGTTACAAGCCGCGCGAAATTCCCGAGCACAAGCCCTTCATGTCGCTTTCGGGCCTCGAGCCTTTCGTGCTGACCAAGGACATTCCTTTCGTCAATGTCGGCGAACGCACCAACGTCACCGGCTCGGCCCGCTTCCGCAAGCTCATCACCGCCGGCGATTACACGGCGGCTCTGGCTGTCGCCCGCGACCAGGTGGAAAACGGTGCGCAGATCATCGACATCAACATGGATGAGGGCCTGATCGATTCCGAAAAGGCGATGGTGGAGTTCCTGAACCTCATCGCCGCCGAGCCGGATATCGCCCGCGTGCCTGTGATGATCGACTCATCCAAGTTCGAGATCATCGAGGCCGGCCTGAAATGCGTTCAGGGCAAGTCGATCGTCAATTCGATTTCGCTGAAGGAAGGCGAGGAGAAGTTTCTCCAGCAGGCGCGGCTCGTCCATAATTACGGTGCGGCAGTCGTGGTCATGGCCTTCGATGAGGTCGGGCAGGCCGATACTTACGAGCGCAAGGTCGAGATTTGCTCGCGTGCCTACAAGCTCTTGACCGAGAAGGCGGGCCTGTCGCCGGAAGACATCATCTTCGACCCCAACGTCTTTGCCGTTGCGACGGGTATCGAGGAACACAATAATTACGGCGTGGATTTCATTCAGGCCACCAGAACCATCCGCGAAACCATGCCGCTGACGCATATTTCCGGCGGTGTTTCCAACCTGTCCTTCTCCTTCCGCGGCAATGAGCCGGTGCGTGAGGCGATGCATGCCGTGTTCCTTTACCACGCCATTCAGGTCGGCATGGATATGGGCATCGTCAATGCCGGGCAGCTTGCGGTTTACGACAATATCGATCCGGAACTGCGTGAGGCCTGCGAGGACGTGGTGCTGAACCGCCGCGACGACGCGACCGAGCGTTTGCTTGAAGTGGCGGAGCGTTTCCGTGGCACGGGTGCAAAGGATACGAAGGTTCAGGACCTTTCCTGGCGCGAACTGCCCGTCGAGAAGCGGCTGGAGCATGCGCTGGTCAACGGCATTACCGACTATATCGAGGCCGATACGGAAGAGGCGCGCCAGAAGGCGGAGCGCCCGTTGCACGTCATCGAAGGGCCGCTGATGGCGGGCATGAATGTGGTCGGCGATCTCTTCGGCTCGGGTAAGATGTTCCTGCCGCAGGTGGTGAAATCCGCCCGCGTGATGAAGCAGGCGGTTGCCGTGCTGCTTCCTTACATGGAAGAGGAAAAGCGCCTGAATGGCGGGGCCGAGCGCAGTGCCGCCGGCAAGGTGCTGATGGCCACCGTGAAGGGCGATGTGCACGATATCGGCAAGAACATTGTCGGTGTCGTTCTCGCCTGCAACAATTACGAGATCATCGATCTCGGCGTCATGGTGCCGACGACGAAAATCCTCGAGACGGCGATTGCCGAAAAGGTGGATGTGATCGGCCTTTCCGGCCTCATTACGCCTTCGCTGGATGAGATGGTGCATGTGGCGGCTGAAATGGAGCGGCAGGGTTTCGACATTCCGCTGCTGATCGGCGGCGCGACGACCAGCCGTGTGCATACGGCGGTGAAAATCCACCCGCGTTACGAGGCGGGACAGGCAATTTATGTGACCGACGCTTCGCGTGCGGTGGGTGTTGTGTCGGCGCTTCTCTCGGCTGAACAGAAGCCCGCTTATATCGACGGCATCCGCAGCGAATATGCCAAGGTGGCGGAGGCGCACGCCCGTAACGAACGCGAAAAGCAGCGTCTGCCGCTGTCCCGCGCCCGCGAGAATGCGCACAAGATCGACTGGTCGAGCTATAGCGCCGTCAAGCCGCAATTCTTCGGCACCAGGGTGTTCGAAACCTATGATCTTGAAGAGCTTTCCCGTTACATCGACTGGACGCCGTTCTTCCAGACCTGGGAATTGAAGGGCCGTTTCCCGGCGATCCTCGATGACGAAAAGCAGGGTGAGGCGGCGCGGCAGCTTTACAGCGATGCGCAGGCGATGCTGAAGAAGATCATCGAGGAAAACTGGTTCCGTCCGCGGGCGGTGATCGGCTTCTGGCCGGCCAACGCCGTGGGCGACGATATCAGGCTGTTTACGGATGAAAGCCGTCAGGAAGAGCTTGCGACCTTCTTTACGCTGCGCCAGCAGCTTTCCAAGCGCGATGGTCGCCCCAATGTGGCGCTGTCCGATTTCGTCGCGCCTGTCGATAGCGGCGTTGCCGATTATGTCGGCGGTTTCGTGGTGACGGCGGGTATCGAGGAAGTGGCGATTGCCGAGCGCTTCGAGCGGGCCAATGACGATTATTCGTCCATCCTCGTCAAGGCGCTGGCCGACCGTTTCGCGGAAGCCTTTGCAGAGCGCATGCATGAGCGGGTGCGCAAGGAATTCTGGGGTTATGCGCCGCAGGAAAACTTCAACGGCGATGAGCTGATTGGCGAGGCCTATGCTGGCATTCGCCCGGCACCCGGCTATCCGGCCCAGCCCGATCATACCGAAAAGAAGACGCTGTTCGCCCTGCTCGACGCCACCAATGCGGCGGGCGTGGAACTGACGGAAAGCTATGCCATGTGGCCGGGCTCCTCCGTCTCCGGCATCTATATCGGCCATCCCGAGAGCTATTATTTCGGTGTCGCCAAGGTGGAGCGCGATCAGGTTCTCGATTATGCGCGCCGTAAGGACATGCCGGTGGAAGAGGTGGAGCGCTGGCTCGGTCCTGTCCTCAACTACGTGCCGACGAACGGCGCGGAGGAAATCGACAGCGCGGCGTGAGGTTTTGGCCGATCAACAGCAACAATATGTCGCAACTAAAAAGCGCGGGTCATTCCCGCGTTTTTTGCATTTTTGTCTGCTTATGACCTTAGAGGATAGACAAGGAGCGCCAGAAATTACTCTGAGGAACGCAAGCCGATTTGGGTGACTCCAGCAATCGCTCTGGATTCGCAACAAGGTCGAAGCGCAGTCGACGCGGAGACCAATTATATACTTTCACACCACCCCTTTGAGTTACGATTAGAAGCCCGTGGAAATACCAGTTGTGGTAATCTCTATATCCCGACAAAGTTGTGTAAAAAGCGAGGCCCCTCAGTTCGGCAAATGATCTTAGCGGCGCATCGTCATTCTCGGTATGCGCTGCAATACAGAAGGCTTGCTGACCGGCGAGATATTGCGCCTGCGCGGCAGCGGCAACCCCGGCGACCAAGGACCAAAGCCCTGCGGCCGCAGCAATGATCAAGAACAGCCAGCCGCATTTAGAGGATGGTTGCGTCGAACTGCGCGCCGTAAACAAAATTGATGCCGGGACTGCAAGGCTTAGCGTGAAACCGTGAAACAAAACCATGTAGGTGCCTCCGCCCGAAAGCGACGCAGCGAAAAGACTGAGCAGCATACCTGCGCTTCCGGCGAGCATCGCCAAAGCGACAGCCAGATACCTATGCATTCTCCACGGGAAAAAAATTAGAAATAGGACGGTAAAAAACGGTATAAAAGGCGCTGCTGTAATAGATGTAGATATTATGAAATAATTTATTTCGCCTTTCTCTAAAAAATAAAGTGAATAAAATAACGTTCTAAATTGATTAAAGCCCAATGCGATCAAAATAGTAAGGAAAATCGCTGTTCGTTGATGATTCAATTTATGCTCTAGATAATATTTAATTCTTTAAAATAAATCATAAGATAATCTTTATATGATTTACACGATCGCAGATAGGTCTTCGCATTTATTTTTTTTAAAGCACAGCTTGCTGGAGTAATTGGCTGGACTGGTTATCGTTGCGCTCAGACTCCGGCATGCATAGTTGATTGTTGTAGCTCGTTGTCCCTCGGCGCGAGGCCGAGGGCGGTATTCATATTCATTGTTTTTATGACCTCAACGCCGCCAGCTCCTCGATACCGACATGGCTCTCGACCTCGCTGCCACGCAGATAGAGATAGAGGCCGATCGCGAAGGCGAGGACGGCGATGAAGACAAGATACCAGGCATGGGCCATGGGGTTGACGGCGAGCGCCGTGGTCACGCCAATCGGCGTCAGCCCGCCGAAGACGGCATAGGAGACGTTATAGGCGAAGGAGAGGCCGGAGAAGCGCACCGAGGCCGGGAAGGCGCGGACCATGACATAGGGCACCGCACCCGCCATGCCGACCGACAGGCCCATGACGCCGTAGAGCAAAAACATGGTTTGAAGCGATGTACCGGCATAGCTGTAGAAGGTGAAGGTGGCGATGCCGAAGAAGATGCTGGCCCCCATGAAGAAGATGCCGGAGCCGATGCGGTCGATCAGCGCGCCGGCGATGATGACGCCGAAGATCAAGAACAGCGTGCCGAAGCTGGTGCCGGCCAGCGCCTGTGTCGGGGTATAACCGTAAAGCTTCTGCAGGAAGGTGGCCGTCATCAGCGTCGTGACGACGATGGCGGCCGAGAGAACCCAGGTCAGCAGGGCGGAAATGATCACGCCACGCATATGGTGCTTTAGCACCAGCCCGAGCGGCAGCTTGTCCGTCAGCGATTTCGACTTCTTCATCTCCATGAAGATCGGCGTTTCTTCCAGCCAGCGGCGCAGATAAACGGCGATGAGGCCGAAAATGCCGCCGAGCAGGAAGGGAATGCGCCAGGCGTAACCGGCCACGTCCTCCGGTGTGAAAAGCGAGTTGATGGCGAAGGCGATCAGCGATCCCAGCATGATGCCGAAGGAAAGGCCCGATGTGAGGAAGCCGCAGGCGAGGCCAACGCGGCGGAAGGGCACATGTTCGGCAACGAAGGTCCATGCGCCCGGCACTTCACCACCGATGGCCGCGCCCTGCAGCATGCGCAGGATGATGAGCAGGATGGGGGCGGCCACGCCGATGGTGGCATAGGTTGGCATCAGCGCCATTCCCAGCGTGGAGAGCGCCATCAGCAGGATGGAGAAGGCGAAAACCCGCTTGCGGCCATAACGGTCGCCATAATGCGCCAGCACGATGCCGCCCAGCGGCCGCACCAGATAACCCGCGGCAAAGATGCCGAAGGTCTGGATCATCACCAGCCAGTCCGGCATTTCCGGCGGGAAGAACAGATGGCCTATGACGGTGGCGAAAAATACGAAAATGATGAAATCGTAAAATTCCAGCGCGCCGCCGAGGGCCGAAAGGCCAAGAGTTCTGTAATCCTGACCGTTGAGGGGCCGGGCTGCCGCCGGTGTGGTGGTGGGAGACATGAGGCTGCTTCTTTTCTAAATTACGTATTACTTATGGGCATGCGGCAAGCGCGGCGCGATTTCAAGCCTTATCGACGCTCAATCGCTCAGGTATTTCGAGGGACGATCAAGAAAGCGGCGCAGGAAACTGATGTTTTCCAGCTCGTCATAAAGGCGCTCGGTAATGCCGTCCGCGTCGAAATGATAAATGGTCGCCTCGGGAATGGCCAAAAGCACCGGCGAATGGGTGGCGATGATCAATTGCCCGCCGCTATCGGCGGCGTCACGGATAAGGGCTGCCAGTTCGAGCTGCTTTTGCGGCGAAAGCGGGCTTTCCGGTTCGTCGAGAAAATAGAGGCCGGCGCCATGCAGCCGCTGTTGCATAATATCGAGAAATCCTTCGCCATGCGAACGCCGGTCGATGACATTGTTCCTGACGATCCTGCGAAACGTATCCGGGGTTTCTTCCGGAAAGTCTTCACCCTTCTTGAGTGCCTTTTCCCGCTCCCAGCGAAAATCGTCCAGCGCATCCTCGTTCTGCCGGCGGATATAACCAAGCACGTCTTCCGCGCGCATGAACATGCGGATTTTCGGATATTTCTTGCGGGCGAAATAGAAGGACTTCGCTACGGTCTCGGCATGCTGAAGGTAAAGATCGCCGGCAACCTGGCCGTGATTGCCGATGGCATAGGCCGTCATTCCCGCTGCCAGCCCTTCCAGCAGCGTCGATTTGCCAGAGCCGTTATTGCCGGCAAAAAAGGTGATTGGCGTCTTGAATTCGAGGCGTTCCAGATGGCGCAGCGCCGGAACGGAGAAGGGATATCCTTTCTCTCCATCCGGGGTTTCCTTCATGGTTACGCTATCGAGAAACAGCATGTCGCGTTCCTTGTATCTGTTCCGTCATGTTCGCCGACGTTGCGCTCTGTCGCATCATCGCGGCGCTATGCTCAAAGCAATTGCGTGTGATTGCGGCTTAACGTGAGGCGCTGTTCGCGCCAATGGTTTGCAGCGTCGGCGGAGATACGTCATGCCGCATCGTTCGAAGTTCATTTTATTATAAATTAGCGCAGTTAATTCTTGTAATAAATCGATAAATATTAGATATATGCAATATATATCTTAAATTTAAGATGTTATCCTAAGTATAAACTTCAAATTAATTCAGTAATGCCAGTTGTCGTCATTCTCGTTGTTGTTGGAGAGAGTGAATGAAGCATATTGCGCTTTTTTCGGTCGGGTTTCTATTTTCCGCGATATTCGTGAGCGAAGCTGAGGCGCGGAAGTCCCGGTTTTTTGCCATCCCCGGATTCGGCGGCGGCGAGACAATCGATCTCGTTTACGATCTGCCGGATAACGAGCCTTTTCTTCGCGACGGGGAAGCATTCGACATTGGTTATCTCAACAGCGGGGATCGGAGCGGTTATGTGCTGTATCGTGGCGAGCGGTACAGCAGGCTCAGCGATGCGGATATCGCCAGGCTGAAGGCGACGCTTGGTTTTGATCCGACGACAAAAGACCGCATGGAGCGGGCGGCGAGGGGCAGCGACGCGCCCTGGAACCTCGTGATTATCATAGCGGTCACAATTGCTGGTATCTTTGTGCTTGTTCACAAGGGCATGCAGCTAGTGCGATGGATTTCGCGACTGGCGACGATATCCGCAGTTGCGGGAAGTAAGCGGCAGGAGGAGGAGGACACCCCCGACCCGCTGGAGGTCCGCAAGAAACAGCTGGTAAACCGTCAATGGAGCGATAGCCAGACGGATCACGCGGCGCGTATCCCGGCAGCATCGCCGGCCCATGCGTCTGCCCGAGGAACCACTGCGGTCCGGACATTCGGACGCAGGAGCGCCTGAGCGGTGCGAAATCCCTAAACCTCAGACGGTCTCGGGAGCCTGCATTACTCGAACCGGTCGATGATGCTGATGCCGCTTTCCCTGAAGCTGTCCATGGCGGGCAGGGCGGTTGCGGCCTCGGAAAGCGTGATGTGGCGGCCGATCAGCTTTTCCGGCGCGAGCCTGCCGCTTTCGATCATCGCCAGCATGTCCTGGTAACGCCAGGCCTGCATGCCGTGGCTGCCGTAAATCTCCAGTTCATGTGCGATCACACGGGCCATGGGAATGGCGGGCATGGCGTGATCGGCCAGCATCAGCCCAACCTGCACATGGCGGCCGCGCCGGCGAAGGTTGCTGATGGAGTTGCAGCAGGTCTGCGGGTGACCGAGCGCATCGACAGAGACATGTGCACCGCCGCCCGTCACCTCGCGAACCGCCTCGGCAACATCGGCAACCGCGCGGCTGTTGATGGTGGCGTTTGCTCCGAGCTGCCGCGCAAGTTCGAGCTTGTCTTCGGCAATGTCGATGGCGACGACCTGCGCGCCGAGGCCAGCGCCGATCATGATGGCGGAGAGGCCGACGCCGCCGCAGCCATGCACCGCCAGCCATTCGCCGCCCTTCAGGCGTCCCTGATCGGTCACGGCCCGGAAGGAGGTGGCGAAACGGCAGCCGAGGCCGGCGGCGGTGGCGTAACTCATCGTCTCAGGCAGATGCACGAGGTTCTGATCGGCATAGTCGATGGCGACATATTCGGCGAAGGAACCCCAATGGGTGAAGCCGGGCTGGAACTGCGCTTCGCAGACCTGCTGGTTGCCGGAACGGCACTCATGGCAATGGCCGCAGCCGGAGACGAAGGGCACGGTGACGCGGTCGCCGGTCTTGAAGCGGGTGACGTTTTTGCCGACAGCGGCGATCACGCCTGCGAATTCGTGGCCGGGAACATGCGGCAGGCGGATATCCGGGTCATGCCCCATCCAGCCGTGCCAGTCGCTGCGGCAGAGGCCGGTCGCCTTTACCTCGATGACCACGCCGCCATCGGTCGGTTCCGGGTCGGGCAGGGACGCAACAACCGGGGTTTCGCCGAACAGTTCGTAGAAAAGCGCGCGCATCATGGCCTCACATGGTTGGTATGCAGGTTCGAAGTCATACCTGCTCTACCATGTCCCGCAAATGGGCGAAGCGGTTTTGCGTCTGGAAAAGCGCTTCAGTCCTTGATGACCATCAGGTCGCCGGCTGCGAATTTCAACGTCACCTGCTCACCGACGGCGGGCGGTGCTGTGCCGGGATCGTTGAACATGTCGAAAGACAGGGTCGAGCCGCCGAGATCGAGACGGGTGCGGATAACGGAGCCGAGGAACTGGCTGGAGGTGACGAGGCCGGAAATGGCGACATCGCCTTTCGCATCGGCCCCGAGCGCACCTGCTTCCGGGCGCAGGGCAAGGGTGATTTTTTCGCCGTTTGCCGCATTGACCGGCTTGTGCAGGGTGATCTGCTGCTCTCCGACACGGATGGTGTTGGATGAGGAATCGACCACGGTGGCGTCGATCAGGTTCAGGGTGCCGACGAAAGAGGCGACGAAGCGGGTCGCGGGCTTGTTGTAGATATCGAAGGGGGAGCCGATCTGGTCGGCGCGACCGCCATTCATGACGACGATGCGGTCAGAGATCGACAGGGCCTCTTCCTGATCGTGGGTCACGAAAATGGTGGTGATGCCGAGTTTCTGCTGAATCTGGCGGATTTCTTCGCGTAGCGACACGCGAATCTTGGCATCAAGCGCGGAGAGCGGTTCGTCCAGCAAAAGTACTTCCGGCTTCGGCGCGAGCGCGCGGGCAAGCGCCACGCGCTGCTGCTGGCCGCCCGACATCTGGTAGGGGTAACGGTCCGCCAGATGCTCCAGATGGATAAGCTGGAGCATTTCCTTCACGCGGGCGTCGATCTCGGCTTTCGGCTTGCCGGCGACTTTGAGCCCGAAGGCGACGTTTTCATAGACATTCATGTTGGGGAACAGCGCATAGGCCTGAAACACCATGCCGATATTGCGCTGGTTGGGCCGCAGCGCCGTCTGGTCCTTGCCATTGATGACGATCGATCCGCCGCTCGGGGTCTCGAAGCCGGCGATCATGCGCAGCACGGTGGTCTTGCCGCAGCCCGATGGCCCGAGGAAGGAGACGAACTCGCCCTTTTCGATGGCCATGTTGAAATCATGCACGACCTGCACGGAGCCGAAGGATTTCTTGATGTTGCTAAGTGTCAAAAAGCTCATGAAATATTGTCCTCAGGCCTTGGGAGGCGCGCCCTTCTGGTAGCGTGAAACGAGTTGGATCAGACCCAGGCAACCCCAGGTGATGCCGAAGGAAATCACGGCAAGTGCGGCCGGTTCATAGGCGCGGTTGGCGCCGAGCAGCTGCATGTAGGGGCCGAAGGCCGGGCGGTTCAAAAGGGCCGCCATGGTGAATTCACCGATAACGATGGCGAAGGTCAAAAACGCACCTGACAGCACGGCGACCAGAACGTTGGGGAGGATGATGCGCGACAGGATGGTCGTCCAGCCTGCGCCGAGACTCTGGGCGGCTTCCGTCAGCGTCGCCACGTCGATGGTTCTGAGACCGGTATCGACGGCGCGGTACATGTAGGGCAAGGCCAGCGTGGCATAACCGAACATCAAAAGCAGGTTGGTACCGAAGCTCGTGCCGGTCAGCGGCAGCCAGCTCGAGGTGTTGTAAAGCCGGATATAACCGAAGACGATGACGATGGCCGGGATGACCAGCGGCAAAAGCGTGATGAATTCGATATAGGGGCGCAGGCCCGGCAGTTTCAGGCGCACCCAATAGGCGGTGGGCACCACCAGCAGAACCCCGAAAACGATGGTGAACAGCGCCATAACCACCGAATAGCTGAAGGTTTCCTGAAAGCGCGGATCGCTGAGCACCCTGGCATAAGCGTCGAAGGAATATTCGCCGCGCCGCATTTTCAGCGAGAAGTTGGTCATGCCGATCAGCGGCAGCGCGAAATAGAGCAGGCCGAAGATCAGCGCGCCCCAAGCGAAGAAACGCTTCATTTCAGCCACCTTTCGCTGCGGGCGCGCAGCCAGATGTAAAGTGCATTGGCAAGGCCGGTGACGACGATCATGCCGAAGGCAAGGGCGTAACCGAGATGCGGGTTACCGAGAACGTCGCCGCGAATCTGCGCGAAAAGCAGGATCGGCACGATGTTGAGCGAGGAGCCGGTGAGCGCAATTGCGGTCGCCACCGCGCCGAAGGCGTTGGCGAAGAGCAGCGACATGGTGCCGAGCAGCGACGGCAGCAGGATGGGGAAGGCCACCATGCGCCAATATTGCAGGCCGGTTGCGCCGAGAATTTCCGCCGCCTCGCGCCATTCGCGTTTCAGCCCGTCCAGCGCCGGCGTGATGATGAGGATCATCAGCGGTATCTGGAAGAACAGATAGGTGACGGTCAGGCCCCAGAAGGACAGGATGTTGAAACCGAGCAGCCTCAGATCGATGCCGATCTGCGTCTTCAGGAAGACGGTGAGAAGGCCGACCGGGCCAAGCGTGGCGATGAAGGCGAAGGCGAGCGGCACGCCGGCGAATTGCGAGGCGACGCCGGAAAAGGTCAGAAGCGGTCCACGAATGCGCTGCGGCAATCCGCCCAGTACCACGGCGGCGGCGACGGCAAAGCCGATCAGGCAGCCCAGCGCCGCCGAAGCGAGGCTGATCTTGATCGAAATCCAGTAGGCCGCGAGAATGGAAGAGGTGAAAAGCCCGGCGATATTTTCCAGCGTGAAGCTGCCATCGGCATGCTGGAATGCGCCGATGACGATCTTCATCGTCGGCATAATCAGAAACAGTAAAACAAAAACAGCAAAAGGTACGACGCCAATCCAGTGCAGCGGCAGTTTCCTGCCCGCGTCGGATGGTCCGCCGGTGTTGGTTGATGGCATCCTTGTCCCCAAACGCCGTTTTCAAACGGTCTGTATATAAAGGTCTACATCATAAAAGAAGCACCCCGGCTTTTTGATCGGCCGGGGTGCATTTTCAACAGTTTACTTCACATTCGCGCCGACGACGCTGTCCCAGCCACCGGTGACGGCAGCCTTGTTGGCGTCGACTTCCTCGAGCGTCGGGAAGATCGCCTTTTCATAGGCTGCTGCCGGCGGCAGGCTGTCGATCAGTTCCTGCGGAACCTTGCCGGCCTTGACCATGGCGTTGAAGCGGATCGGGTGGCAATAGCCCTTCAGCCAGCCGAGCTGACCGTCGTCGGAGTAGAGGTGTTCCATCCACAGCTTGGCAGCGTTCGGATGCGGAGCGTAAGCGGAAATGCCCTGAACGTAAACGCCGGCCAGAACGCCCTTCTCAGGAACGATGACTTCCGTCGGCGGGTTGTCGTTCAGCGTCTTCTTCCAGGAAAGGGCGTTATAGTCCCAGGCGACGATGATCGGGGTCGCGCCCTGCGCCAGCGTGCCGGCCTTGCCGATAACCGGCAGGAAGTTGCCAGCCTTGTTGAGATCGGCGAAATATTTCAGGCCAGCTTCACCGGCTTCCTTGCCGGACTTCGCGCCAGTGGCAAGACCGGCGGCGAGAACGCCGAGGATGGCCTGGTTGGAAGCGCGCGGATCGCCCGCGAGCGCCACCTGACCGGAATATTCCGGCTTCAGCAGGTCGGCCCAGTCCTTCGGTGCGTTGTTGACGAGGTCCTTGTTCACGAAGAAGGACATCACGCCGTAATAGTCGCCGTACCAGTAACCTTCCGGATCCTTGACGTTGTCGGGAATTTCGTCCCAGGTGGAGACCTTGTAGGGCTGCAGCAGGCCTTCGGCCTTCATCTGCGGGCCGAAAGCGAGGCCGACGTCGACGACGTCAGGCGCCTGCGGACCCTTATTGTCCTTGTTGGCCTTTACCGCTTCGACTTCGTCGGCGGAGCCGGCGTCGGGGTTCAGTTCGTTGACGGTGATTTCCGGATATTTCGCCTTGAAGGCGGCAATCACGTCGCCGTAACCGCACCAGTCGTGCGGCAGCGCGACGGTGGTCAGCATGCCTTCCTTCTTGGCGGCGGCGATCAGCTCGGCGCTCGGTTCAGCGGCGGCAATTGCGGTGGAGGCGATGACCAGTGCAGTGGTCGTAGCGAGCAGTCGGCGGCAGTGAGAGATCACTTTTTTCTCCTCTTCGTGTTCTCATATTGCGGACGCTGATACGGATTCTCGATGAAGCTAATGTGACGGCTGGATTGCAATTTATTTATCCGGATTCCGTCACTTTACGCCCGTTTTCCGCCATCACCCGGCTTTTTGCCTGCAATTGCGGGAGATTCCCCTCATGATCCGTGGTGGCCAGATACGTTCCCCAGCTTGGTTTCTTATCCTGTTTTATCGTGCTGGTAGCGATGACAGGTATCCAATCAGCGTGCGGCATCCGCGTCAAGCAAGTTGCCCGGCTATATAGTTTCATGTTCTGTCCGGCCTGCGGAACAGCCGCGTCTGTTCGAACAGGCCTTCCAGTGCATTCATGCGTTCCCTGGTTTCATCCCAGGTGCCGTTCTGCACCGCTTCGATCAGCGCTTCGACCACGAACAGCGTGACGACCGAGGAATCCCATGCCGAGGGAGCTTCGATCCTGACGCGGAAAGTGTGCAGCGCGTGGCGCGCCACCGGCGATGTCCATTGATCGGTGAAGAGAATGATCTGCACGCCGTTTGCCTTGGCCACTTCGGCCAGCGTCGTCATGTCGTGCTCGTAACGGCGGATATCGAAGATAACCAGTATGTCGCCGGCGCTCATGTTCAGCATATATTGCGGCCAGGCGCTGGAATTCGACGACATCAGCGTCGTCTTCGGCCGGATCACCTGCATATGTGTGAAGAAATATTCGGCAATCGCGCCGGTGATGCGTCCGCCGACGAAATAGATGCTGCGCTTGCGGTCGGAAAGGAGTGCCGCGGCATTGTCGAAGACGGCGGTGTCGAGATCGCTCAGCGTATCGCGCAGATTGCCGGTGATGGCGTCGGCGAAGCGATTGAGAATGTGCAGGCCGGGCGCGTTGGTTGCCCAGCGGTCATGTTTGGCGATGGGGCCGGAGATCGTCGCTTCCAGTTCCTGGTGCAGATGCGCCTGAAATTCCGGATAGCCCTTGTAGCCGAGCTTCTGCACCATGCGCGCCACCGTCGGCGTCGAAACGCCGGCATTTTCCGCAATGGTCGTGATGCTGCCGAGGCCGGAGACGGGGTAGTTGCCGAGCAGGCTCTCCGCCAGCCGTTTTTCCGAACGGGTCAGTGCGTCGTAATGGGCATGGATGACATCCGACACGGTCGCCGTCGTGCTGCGCAAATTTTTCCCCTTCCGGTCTTCTGCCGGTGCATGGCTAAAATAAACATCTGTGCCAGCTATCGAGTCAATGGGAAAATGAAGAGAAAATTTCAAAATTCCATTTGACACTCGCAATAATGTGAAGAATTCTTTTCGGCGTTGACGGAGCGACGGGGTTTCCGGGCGGGGTTCGTGCATGACGGTGCGGTCACGGTTTTTCACAGAAGCGGAAGGGCAGGCCGTCGGCATCGAGAATGCTGCGGCGAAGGGCGATGTCCTTCTCGTCTGCGAACATGCCTCCGCCACCATTCCGCAGAAATTCGGCACATTGGGTCTTTCGCCGGAGGTGCTTTCGAGCCATGCGGCCTGGGATCCGGGCGCTCTGGCCGTTGCCCGGCTGCTTTCGGAAAAGCTTGACGCCACGCTCGTCTATCAGCGGTTTTCGCGTCTCGTCTATGATTGCAACCGGCCGCCCGAATCGCCTTCCGCCATGCCGGTGAAAAGCGAGATTTACGATATTCCCGGCAATTTCGATCTCAGCGAAGCGGAGCGGTTCGCCCGCACCTCAGCACTTTATGTGCCGTTTCATGACCGGGTGAGCGAGATCATCGCCGCGCGGCAGGCGGATGGCCGTAACGTGGTGGTGGTGACCATCCACAGTTTCACGCCGGTTTATCACGGCCGGTTCCGAAAGGTTGAGATCGGCATCCTGCACGATACCGACAGCCGCCTCGCGGATGCGATGCTGGCGGGCGCCGAAGGTGCCTCGCTCACGGTCAATCGCAACGATCCCTATGGCCCGGAAGACGGCGTGACGCATACGCTGCGGCTGCATGCGCTGCCGGACGGGCTTTTGAATGTCATGATCGAGATCCGCAACGATCTCATCACCAATGAAGGAGAGCAGGCGGCAATCGCCGGTTTTCTTTACGAGCTTATGGGGAAGGCGCTCTCATCGATCGATGAGTGAGGGAGCTATGGCCGGCCGATGGTGAAAACACCGGGGTCGGCTGCCAGATGAGACTGCCGACATTCAAGGAAAGCCGGAAAGGCATGAGGCGGCAAGGGAACAGCAAGTGCGTGCGGCACAACGCGGAAACCTTCCGCAGGTGCTGAAAACTGGGGCACAATCGGCCAATAACGGCTGACTGGCTTGTTTTTTTCTTATTCAGGAGAGAAGGGCATGGACAGTTCATCGTCAGGCGTCAGCTACAAGAAGGCTGATGCATCCTATTTCGAAAAACGCGGACTATCCCGTTATGCGGGCGTGTGGTCGCTCTGGTCGCTCGGCGTCGGCGCGGTCATTTCCGGGCATTTTTCCGGATGGAATTTCGGCTTTTCCACCGGCGGCTGGGGCGGCATGCTGGTGGCGGGCATCATCATCGCCATCATGTATCTCGGGCTGACATTTTCGATTGCGGAAATGAGCCCGGCCTTGCCGCATACCGGTGCGGCCTATTCCTTTGCCCGCACGGCCATGGGGCCATGGGGCGGCTTCATCACCGGGCTTTGCGAGAATGTGGAATATGTGCTGACGCCGGCGGTCGTCGTCACCTTCATCACGGCCTATGTGAACTCCATTCTCGGACTCGATCCCGCCTATTCACCCTTCGTGTGGATAGCGTTTTATGCGATATTCCTTGCGCTCAATGTCTTCGGGCTTGAGCTTTCCTTCAAGGTGACGCTGGTTATCACGCTGATTTCGCTTGCCGTTCTGGTGTTCTTCTGGATCAGCGCCATTCCCAACATCGATTTTTCGCGTTTCGCGCTCAATATCGGTGTCGGCCCTGACGGCAAGGCGGTGGAGCTGCCGGAGGGCGGCGGTTCCTTCTTCCCCTTCGGGTTCTCGGGCGTTCTCGCCACGCTGCCTTTCGCGGTCTGGCTGTTCCTCGCCATCGAGCAACTGCCGCTGGCGGCGGAAGAATCAGTCGATCCCAAGCGTGACATGCCGAAGGGCATCATCCTCGGCATGGTGACGCTGATGGTTTCGGCCTTCATGATCGTATTGCTCAACCCATCCCTGCCGGGCGTCGGCGCCTTCCATCTCAGCTCCTCGCTTGAGCCGCTGCTGGATGGTTTCAAGGCGATCTATGGCGATGGCGGCGTGGTGGTGCTGGGTCTCGTCGCGCTTACCGGCCTGATCGCCAGCTTCCATACGATCCTCTACGCGCAGGGCCGGCAGATCTATTCGCTGTCGCGTGCGGGTTACTTCCCGACCGTGCTGTCGATCACCCATTCCAAGTACCGCACGCCATACGTTGCCAACATCACCGGCGCGATTGTCGGCTTGGCGGTCATGCTCGTCATCTGGTTCGCGCTGGGTGCGGAACAGGGCGGCAGCATCATCGGCAGCGTGCTTTTGAACATGGCCGTCTTCGGTGCGATGTTCTCCTACATCATGCAGGCGATTTCCTTCATCCTGCTCCGAAAGAACCTGCCGCATATCGAGCGGCCGTTCCGCTCGCCCTTCGGCATTCCGGGCGCGGTGCTGACGGTCATCATCGCCATCGTGACATTGCTTTACCAGATCCAGGATCCGAACTTCACCAAGGGCGTGCTCTGGGTGGCGGTCTGGTTTGCCGTGGCGATTGCCTACTTCGCCTTTGTCGGACGCCACCGCCTCATCCTGTCGCCGGAAGAGGAATTCGCGCTGGAGCACAAGCAGGCTGCGGTTGCCGCAGCGGCTGCAAAGGCCTGATGTTCAAACAAACGGGCGGCCGCATCCCGGCCGCCCGGCCACGACAATAAAGGGAACGGACAAAATGACGAGCTACACATTCGACGCGCTTAAAATGGATGTCGCCGAGGGGCGCATCGACACGGTTCTGGCCTGCCTTGTCGACATGCAGGGGCGTCTGATGGGCAAACGGTTTCAGGCGGAATTTTTCGTTGAAAGTGCCTTTGAGGAAACCCATAGCTGCAACTATGTGCTTGCCACCGACATGGAGATGGAAACCGTTCCCGGCTACAAATCCTCCAGTTGGGAAAAGGGCTATGGCGACTATGTGTTGAAGCCCGATCTTTCGACGCTGCGGCGTGTGCCGTGGCTGGAAGGCACGGCGCTGGTGTTGTGCGATGTGCTCGATCATCACACCCATGAAGAAGTGCCGCATTCGCCGCGGGCGCTCCTGAAAAAGCAGGTGGCGCGGCTGGAGGCCATGGGGCTGAAGGCCTATATGGCGACCGAACTGGAATTTTTCCTGTTCGACCAGACTTTCGATGCGGCGCGCGCCAACGGCTACAAGGGGTTGAACCTCGCCAGTGGCTACAATGAGGATTACCATATCTTCCAGACGACCAAGGAAGAGGATGTCATGCGGGCGCTGCGCAAGGGCCTGCAGGGCGCCGGCATTCCGGTCGAAAACTCCAAGGGCGAAGCATCCGCAGGTCAGGCGGAAATCAACGTGCGTTATGCCGATGCGCTGACCATGGCCGACCGGCACGCCATCATCAAGAACGCCACCAAGGAGATCGCCTGGTCCAAGGGCAAAGCGGTGACGTTCCTCGCCAAGTGGAATTACAACGCCGCCGGCAGTTCCTCGCATATTCACCAGTCGCTGTGGAGCGCCGACGGCAAGACGCCTGCTTTCCTCGACAAGGACGCCAAACACGGCATGTCGGAACTGATGCGGCATTATGTTGCCGGGCTTCTCGCCCATGCCAGCGAGATCACCTATTTCCTCGCGCCCTATATCAATTCCTACAAGCGGTTCATGGCTGGCACCTTTGCGCCGACCAAGGCGATCTGGAGCCTAGACAACCGCACGGCCGGATATCGTCTCTGCGGCGAAGGCACCAAGGGTATCCGCATCGAATGCCGCGTCGGCGGCTCGGACCTCAATCCCTATCTCGCCATGGCGGCTTTGCTTGCGGCGGGCATTGACGGCATCGAAAATAAACTCGAACTTGAGCCCGCTTTTGTCGGCGATGCCTATGGCGGCAAGGACGTGCGCGAGATACCCAAGACCCTGCGTGACGCCACGGCCTTTCTGGATGGATCGAAAATGCTGCGCAACGCCTTTGGCGACGATGTGATCGATCACTATGTCCATGCCGGACGATGGGAGCAGGAAGAATACGACCGCCGCGTGACCGACTGGGAAGTGGCGCGCGGTTTCGAACGAGCCTAATCATTACGGGAAAATATCATGACCATGATCCAGAATATCTCGCCCATCGACGGCTCGGTTTATGCCGAGCGGGAGGCGATGTCGCTGGAGGCGGCGCGCGCCGCCGTTTCGAAAGCGCGCAAGGCGCAAAAGGACTGGGCGCGGCGTCCGCTTGAGGACCGCGTTCAGCTGGTGCTGAAGGGCGTCGCCCGCCTCAATGAAATGGTGGCGGAGGTGGTGCCGGAACTGGCGCACATGATGGGCCGTCCGGTGCGTTACGGCGGCGAGTTCAAAGGCTTCAACGAGCGCTCCAACTATGTCGCCTCCATCGCCGCCGATGCGCTGGCGCCGCTCGTCATCGAGGAAAGCGGCAATTTCGAACGCCGCATCGAGCGCGAGGCGCATGGCGTGGTCTTCGTCATCGCGCCGTGGAACTATCCCTACATGACGGCGATCAACACTGTCGCGCCCGCTTTGATGGCCGGCAATACGGTGGTCATCAAACATGCGGCGCAGACGCTGCTGGTGGGCGAGCGCATGGTGCGGGCTTTCGTCGAGGCCGGTGTGCCTGACGATGTCTTCATCAATGTTTTCCTCGACCATGGCACGACCTCGGCACTGATTTCCGAGGGCCTGTTCAATTTCGTCAATTTCACCGGTTCGGTGGAAGGCGGTCGCGCCATCGAGCGCGCCGCGGCTGGCACCTTCACCGGCCTCGGGCTTGAACTCGGCGGCAAGGATCCTGGCTACGTGATGGAGGATGCCGATCTCGACGCCGCCGTCGATACGCTGATGGATGGCGCGACCTATAATTCCGGGCAATGCTGCTGCGGCATCGAGCGCATCTACGTCAATGAAAACCTCTATGACGCTTTTGTCGAGAAGTCCGTGGCGTGGGTGTCCAACTACAAGCTCGGCAATCCGCTGGAGCAGGAAACGACGCTCGGGCCGATGGCCAACAAGCGCTTCGCAAAGGTGGTGCGCGCGCAGGTCGCCGATGCGGTTGCCAAGGGCGCCAAGGCGCTGGTCGATCAGAAGCTTTTCCCGGCCGATGACGGCGAGAGTGCTTATGTCGCACCGCAGATCCTCGTCAATGTCGATCATTCGATGGAATTCATGACCGAAGAAACCTTCGGCCCGGCCGTCGGCATCATGAAGGTCAAGAACGACGATGAAGCCATCGCGCTGATGAATGACAGCAAATACGGCCTCACCGCTTCGCTCTGGACGCAGGATGCGACACGAGCTGCGAGGATCGGCCGCGAAATCGAGACCGGAACCGTGTTCATGAACCGTGCCGATTATCTCGACCCCGCCCTTTGCTGGACCGGCGTGAAGGAAACCGGTCGTGGCGGCTCGCTCTCCGTTCTCGGGTTCCAGAACCTGACCCGCCCGAAATCCTACCATCTGAAGAAAGTCACGAAATGAATATCGTCGCCAACTGGAGCTATCCCACCGCCGTCAAGCTTGGCCGTGGCCGGATCAAGGAACTGGCGGAAGCCTGCAAGACGCTCGGCATCAAGAAGCCGCTGCTCGTGACGGATCGTGGCCTTGCCAATATGGCGATCACCGCGCATGCGCTCGATGTGCTGGAAGAGGCGGGTCTCGGCCGGGCGATCTTCGCCGAGGTCGATCCGAACCCCAACGAAATCAACATGGAAGCCGGTGTGAAAGCCTATCGCGATGGCGGCCATGACGGTGTCGTGGCCTTCGGCGGCGGCTCTGGCCTTGATCTCGGCAAGACCATCGCCTTCATGGCCGGGCAGACGCGCCCGGTCTGGGATTTCGAGGATATCGGCGACTGGTGGACACGGGCGGATGCCGCCAAGATCGCGCCCATCGTCGCCGTGCCGACGACGGCGGGCACCGGTTCGGAAGTCGGCCGCGCCAGCGTCATCACCAATTCGCAGACCCATGTGAAGAAGATCATCTTCCATCCGAAGCTCTTGCCCGGCGTCGTCATCTGCGATCCGGAACTGACGGTCGGCATGCCGAAGGTCATCACGGCGGGCACGGGCATGGATGCCTTTGCCCATTGCCTCGAGGCCTATTCGTCGCCCTTCTATCACCCGATGAGCGCCGGCGTGGCGTTGGAGGGCTTACGTCTCGTCAAGGAATTCCTGCCGCGCGCCTATAAGGATGGCACGGATATCGAGGCGCGCACCAATATGATGGCGGCGGCGGCGATGGGGGCGGTTGCCTTCCAGAAGGGTCTCGGCGCCATTCACTCGCTCTCGCATCCGATCGGCGCGGTCTACAACACCCATCACGGCATGACCAATGCCGTCGTTATGCCGGCGGTGCTGCGCTTCAATCGCCCCGCCATCGAAGACAAGATTGCCCGCGCGGCCGCCTATCTCGGTATCTCCGGCGGTTTCGACGGCTTCTATAATTATGTGCTGGAGCTTCGCAGGGAACTCGGCGTGCCGGAAAACCTGACCGCCATGGGCATCAAGCCGGATCGCATCGACGAACTGGCGGCGGAGGCGATCAAGGATCCGAGCTGCGGCGGTAATCCGGTGCCGATGACGCTGGAGAATACGAAGAAGTTGTTCGAGGACTGCTTTTAAGGAGCGACCTTTATTCGTCAGGTTTGTGAGAGGTTGAGAGGGTGCCGCTTGTTTCTTCTCGCCGCCGGGGAGAAGGTCGCGGCAGCGGGATGAGGGGGCAAGCTCTCGGTCTCTCGCTGACGTTGCCCCCTCATCCGACCCTTCGGGCCACCTTCTCCCCGGCGGGGAGAAGAAACGAGTGGCAACGTCGTGCCCTGCACGGGGAGCGAGCCACGTACGATCTCTAATCCATGAAGCCCGCGACGACCCGGTCGCGGGCTTTTCGTTGCGCGGCATAACCGTTCTTAGTCTTTTCTTAATCATGTTCGTTAAGGTTATGGAAAGCACCATGATCGGCTCGGTGCGTGAATGAGCATGAAATGGCTCTGATCAATCGGGGATATCATGCCTGTCATTACTTTTGCCAACACCAAGGGCGGTGCCGGAAAAACCACTGCTGTGCTGCTTCTGGCAACCGAACTCGCCCGCAGCGGCCACCGTGTGACGGTTCTGGATGCCGATCCGCAATTGTGGATTTCCCGCTGGCACGACTTGTCCGGCGAGATCGAAAATCTCTCGGTGATTTCGCATGTGACGATGGCTTCGCTTGAAGGCCATATTCGCGAGAATAAAACCAATACCGACTGTTTCATCATCGACCTGCCGGGCGCGAAAAGCCCGCTTCTGACCATGGCGCTCGGTATTTCCGATCACGTGCTGATCCCGGTGCAGGGCTCTGCCATGGATGCGCGCGGTGCTGCCGAGGTTCTGGATCACATCGAATTCCTGAACCGCAAAATGGGCAAGGCCATCGCCCATTCGATCGTGCTGACGCGGGTGAATGCCATGGTGGCGACGCGCTCGCTGCTGCTGGTCAAAATGCTGCTGGCGGAAAAGAACGTCTCGGTGCTCAATACGCCGATTGTAGAGAGAGCGGCCTATCGCGATATTTTCGACTATGGCGGTACGCTTCTCTGTCTCGACAAGGACAAGGTCAGCAATATCGACAAGGCGGTGGAGAACGCGAAAGCCTTCGCCACCGAAGTCGTCGGCCTGCTGCCGAAACGTCTTTTGCGGCTCGGCACGCAACCTGCGCGCCTTTTCACCCGCAAGGCTGCCTGAAAGCCGGAGCTGCCGCCAGGGCAGGGACCGGCTCCGTCCGCGCGCTCGTTAAGGCGCATAGCCGCGCAGCCTGTTGTAACGTGCGACCTGCTCCTTGGTCAGCAGCTTTGCCGTTTCGAGATGAGCGGCAAGGTGGATGTATCTCAGTCTGGCGCGGCTTTCTTCAATACGGTCGAGTTGCGCTCGCAGTTGATCCGCATCGATTGAGCCATTACGGAAGCCTGCATCCAGTGCCGCTTCGCCGGCGATCATTTGCCTGCCTTCTGTCGCAGCATCTTTCCGCATGGTTTGAAACAGCTGTTGGACGGCGGCGGCCTGCTCGGTCGTCAGCGCCAGTTCGGTCGCCATCTTGCTGACATGTGAGGGACCCGGCATACCGTTGAGATCGGCGGCTTTCGCAAAGCCCCATCCGCCTCCCTGTTCCAGTTCGGCAATATCTTCAGCCGACAGGCTCTTGATGGTTCGGCTCTGCTGGCCCGCATAGGGCGATTGGTGGAGATGCTGCTCTTCCCCGGCGGCTGAGAGGGGGAGAAGAGCGGTGAGGAAGACAAGAACCGTGGTTTTCATGGGGCTACTCGGATTGTTGCGATCCCCTGAGCTTGTCAGCCGACCCGTTTGCCGGACATGATAGAAATCATGTCGAGTTCGATTTTTGACCAGCTTCGCCCGAAGGCGTCCGTGTCCAGATCCTTTGAAAAAGGCGAATACCTTTTTCATCAAGGCGATTCCATTCACGTGCTGGCGCTGGTGGTCGAGGGTTATGTCCATCTGATGCGGTTTCAGGAGGATGGACATAGTGCCGTGTTGCAACGGGCGGGGCCGATGACGGTTCTTGCCGAAGCCTCGGTGTTTTCGGAGAAATATCACTGCGACGCCATCGCTATGACGGCCGGACGTGCCTTGTTCGTGCCTATCGGCACGCTGCGGCAATTGCTGGAACGCGAACCCGCATTCGCACTCGAATGGATAAATCATATCTCCGGCGAGCTAAAAAAGGTCAGGACGCGGGCGGAAATATTGGCGCTGCGCTCGGTTGGCGCGCGGCTCGATGCCTGGATCACCGTCAATGAAGGTCTGCTTCCGCCCAAGGGGCAATGGAAGAGCCTCGCTGCTGAAATAGGCGTTTCTCCCGAGGCGTTGTATCGGGAAATAGCCAGGCGCGCGGCTTCATCGCGCTAGTTCGCACAGAGGATAAAATTATTCGCTTGATTTGGAAATGATCGTTTCCTATATTCCGGCCATGAGCAATATCAACCAGACCCATTCACCGGAACAGCGCCATCGCGGCAGGCCGCGCGAGTTTGACGTCGACCGTGCGCTCGATGGGGCGATCCGCGTTTTTTCGCGACGCGGTTATCACGCCACTTCCGTCGGTGATCTTACCGACGCGATGGAACTGGCGCAGGGCAGTCTTTACAAGGCTTTCAAGGACAAGAAAGCCATCTTCATCGCCACGATGGAACGCTACAGGATCGTGCAGACCGAGCGTTTCGAGGCGGCGGTGGCCGGTTTCGATACCGGTTATGAGCGCGTTAGGGCAGGCCTGATGTTCTATGCGGAACGGTCGCATGGCGGTGTCGGTTCCGATGGATGTCTGGTGGTTGGTGCTGCTGCCGATCTGGCGGCGCTGGATGACGATATTGCAATCGTGGTCGAGCGGGCGGTGAAGGCGAGGGAGAGAATTGTCGCCCGCCTCGTTGCCGAAGGGCAGAAGGATGGTTCCGTGCGTTCGAAGGCCGATCCCGACGATCTCGCCCGGGCGATGCTGTGCATGATGTACGGCATGCGCGTGGTGGGAAAGACGGGGCGCAGCCTCAAAGACATGGTGGCCGTGGTGGATATCGCCATGAAGCTTGTCGAGTGATTTTGTGACTATTTAGGAAACGATTGTTTCCATATTGGAGAAAATGATGACGACGCGTGTAATTGAAGGGGATGATGTCGAGGCAACATCCATTTCCCCGGCCTTGACGTTTCTCTTGGCGACAGCCTGCGGACTGATTGCCGCCAATCTTTATTATGGCCAGCCGCTTGCCGGCATCATTGGGGCGGAACTCGGTCTTTCTGCCGGCGCGACGGGGCTGATCGTGACCCTGACCCAGATCGGTTACGGTATCGGTCTGCTGTTTGTCGTGCCGCTTGGCGATCTCGTTGAAAACCGCAAGCTGGTGGTCAGCGCTGTCGCTATGGCGGTGCTTTCCCTTGTGGCGGCGGCATTCGCGCCGCATGCGGCCCCGTTTCTGATTGCGGCCTTTCTGGTCGGCGTCAGTTCCGTGGCGGTGCAGGTCATCGTTCCCTATGCCGCCCATATGGCGCCGCACGCCATTCGCGGCCGGGTGGTCGGCAATGTCATGAGCGGGCTGATGGCCGGCATCATGTTGGCGCGGCCGGTTTCCAGCCTTTTGTCGGAAGTGGTCTCCTGGCGGGGTGTGTTTCTGACCTCGGCGGCCGTCATGGCGCTTCTTGCCGTGGTGCTTTTCCGGCTTCTGCCCGTCCGTATGCCTGATGCGCGGCTGAGCTATGGGGCCTTGATGGCTTCGATGGGCCGGCTGGCGCTGCACACGCCGATCCTGCGGCGGCGGGCGATCTATCACGCCTTCCTGTTTGCGGCTTTCAGCCTGTTCTGGACCACGACGCCGCTTTATCTGAGCGGACCGCATTTCAATCTGAGCCAGGGTGAGATCGCGCTCTTCGCGCTCGCCGGTGCGGCCGGCACCGTGGCCGCGCCGATTGCCGGGCGGATGGCGGATCGTGGCTGGACGCGTGCGGCCACCTTTTTTGCCCTGGTGGCGGTGGCGCTCTCCTTCGCCGTCACGCATCTTGCACCGGAAGGCTCGCATCTCGCGCTCGCCATTCTGGTCGTCGCAGCCATCGTTCTGGATTTCGGCGTCACCACCAATCTGGTGCTTGGCCAGCGTGCCATCTTCACGCTCGGAGCGGAATTCCGCAGCCGCCTGAACGGTATCTATATGGCGACGTTCTTCATGGGCGGCGCAATCGGTTCCGCCGTTGGCGGCTGGGCCTATGCCGTCGGCGAATGGCAAGCCGCCTCGTGGATCGGCTTCGCCTTGCCGGTGGCAGCCCTGCTTTATTTCCTCACGGAAAAACGCGACTGAAAAGCCTTTAGATGAAAAAAGCCCGGCGGACCAAACCGCCGGGCTTTTTCTTTTTTCTTTCGGTCGATCCTATTCCGCGAATTCGACCACCACGCCGGGGCGGACCATTTTCGCCAGTTCGGTCGCATCCCAGTTGGTCAGGCGGATACAGCCGTGGCTGTTGGTCTTGCCGATCTTCGAGGGTTCCGGCGTGCCGTGAATGCCGTAGGTCGGCTTCGACAGCGCAATCCAGACCGTACCGACCGGGCCGTTCGGACCCGGTGGGATCTGCAGGATCTTGTCGTTCTGGCCCTGCTTGAAGTTGATCTTCGGATTATAGGTGTAGCCGGGATTGAGCGCGATACGCTCCACCGTGTGCGTGCCGCTCGGCGAGGGCGTGTCCGTGGAACCGATGGTGGCGGGATAGGCGGCGATCAGATTGCCGTCCTGACCATAGGCGAAGACCTGTTTGATGCCCTTATGCGCGACGATACGGGCGACCTGTCCCTTTTTCGTCTCGCCCGGATTGACGACCTTGATGATGGTGCCGGGCACGGAAAAATCGATGCCGGGGTTGAGTTCCTTCAGATAGTTCTCATCCATGTGGAAGCGTTCGGCGAGCGCTTCCGAAGTCGAGGTGAAGGAGAGGGCAGGCAGCTGCGACTTCTCGGCATAGTCGTCCGGGATGGAGGCGACATAGGGACCGGCGGCGTCGGCGGCGGTGATGGTATAGTCGACGATCGGCATACCGCCGGAAGCGCGCAGACGCTCCAGAATGTCATCGGAATTGTTGGGGTCGAGCTTTTCGCCGGTCATGTCCTGCCAGGCGGCAATCGCCTTGTTGACATTGTCGCCCATCTTGCCGTCGATAACGCCGGGCGAGATGCCTTCACGGTCGAGGAATGTCTGGAGCGCAACGATTTCTTGGCGCGAGCGATTGACCGGCGTTGTCACCGGTGTATGACGCTCGATCAGGTGGTCCGGCTGCGGAACGGCGGCGGTGGTGCTTTCGCCCGGCATCGGCTGGCCGAGCGGGCCGCTTTCAACCGCACCGGGTGCGGGAACGGAGCCGGTGTAGAAATTCTCGTCGGAACCGTCGCCGCGATATTCGCGGTAATCGCGCACGCTGCCATTGTCCTGATAGCCGTAGTCGCGTTGCGGCTCACGATATTGGCCGCCGGGAGCAGGCGGATAATAGGTGGTGTCGCGCTGGCGCGCCTGCTGCCGCTGCTGGTAGCCGGAGGGCATTTCGGTGGCGAGGAGATTGCCGTACTGGTCGTAAAACACCGTGCGTCCCATGGAATCGCGGCTGATGACGATATCGCCGCGCTCCGGCATAAAGTCGAGCACGCGACCGTCCGGGGTCACCAGCATCGTCTGCTGATCGCCATAACGCTGCTGCGCGCCAGCCTGTAGCGGGGCGATAGCTGCCGCCAGCGCGACTGTCAGACCCAGAGCTGCGTTAAGAAACTGTTTCACGATTCTGCTATCCCTTGCTTGTTCACCGATAAACACACCGCAATCTTGACCCTATTGTGAAAAAGGTGAATTCGCGGTTAATGCAATCTTAATTTCCGTCACGGTTAGTAGCGTTTCCGTGAAGCATGCGTTTTTAGGGTCACAGGGAGGTTATCTTGCGTTCGTTTCAGGCTGGCAGATCGCCACGCATTTTCCTCGATGAAACCTCCGTTTTCGATATCGGCGCCTGCGTCGTCGATGGCATCGACATCGCGCCCGGCCGCGCTATTCCCGACGATGGCGATGCACGCATCGACCACTCGCTGGAAGGCTTTCTGTTCACCTGCGGCCCCGACCATATCCGCCATCCCGAGCCGATCCATGGCGACGGCGAAGGGCGTCGATATCCGCTGCATGGATCCTTTTCCTCCCATCCCGCGACGATCATCGCGTTCGACGTTCACGAGTCCAATGCATTGGCGCGCGTCGAGGTTCCCGTGAAGCTTGCCGATGGCGGCACTGCGCTTCTGGAACGGACATGGCGTATCGACGGAGAAAGCGGCGAAGTCAGCCTCGATGACCGGATCGTCAACACGTCCGAGCGGCCCATCCCGGTGTTCCTGATGTATCACATGAATATCGGCGCGCGTCTCTTCGACGATGCCGTGCGGCTTGAAGGCGGGATGTTGGAAGGCGGCGGCCACAGCTGGCGTTTCGGCGAAGAGCCGGGCACCGTTTTCTGCGTTCCCGCCGGTGATGACGAGTGGGCGTCGCTCGCGCTCGGACCGATTGCGGCCATCGGCGGGAAGACGCTGACCGTGCGTTTTCGCACGGAAACGCTGCCCTATCTGCAGATGTGGCGCAACCAGCAGGCGCCGGCCAATGTGCTCGGCATCGAGCCGGTATCGCATCGCTGGGTGGGGCGCGGCGAGCTTGAGGCGGCCGGCGAGTTCAATATTCTCCAGCCGGGCGAAAGCCGTTCCTTCGGCCTGCGCTTTTCCATCCTCTGAACTGTAGCGAATGACGGTGCGCCATCATTGACGCACGGGGTTTGACCGCTTACATCGGATGCGGATTTCAAGGGTGACAGCCAGCGGCGCGGACGCCGGTTTCAGCGGAGGCATGACATGGATATCAGGCGCATAGACGACGAATATTCGGTAACGGGACAGATCAGCGTCGCCGATCTCGATGAGATCAAGGCGCTCGGCTTCAAGTCGATCGTCTGCCACCGCCCTGACGGCGAAGAAGACGGCCAGCCGCTTTTCGCCGATATTGCCGAGCGTGCCGAACAGCTTGGCCTTACCATCATGCATGTGCCGGTTGGCCGTTATGGCGTCGATGCCGATGCCGTTACCGGCATGGTGGATGCACTGGACGAATTGCAGCGCCCGATGCTCGGCTATTGCCGTTCCGGCGCGCGCTCGACGGCGATTTACGAAAAGACCCATCACCTGCGCGGCTGATTTTCCGCGCATCGTTCTATTTTAAATGCCAATCAACAGGAGTTTTCCATGACCATCAAGCGTATCGAGCCGGGCAAGCGCATGAGCGGCGCCGTCGTTCACGGCAACACCGTTTATCTGGCCGGCCAGGTTGGCGAAGGCACGAGCGTTACGGAGCAGAGCAAGTCCGCTCTCGCTGAAGTCGACCGCCTGCTGGCCGCTGCCGGTTCGGACAAGTCGAAGATCCTGCAGACGATCATCTATCTCTCCGACATGTCCACCTTCGGCGAAATGAACGCCGTCTGGGAAGGCTGGATCGACCCGGCAAACCCGCCGGCCCGCGCCACCAGCGGCGCACCATTGGCAACGCCGGATTACAAGGTTGAGTTCATCGTGACCGCTGCTCTCTGAGCATCCGTCTGAGTTTTTAAGAAGAGGCCGGGTCGCGGAAAGCGGCCCGGCCTTTTTTGATGGGAAATTCGAAACGTTCGTTTCGTCATCCTCGGGCTTCTCCCGAGGATCCAATCACCTATCGCAAATTGATAGGCAGCAGATGCTCGGGACAGGCCCGAGCATGACGGAGGAGAGGGGATTGTCCCAGGTTTGTGAATCGCTTGGGCACGTCACTTCAAAAGCTAAGCAAGCGCCTTCCCAAATTGCTTCAACGTCGTCACCCGCTCCGCAAACCACAGCCTGGCCAGATCGCTCGCCGATGCGAGATCGATGCCATCCGGGTCGATGGAGGTTATCGTCCAGCGGCCAGTCTTTGCGCCGGCCAGAACGGCGAGCCGGGCCGCTTCGCCCTTGATGGCGTTGAGGCGGATGGCTTCGCTTTCCGCCGCCGCCATCAGTTCGTCTGCGCCTGACAGATCGGTGCGCAGATCGGCCGGGGTGATGTTGCTGGCATTGCGGGCCGGGCCGCCATTGATCTGCACACCTTCCGTCCGCAGCCGGTAAAGCCGCGTGTCGGGAAGGGAGAGATAAAGTTTCGCTTTGGGGTAGCGGGCAATGTAGCGCGCGATGGCGAGCGGCACTTCATCCGGACCGATTTGTTCCGCCGTGCCCACCAGCGTCAGCCGCGGCAGCGTCAGCGCGTCACCCTTGCCGAAGGGGGCGAGCGTCAGCGAGATGCGCGCGTCTGTCTCCATGTTGCGGGCATGCAGCGTCAGCCCGGCCGCGAAGAAGAAGGGCGTGCCGTCCGGCTCGATGCCGATATTGGTGGCGGTCGTATAGGGATAGCCGCTGACGGGATCGAGGGTTGCAAGCGCCGCCGTGCGGGAAGTGTGCAGGACATCGCGGGCCACGCGCACGGCCTCGAAAGGCGCGCCGGCCGAGGGCTCGATCTTTGCGCCGCGCGGGGTGATGACGGGAGGGGCTGCATCCGGCATGTCGTTTCCTGATCCAAAGGGCTGCTGAAAGAAGTGTGAGACCCCTCCTTCGTCATGCTCGGGCCTGTCCCGAGCATCTGCAACCGATGAACTTTACGATACGTGATTGGATCCTCGGGACAGGCCAGAGGATGACGTCGTGCGAGCGTCAGGATTTACACCATGCCGGAGCCGTGTCCATGCGTCATATCAGCTTCCGGTCCTGATCTGCGTCAGGGTACGCGTTGGCGTGATCGCTTCCGCATCCAGCTTTACCTCGATGATGGCCGGCTTGCCGCTGGCCCGCGCCCGTTCGAAGGCGGCGGCGAAGTCTTGCGTTCTTTCCACCGTTTCGCCGTGGCCGCCATAGGCTTTGGCAAAGGCGTTGAAATCCGGATTGACGAGGTCGGTGCCGCTGACACGGCCGGGATATTCCCGCTCCTGATGCATGCGGATCGTGCCGTAGGTGCCGTTATTGACCAGTACGGTGATGATCGGCAGGCCGTACCGCACGGCGGTGATGAATTCCTGCCCATGCATCATGAAACAGCCGTCACCGGCAAAGCAGACCACCTCGCGTTCCGGGAACAGATGCTTGGCCGCGACCGCCGCCGGCAGGCCGTAACCCATCGAGCCTGATGTCGGGGCCGATTGCGTATTGTAGCGACGGAAGCGGTGGAAGCGATGGACCCAGGTGGCATAGTTGCCCGCGCCATTGGTGAAGATCGCATCCTCGGGCACATTGGCCTCGATCCAGTCCATAATCGGACCCATCTGCACAGCGCCGGGGCCGGTCTTCGGCGGGGTGGACCAGGTGAGATAGGCCGCATGCATGGCGGCAGTGCGATCCGCCCATACATTTGCGGAAAGCGTAAGCGAGGAGAGGGCGGCAACGAAGTCATCCGGTGCAGCGCAGATCGCCAGATCCGGTCGATAGACGCGGCCAAGCTCTTCGGCTTCCGGATAAATATGGACGAGTTTCTGCGACGGGTAGGGGATGTCCAGCAGCGTATAGCCGGAAGACGGCATTTCGGAGAGGCGGCCACCGAGCAGCACCACGAGATCGGCCTCCTTGATCTCCTTGGCCAGCGCCGGGTTGATGCCGATGCCGACATCGCCCGCATAGGAGGGGCTGAGGTGATCGAACAGCATCTGGCGGCGGAAGGAACAGCCGACAGGCAGCTTGTTGTTTTCCGCAAAAGCCTTGAAGCCTGCGACGCTTTCCTCGGACCAGCGCGTGCCGCCGATGATGAAGACCGGGCGCTTCGCCTCGCCCAGCATTTTTGCGAAGGCGGCCATCTGTGACGGGCCGGGATGCGCTTCGACAGGGGTATAGGGTTTTGCCTTGGGCGCTTCGACCTCTTCCACCAGCATGTCTTCGGGCAGCGTCAGCACCACCGGGCCGGGGCGGCCGGAGGTGGCGACGGCAAAGGCGCGGGTGACGAATTCGGGAATGCGGCGGGCATCGTCGATCTCGCCCACCCATTTGGCGAATTCGGTGAAGGCGCGGCGATATTCCACTTCCTGAAACGCCTCGCGCTCACGCGCTTCGCGCTGCACCTGGCCGATGAAGAGGATCATCGGAATGGAATCCTGCCTTGCGATATGCAGGCCCGCCGAGGCGTTGGTGGCGCCCGGTCCGCGAGTTACCATGCAGATGCCGGGTTCGCCGGTCAGCCGACCCCAGGTGTCGGCCATCATGGCGGCGCCGCCTTCCTGGCGGCAGACCACGGTTTCGATGCCGCTTTCATAAAGCGCATCCAGCACGGCGAGATAGCTTTCGCCCGGAACGCAGGAAACGCGGGAGACGCCATTGGCCTTCAGCGCGTCGACGATCAATTGCCCGCCTGTTCTTTTCATGGCGTCGTGGTCCTTTCGATGTTTTCCAGTTCGGCCAGCACCTGCGCCTGATGTTCGCCGAGCTTGGGGCTCGGGCGTTCATAGCGCAGCGGCGTTTGCGACATGATAATGGGTGTGCGGACACCAGGGATGACGGTGCCGTCTTCCGCCTCCAGATCAACGCGGAGGCCGCGCGCCTTCACCTGCGGATCGGCGAACATTTCCTCGATGGAATTGATCGGCCCGGCCGGAACGGCGTTCTTTTCGCAGGCGGTCAGAAGATCGCGCTTCTGCCATTTCAGCGTTTCGGTGGAAACGATCTGCCGGACTTCCGCTTTGTGGGCCACGCGGGCCTTGTTCGTCGCATAACGTTCGTCATCGGCAATCGCGCCGATGCCGAGAATGGCGCAGAGGCGGCGGAACTGGCCGTCATTGCCGACCGCGAGGATGAGGAAACCGTCGGCCGTCGGCACCACCTCATAGGGGGAAATATTCGGATGGGCGTTGCCGAGCCGAACGGGAGGCTTGCCGGAAATCAGGTAATTCATGTTCTGGTTGGCGAGCACTGCCGATTGCACATCGAGAAGCGCCATGTCGATATGCTGGCCTTCGCCGGTGCGGATGGCGTGGATCAACGCCGCCTGAATGGCCGACACGGAATAGATGCCGGTGAAAATATCGGCAACCGCTACGCCCGCCTTCATCGGCTGGCCGTCCGCTTCGCCCGTTATCGACATGAAGCCGGACATGCCCTGAACGATATAGTCGTATCCGGCGAGATCGGCATAAGGCCCGGTCTGGCCGAAGCCCGTGATGGAGCAATAGATCAGCTTCGAGTTGAGCGCCTTCAGGCTCTCGTAATCGAGGCCATATTTGGCAAGCCCGCCGCGCTTGAAATTTTCGATGACGACATCGGCGGTGCGCACCAGCCGGCGCACCAGCTCACAGCCTTCCGGTGTCTTCAGATCGGCGACGATGGAGCGTTTGCCGCGATTGGTGGCGTGGTAATAGGCGGCGGAGAGGTTTTCCCCATCGTCGCTTTCGACGAAAGGCGGTCCCCATGCGCGGGTATCGTCGCCGCCCTCGGGGTTTTCGACCTTGATGACGTCGGCACCCATATCGGCCAGCATCTGCCCTGCCCAGGGACCGGCCAGAACACGCGCCAGCTCGATGACGCGAATGCCTGATAGCGGCGGTTTCCTGTTTGGCATGTCGATCATCGGTCCCCCGGTATTTTGTGTCTGCCGGTTTATAGACCGCTGCTTGCCGCGTCGCATGTGATTTTATCTCATGGACTTATTCCGTTTCGGCAAAGGCCCCTCAATCGCCGACGACGCGGCCGCACCAGGCGGCGAAATCCGCCGCGACGGGCTGCCAGCCGATTTCGTTGAGCGTCTCGTGCCGCATGCCCTTGTAGATCGTGTGCTCGACATGGCTGAAACCTGCCTCGCGGAAACGCTCCGCCAGCCAGACGATCTCTTTGCCGTCATTGGTGGCTTTGTCCTGATCGCCGCTGACGAGGAGAAGCGGCAAATTCTTGGGCAGGCGCTCGATGAGTTTCGGTGCGCGATAGGAGAGTTCGAAGACATCCTGCCACAGGGAAACGCTCGCCTCGAACTGGCAGAGCGGGTCTTCCACATAGGCGTCCACCGCCGCCCTGTCGTGGCTCAGCCAGTCGGCATGGGTGCGCCTTTCCGGCATTCGGGCATTCCACACGCGGAAGGTTGCCTTCGGCAGAATGGCGCTCGGCACATCCGAGCCTTTCAGCATTTTTTCCAGCCGCAGCAGAACCTGCGCGACACGGCCCATGAAACCGGGATTGAGATTGGAATTCCAGATGGAGAGGCCATCGAAGGCATCCGGATGGCTGACGGCGGTGTTCAGCGCCACGAGGCCGCCCATGGAATGGCCAAACAGGATCGTGGCCAGGCCGGGATGCCTTTCGCCGACCATCCGGCGCATCGCCATGACATCGGCAACGACCTTTTCCGCACCGTCCTTCCAGCCAAAACGGCCGAGAGGCGCATCCGCCGCTCTCGTGCGGCCATGGCCGCGATGGTCGTGGGCATAGACTTCGAAACCCTGCTTCGACATCACATCCGCAAGCCGGCGATAACGGCCCGCGTGGTCAACCAGCCCGTGGCAGATCATCAGCACGCCGCGCGCAGGGGCAAGAGCGGAGGGCTGGTGGCGAAAGGCGATGGATGCGCCGGAGGGGGCTTCCAGCCTCTCAATACGGCTGAAGGCCAAGTCGTCGGTCGTTTCATTCATGATCGCGGCTGTCCCTGCCATAACATCCCTTGTCATAATCATGGGGTCATAATCGTGCCAGAGGTTGCCCCAAGGTCCTATTTACCCTACATAGCGGCAAATTTCCCGATACGTACTCTTAAAAATCCGATGTGGAGCATTCGCTACAATGGCACGTCAATTCATCTATCACATGGCCGGGCTGAACAAGGCCTACGGTGCGAAGAAGGTTCTGGAGAATGTGCATCTCTCCTTCTACCCCGACGCCAAGATCGGTATCCTCGGCCCGAACGGCGCCGGTAAGTCGACTGTTCTGAAAATCATGGCCGGCCTCGACAAGGAATATACCGGCGAGGCCTGGCTGGCCGAAGGCGCGACGCTCGGTTATCTCGAGCAGGAGCCGAAGCTCGACGAAAACAAGACCGTGATGGAAAACGTCATGGAAGGCGTGGCGAGCAAGACGGCCATCGTCGACCGCTACAACGAATTGATGATGAACTATTCCGACGAAACGGCGGATGAAGGCGCGAAGCTTCAGGACATCATCGACAGCCAGAACCTGTGGGATCTGGAAAACCAGGTCGAAATGGCCATGGACGCGCTGCGTTGCCCGCCCGGCGACTCGGCCGTGACCGGTCTCTCGGGTGGTGAACGCCGCCGCGTGGCGCTCTGCCGTCTGCTGCTGTCGCAGCCGGACCTGCTGCTGCTCGACGAACCGACCAACCACCTCGACGCGGAAACCATTGCGTGGCTTGAAAAGCACCTGCGCGATTATCCCGGCGCCGTGATGATGATCACCCACGACCGCTACTTCCTCGACAACGTCACGGGCTGGATTCTCGAACTCGACCGTGGCCGCGGCATTCCTTACGAAGGCAACTATTCCGCTTACCTGCAGGCGAAAGCCAAGCGCATGCAGCAGGAAGCCCGTGAAGACGCATCGCGCCAGAAGGCCATCAGCCGCGAAAGCGAGTGGATCGCCTCCAGCCCGAAGGCACGCCAGACGAAATCCAAGGCGCGTATCAAGGCCTATGACGAGCTGGTGGAAGCAGCGGAAAACCGCCGTCCCGGCGATGCGCAGATCGTCATTCCGGTTGCCGAGCGTCTTGGCCGCGTCGTCATCGAAGCCGACAATCTGACGAAGTCCTATGGCGACCGCGTGCTGATCGAAAACCTGTCCTTCAAGCTGCCGCCCGGCGGCATCGTCGGCGTCATCGGTCCGAACGGTGCGGGTAAGTCCACGCTGTTCAAGATGATCACCGGTCAGGAAAAGCCGGATAGCGGTTCGGTGACTGTCGGTGAGACGGTTCAACTCGGTTATGTCGACCAGAGCCGCGATACGCTGGCGGGTGACAAGACCGTCTGGGAGGAAATCTCTGGCGGCAACGACATCATCAAGCTCGGCAAGTTCGAAGTGAACTCGCGCGCCTATTGCGGCGCTTTCAACTTCAAGGGCGGCGATCAGCAGCAGAAGGTCGGCAATCTCTCGGGCGGTCAGCGTAACCGCGTGCACCTTGCCAAGATGCTGAAGGCCGGCGGTAACGTGCTGCTGCTCGACGAACCGACCAACGACCTTGATACGGAAACGCTCGCCGCGCTCGAAGAAGCGCTGGAAGCCTTTGCCGGTTGCGCCGTTATCATCAGCCACGACCGCATGTTCCTCGACCGCCTGGCCACCCACATTCTCGCTTTCGAGGGTGACAGCCATGTGGAATGGTTCGAAGGCAACTTCGAAGACTACGAAAAGGACAAGGTCCGCCGCCTCGGCCCGGAAAGCATCAAGCCCGGCCGGGTGAGCTACAAGCGCCTGACGCGCTGATCCTTTTCCGGATCCCTTCAGAAAGGCCCGCCGCAAAGCGGGCCTTTTTCCGTGTAATAAGTGGACACGATCATGTCCAACGACACTTTGCGCTTGCATCGAACGCCACATCGACATAAAGATATCTTTATATCTTGATTAGCTTGCGAGGCGCGGCAGAGTGGCGTTCGGTCTGGACAAATTGGTGGATCTTCTGAAGGCGGCGGGTGAGCCGACGCGCTTTCGCTTGCTGGCGCTTTTGGCGGCCGGCGATCTGACGGTCACCGATCTTACCGAAATTCTCGGCCAGTCGCAGCCGCGCATTTCCCGTCACCTCAAGCTTTTGACGGAAGAGGGGCTGATCGAGCGTTATCAGGAAGGCGCATGGGCCTATTTCCGTTTGCGGCAGGATGGTGAGCCCGCCATTGTTGTCCGGCAGCTGCTTGGCGCCGCATCGCCCTCCGACGCCGTTCTCCAGCGCGACAGCGAGCGGCTTGCCACCGTCAAGCGGGTGCGGGCGGAGCGGGCGCAGGATTATTTCAGCCGCAACGCCTCCGCCTGGGACGAGTTGCGCCGCCTGCATGTCAGCGACGAGGCCGTGGAAGGTGCGCTCCTGAAGCTGGTGGGCACGACGCCCATCGATTCTCTTCTCGACCTCGGCACCGGCACCGGCCGCATCCTGCAGCTTCTGAGCGGCATCTATCGCCGGGCGATCGGCGTTGATGCCAGCCGTGACATGCTCTCGGTGGCGCGCGCCAATCTCGACAAGGCGGGCGTGGTCAACGCGTCCGTGCGCCATGGCGATATTCTCAACCTGCCGCTTGAAGGGCACGATTTCGATCTGATCGTCATCCATCAGGTTCTGCATTTCCTCGACCAGCCGGAGATTGCGCTTTCCGAAGCCGCGCGCATGCTGCGCCCCGGCGGGCGGCTGATCGTTATCGATCTTGCGCCGCATTCCTTCGAATATCTGCGTGACGAGCATGCGCATGTGCGGCTGGGCTTCTCGCATCCGCTGATGGAAGAGTGGCTGAAGAAGGCCGGGCTCTCTCTGGAGCGCGCCGTCGATCTTCATTCTGAAAAAGCGTCCGACGAAGCGCTGGACGTGACGATATGGGTTGCCCGAGACCAGCGGCTGCTGATGGCAGACGATGTGGTGCAAGAGGCCGTTTTATTTGCTGCCGGGAGGGCATGATATGTTGAGGTCGGAAACCGCGCGCCGTGATGGCGATATCCGGTTGTCTTTCGAGTTTTTCCCGCCCAAGAATCCCGAGATGGAAACCCAGCTCTGGGAAACGGTTGCCGAGCTGAAGAAATGGAACCCGGATTTCGTGTCCGTCACCTATGGCGCCGGCGGTTCCACCAAGGCGCCGACGCTGGATGCGGTGCGCCGCATGATCGGCGACAGTCATCTGGCGACCGCCGCGCATCTGACCTGCGTGGATGCCAGCCGTGAGGACGTGCATCAGGTCATTGAAGAGTTTCGTAATGCCGGCGTTCGTCATTTCGTGGCGCTGCGCGGCGATCCCTCCACTGGCATCGGCACAGCCTATAAACCGCATCCCGAAGGGTATGAGAACGCCGCCGCTCTGGTGAAGGGGCTGCGTGAAATTGCCGATTTCGAGATTTCCGTGTCGGCCTATCCGGAAAAGCACCCGGAAAGCGCAAGCGAAGCGGTCGATATCGATATGCTGAAGCGCAAGGCTGATAATGGCGCGACGCGGGCCCTGACGCAGTTCTTCTTCGATAATGACGTGTTCGAGCGCTATATGGAGCGGGTGACGGCGGCAGGCATCACCATTCCGGTGGTTCCGGGCATCATGCCGATCCAGAACCTCACCCAGCTCAAGCGTTTCGCCGGTCGCTGCGGCACCAGCATTCCCGGTTTTCTGGATGAGCGTTTCGAAGGTTATGACGACGATCTGGAAGGTCGTGCCCGCGTGGCCGCGGAGGTTGCCGCCGAGCAGATCGCCGATCTGCAGCGGCGTGGCGTCAATGAGTTCCATCTCTACACCATGAACCGCGCGCCGCTGGTCGATGCGGTGCTTGAAAATCTCGGGCTGGAGCGTCTGCGCCGCAGCGCAGCCTGATTTTACACAGCGGATTACCGACATGAAAAAAGCGCAGGTCCCTCAGGGCCTGCGCTTTTTAAACTCGTGTCATCTACGGTTCTTATCTGCGTTTGGTCTTCACGTCTCGTCAGATGAAAAGCATCATCGCTACGAACAAAAACGCCAAACCGACTGCCAAGGCATTGAGAGATTTTGTAAGTCCCATGGGTGCCTCCTCTTGTTGACAGGTTCGATAATATGACCGTTTTGTGGCGGTTGAAAAGCGGTTTTTGTGATGCAGTGCAGCACGTCTCCAGACGACATAAAAAAGAAATTTCTGTAGTTATCTGATAATAAAAGATTATTTTCTTATCACGCAGTGCTTCATATGTTTAAAAAAAGTAAATGACCGGGGTGTTATCCCCAGTCATCAGGTCGAGATTAACACTTTATGCCTTGATTCCGTCCGACAGATTAAGGGCCGGAAGGCGCCGTTAAGATTGCTTAAAGCGCCTGCAGAAGTGCGGTCGAAGGCCAGCCATCGGCGGGCAGTCCGAGACGCTGCTGTTCCTTCTGGATGGCGACGCGGGTGCCGGAACCGAGAATGCCATCCACCTTGCCGACATTGTGTCCGCGCGCTTCAAGCTTGGTCTGAAGCTCCTTCATGGTCGCATCGTCGAAACCGGGCTCCGGGTTGCCCTTGTTGTAGACGGGAGAGCCCATGAGGCGGGTGGCGAAATAGGCGGCCGAGGTCGTGTAGATGAACGACTGGTTCCATTCCAGATAGATGTTGAAGTTCGGATAGGTGATGAAGGTCGGTCCCTTGCGTCCCTGCGGCATGATGAGGGCAGCGGGCAGGGTGGCGAAGTTTCTGTTACCGTCGCGCGGGGTCACGCCCAGTGCGAACCAGTCACCCGCGGTCAGCGGACCGCCGAGGCCGGATTTTTCCCAGGGCAGGTTTTCCGGCAGCGAGACTTCCTGAATCCAGGGTTCGCCCTTCTTGAAGCCGAGATGCTGGATGAATTTCGCAGCCGTCAGGATCGCATCCGGGGCGCTGCTCTTGACGTTGATGTGGCCGTCGCCATCGCCGTCGACACCGAAGGCGATGATGTCCTTGGGCAGCATCTGCACCTGGCCGATTTCACCGGCCCATGCGCCGGTATTGGCGGCGGGATCGAGATCGCCGTGCTGGACCATTTCGATCAGCGCCAGAAGCTGCGGGCGGAAGAGTTCCGGGCGGCGGCAATCATGCGAGAGGGTCACCAGCGCGTTGCGGGTGTTGAAATCGCCCTGAACGGCGCCGAAATCCGTCTCCATGGCCCAGAAGGCAGCGATGACGCCGGCCGGTACACCGAATTCGTTTTCGGCGCGGGCGAAGGTGGAGGAGAGTTCCTGAAGTTTCTTGCGGCCGATATCCAGACGGGCCTGGCTGACGGTGCGCTGGGAAAATTCCAGGAAGGTCTGGCGGAAGACGCCCTGTGCACGGTCACGCGAGAGCACCTTCGGGTCGATCTGCGCGCCGGCAAGCGCCTTCTGGATCGCGTCGGCCGGAATGCCCTTGGCAAGCGCATCGGCTTTCACGCCTTCGAGGAATGCACCGAGATCGCCGCCGCAGGCAACCTGCTTGGGATCATCGGGCGCGGCCACTGGCGGTGTGGCGAGGGCGGAGCCGGTGGAAAGAAGCGACAAAGCGGCGGCAAAAACGATGCTGCGCGACCGGAACGTGGGCATGGGAATTTCCTCGATAGGTTGTTAGCCCGCTTTACCCATATGTTTGCGACAAAAAAACGGACCGAATGATCTGACGCTGCAGAACAACGCCGATTTTTCAAAAGTGTTGCTTCTTGGCCGTGTTATTTGGCGGAAGCAATCCATTTCCGCCAGTTTTTCTCCGTGCCGGCAAAGACATTGATGTCGGTCGGACCGTTCACGCCGGGCACGACGCCGGTTGCAGTATATTGCCAGAAGGCCCATTTGCGATCTTCGTAAATCTTGGCCGGATGGGCGGCGACGGAGCGGACCCAGAAATGGTAATCCTTGAACTGACCGACGAGGTTGTCGCGGTGGAAGTCCACCGAGGTATAGATGATCGGACGCTTGCCATAGTGGGCTTCGATGCGGTCGAGGAAACGCTGCATCTCGGCGCGAACGATGCCGGGCGCCGGGCGCGTCTTGCAGGTGGGCGAGGCCGGGTTCCATTCCACGTCGAGAACCGGGGGCAGGGTGACGGCTTCCTTCGGCACGTTGCGAATGAACCAGTCGGCCTGGGCGTCTGCTGTCGAACAGAAATAATAGAAGTGGTAGGGCGCGTGCAGAACATCTGCCGCCGCCGCGCTGCGCCAATGGTCGCCGAATTTCGGATCGATGCGGTCCGATCCCTCCGTCGCCTTGATGAAGACGAAGGACACGCCTGATTTGCGAACGGTCGGCCAGTCGACATCGCCATTCCATTTGGACACGTCGATGCCGTGCACCTCATGGCGGTGCGGGTTGTTCGTGCCGAAATCCTGCGGATCGGTATCGGAAAATTTCGGCCTGGAAACGGATGCGGTTTCCAGCAGGTCATAGCTGGTGGAGGTGCAGCCGCCGATCAACAGCAAAGCCGACAATAGTGCCGATAAACGCAGCCGCATTGAAACCCTGATGAAAGTGTTGCCCATCCCGCAGCCGCAAAACGGCGCGCCGTATCTCCCGATTTACGCATAACATGGTAAACAAGCGGTTATGGCAAGGGGCAAGGTGCTTTTTTGCATCTCGCAAGCCGCTGGATTTGAAGCGATTTGCGATTTTTACTGCTGAAACCTCGCCGGGCGGAGCCTTGAAGGCAACGTCGCATGCGCGCAGGCGGGTTTCGCAATCCGCCGGGAATCAGGCGTCGGCCAAGATGCGGTGGATTTTCGGCTGCTGCGCTTCGGCAACCGGAAGCGTGATGACAGCCCGCCAGGCATAACCCCGGGCGATTTCCTCGAATTCGAGATTACCGTCGAAACGGCCGGCCATATTGGCCAGAACATAGCGAAGATTGGCGCGGGGCGTGACGTGGAAACGGCTGAGCCAGGCCTGCAGAAGGGTGCGGAACCACTTCGGCAATTGTTCCTGCTGGCCGAAATCGACGATATGCAGCGAGCCACCGGGTTTCAGCGCCGTGAGCGCCTGTTCGATCGCCTTTTCCCAGTCCGGTATCATCGACAGCGCATAGGGGATCATGACGCGGTCGAAGCCGTCGGGCTGGCCGAATTCGGAGGCGCGAAAAGCAGTGGCGTCGGCCACGCGCAGAATGGGGCGTTCCGCCTTGCCGGCGAAATTCTCGGCTGCGGTCAGCAGCATTTCGGCCGAAATGTCGAGGCCGAACAGTCTCGCCTGCGGAAACTTGCGGCTGGCCAGCAGTAGGTTGCGGCCGGTGCCGCAGCCGACTTCCAACAGCGTGCCGCCCTTCGGCACATCGAGGCCGGAAATGGTCCTGTCACGGCCGAGAAGGTAATATTTGCGGGTGATATCGTAGATATGCCGCTGGTGGCGATACATGCGGTCCATCAGGCTCGCATGCGCGCTGTCTGCAAGGCCCACATTCTCGCCGATGGTTTTCATGCCATAGCCCTCTGGTAGATATGGAAACCGCCGTAGATGGCTGAGCGGTCCATGGCGTTGAGCTCATTGGAGCGCTCTTCGAGATAGACCCACTGGTTGCGGATGTCAGGCGAAAGCCGGCCTTCGATGACGCTCTTTTCGGCCGCTGTGCGGAAGATGACGCGCGCGCCCGATGCGGCGGTGCGGCTGATCTGCGACCACAATTCGTTGAGCTGCGTGTCCGTCATCCAGTCCTGCGCATCGAGGAGGATATAGCGGTCGACGGCGCTTGCCGGCTTTCTGGAGAGAAGTTCGGTATAGGTGGCGTGGTGCACCGCGACGCGGGCGGTGTTGTTGCGGATCGTCTCGTAATATTCCGGCTTGAGATAGGCGGGCAGCGCGCCCTCATGCGGTTCGGGATAACGGCGCGCAAAGGCCTGCCAGGCGAAATAATTGTCGCTGAGCGGGAAGTTGCAGGCGAGCTTTTCCAGCCGCTCCTTCAGCACGGATGCAACCGTGCCATTGGCGGAAAGGCTGGCCAGCTCGTCATATTGCCGAGGCGGAATGCCGAGGCCGAACAGCGAGCTTTTGCGCTTCGTCAGCCAGCGCACGACCGGCTTGTCGAACAGCGGCGCCACCTTGCTGTCGAAAAACTGGCGCTGTTCGTCCAGCGTCCGGGTCTTGGCCATTTCGGTGAGTTTCACGCCGTGCAGCCGGGCCATGAGATGGCCGGCGCCGATGAAGCGGCCGAGCAGGCCGGTGCGATAGATGTTCCTGTCGAAGACAGAGATGCGGCGGCGGCCGGAAAGGGTGCGCTTCGACCAGTAAGCCTTGGTCGTGGCGTCGAGATGCTCGGCGATGAAGCGGTCGTAACCGTGGCTGTTGCTGCGCGTATTGGCGCGGCCGAAGTGGCGCACCACGTCCTGATGGGCGGGCAGATGGCGGAAGGCGGCGAGCTTCAGCTTGTTCAGCGCGATGTGGTGCGGGTTGAGGTCCACGACATCGATGCTGGCCGGATTGCGGGAGAGATAGGCCAGCATGTTGCAGCCGCCCGAGCCGATGGTGACGATGCGATGACCTTCGCCAAGCTCCATCGCTTCCATGTCGATTTCCGGGTCTTCCCATATCTGCGGATAGACGAGGCCGGAAAAGAGGACGCCGAAGAAGCGCTCGGACAGACCGCTTTTGGAGAGTGCCTTGTGCTGGAGCAATGCGGACTTCAGTTTCGTGTTCTTGCTGAAGCCGGTCTTGGGTGCCGCACTCGTCATTTGTTCACCTCTCAGTCGATTGAGAGGCGTCTACAGCCGTGACACTACAATTTGATGACAGGGGCTGTGGGCAAAGGCGGGGAATAGGGGTGTCGGTGGAAAACCAGCCCGCGCCGCCCAATCAGGATGACGAAATGAAAACACCCGGCGGCTTAAGAAAAGCCGCGCGGTTGCATTCGCATAACAGAGCCGGAGGCCATCACTTGCGCAGAACGTGCAGCATGCCCTTGCGCTTGGCGTCGTAATAATAACCGCGCGCGTAAAGCCGGACTGCGTTGTCGCGGTCGTTGCCTGCCACAACCCATGCGCCGCGCAGATATTTGACGGCGTATTTGAGGTTGGTTTCGGCATCGAACAGGCCGGAGGCGGGGCCATCGAAGCCCATGGAGCGTGCCGTGGCGTGCCGGATCTGCATCAGGCCGAAATTGCCGCTGCTATAGGCACCGGGATTATACATGCTTTCGCGCCGCACCACGCGGTGAACCAGATCTTCCGGCACATCATACATGGTGGCGTATTTGGTAATAAGGCCGCTCAGCTTTTCGCGTCCGGCCGGGGCCGAATTGAGCGGCGTCGTCATCGATTCGTTCTGGCGGATGGCGGCCAGCGCAGCATTGGTCGGGCCGGCGGCATAGGCCAGAACCGTGCTGTCCGGCTTCGGCAGCGGAATGACTTTGCGTTCCGCAGTCAGCTCGGTGCCGATGGAGGGCGAACCGGGCGGCGGCGGTGCGGGCGGGAAGCTGCCCTTGACGGCAACCACCTGCGGCAGATCGGCAGCGGCATTGTGGGCAGCCGGCTTGGCCGCCACGTCAGCCGTTTCGATGGCTACGGCCGCCGGAGTGGCGCTTGTCGGTGCGAGTGCCGTGGCTGTGGTCGGCGCAGATGTCGTCACACTCGCTTGGGCGACTTCGTTCTGCTGCGGTTGCATCTGGGCGGCGATGGCTGCGGCTGCAGCAATTTCAGAAGCCGGCGGCAGCGCCACGCGTCCGCCCTTGACGGCGACGGCGGTGGGAAGTGCTGCAGGCTGGGAAGGGGTTGCGGTTTCGGCGGTCTGCACCGTTGCTGCTGCCGGGGTCGCGCCCGCTGCTGCTTCGGCCGTTGCCGGCTGCGCCGATGTCTGCGCAGGAGTGGTCGCGGGATTGACTGTTGCGATCTTCGGGCCGTTCGGCCCTTCCTTGGCGGTATATTCGACGCTGGTGCATGCGCTCAATGCCAGTGCCAGACCCACGGTGGAAGACAGAAGAAGTGCACTTCTTCCGCGGAATTTTCCCGAATTTCGCATGTTGCCGCCTTCGTTATGCCTGTCTTTCGATACCCCCGCGTCGAGCGAAGCAGGCAGTGTCCCGTCGAGCCTTCATTAACCTATTGTAAGGATAGCGGCAAGCCGGGACGTTTCTTCCCGGCTTTCGGGCGATTTTTCAGGCCGCGATGCGCCTGTATCCGGCGCTGACGGCGCGGCCGGAAATGAAGTGGGTGCGGTATTTCGGCCGGATTTTTTTATCGCCTGACATGCGGCGCACCATCGCCAGAGTAGGCCCGGCAAACAGCGCCTGCGCGGTCAGAATCACCAGCGCCAGAAGCAGGATGGCGGCCTGCGCCATGGCGAGCGTTTCAATTGCATTGCCGGAGGTGGACACGAATTGCGGCAGCAACGCCAGAAAGAAAGCGAAGTAGCGCGGGCGCAGGGCGGCAATGGCGTAACAATCGCGGAAAATGCCGCTCCAGGATTTGCCCGGCAGATTGTCATTATCGGCATTGGCCGCCTGGGCGGCAGGCGTGGCGAAGGTCCACAGGAGGAACAGCATCAGCCAGCCGATGCCGGCCCATTGCACGATTTCCACGAAGGATTGCGGCAGCCAGGCGAGCCCGGCCACCGGAATGGCGGAAATCGTCATGGCTGTGACGATGCCGAGCGCACCGCCGATGACGGAGGCGAAGACCGTCTTTTTGCCGCGAATGGCGGCATAGGAGGCGACAGAGAATACAAGGGGAGAGGGGAGTGCGAACACAACGGCACATGCTGCACAAAAAATCAGCCAGGCCTGTCCAGACATTCTCTTCCTCCTTGCCCTCCCTGTCGCCGTATTATTTTAGCCTATCGTAAAATCAGGCCGCTGTGAACGGCTGACCGACGTGTTCCATCACTTCGGTAAACCATTTTGCAGAGAGGTCGAAATGCTTTCCGCCCTTGATACGCGGAAACTCGATGGTCCGCAATTTGCCATTCTGGTCTTCGTCATGGCCGGTGACGCCGGAGACCTTGTTGAGCGCGCTTTCGACGGCGAGATCGACCATGCCCTGAATGAGGCGCAGGTCGTCGCCATTGGCGGCGGCGGAGCGGGCGAAATAGCCAGATTTCTGCACCATGGAGCGTTCCGCACCGATGAGGCTGGCGAACTGCTTCTGGAACCAGCCGCCGACATTGATGGTGTCGATCTTCACATGGCCGAAAGCGTCGCGCTTGACGGCTTCACCGGAGGCTTCGCGTTCGGCGACGATGGAATCGAGGCCGGCACCTTCGGAAACGAACAGCGTGACATAACCGTTCCTGTCCATGATTTCCTTCAGGCGCTCGGCTTCCGCCTCGATGTCGAAGGCCATTTCCGGCAGGTAGATGCCGTCGATGTTCTTCATCTGCGTGTTCATCATCAGGCCTTCGACATAGTCGTTGCCGCTGGTCTTCTGGATATAGGCGCGGGCGGTGGCGGCCGTCAGCCAGCCGCAATGGCGGCCCATGACTTCGTGGATGACGAAGGTTTTCGGCGCTGCGCTCTGCTCGTTGCTGACATTGTCGAAAAAGGACGCGCCGACTTCGGCGGCCGTCCAGGCGCCGAGCGATTGCTTGATCGGCACAACGTCGTTATCCACCGTCTTCGGCAGGCCGACAACGGTGAGATTGTAGCCGTTGGCGCCGAGATAGGCGGCAAGGTCCGCAGCCGTCGTGTTGGTGTCGTCACCGCCGATAGTGTGGAGAATGGTGATGCCGTCAGCCGCCAGCCGGTCAGCTGCGACGCGAAGCGGATTGTCGCCTTCCTTGACCAGACCGCGCTTGGCGCAATCGGCGGCATTGGTGAGCTTGACGCGGCTGTTGCCGATCGGCGAGCCGCCGTAACGGTGCAGCAGATGCGCCTTTTCCCGCATATCCCTGGTGATCTCGATACGGTCACCCAGAAGTACGCCCTGATAACCGGAGCGATAGGCCACGATGTCGATATCAGGCGCAATGTCGCTATAACGCTCGATCAGGCCGCCCACGGCCGAAGAGAGACAGGGCGCAAGGCCACCCGCGGTCAGCATTGCGACTTTCTGTTTGGCCATCATGGCTCTCCTTTTCACATATACCCAAAGACATGTCTGGCAAATGGATGCGACAGCCGCGTGTAGGTGTAAAGTGAATTTATAAAGAAAAACGCCGATTTCTCGCGGCTTTTCAGCGGCTTGAGCAAAGTGGTGGAATATAATCGTTTCAATCGGCATAGCCGGTGGCCGGCTCCCCGTCGTCTGTGGAAAACCATGGCCCCATCGTCTGCGGCTCTCTTGTTCCTGAAGCAAAACTGTCGCAAAGATGAATAAAAGTTAATGCCGCCGGCCAGCTGGACATATTGCATTCGCGGCAATATCCCGTCATGCTTGTCGCATGATGTTCGATTTCGCCTGTCTGCAAATTTCATCCCTGTGGGAACGGCTGCTCGGCGCAATCGGCGACGCGGCAGGCGGTGCGCTCGGGCGCGTGGTGGAAGCCATCCGCACCCTTTTCGAGGGCGATCCGGAGACGCGCCGCAAGGTTTCCTTTTCCGTGGCCATCATCGCGCTTTCCGCCAAGATGGCGAAGGCCGACGGTGTCGTCAACGATGCCGAGGTGCGCGCCTTCCGGCAAATCTTCGATTTTCCGGAAGAAGAAGCCAAGAACGTCGCCCGTCTTTATAATCTCGCCCGTCAGGACGTTGCCGGTTACGAGGCCTATGCGGAGCGGCTTGCCGGTCTGTGCGGTTCCGGGCACGCCAATTGCGAGATGCTGGAAAGCGTCATCGACGGCCTGTTCCACATCGCCAAGGCCGATGGGCTGATCCATGAGCGGGAACTGGCCTTCCTCGGCCGGATCGCGGAAATCTTCCGTATCACCGAAGATCACTTCGAAACGATCATGGCGCGGCATGTCCATATGGACGGGCGCGACCCCTATCGCGTGCTCGGCGTTTCGCCTTCCGACGATTTTTCCGATATTCGCCGGCGTTATCGTTCGCTGGTTGCCGAACACCATCCTGACAAGCTCATTGCACGCGGCGTTCCCATGGAATTGCATGCGGCCGCGAATGAGCGTATGGCGGCTCTCAACGCCGCCTATGCGGCCATCGAGAAAGAACGCCGCGTCGCATGAGTGAATGTCTGCCGGATTTTACCCCGGATTTCGGGGGCGCAGCCGTTGCGCCTTCGCCTAACCATGGCGAAAGGCTGGGTGTGGCCGGCCCCGATATTATTCTGCTGCATTATACCGGCATGACGACGGCCGACGGCGCGCTGTCGTGGCTCTGCAATCCGGAAAGTCAGGTTTCCAGCCATTATTTCGTCTTCGAGGACGGGCGCGTCATCCAGCTCGTGCCTGAAACCCGCCGTGCCTGGCACGCTGGTAAAAGCATCTGGGCGGGGGATGAGGACATCAATTCCCGCTCCATCGGCATCGAGATCGCCAATCAGGGCCATCCCGGCGGCCTGCCGGAATTTCCGAAGAAACAGGTGGAAGCCGTCATCGAATTGTGTCGCGATTGCGGCCAGCGCTGGTCTATCGCCCCTGAAAGGGTGCTGGCGCACTCGGATGTCGCGCCGATCCGCAAGGTCGATCCGGGTGAAAAATTCCCGTGGGACATCCTGTCGCAGCACGGTGTCGGCCATTGGGTGGAGCCTGCGCCGATCCGTGGCGGCCGTTTTTTCCAGCGCGGCGATCATGGCCAACCGGTCGAAGCGCTGCAGTCGATGCTGTCCATCTATGGTTATGGCGTTGAAATTACAGGCGCTTATTGCGAGAAAACCGAAGGCGCCGTGGCTGCCTTCCAGCGGCATTTCCGTCCCGCTCTGGTGGATGGCATCGCGGATTTCTCCACCATCGACACGTTGCATCGGCTGATCGCGAGCCTGCCGAGATTTTCGGCCGCCTGAACGCGAATTCTGGAAAATCGTTCCCGATTTTCTTGCCGTTCAAGTCGCTTTTTTTGCCGTGCCACAGTTAATCCGCATTGAGGAAGTTTAAGAACGTCACTGCATGCGGTGTCGTTCTTCAGGGGAACCTGCCGTCAATATCAATCAAGGAGACCGGACAGCGGAAGGTCGTGATCGACTTTCCGGGCGCAGATTATTTGTGTCGCTTCATTGTTTCTGTCATCCGATCTGGAGACTTTTTCTACATATGAACAGGGTTGTTGTTGCTGTCGTGGCGGGCGTTGTTATGCTCGCTTCGCAGGCGGGGATTGCTTTTGCCAAAGACGAGGACGTCAAGACCAAAACCGTGACGCTGGAGACCTTCTTCCGCAAGCCCGGTTATCCCATTCCCGAAAAGAGCCTGCCATCCTCGCTCAGGAACGACTATTCCGATCTGATCGTCAAATATGCCAAGCGTTACGGCGTTCCCACCAATCTGGCGCATGCCGTGGTTTCGGTGGAAAGCAAGTTCAATCCGAAGGCTCGCGGCAGCGCAGGCGAGGTTGGGCTGATGCAGATCAAGCCGGCGACGGCGCGGATGATGGGCTATCGCGGCACGACCAAGGCGCTCTACGATCCCGAGACCAATATTCGCTGGGGCATGCAATATCTGGCGACGGCGCATCAGCTTGGCGGCGGCCAGGTGTGCAGCACGATCCTGCGTTACAATGCAGGCCATGGCGCCACCCGGATGAACCCGGTCTCCAAGCGTTATTGCGGCAAGGTGCAGGCGCTGCTGGCCGGCTGAGGCCGCTATCGATCGTCTGCGGAATTGCGAAAAGCGATTCCGGTTCGGCCCGGCATGCTGTAGTCAGAAGCAAATCTGATACGGAGCATGGCATGCCGGATTTCAAATATATCGTTGTCGGGGCCGGGATGATGGGAGCGGCTGCGGCGCGGCATCTCTCAGTGCAAACGGATGGCGTGGCGCTGATCGGCCCGGACGAACCCGCCGATCGCAAGACCCATCAGGGTGTGTTTTCGAGCCATTACGACGAAGCGCGCATTACCCGCGGTTTTGATGGCGATCCGGTCTGGGCGGAACTGGCGCAGCGCTCCATCCGCCGTTATGCGGAGATCGAGGCCAAAAGCGGCATCCGCTTTTTCACGGAAGCGGGCTGCCTGTTTACCGGAAACGGCAAGGGGCTTGCGGGGGACTATGTCTCGCGCGCGCTTGCCTCGGCCGACCGTCTCGGTCTCGGCGTAGAGACACTCGGCACTGATGCGCTGGCTGGCCGGTTTCCGATGTTCTCCCCGCCGGCCGATCACAGCGGTTATTTCGAGGCGCAATATGCCGGCCACGTCAATCCGCGCGCCTTGGTGAAGGCGCAATGCACGATTGCCGTCGCGCAGGGCGCGCGGCTTGTGCGCCAGACGGCGGCGCATATTCGCGATACTTCCCATGGCGTCGAGGTTTCCACTCGAGAAGGGGCGGTTCATACGGCTGAAAAGGTCATCGTAGCGGCCGGCGGTTTCACCAACATGGCCGAGCTTCTGCCTTCTCCGGTCGATATGGCGGCCACGGGCCGCACCATCGTCTTTTTCGAGCTGGATGAGGCGCGGCAGGCGCTGTTCGGTGCGATGCCTTCCACCATCGTGCTGGCGGAGACCGAGGACGACATCGTCTATATCCTGCCGCCGGTGCGTTATCCCGATGGCAAGGTCTATCTGAAGATCGGCGGCGAAAGCGAAAAGGGCAGGCTTGAAACGCTCACTGACGCGGTTGACTGGTTCCATTCGGATGGCACGCCGGGTGAGGTGGAGTTTCTGAAAAAGCGGGCGCTCTCCTTGATGCCGGAGCTTGCCGGCTGCCCGGTCACTTCCGGTTCGTGTGTCGCCTCAATCACCCGCAGCGGGTATCCCTATATCGGCTATACGCAATCCTCCAATATCGCGGTTCTGACCGGCGGCAATTTCGTCTCCGCCAAGTCTTCGGACGAAATCGGCCGACTGGGCGCCATGCTGCTTTTGAACGGCCAGTTGACCGAGGATGAATTCGCCGCCGAAATGTCGCCGGTTTTCGTCTGACATTCAGGGACGAAGCAGCTACAAGGTTGCGACGGAAATGAGTGGGTGAAGAGGGCGGCATGTCGGGACATTTCAGATACATCGTCGTGGGTCGCGGCATGATGGGTGCCGCCGCCGCCCGCCATCTGGCCGAAACGGTGGATGGCGTCGCGTTGATCGGCCCCGGTGAGCCTGCCGACATCAAATCGCATCAGGGAGTCTTCGCCAGCCACTATGACGAGGCGCGGATTACCCGTACCATCGACGGCGATGCCGACTGGGCGCTGCTCGCCAACCGCTCGATAGCGCGTTACTCCGATATTGCCGCAAGAAGCGGCGTTGAATTTTATGCGCCGGTTGGCTGCCTGATGGTGGGGCCCGAACGGGGCGGCGATAATCCTTTTGTCGACGATGTCCGCAAGGCGGCGGCGCGGCTCGGGGTTTCGACGGAACTGCTCGGCGGTGAAAGCCTGAAAAGCCGCTTTCCCTATTTCTCCTTCGAGCCGGGTTGCGAGGGGGTATTCGAGAGAAACAATGCCGGATACGTCAACCCGCGTGGGCTGGTGAAGGCACAGGCTGTTCTCGCTGAAAAGGCGGGTGTCACGCTTATTGACGATATCGTCGTCTCGACTCGGGAAGAGGATGGTCGCGCACGGGTGGAGACGGCCTCGGGTGCGGTTTATACCGCAGACCGGGTGCTGGTGGCGGCCGGCGGCTTCTCGATTACGAAAGATCTGCTGCCGCAGCCGGTGGCCCTTGATGTTTATGCGCGCACCGTCGCTTTCTTCGAAGTAGATGAGGGCGATCTGGATCAATATGCGGACATGCCGTCGCTGATCTATGAGCCGCGCGACACGACGAAACATATCTATCTTCTGCCGCCGGTGCGTTATCCCGATGGCAAATTCTATCTGAAGATCGGCGGCGATCCCGACGACAAGAGGCTCGGCAGCGACCCGGAAATCCGGGAATGGTTCCGCGCCGGCGGACGCGAAAGTGTGCGTGATCATCTCTCGGAGATCGTCGGATCGCTGGTGCCTTCCATCGATCTCTCGCGTGTCTCGATGGCCGCCTGCGTCGTCTCCAAAACGCAAAGCGGTTATCCGGCCATCGGCTTCACCGCTTCGCCGAAGATTGCGGTTCTGACCGGCGGCAACGGCACGGCGGCCAAGAGTTCCGATGAGATCGGACGGCTCGGTGCTATGCTGCTGCGGGACGGAAAAATCGCCGACGGTGCCTTTGCGACGGATTTCAAGCCGGCATTTCTTTGATCTTCGCTTACGCTTTTCGGTGGCTTTCGCCTCGGAACATGGTTATGCAGCCCATGCCAGTTGGCCGGGCAGCCGCGCTTTACCAATGTCGAAAGACGGTAAGGTGAGGAAAGTCCGGGCTCCACGGAAATACGGTGCCGGATAACGTCCGGCGGGGGCGACCCCAGGGAAAGTGCCACAGAGAGCAAACCGCCATGCATCGCATGGTAAGGGTGAAAGGGTGGGGTAAGAGCCCACCGCGCTTCTGGTAACAGCGGCGGCAAGGTAAACCCCACCGGGAGCAAGACCGAATAGGGATGACACGGGGCGGGCGAAAGCCCGTTCACAGCCGGTTTCCAGGCCCGTCATCCGGGTGGGTTGCGCGAGGCGGCATGCAAATGCCGTCCCAGATGAATGGCTGCCACGTTCCGGGTCAAACCGGGGCCATACAGAACCCGGCTTACAGGCCAACTGGCGAATTTTCCTGCCTGTGTGCGATGCCTCTCTGTTAATCCGGCGCACTTGCGGTGAAGGTGCTCATTCGGGTTTAGCGATACGAATGGGACGGGTTCCGACTGGAGCGCCGGTCACGCGGTCTATGGTGACGGGATCGATTTCCGTTCCGGTCTCAGCGTCGAAAAAACGGGTTACCTCACCGCCGCCGCGATGCTTGTTTCCCCATGCGCCTATTGCAAAGAGGACCGGCAGAAAATCGCGGCCGGCTTCCGTCAACATATATTCGTAGCGTGGCGGACGATCGGAATAACGGCGTTTCACCAGTAATCCCTCTTCGGTCAGCGATGAAAGCCGCGCTGTGAGCATCGTTGGTGCGATGCCGAGGCTCTTGCGAAAATCATCGAAGCGGGTGAGGCCCGCATGGGCATCGCGCATGATCAGCATGCTCCAGGCGTCGCCGACAAGGGCGAGGCTGCGGGCGATGAGGCAGGGCTGGTTTGAGAGATTTTTCATGTCGATATCTTTTTAGTAGTGACTTTGTATCGATTTGATAGTAACTCAATGCTCATTGTTGTTCCATAACAAAATGAAAGTGGACGCAGATGAGCAAGACAGAACGCGGCATTGCCCTGGTGACGGGCGCATCCTCCGGCATCGGGCTGGTGACGGCGCGGGCGCTCCGGCGCGATGGTTACCGTGTGTTCGGCACCAGCCGAAAGCCGATGCCCGACATCGAGGATGGGATCACGATGCTGATCTGCGACGTTACCGACGATGCGTCCGTGCGGCGCGCGGTGGACGAGGTTTTGAGCCGCGCAGGAAGGATCGATCTTCTCGTCAACAATGCCGGGATCGGTTTGCTGGGCGGTGCGGAAGAATCGACGGCGGAGCAGGCGAAGGCCGTATTCGACGTCAACGTGTTCGGCGTGATGCGCGTGACAAATGCGGTTCTGCCCGTCATGAGACGGCAGCGTCGTGGCCGTATCGTCAACCTCAGTTCCATACTCGGGCTGATCCCAGCCCCCTATAATGCGCTTTACGCATCGACCAAGCACGCCATTGAAGGCTATTCGGAATCTCTTGACCATGAAGTGCGAACGCAGGGCATCCGCATCGTGCTTGTCGAGCCGGGGGTGACCCGCACCTCCTTCGAAGAAAACATCACACGGCCAGACCGGCCGCTTGCCCTCTACGATACGGTTCGGGCGGACGCCGAGAAACTGATGCGTGACGTCATCGAAAAGGGCGATGCCCCGGAGGTGGTCGCAAAAGTTGTCGTAGAGGCCGCCAATACGGCAGCGCCCAAACGACGCTATACTGCCGGAAAAGCTGCGGGGCAGGCCCGCTTCATCCGCCGCTTCCTGCCTGAGTCCTTCGTCGACAGGAGCTTTCGGAAATTCAGCAGGCTTCCCGATTGAGCTTTTATTGCCGGTGCCGGGTGCCGGCCACAGAAACGAAAGTTAGTCCGATGAAATCATTTCTGATCGATCGCTACAAGAAAGGCGGCGCATTGCGGCTCGGCGAGATCCCCGAGCCGGAGTTGCGCGTAAACGACGTTCTGGTCGAAATCCGCGCCGCCAGCGTCAACCTTCTGGACAACAAGATCAGGGACGGAGAGTTCAAGCTCATCCTGCCGTACCGCCTTCCGCTGGTGCTGGGCAACGATGTGGCGGGTGTCGTGGTCCGCGTCGGTGCCAATGTCCGCAAATTCAAGCCCGGTGACGAGGTCTATGCCCGACCGGACCAGGCACGTATCGGGACATTTGCCGAGTATATCGCCATCGATGAGGCCGATGTGGCGATGAAGCCGGACAATCTGACCATGGAAGAGGCCGCATCCATACCGCTTGTCGCCCTGACGGCATGGCAGGTGCTTGTCGAGCGGGCCAATGTGCAGAAGGGACAGAAGGTGCTGATCCATGCCGGTTCGGGCGGCGTAGGCACTATCGCGATCCAGCTTGCCAAACATCTCGGGGCATATGTGGCCACGACCACGAGTACAGGCAACATGGATCTGGTAAGAAGTCTCGGTGCGGACGTCGTGGTCGACTACAAAAAGGAAGACTTCGCTGAAGTGTTGCAGGGCTATGACGTCGTGCTGAACAGCCTCGGAAAAGACACGCTGGAAAAATCCATCGCAGTGCTGAAACCGGGCGGGAAGCTGATTTCGATTTCCGGGCCGCCCGATCCGGATTTCGCCCGGCAAAATGGCTTCGGCTGGCTGCTTCGTCAGGTCATGCGCCTGCTCAGTTTCGACATCAGGAGGAAATCGAAACGCCGGGGGATCGGTTATTCTTTCCTATTCATGACCGCGAATGGCGGGCAACTCGAAAAGATTACCGCTCTGATCGAGGCGGATCACATACGTCCGGTGATGGATCGGATATTCCCGTTCGAAAAGACCAATGAGGCATTGGACTATATCCAGACCGGTCGTGCGAAGGGCAAGGTCGTCATCGCGGTGAAATAATGTTTGCGGTCCATAGGGCCGAAAGCAATTGCCATTTGCAGTTCAATTGCCGGGCAAATATGGGGCCGATCCTCGACGTGTCGGGCGGCCCCGTGCGCTGTCATGCTTTTAGCGGGAATGCTCCCGATGAAAAATGACATCGTACTCCCGTCACCTGAGGCGCGGAGCGCCATCGTGCGCCGCCTTCCGTGCATTGTGGCTGAGACCATGGGCTGGATGAAGAGGCGCATTCGCCCGAACCGCGATCAAAAGCGGTGCGGCTGAAATCATTTCCTTGTTTCAAAACAGAAAAACGGCGGTTTCACCGCGCCTTTGTGTGCCGTGAAAATGCGTCTTTGCGGCTGAAGTAAACCATTCGTTAAACTTAACGGCTTATGAATTTCCGATGCGAAGTCGGTATCGTGCCGGCTTCTCCCATTGACGCCCATAGTGTCCCATGATATCCCAAATGCACACCACATTGGGTCGTGTTTTTGACCCGCAATCGCTGAAACGAGTGAGGAGCCTGCGAGGGGCTGCTGCAGGGCACGTCGCCCTGGCGCTTGGCGATGTGTCGTGCGTACCGGTGTCGTCTGCAAAGTGGATGGTTCGCTTTGCGGAATGCGGTTTTGGCGAGTTGAGTAATGGACCGCTTTTTATCGAACGTGACGAACAGGATCGACGCCAAGGGGCGCGTTTCGGTTCCGTCTCCGTTTCGTTCGGTGCTGGTCAGGCGCGGCATTCAGGAGCTTTATTGTCTTCAGGATTTCGCCTTTCCGGCCATCAGTGTCGGCGGTCCGGATTTGCTGGAGCGCTACGAGCGGCAGATTGCGTCGATGGATGCCTTCTCGCCCGAGGCGAACGCGATGTCGCTGCTGGTTCACGGCGGCGGCGTTTTCATGAAGCTCGACCAGGAAGGTCGATTGATGGTGACGGATTTCGTGCGGGAATTCACCGGCATATCCACCGAAGTCACCTTCGTCGGACGGGCGGATCATTTTCAGCTTTGGCAACCGAATGCGTTTTTGGCGGCGCAGGCGGAAGCAAGAGCGGGGCGCGGTTTTTCGGCTGCTCGCCCCGCCTAGGACGGGGACACGGAATGGCGGCGAATTCTGGCGGACGATCTTCTGATGCCGATGGCGGACCTCAGCGTCACATCCCGGTCCTGCTTCGCGAAGTCATTACCGCGCTGGAGCCGTCATCCGGCAAGATCATTCTCGACGGCACGTTCGGCGCCGGCGGCTACACCCAGGCCATTCTCGATCAGGGCGCCGACGTCATCGCGCTCGACCGCGATCCGACCGCGATCGTCGGCGGTCAGGCGATGGTTGCCGCCAATGGCGGCCGGTTGAGCCTCATCCAGTCGCAATTCTCCGATCTCGCGAAGCATGCCCCGCAAGGCGGGCTCGATGGCGTCGTTCTGGATATCGGGGTTTCCTCCATGCAGATCGACGAGGCCGAACGCGGTTTTTCCTTCCAGAAAAACGGCCCCCTCGATATGCGCATGTCGGGTTCCGGCGTTTCGGCGGCCGATGTCGTCAATCGTGCGAAGGTCAGCGATCTGATCCGCATCTTCGGTTTTCTCGGTGAAGAAAAGCAGCCAGGCCGCATCGCCCGCGCCATCGAGAAGAAGAGGGCGGAAGAGCCGTTCCGCACCACCCGCGATCTGGCGGGCCTCATCGAAATCGTCACGCCGCGTAAGGCCAAAGACAAGATTCATCCCGCAACGCGGGTGTTTCAGGCGCTGCGCGTTTTCGTCAATGACGAGCTGGGCGAGCTGGCGCAGGCGCTTTTTGCCGCCGAGCAGGTTTTGAAACCCGGCGGCCGGCTGGTCGTCGTCACCTTCCATTCGCTGGAAGACCGTATCGTCAAGAAATTCTTCTCCGATCGTTCGGGCAAGGCCGCCGGTTCCCGGCACCTGCCGATGGTGGAGGACAAGCCCGCCATTTTCGATAACATCGGAAAGCCGATGATCGCCGCCAGCGATGAGGAGGCGGAACTCAATCCGCGTGCCCGATCCGCCAAACTGCGGGCCGGTCTGCGCACGACCGCACCGGCGCGCGCAGTGGATTATTCGATCTTCGAGCTTCCCGATCTCGCCAGCCTTGAAAAGATGGGAGGCTGATATGCTGCGCACTTTCGATGTCATATTGATGGGTGTGATGGTCGCCGCGGCCGTCGTCACCTATTCGATCAAGCACAAGGCCGATCTGAAGCTTGAGGAGGTCCGCAAGCTGGAGGCCGAGATCAAGCTTGAGAAGGATACGATTGATCTTTTGAGGGCCGACTGGGCGCTCTTGACGCAGCCGAACCGTCTGCACCGGCTCGTGAATGCCTATCAGGATGAGCTTGGCC
>NZ_JADQWB010000007.1 GCF_015704895.1 Agrobacterium leguminum | reverse complement strand
AGGTCGGCTCGCCGATGGAGCTTTACCGCTCCCCCGCCAACCTCTTCGTCGCCGGCTTCATCGGCTCGCCGCGCATGAACCTGGTGACCGGCGATTATGCCCGCCAAAAAGGTGCCACCACCGCCGGTGTGCGGCCCGAGCATCTGCTGCTGTCGAAGGAAAGCGGGCTGTGGCAGGGCAAGGTGACGGTGGCCGAACATCTCGGATCGGATACCTTCCTGCATCTCGAGGTCGACGGTATCGGGCCGATCACCGCTCGCACGGACGGCGAGTTCGAATGCAAACACGGCGATACCGTCTTCATTACGCCCGACGAGACAAAGATCCACAGGTTCGAAGAAAAGGGTGTAGCGATCTAGGTGCTGGCTTTCACAAGGTTTTTCATTCACAGCGGACCCGCAGGCGCGTGGGGCTTACCCCCCTCTGCCCTGCCGGGCATCTCCCCCTCAAGGGGGGAGATCGGCAAGAGGCTCTTTCATCGCTTCGTTCGCAAGCTTCGAGATGTGCTAGACTTTGCCGCAGATCGATCTCCCCCCTTGAGGGGGAGATGCCCGGCAGGGCAGAGGGGGGTAAGCCCCACGCGCCTGCGGGTCCACGTGAACGAAAAATCCTGTGAAAGCTCCATCCAGCCGGAGCCTCCACAATAGACGACCGAAGGGCAATCTGATGCCACGGTTGGCGCGTTTGCGAAGGTTCTCAACGTCTCCAGCTTTCCGTCGTTCCGGCTCAAGGCCGGAATGACGGAGGTGGGTGTGCAACCGCCCAGGAAATATTCCTGCGTACTATGCCAAACCTCACGCCTCCCCGATCCTCACACCATTCCGATCAAAGACATGCAGCCTTTCCTGCGGGAAACCGACCCGCAGGGATTTACCCGGCTGCAACAGCGCCCGGTCTGACGAAAACAGCTTGAACGGCAATCCATGCACGGTGAGGTGCAGGATGACGCCGAGGCCGGTCGGCTCGACCAGATCGACAGTTGCCTCCACACCGCCTTCAGCCGGTGCTACGGTCACATGTTCCGGGCGGATACCGAGCGTGACCGGCTCGCCATCGGCGAGGTCCACTTCCCGGCCAAGCGCAAGGCGCGTGCCGTCACCCAGCACGACGAAACTGCCGGCATTTTCCCGTCCGATCCGGCCTTCCAGGAAATTCATGCCGGGCGAACCGATGAAGCCGGCGACGAAGAGATTGGCGGGGCGGTCGTAAAGATCGAGCGGCGCGCCGATCTGCTGCACATGGCCGGCATTCATGGCGACGATACGTGAGGCAAGCGTCATCGCCTCGATCTGGTCATGGGTGACGTAGACCGAGGTTGCGCCAAGATCGGCGTGCATGCGCTTGATTTCAGCGCGCATCTGCTCGCGAAGCCGGGCATCGAGGTTGGACAGCGGCTCATCGAACAGGAAGGCCTTTGGCTGGCGCACGATGGCGCGGCCCATGGCGACGCGCTGACGCTGGCCACCGGAGAGCGCCTTCGGACGGCGGGCGAGATAGGGATCGAGGCCGAGCTTGGCGGAAGCACCGGCCACCGCCGCCGCGATGGTTTCCTTGGTGCTGCGGCGCAGGCGCAGGCTATAGCTCATATTGTCGGCCACGCTCATATGCGGATAGAGCGCATAGGACTGGAAGACCATGGCGATATCGCGATCCTTCGGCCGGCGATCATTGACGCGTTCACCGTCGATGGACAGGTCGCCGGATGTTATCTCTTCAAGCCCGGCGATCATGCGCAGCAGCGTCGATTTTCCGCAGCCGGAGGGACCGACGAGGACGATGAACTCGCCATCCCTGATATCAAGATCGACGCCATGCAGCACGGCGAGGTCGCCATAGGTCTTGCCGACATTCTTCAGCTCGATGGAAGCCATGGGATTATCCTTTCACCGCGCCGGCCGTCAGGCCCTGCACGAGATAACGTTGAATGAGCAGGAAGAAGAGGCAGGCCGGAATGAGCGCCAGAACGCCCGCCGCCATCATCTGCCCGAAATCGACGGAGAATTTCGAAACGAAGGTCAGAAGCCCGACCGGGAAAGTGGCGCTCTGGTTGCCGGAAATCAGCATCAGCGCAAACAGAAGCTCGCTCCACGCGGCGGTGAAGACGAAACCGAGCGTCGCGGCTATACCCGGCAGCGTCAGCGGCAGGATGATCTGGCGGAAGGCCGTAAACCGGCTTGCCCCGTCAATCATCGCCGCCTCTTCCAGATCCTTCGGAATGCCATCGAAAAAGGACTGCATGAGGAAGGTGGCGAAGGGCACGTTGAAGGCGGTGTAGACGATGACGAGGCCCGTCAGGCTGTTGGTGAGGCCGAGCGGCGACAGCATCTTGAAGATCGGCGCGACCAGCATGACCAGCGGGAACATCTGGGTGATCAGCATTAGGGCGACGATCCAGTATTTGCCCTTGAAACGGAAGCGGGACAGCGCGTAACCCGACAGCGAGGAGAGTATCGTTACGGCAATAGCCGTGGAGCCCGCGACGATGACGCTGTTCTTAAAAAACGTCGGGAAAGCACTGTTTTCTATGACGAAACGATAATGATCCCAGGTCGCCCGCGATGGCCACATCCTCACACCTTCGCTATAGAGCAGGTCATTCGGCGTCACGGACACCTTGAGCAGCCAGAACAGTGGAAACAGCGCAAAGGCGATATAGGCAAGGATCGCCAGACGATGGGCAAGGGTGAGAAATATCCTTGATGTCATCGGTCAGTCCTTCTCGATCAGGCGCTGGCGCAGCAGCACGATCAGCATGGAATAGGCAAGCAGCAGCACCAGCAGCACCAGCGCAATGGCCGAGGCATAACCGAAATCCAGACGCCTAAAGGCCTGGGTGAAGATGTAGCTGGCGACGATCTGCGTGCGGTCGGCCGGTCCGCCATTGGTCATGACGATGATGAGATCGGCGAAATTGGCGATCCAGACGGTGCGCAGCAGGATGGTGATGGCGATGGTGGGCGCCAGAAACGGCAGGGTGATGGAGGTGAAACGCTGCAGCGGGTTCGCCCCGTCAATTTCCGCCGCCTCGTAAAGATCGCGCGGGATGGCCTGAAGTGCCGCAAGCAAAGTGATGGCGAAGAAGGGAATACCCCACCAGACATTGGCGATGATGGGCCCCCACATGGCAAGCTGCGGATCGGCGAGGATATTGTTGGGTGCGGATAACAGCCCGAGCGAGACCATCCAGTGCGGCAGCGGCCCGATGACCGGGTTGAACAGCCACGCCCAGTTGAGGCCGGCAAGGAAGGTCGGCACCGCCCATGGCAGGAATACCAGCGCCTGCGCCAGCCCCCTGCCCGCGAAGGGCTTATCCAGCAGCAGCGCCAGAATGAGGCCGAAGAAGAATTGCAGGAAAACCGAAGCGCCGGTCCACCACAGCGTATTTTTCAGCGCCCGGTAAAAAGCCGCATCCTGCGACAGCGCCTCCAGATGTTTGAGGCCAACGAAACCGCCGGAGAACGGGTTGAGCAGCTGCACATCGCGAAAGGCATAGGAGAGGCCAAGCACCAGCGGCACCAGCATGACGGCGACGATGAGCACCAGCACGGGCGCGCTGTAGAGCCAGGGTTCGGCCCAATCGGCAAACCGCCGCATCGCAGGCTTGCCAGCCGGTTTGCGCGCAGCCACCGGCCCGGCGCCATGGGCATAGGACATTGTATCGCTCCCTGATCGGACGACGGAACGGACGGGTTTTCCAGCCTCTCGGCTTACCGATCCGAAAAATTTCTATGAAAAGGCCTGTCGCAGCGAAGGCCGGCAAGACCAGCCGCACGGGCATTTGCGCCCGCACGGCCGGTCAATGTCGTTACTTCGAGGCCAGGAACTTCTGCTGCGCCTTGGTCATGTAATCAGCCCATTGCTTGGCGAGGTCTTCCGGCGTGATATCGCCGAGCAGCGCTTCCTGCGATGTCTTGATCACAAGCGAATCCTTGAAGAAGGCGAATTCTTCAAGATAGGTCGGCATCGTCGTCGGCACGGCGTTCTTGTCGGCCAGTTCATCGAACCAGCCCTTGAACTGCTCGCTGGCATAGAAGGGGTCCTTCTCAGCCGACTTGTGCACCGGCAGCGCACCGGTTTTCTTGTTCCACTCGATATTGCCTTCCGGCCCCTCGAGTGTCTCGATCAGCTTCCAGGAAAGGTCCTTGTTTTCGGATTTCGACATCATCGACCAGCCGGCGAAACCGATGGTCGGGAAGGTCTTGCCGTCAGGGCCCTTCGGCATGGTCATGACGCCGAAATCTTCCGGCTTCATGCGCTGGGCAATGGCGATAAGCGCATCCGGGTCCTGATCGAGGAAGGCGCAGGTGCCGGAATAAAAGCCGGCGACAATCTCGTTGAAGCCCCAGTTGACGCTGTCCTTCGGCGCCAAGCCGTTCTTGTAGAGATCGACTACATAGGTCAGTCCCTTCACCCAGCCGGGGCTGTCGAAGGTGGAGGTGCCGTCCTTGGTGAAGAACTCGTTCGAACCGGCCATGGATGCGCCGAACATGACCCAGCCGTTAAGGCCGCCCGGACCTCCGCGCAGGCAGTAGCCGGATTTGCCGGGAAGGGCTGCGACCTTCTTGGACGCATCGGCAAATTCCTCAAGCGTCTTCGGCGGCTCCTTCACGCCGGCTTCGGCCAGCAGCTTCTTGTTGTAGAACATGGCGCGCAGATAGAAACCATAGGGCAGCATATAGGCCGTGTCCTTGACATCGCGGCCGAGTTCGAGCGTGCGCTCGCTCAGGCCCGCGGTGTGCTCCCATTTGGCAAGATAAGGCTCAAGGCTCTCGAGCATGCCGTTATTGGCATAAAGCGACAGCCATGTGTCGGGCATTTCCATCACGTCAGGCACATCGCCGGCCGAGACCATGGTGGCGAATTTCTGGAAGGCTTCGCTCCACGGCAGGGAGATGATTTCCACCTTGGTGCCGGGATTGGCGGCCTCGAATTTCGAGACGATGCCTTTCAGCGTTTCCGTCCGCTCGGGACTTGTGATGACCTCGACCAGTTTCAAGGTCGTGTCCGCCAGCGCCGTTCCGGTCATCAGGGCGGTGAAGATTGCTGCTGTTACCAGTTTTTTCATGTCGTTCTCCCCTTTTTTGTCGTCAGTTTAAAAACACGTCAGGCGACGGAGGCCGCCTTGATCGCGGGTTCGAGATCGTTCCAGAGGGCTTCCGTGCCCTCCAGCCCGACATGCAGGCGCACCGAACGCGCGCTGATGCCGAAGGTGTGGGCGGAGTTTGGCTGCGCCTTCTGTTCGAGCACCACTTCGCCGGGGACGATCAGGCTTTCATGCCCACCCCAGGAAACACCCAGTTTGAAAAGCTTGAGGCGGTCGGCGAAAGCGCGCACATCCACCCCTTCCTTAAAGATGAAGGAAAACAGGCCCGAGGTGCCGTTAAGGCCGGGCGGCAGGCGGTTCGCCAGCCCCGGATGGCAGACCTTCTCCACCACATCCAGTGCCTGAAGGCGGCTGGCGATATCGAGCGCCGAGGCCTGATGCGCCTTCATGCGCAGCGGCAGGGTGCGAAGCCCGCGAATGAGCAGCCAGGCATCGAAGGGCGACATCTTGCCGCCGAGATAGGGATAGGTTTCCGCCCGGATGCGGTCGATCATCGCCTTCGAACCGGCCACCACGCCGGAGACCACATCGCTATGGCCGCCCAGATATTTCGAGGCCGAATGCACGACGAGGTCGACGCCGAGCGAAATCGGCTGCTGGAAGACCGGGCTTGCCCAGGAATTGTCGATGACCGTGACGGCGCCATGACGCTTGCCGATGGCGGCGAGCGCACCGACATCATGCGCCTCCATCACCCAGCTCGTCGGGCTTTCCATGTAGAACAGCTTTGCGCCCGGCATCGCCTTTTCAACCGCCGCCTCGTCGCGGCCGTCGACATAGACCACCTCTATATTCATGCGCTGCATGAAGGTGCCGAACAGGCGGAACGCATCGGGATAGACATGGCGCACCGCGACAATACGGTCGCCCGGCGAAACGAAGGAAAGCACGGTGGAGGAAATAGCCGACATGCCGCTTGCAAAACCGAGCGCATCTTCGGCACCTTCCAGCTTCGCCAGCATCTCCTCGAACAGCCGCACGGTGGGGTTCAGCCCGCGCGTATAGACCGGCCGCACCTTTTCGCCGCGATAGGTGGAGACCATTTCGTCATAGCTGGAAAAGGTGAAAAGCGAGGTCTGCACGATGGGCGGCACCACGGCTTCGAAGGCGTGGGCCTCGTCATGCGCAACGATAAATGAGGCGGGATCGAAGAGATCGTTGCCATGGTTCATTTCGACATGTCCTTGATATCCTCCTCGACGACGGCGAGGATTTTCAGTGTTTCTTCACGCGCACCGGCCGCATCGCCGGCGGCGATGGCGTTGAACAGCGTGCGGTGAAAGGGAAAGGAGCGACCGGCGAAATCCGGGCGGTCGAAGGGCTTCGACCAGAAGCGTTCGAAGCCTTCGCGCATCTGCTCCAGAAGCTGCTTGAACAGCGTATTGTGGGTGGCGTCATAAATCGACAGATGGAAGGCGAGATCGGCCTTGCCCGAGGTGCCTTCGGCCAGATGCACCCGCTCCATCTCATCGAGCCGCGCTTCCATAATGACGATATCCTCTGGCGTGCGGCGTCGCGCGGCGGCCATGGAGGCCTCCACCTCAATGCCGCGCCGCACTTCCAGCGTCATCAACAGCGCATCGCGCAGGCTTTCGGCATCGATGGAAATCGGCATGTGGACGGTGGCGGCGGAAATCGGCTTCAACAGATAATTGCCGCTGCCCTTGCGGCTGTCGATAACGCCGAGCGCCTGAAACTTGCGAATGACTTCACGGATGGTGGAGCGGCCGACGCCCAGCGCCGCCATCAGTTCCCGCTCCGCCGGCAGCCGGTCTCCAGCCTTCAGCCCTGCCCGCTCCACATAGTCGGAAAGCGCGGCCTCGACCTGGCGCACGCGGTCGCTCGGTGGAATCGGCTGCATGAGTTCCCGGCTGGACCTGTCCAAGACGCACCCTCTAAATTGGTCTGACATCTTACCATTTCAAACGGGATGTCGATTGTCAACCGGCAAGCGGCCGTGCGTGCACACCATTCGGCTGGAGTCGCGAAAGAGTACCGGGGCAACCGCTCGATACGGGAAAAGGTTGAGACCGGGGATGGCTGAAGTGAAGAGATTAAAGCGCCGAATCACGGCGACTGACGGCCGCCGGCTAAAGCACCGTCGCGCAGGAAACTGCACGCGCCAAAGCATCGGCATGCTCGTTGCCGACAGTGCCGGAATGCCCTTTGCACCATTCTACAACCACATGGGGATGCCGCTCCAGCAGGCTGTCGAGCTGCTGCCAGATGTCCCTGTCGGGGATCGGTCTTCGGCGGCTGCGCTGGTTGGGCGTGATCCGCTTCCAGCCGTTGTTGCGCCAGATGGCCCTATATCGGCGGCAGCCTTCGATGACATGAACGGCATCCGTCCAGAGCGTGACTGCCCGCGTTGGCGCCTCGACGGCGATCCAGGATAGTGCATTGAGGACGGCGAGAACCTCGAACGTATTGTTCGATGTGCCGACAGTCCTGCTCGAAGCGGAATGCACTTGGTGGCCCGCTTCATGAACCACGAACGCCCATCCTCCGGAGCTGGAGGCATCGTCGAAGGAGCCGTCGGTGAAGATGTGAAGCGCATCGGACATAGGAGGCTTTTTAGCACCAATATGGAAATCGCTAAAGGAAGAGTTCCAGGGCCATTGCACGAACACAAAAGCAGAGAGGGCGGCACAAGCCACCCTCCCCGAACTCACAGCGATATGGTCCAACTTACTGGCCGAGCACGGCCGCCGTGATCGTCTCGATATTGTGGTTGATCATGTCGATATAGGTCGCAGCCGGGCCGTCGGCAGTCGAAAGCGCGTCGGAATAGAGCGTGCCGCCAACCTTCAGGCCGGTTTCGCTGGCGATCTGGTCGATCAGCCGCTTGTCGGTGATGTTTTCGACGAAGATCGCCGAGGCCTTGTCGTGCTTCACCTGATCCACCAGCTTGGCGACATCGGCGGCCGAGGCTTCGGATTCCGTCGATACGCCTTCAGGTGCGAGGAAATTCAGGCCATAGGCATGCTCGAAATAACCGAAGGCGTCATGCGAGGTGATGATGACGCGCTTTTCCGGCGGGATGGCGGCGATCTCGGTCTTCACCTTCTCGTTCAGAGCGGCAAGCTTGGCGATATAGGCATCCGAATTGGCGGTGTAGGTCGCGCAACCGGCCTTGTCGACCTCGCAAAAGGCGCCGGCAATGTTCTTCACGTAGATTTCGGCGTTCTTGATCGACTGCCAGGCATGCGGGTCGAACTCGCCGTGATGATGATGCCCCTCATGGCCGTGGTCGTGATCATGGGCCTCGGCGGTCTCATGGCTGTGGCCGGCTTTCTCTGCCTTGTGGTCGTGACCTTCCTCTTCCTCGGCTTCCGGATGGGCGTGACCGGCCGGCTCTTCGGAAAGCTTGAGCGGCTCCACACCCTTGGTCAGTTCCACCACCGGCGCCTTGGTGCCGCTGGTGTCGATCAGCCGCTTCAGGAAGCCTTCGAATTCCAGACCGTTGACCAGCACCACATCCGCCTTGCTGACGGCGACGGCATCGGCCGGGCGGGGTTCATAGACATGGGCGTCGCCATCCGGCCCGACCAGCGTGGTGATTTCGACACGGTCGCCGCCGACGTTTTTCGCAAAATCGGCGATGATCGAGAAACTGGCAACGACCTTGAGTTCGGCGGCGGACGCCTGCGCCATCAGAACCGGGGAGAGGGAAAGAAGGCTGGCGCAGGTGGCCAGACGGAAGGTTTTGAACATGAAGGTTCTCCTTTTTCGAACGCTGTTTTCAGGCCGTCCTGTGACGGCCGGAACCGAGAAGATCGCTGAGCACGCCGCGCGTGCCGATGAGGATGGAGAGCGCATAAATGACGCCCGCGGAAAGGATGATCGCCGGGCCGGATGGCAGTGACGCGTGATAGGACAGAAGCAGGCCGGCGAAACAGGACACCATGCCGATGCCGATGGAGATGAAGCACATGGGCGCGACACGGTTGGACCAGAAGCGGCTGGCGGCGGCGGGCAGCATCATCAGCCCAACCGAGAGCAGCGTTCCCAGCGCCTGAAAGCCGCCGACCAGATTGAGCACGACGATGGCAAGGAAGAGGAAATGCACCGGGCTGCCCCAGTTGCTGACCGAGCGCAGGAACAGGGGATCGAGGCATTCCGCCAGCAACGCCCGCCAGAAAGTGATCATCACCACCAACGTCACGATGCAGATGCCGCCGATCAGGCCGAGCGCCTCATTGTTCAGCGCCAGCACGGTGCCGAACAGCACATGCATGAGATCGACGCTGGAACCGCGCCATGAGACGAGCAGCACGCCGAGCGCCAGCGAGATGAGATAAAAAGCGGCAAGCGAGGCGTCTTCCTTCTGGATGGTGAAGCGTGACACAGCGCCTGCACCCAGCGCGACCAGAAGGCCGACGGCCAGCCCGCCGATGGTCATGGGCAGGATTTCCAGCCCGTAGAACAGAAACCCGACCGCCGCTCCCGGCAGGATGGCGTGGGACATGGCGTCGCCCGTCAGGCTCATGCGGCGCAGCATCAGAAACACACCGACCGGGCCGCAGCTGATGGCAAGGATCAGCGCACCGGCAAGCGCGCGCTGCATGAAGACATATTGGACGAAGGGTTGGATGAAGATATCAGCCATGGACATTCGAATTCGCGTGGGAGTGGGCATGGGAATGGGAATGGACGGATGCTGCCTGCGGACTTGCCCCGACGATCTGCAGCGAAGGCGCCTCGGCCGGCTCGCACCAGGGCGCATTTTCCTCCCACGCCTCGTGGAAATGCCGCGCCTGCCGGATGTTCTCCGCCTGCAGGACCTCGGCCGTCGGACCCAGCCCGACAAGCTTTCGGGCAAGGAACAGGGTCTCCGGAAAATGCTGCCGCACGAGCTGGAAATCATGAAGGACGGCCAAAACCGTGCGTCCCTCCGCCACCCATGATTTGATCAGGACCATAAGGTCGGAAACAGTGCGCTCGTCGACGGCGTTGAAGGGTTCGTCGAGCAGGATCAGCTGCGCATCCTGCAACATGGCGCGGGCAAACAGGGCGCGCTGCATCTGGCCGCCGGAGAGCGAGTCGATATTGCGCTTTTCAAAACCGGAAAGCCCGACCGCCTCCATCACGCGGCCCATCGCCGCCCGGTCTTCGGGACGGTGGCGGCCAAGCAGGCCGCGTTTCGGCCAGAGACCAAGCGCCACCAGATCCCGCACCTGCGCCGGAAAGGAGCGGTCGAGTTCCGATTGCTGCGGCAGATAAGCGACGGACAGATTTGGGCTTACCCGGCATTCGCCGCCGAGCGGCTTCAAAATGCCGGCAATGCCTTTCATCAGCGTCGATTTTCCCGAGCCATTGGCGCCGACCACCGCAGTGAGCGAGCCTTTGGCGATATCACCATTCAGATGATGCACGGCCGCGCGGCCGGCATATCCAAGCGTCAGGTTTTTGAAGGCGAGGCACGGATCGCTCATCGATCCCTCCGGGGCAGGATGTCATTCGATGGCCCTTGATATGTAATGTTATTACATTCGTCAAACGAATATGTAATGAAATAACATTAACTATTGGAAAGATACGTTGCGCTTCGCATAAGCCGCAGCCCCCCGCATTGCGGGGACGCTTTTTTTCTGTCGCCCGTTGACAGGCGGCCAATATGTAATGTTATTACGTTACAGAACAAAGACGGGGCAGCACCGAACCCGTCGTTTTCAGATCGTGCGCGTGTGGCCGTCATGAGGTCCACGCGAGCGTTGCCAAAAAACGAGGTCCATATGTCGCAAAAACTTCCCGTCACCGTGCTTTCCGGCTTTCTCGGCGCCGGCAAGACGACGCTTCTCAACCATATTCTCGCCAATCGCGATGGTCTGCGCGTGGCGTTGATCGTCAACGACATGAGCGAGATCAATATCGACGCCGCACTGGTGCGCGATGGCGGCGCCAATCTCTCCCGTACGGAAGAGCAATTGGTGGAAATGACCAATGGCTGCATCTGTTGCACGCTGCGCGACGACCTTCTGACGGAGGTGCGGGCGCTGGCCGAACAGGGCCGTTTCGATTACCTGCTGATCGAATCCACCGGTATCGCCGAGCCGCTTCCGGTCGCCGCGACCTTCGATTTTCGCGATGAAAACGGCCGCAGCCTTTCCGATGTCGCGCGTCTCGACACCATGGTGACGGTGGTGGATGCCGCCAATCTTCTCAACGATTACGGCTCGTCCGATTTTCTCGCCGACCGGGGCGAAACGGCGGGCGATGGCGACAACCGCACCATCGTCGACCTTCTGGTGGAGCAGATCGAATTTGCCGATGTCGTCGTCCTCAACAAGATCGGCACCGCGACGCCGGAGGAACGGGACGCCGCCCGCAAGATCATCGTCGGGCTGAACCCGGATGCGAAACTTATCGAGGCCGATTTCGGCAAGGTGGCGCTGAATGAGGTTCTCGGCACCGGCCGTTTCGATTTCGCGAGGGCCGAAGAACACCCCCTGTGGTTCAAGGAATTGCACGGCTTCAAGGACCACATTCCCGAAACCGAGGAATATGGCATCCGCTCCTTCGTTTACCGCGCCCAAAAGCCGTTCGACCCCGTGCTGTTCCAGCGCTTCATCGACCGCGCCTGGCCGGGCGTGGTGCGCGCCAAGGGCTTCTTCTGGCTGGCGACGCGTCCGCGTTATGTCGGCGAGATCAGCCAGGCCGGCGCATTGGTGCGCACCGGCAAGATGGGCCTGTGGTGGTCCGCCGTGCCGAAGGAGCAATGGCCGCGCGAAAAGCAGTTCCTCGATATGATGAAGCCCTATCTCGATCCGGTCTTCGGCGACCGGCGACAGGAAATCGTCTTCATCGGCTCCGATCCGATGAACGAGGCGCGCATCCGCGCGCAGCTCGACGCCTGCCTGATCGATACCGAGGCATTCACACCGGATGCATGGCGGCACCTGCCGGATCCTTTCGCAAGCTGGGACCGGCAGGCGGCTTGATCGATAGCTACCGATGCGGAGCATCCGTAAACCGTCACCCCGGACTAGGTCCGGGGTCCAGCGCGATCAAGTCCTTGATCGCGAGAGCCTCCTTTCACGGCGCAGACGCGCCGTGGCTGGATGCCGGATCTAGTCCGGCATGACGGAGGAGAGGCTTCATAGAAAATTCAGCGTCACCAGCGCCAGAACGAGATAACGCCCGACCTTGGCGATGGTGACCAGCAGCAGGAAGACCGGCAGCGGTTCCTTCATGATGCCGGCGGCGACCGTCAGCGGATCGCCGATCAGCGGCGCCCAGCTGATGAGCAGGGACCATTTGCCATAACGACGATACCAGTTCTGGGCGCGCTCCAGCGCCGCCTCCCCTAAGGGAAACCAGCGTTCATGCCGAAAGCGCTCGATGCCGCGGCCGAGCAGCCAGTTCGCAAAGGAGCCGGCGACATTGCCGGCGCTGGCCACGGCGACCAGCAGCCAGACAGGCTGTGATTTCAAAACGATGAGGCCGGCCAGTGCGGCCTCCGACTGCATGGGCAGAATGGTCGCCGCGATAAACGCCGTCAGGAACAAACCCGCATATACCGCCAGATCGGCCATCGCCCGCCCTTTATCATCCGCGAATCCCGTCGCTACACCTGAAGTGGCGGATGAGGGCGTCGGCGGTCAAGCGCATCTTGAGCCTGAAAACGGGTTCTCAAGCCGAATTCGCGGCGATGGCGCGCACGATATCGTCATGATCCACCGCGAGAAGCGGCTTGTGGATGGATAGTTGCCGGCTGGCACCGGAAGCCGACAGGATGACGATCACCGTTTCGCGCGGCGGGCAATCCGGCAGGGAGCAGGAAAGCTCGCTGACGGTGATAATGTCTTCGGGGTGGAGATGCAGCAGATCGCGGGACCATTGCTTCAGAAGACGGGCCTGCGAGACGATTGCGGAGCCGCTGCGCGCAAGCGGATTGTTCATGCCCTGCCCTTTCGCCCCGCCTGCGAGGCCAGCGTATCGAAGAGAGAGCGGATCGGCTGCTGCGGCATGTCCATGCCGATCAGCACGATGCGCGTGGAACGATTTCCATCCGGCCAGCGCTCGAGGCGGGTCAATGGATAAAGCCGGTGCTGCACCGCATGGGCGACAACCGGCCGCTCCGGGTCATCCGTCGCGCCGAAAATTCCCTTGAGCCGCAGCAGGCCGGAATGCACATTGCTGGTGACGAGCTCCAGAAACGTGACGATCGCCTGCGGATCGAAAGCGCCGTCAAAGGTGAGATCGAAAGCCTCGACCCCGACGCCATGGCGGTTGATATCGTGCTGGTGGGCGGCATGAAGGCTCAGCCTGTCGGCCGCAAGCCACCCCGGCGCATCCTCCGGCTTGCCGCGCAGCGAATAATCCGAGGCTGCAAACAACGACATCAGGTCGAAATCGGCGGCATTACGGTCGTGAAACGATGCCGCAGGATTGAGATCGGCGAGACTTTCGCGGTCCACGGCTGCTGCATCGGCAAGATCGGTTTTCGTCAGAACGATATGATCGGCGAAGGCAAGCTGTTTCCAGCCTTCGATAAAGCTGTCGAGCATCGCCGGACCGGAGACAACGTCGAAAGCCGTGACCACGCCCGAAAGGTGGAAATGCCGGGCCACGATGTGATCGCGCAGGCCAAGCGCCGGCGTGCCGCCGGCGATCAGGCTGTTGATGATCGGCGCGGGATCGGCAAGGCCGGTGGTTTCGATGACGACCCGCGATACTTCCGGCATCATCCCTTCCAGAAAGGCCTGATGCAGCTCGTAAAGCGAGGTTCGGATATCGCTGGTGGCCGTACAGCAGATGCAGCCCGTCGTCGTTCTGAAATATCGTTCAGAACCCGTTCGCACCAGACCGTGATCGATGGGCACCGAACCGAATTCATTGACGATGACCGCGGCATCGCGCATGGACGGCTCAGTCAGAAGCGCGTTCAGCAACGTCGTCTTGCCCGCTCCCAGAAAACCGGTCAGCAGCGTAACCGGCACCGTGCGGACAGGTGGCGCGACGGCCGAATCGTCCCTGGGATCGACCGTCTTCTTCCGCTTCATTCCGAACACATCCGCACCTTCGACATCCATAAATTCGCCGCACCATAATACGTAATGTAATAACATATCAATGCCGATTGTTGGATTTCCGGCGGGAGCTGATCCCGCGCCGGCATGCCCCTAACGGTCGGGCGCATGAAAAAACCATGGAACGAAGGAAATGGAATAATAAATCCGTTTCCTTCACTTTCGTTTTAATCGTTCCACGTTCTCTTGCATTTTCGTTAGAGTTCGCTTTTAATCAGATCGCTAGTACAGAAAAGATCGCCCGCAGCCGGATCGAGGAGGAACGACTGCAATAAGGGGCTGTATCTTTTACTGTTTTCATAACGGGAGGAATGACCTTGAAAAAACTCAGCTACCGCCTCGCCGCGGCATCCGCGCTTTCGTTTTTTGTCACATCGAATGCATATGCAGTAACGGACATTCAGTGGTGGCACGCCATGACCGGCGCCAACAACGAGGTCGTGGATACGCTTGCCAAAGAATTCAACGACAGCCAGAAAGAATACAAGATCACGCCCGTCTTCAAGGGCACCTATCCGGAAACGCTGAATGCCGGCATTGCGGCGTTCCGCGCCAAGCAGCCGCCGGCGATCATTCAGGTCTTCGACGCCGGTTCGGGCGTGATGATGGGTGCTGCCGGCGCCATCAAGCCGGTGGCGGACGTGCTGAAGGAAGGCGGCTATACTTTCAACAAGGCCGACTATCTGGCCGGCATCGTCGCCTACTATTCGAAGCCTGACGGCACCATGCTGTCCTTCCCCTATAATTCGTCCTCGCCGATCCTCTACTATAACAAGGATGTCTTCCAGAAGGCCGGCCTCGATGCCGCCAACCCACCGAAGACCTGGCCGGAAGTTTTCGAAGCCGCCAAGAAGATCAAGACCAGCGGTGCGGCCCAGTGCGGTTTCACCTCCACCTGGCTTACCTGGATTCAGACCGAAAACTTCGCCGCCTGGAACAACGTCTCCTATGGCAGCAATGAAAACGGCCTTGGCGGCACGGATGTGAAGCTTGCGGTCAATGCACCGCTCTTCGTCGAGCATTTCCAGGCGATTGCCGATCTCGCGAAGGACGGCACTTTCCGTTATGGCGGCCGCACCTCGGAAGCCAAGCAGCTCTTCATGTCCGGCGAATGCGGCATCCTGACCGAATCCTCCGGCGGCCTTGGCGATATCGTCAAGACCGGCATGAATTACGGCATCGGCCAGCTTCCCTATTATGAGGGCCATGGTCCGCAGAACACCATTCCCGGCGGCGCCAGCCTCTGGGTCTTCGGCGGCAAGAGCGACGCCGAATATAAGGGTGTGGCCGAGTTCTTCCACTTCCTCTCCCAGACCAAGATTCAGGCGCGCCTGCATCAGGTCTCCGGCTATATGCCGGTGACCATCGCGGCCTATGAGGAAACCAAGAAATCCGGCTTCTATGACAAGAACCCCGCCCGTGAAACGCCGCTCTTGCAGATGATGGGCAAGCCGCCGACAGAAAACTCCAAGGGCGTGCGTCTCGTGAACTTGCCGCAGGTGCGCGACATCATGAATGAGGAGTTCGAGGCGATGCTGGCCGGCAAGCAGGACGCGAAAGCGGCACTCGACAAGATCGTCGAGCGCGGCGATGCGGCCATCAAACAGGCTGCCGGCAACTAAACGATCCCCTGCCCCGCCCGCATCCTCGACAGGATGCGGGCGGCATTCCCATCTCATCAGGAGATCGCCGTGCAAAGCGTCGTATTCCCCAACAAGATCCTGCCCTATCTGCTGGTCGCGCCGCAGATCATCCTCACGGTGATCTTTTTCTTCTGGCCGGCAAGCCAGGCGCTTTACCAGTCGACCATGCGCGAGGACGCCTTCGGGCTGAACAGCAATTTCGTCGGGCTGGCGAATTTTTCCGCCGTGCTGTCGGATGAAAGCTATCTGAACTCGCTGCAGGTCACCGTCATCTTCAGCATCCTGACCGCGCTCGTCTCCATGGGGCTGGCACTGCTTCTGGCGACGGCGGCGGACCGCGTGGTGCGCGGCAAGGGTTTTTACCGCACCATGATGATCATGCCCTATGCCGTTGCCCCTGCGGTGGCCGGCATGTTGTGGCTCTTCATGTTCAACCCGGCCATGGGCACCTTCTCCTATATCCTGCGCCGCAACGGCATCATGTGGGACCCGCTGCTCAACGGCGATCAGGCCATGCTGCTCGTCGTCGCGGCGGCTGCGTGGAAGCAGATCAGTTATAATTTCCTGTTTTTTGTCGCAGGCTTGCAGGCAATTCCTAAATCATTGCTGGAAGCGGCTTCCATCGACGGCGCGCGCGGCTCGCGGCGCTTCTGGACCATCGTTTTCCCGCTGCTTGCGCCGACAACCTTCTTCCTTCTGGTCGTCAACACGGTTTACGCCTTCTTCGATACCTTCGGCATCATCCATGCCGTCACCGGCGGCGGCCCGGCCAAGGCGACGGAAACGCTGGTCTACAAGGTCTATAATGATGGTTTCGTGAACCTCAATCTCGGCTCTTCCGCCGCGCAATCCGTGATCCTGATGGTGATCGTCATCGCGCTCACCGCCTTCCAGTTCCGCTTCGTCGAGAAGCGCGTGCATTACGGCTGAGGATTTACTGATGATTGAAAATCGCCCGGTCGCCCGCGTGATCGCCCATCTGATGCTGGTTCTCGGCATCATCATCGTGGCTTTCCCGATCTATTACACCTTCGTCGCCTCCTCCATGACGTCGACGGATATCATCCGACCGCCCATGTCGCTTTTGCCCGGCGACCATCTGAGCGCCAATTACACCGAGGCCATGGTCGGCGGTGTCGAAAGAGTGGTCGGCGTCAGCCTCGAACGGCTGCTGTTCAACAGCTTCGTCGTGGCGCTCGCCATTGCCATCGGCAAGATCGTCATTTCGTTCCTGTCGGCCTTCGCCATCGTCTTCTTCCGCTTTCCCTTCCGCATGGGCTTTTTCTGGATGATCTTCATCACGCTCATGCTGCCGGTGGAAGTGCGTATCCTGCCCACCTACAAGGTCATCGTCGATCTTGGGCTTATCGACACCTATGCGGGATTGACGCTGCCGCTGATGGCGTCTGCCACGGCAACCTTCCTGTTCCGTCAGTTCTTCCTGACCATTCCCGGTGAGCTGGTCGAGGCGGCGCGCATCGACAATGCAGGGCCGTTCCGTTTCATGCGGGATATCCTGCTGCCGCTTTCGAGAACCAATATCGCCGCCCTTTTCGTGATTCTGTTCATCTATGGCTGGACCCAGTATCTCTGGCCGCTGCTCGTGACCAACGACGCCAAGATGAACACGATCATCATCGGCCTCAAGCGCATGGTGGATTTCACCGACGCTTCGACGCCATGGAATTATGTGATGGTGACGGCGATCCTCGCCATCATCCCCCCGATTATCGTTGTGGTGCTGATGCAGCGCTGGTTCGTCAAAGGTTTGGTGGAGACCGAAAAGTAATGGCAAAAATTGCGCTGAAAGACGTCCGCAAGGTTTATGGCGGCAATGTCGAGGCCATCAAGGGCGTATCGATGGACATCGCCGACGGCGAAATGATCGTGCTCGTCGGCCCCTCCGGCTGCGGAAAATCCACCCTGCTGCGCATGATCGCCGGGCTGGAGGGCATTTCGGGCGGCCAGATCGTCATCGGCGACCGTGTCGTCAACGATCTCGAACCCTCCGACCGCGATATCGCCATGGTGTTCCAGAATTATGCGCTTTATCCGCATATGACGGTGCGCCAGAACCTTGCCTATGGCCTGAAGAACCGCAACACGCCGAAGGAGGAAATCGAACGGCGCATCACCGAGGCGGCCAAGGCGCTGGAGATCGAACAGTTCCTGGAACGCAAGCCGCGCCAGCTTTCTGGCGGCCAGCGCCAGCGCGTGGCCATGGGCCGCGCCATCGTGCGCAAGCCAGCGGCCTTCCTGTTCGACGAGCCGCTCTCCAACCTCGATGCCAAGCTGCGCGTGCAGATGCGGGTGGAAATCCGCCGCCTGCAGCGCTCGCTCGCCACCACCAGCGTCTACGTGACCCATGACCAGATGGAGGCCATGACGCTGGCCGACCGGCTGGTGGTGCTGAATGCCGGCCGCATCGAGCAGATGGGCACACCTATCGAGCTTTACGAGAAGCCGGCAACCACCTTCGTCGCCACCTTCATCGGCTCGCCCTCCATGAACCTGCTGAGCCATGGCGCGACATCGGCAAATGGCTCTTCCGGCTGGTCGGTGCAGGGAACCGAGGCACTGCCGCAGGGCGTCGCCACGCTCGGCATTCGCCCCGAAGACATTACCCTTGCCGATGAAGCCCCAGCAGACGCCGCCTTCACCGGCACCGTGCAGGTGGATGCCGTTGAACTGGTGGGGGCGGAGAGCTATGTGCACGGCTCCTTCGCCGATGGCACAACAATCGTGTTCCGCGTCCACGGCCGCTCTCAGCTTCGCATCGGCGAAACGCTGAAGATCGCCGCACAGGCGAAGGATTTTCACCTGTTCGATGCGTCGGGCAAACGGATTTGAAACCGAATGTACCGGCATAGCCGCCCCCTGCGGCAATGCCGGTGCATTCATGCCGATGATACAACCACTTGAGCGGGCTGGCGTGAGGCGAGTTTCTTCCCGAGCTTTTGTGACGGCAGCTCGATGAACCTGTAGCTCACATAAGCCATGATCACCGCCAGGGCGAAGGTCAGGATGATGGTGACGTGAACGGGATAGGGAGCCAGTTGCCGATAGGGGAGAACATATTCCACGATCGGCTGGGCGACCGGGCCAAGCAGATACACGGAATAGCTTATTGCGCCGAGCCAGACGCAAACCGGGTGCGTGATACGAAGCTTTGTCGTGAAGAGGGCAAACAGCGCCATTCCCGCATAATAGGCAATCGTATAACGGTACCAGGTCTCACCGAACCCCATATCCACATTATAGCTCAGAAGGCTGACGACAGGCACGGTGAAGATGATGAGGAGGGATGTGGCAAGGATGAGCCGCCGCATATGCGCGCCAGTCTCTTCACCCGCGCCGTGACGCCACAATAATCCCCAGAACATGACGGTCAGTCCAAGCGGAATGGCGACCGGCAATTTGATGCCCGTACCATATCGCGCGGCCCCCATGGCGACGGCGCAGAACAGGAAGAACACTACAGCACCCGCCGCCGCCTCCGGCTTATGGAGAAGCCTGACATAGAACAGTATGGCGCTGACGACATAAAACAGGATTTCTATCTGCAACGTCCAATAGACCCCGAGAATATTTTGCTGCCCCAGAAACTGTTGCAGCATCGTCCCATTGGCAATGATCTGACTAAGCGTGAAGACATCTCCGCGCAGCTGCGGGATAATCAACAGAGCAAGGACCATAGACCCCCAGTAGGCGGGGTAGAGCCTGAAAAATCGCGAAATCGCAAAGCTGCGCAAGGGCGCCTTGTTTACCTTCAGCAAGGAGAAGGGAATAACAAACCCGGAAACGGCAAAGAACATGACGACGGCGATCTTCCCGAGATCGAAGTATTCCGAAAAAAAGTAAAACAGATAATGCTCAACCGCATAGGTCGAAAATCTGTTCTTATAGGCGACTTCGGCAATATGAATGTATATCACCGCCAGAGCCGCTATGCCTCGAATGGAATCGACGTAAATCCAACGCCCGGGATTGCGCTCCGCGCTCATCAATACCTCATTCAAAATTTGTTATAAAAATACAATATTCAGCAATTTGGACTTGATTATACTGCCGCCCAAGCAGGAATTGCAACCGGTCATGCTCTCTTTGTCGGCGTGTGCTCCCAAACAGCTGCGGCACACCGCATTCCGACCCTGAATCGGAACGCGGCGCGACGACGCCAGCGATGTGGTGCGCTGTTTCAAAGCTGACAGCAAGTAAACTCTGCCCGCTCCCCTACCACACCAGCTCCACCTGCGGCTGACCGTTGGAGGTTTTCTCCACCGTACGGCCGGATGTATCAACATTGCAGTGGACGCGCTGGCGAAAGGCGGAAAAGCTTTCGAAAGTCACCACATCCACCGGATCGTCGAGATGCAGGGTCAGCCGGTAGCGTTCGGGATCGCCGCCGAGCGCCTGCACGCCCAGAACGGAGGCCACGAAGGATTGGCCGAGGTAAAAACCTTCCACCCTTGAACCCAGAAGATAGGGGTTGAAAGCGGGGCGGTTGCCGGCCGATGCGTGGAGGGTGTTCCAGTCGCGGAAGCCATATTGCGCGGCGATGAGTTCCAGCGCTTTCGAATGGGTGATTGCCTGCCCCTGATCCTCAAGGGCGGCGCGCAGGCGTTTTGCCTGTTCTTTCAGCCCCTCAAGTGCGGGAAGCGGTTTGGACACGTTCATAACGGTTCTCCAACATGCGCATGCCGACTATTCCGAAGGGGGTCCGCGTTGCCATCGACGACATGCAAAACATGGGATGACCGTTATTAAAGAAAGAGCTTCACCAGGGGCGCAAACGCCTGCGGACGGCCGGGGCTCTTATGCCCGTGGCCGTCCCTATAGCCCAGAAAGCGCCGCCCGTCAAAGGCGGCGCTTAACCGATCCCGTGATCAGAAGCGATAGGTGATACCCGCGCCGATCAGCCAGGGATCGAGCTTGGCCTTGCCGCTGATCGGTGTGCCGCCGAGTTCCGCCGTCCAGTCGGTCTTGAGGAAGATCTTCTTCACGTCGAAGTTCACGCCCCAATGCTCGTCCAGCATATAGTCGAAACCGACCTGCACGGCTGCACCGACCTTGTTCTTGACGTCGAGATTGCTGAAACCGGGCTTTTCCGTCTGGTTATAGAACAGCGAATAATTCACGCCCGCGCCGATATAGGGCTTGAAAGCGCCGAAATCGGTGAAGTGATATTGCAGCGTCAATGTCGGCGGCAGTAACCACGTCTTGCCGACGGGCGTGCCGGCCAGCACACCTTCGCCATTGATTTTGGCATAGGTGGTGCCGAGGATAAGCTCCGCGGCGAAGTTTTCGGTGAAGAAATAGCTGATATCGAGTTCCGGGATCACGGTGTCCGAATAGGACAGGCCCGCTCCCGACAAACCGTCGACGCTGCCGCTGTCATGGGTGATGACGCCGAGGCCGCGCACGCGCAGCATCCACGGGCTTGCCGCCGCAATCGCCTCTTCGGCGGTCGGGGCCGGCGCTGCCTGGGCCAGATCGGCGGCCATGGCATTGGCGGATACCAGCATGGCCGCAACACCGACTGCGACACTGGCAAGCAAGGCGGTTTTTTTGTTTCTGTTCGTCATTCCATCTCTCCTATAGCGCACCGCAGCCGGGCAAGTCCCCGGAACCGGCTGATGACGGCGGGCTTTCGCGAATCTTCGCCGGCCGCAACCGCTTGGGGCCACTATGACGAAGGGAGAGGCGAGCCGATTGAGATGGATCAAACCGGGACGCCGATCATGGATCGGAACGATTAACCGGCAAGCATTGTGACAATTACGCAACAAATGCCATCCAGCGATCGAGAAGCGGATGCACAACGAGCCCGGCAGATGCCGGAAAAATACGAAAAAGCCTGCATTTGCAGGCCTCCTTCCAGTGCATCACCTCTATTACGCGGCCTGCGGCGTCAGGGTTGCGGAACCCGGCTTGCGCAGAAGCAGAACCGAGACGGCCGCGATCATGCACATCAGACCGGCAATCTGCAGCGCGGGCATATAGGTATCGAAGTCGCTCTTGAAGAAACCGGCGCCAAAGGCAGCGGTGGCGGCTCCCAGCTGATGGCCGGCAAACACCCAGCCGAAAACGAGACCGGCCTTTTCGCGGCCGAAATTCTCGGCAGCGAGCTTCACCGTCGGCGGCACGGTCGCCACCCAGTCCAGACCGTAAAAGACGGCGAAGACCGAAAGCTCCACGAAGCTGAACCCCGAGAATGAGAGATATAGCAGGGAAAGCCCGCGCAGGCCGTAGAACCAGAACAGCAGGAAACGATTGTCGAACCGGTCGGAAAGCCAGCCGGCGAAGATGGTGCCGAAGAAATCGAAAATGCCGATCACCGCCAGCGTGCCTGCCGCCGTCACCGCAGCCATGCCGAAATCGCCGCAGATCGAAATCCAGTGTGTCTGGATGAGACCGTTGGTCGAAAGCCCGCAGACAAAGAAGGTGCCGAAAAGCACCCAGAACACCGGGTTGCCCGATACGCTCTTCAGGGTCACCAGCGGCGATACCAGTGTGGCGAGAAGATTGTGATCCTGCTTGACCGGCTTTGCCACCGCCGTCTCGCCATAGGCCGGCAGACCAACATCGGCAGGATGGTCACGCATCAAAAGCAGGACGAGGACCATGGCGGTGGCAATTACCGCAACGGACAGGGTCAAGGCGGTTCGCCAGCCATAGGCTTCCGTCAGCGCCGCCAGCAGCGGCAAGAAAACCAGCTGGCCGGTGGCGTTGCTCGCCGTCATGAGGCCGATCACCAGTCCGCGACGCTTGGAAAACCAGCGTGTCGCCACGGTGGCGCCCAATACCAGCGCGGTCATGCCGGTGCCGACGCCGATCACCACGCCCCAGAGCAGCAGTAATTGCCATACCTCGGTCATGAAGAAGGAGGCGACAATGCCGCCCATGATCAGGGCAAGCGCGGTGGAAACTACCAGCCGGACGCCGAAATGATTCATGAAGGCGGCGGCAAAAGGCCCGAGCAGGCCAAAAAGCACCAGCCTGACGGCCATTGCGGAGGAAATATCGGCAATATCCCAGCCGAATTCCTGATGCAGCGGCTGGATCATCACCCCGGCGGACCCCATGGCACCGGCGGTGGCCAGCATGGTCAAAAAGGTGGTTGCGGCAACGAGCCAGCCATAATGCAGATTTCTGCCGGCCATCCAGCTGGCGAGGCGTGTGGAGAGCATGTTCAAATTCCCTTTCCAGCGGCCGCGGCCGATATTTTACGGGTATATACCCTGTATTGCGGGCAGATACCCGCTTATGTCCCCAAAAATCACAGGGCTGCGAGCAGTTCCTGCAATTGTGCTGTCTTCTCAGGCCCAAGCCGGGCCTCGATTTCATCCTGCACCCCATCCCAGAGCGGCGCGCCCGCTTTCAGGATCGCGTGGCCTTCCTTCGTCACCGTCAGCATCGCTTCCCGCTGATCCTCGCCGTGGCCGATGGCCACCAGACCCATGCGAGCCAGCACCTTGGCGTTGCGGCCGACGGTGGAGCGATCCAGTTCCACCCGCGCTGCCAGATCGGTCAGCGAAACCGGCGCGGTGCGATTGATGTTCCGCAACAGGCTGAACTGACCGATATTCACGCCAAGCGGCGCCAGAGCCTCGTCATAATAGGACGAAACCTTGCGGGATGCTTTGCGCAACAGGATGCAATGGCAACTATCGTTTGGCATTTGTCTCGGGTATATACCCGTAAATTTCTGCGCGCAAGAGGCATGGAGCGCGATGAGGCGATAAAACGGCCGGCAGGTCACCGCACAGGAGGCGTCAAAAGCGCAGTCGGAAGAAGCCATAAACGGCCAGAACCGCGCAGATAAAGGCTCCGACCAGATAAGGCATATGCAGTGCCGCAATGCGGCCGATCCCCGGCTCGGCAAAACTGACCAGTATGCCTGCGGCAAACGCGCCAAACGACATCGCCCCCCAACCGAAAAACCGATAGACGGAATTGACGCGCCCAAGCAGATCATCCGGAATAAGCCTTTGCCTGTAGCTGACGGTCACCACATTCCACAACATGCCCGCTGCGGCCTCGAAAAACAGGCCGGTCGCAACCAGCGGCACGGAGGCCGACAGGCCGAGAACCAGATTGAACAGTGCAAATGCGCAAAGCGCCAGAAAGAGGCTTGCTCTCGCCCCCAGTTGGCGGGCAAACCATGGAGAGATCAGCCCGCCAAGAACGCCGCCCGCAGCGCCGCATGTCAACAGCACGCCATAGGCGGTCGCGGATAGATTGAGCACCTCCTGCGCATAGAGAACGAGGATCGTCATTCCCCCGACAAATACGGCGTTGATTGCTCCCAGCATGATGGCCAGCCGAAGGATCATGGTATTGCGCCGCATCCAGCCAAGTCCTTCCTGCAATGCGGGCCAGAAAGAAACGGGGCTGGAGGGCCTACGCGGCGGCAGCACGATGAGCCAGATCAACACCGCCGAAACCCCATAAAAACCGGCATCGAGACCGAAGGGAATGGCGATGCCCGCCGCAATCAACAGGCCAGCCAGCGGTGGGCCTATGAACTGGCCAGTGACCTGTTCGGCGCTCCACATCTGGCCATTGGCATGTTCAAGATCACCCGGCGCGACAAGCGAAGGCAGGATCGTCTGAGCCGCATTGTCCCGAACGACTTCGGCGCAGCCGAACAGGAAGGCTATTACCGCCAGCGAAAAAATCGCCGTCGAACCAGATTGCGTCGGCAATGGCGGGTTTGTGGTAGCGGAGATCATCGCGACGGTGCATACCATCAGCGCCAGCCGCACCATGTCCGCCCGCACCATCAGCAGACGCCGGTCGCTTCGATCCGTCCAGACACCGACCGGCAGTGCAAAAAGCAGCCAGGGCAGCCGTTGCGCCACCGCGATCATGGAAATCAGCAGCGGATCGCTGGTCAGCAAGGTGCCCAGCCATGGTATCGCCACCATCGAAATACCATCGGCAAGATTGGATACGGCGCTCGCGGAGAATAGCAGGCGGTAGTCGCGATTGGTTCGGAGTAGAGCTGCCTGCATGCCTGATCCCCTGCTGCTGAAATCACGCCGGACCAGACATAAACTGTCGCAGTGGCCAAAGAGGCAATTGCGACCCTATCGCCGCCGAACCGGTATCGCATCCGATTCCGCAGCCTCGCATGAAAGAATATTTTGCAGCAATACAATTTCGCTGGATCGGCTCCGGCCACCCGGCCGGAGCACGAAATCAACGGTTGACGGTCTCAAGCCGAGAGCCTGCGGCCGCTTGCCACCAGCAGGCCGGCAGCGCCTTCAAGCCAGCCGGATTTCAGCTCCAGCGCCAGGAAACGGCTGCGCTCGAACGGGCCGGGCATGATGAGGTGCTGGGCCTTGTCGGCGAAAAAGCCGAAGCGCTCGTAATAAGGTGCATCGCCAACCAGAAGAACGGCGCCGTGGCCACGCTTGGTGGCTTCGGCAATGGCGGCGCGCATCAGCGCCGAGCCGATGCCCTTGCCCTCATGGGCGGCATCGACGGCCAGCGGGCCGAGCAGCAGCGCTTCGACGGCGCGGCCTTCGCGCGAGATGCCGGCCTCGACGTTCCACAGGCGCACCGTGCCGATGACATGGCCATCCTCATCGCGGGCGACGAGCGCCAGGCCTTCGGCCGGAACGCGACCGGCGCGCAGCTTTTCGGAAGACTTGCGGCGGCGGCCGGCGCCCATGGCGCGGTCGAGCAGGTTCTCACGGGCGACGACATCGCCCGGATTTTCCTGATCGACATGAAATGTCTGCGGCGTGAAAAATGCCCGTACCGAATTCAAAAGAGCGGCCATCCTTGGCCTCCCGTCACACTACCGCCCACACGCGGCCCTTGATGAAAAATTGGTGGAGCCGTTCCGGCCCGCCGACACGCTTTCCTCGGCTGGAAGAGGTGCAGCAAGCAGGGATTTGCGCATCAGCACAATCGGCAGGGCCGGAACGGAAGCTTGGTCGAGACGCCGCCCTGCTCAGCGGACGGCGTTCGGACTTTTAAGGAGCATCGGATTTTCCGAAAACCGCGTAACGATTTTCGGTTCGATGCCTTAGATGACGTAGGCCTTCAGCGGCTCGAAACCGTTGAACGCGACCGCCGAATAGGTGGTCGTGTAAGCGCCCGTGCCTTCGATCAGAACTTCGTCGCCGATGGTCAGCGAGACCGGCAGCGGGTACATGTTCTTTTCATACAGCACATCGGCGCTGTCGCAGGTCGGGCCGGCCAGAACGCAGGGCTCCATCTCGTCCTGATCGCGCTCAGTGCGGATCGGGTAACGGATAGCCTCGTCCATCGTCTCGGCGAGACCGCCGAACTTGCCGATGTCGAGGAACACCCAGCGGTGGTTGTCATTGTCGGACTTGCGCGACACCAGAACGACTTCCGCCTTGATGACGCCGGCATTGCCGACCATGCCGCGGCCCGGCTCGATGATCGTCTTCGGGATCTGGTTGCCGAAGTGCTTGCGCAGCGCCGTGTCGATCGCCTGGCCGTATTCTTCGGCAGCCGGAACGTCGCGCAGGTACTTGGTCGGGAAACCACCGCCCATGTTGACCATCTGCAGGTGGATGCCCTGCTTGGCAAGCGAAGCGAAGACGCGCTTGGCATCGGCCAGCGCCGCATCCCATGCGTCGAGATTCATCATCTGCGAGCCGACATGGAAGGATACGCCATAGGACTCGAGGCCGAGCTGGTGTGCATAGACCAGAACGTCGACAGCCATCTGCGGCACGCAACCGAACTTGCGCGACAGCGGCCATTCGGCGCCTTCGCCATCCGTCAGCACGCGGCAGAAGACGCGCGCGCCGGGAGCGGCGCGGGCAACCTTCTCGACTTCCTCATGGCTGTCCACGGCGAAGAGATCGATGCCGAGCGCATGGGCGCGGGCGACATCGCGTTCCTTCTTGATGGTGTTGCCGAAGGAGATACGGTCGGCCGTCGCGCCTGCATCGAGCGCCATCTGGATTTCAGCCACGGAGGCGCAATCGAAGTTGGAGCCGAGCGAAGCGAGCAGCTTCAGGATTTCGGGAGCCGGGTTTGCCTTGACGGCATAATAGATGGCGCTGTTCGGCAGGGAATGCCGGAAAGCGTTGAAATTGTCGCGCACGACGTCGAGATCAACCACGAGGCAAGGGCCTTCGGGACGTCGGGTCTTGATGAAGTCGAGAATGCGTGCAGTCGTCATCGATGTATTCCCTGTTAAACCGGCTTCGGAAAAATCCGAAGGACAAAGGACGCTCGAGATATGCATTCGAATCAGCCGGTGGAGGCGCAGAATCGATAGCATACGCTCAAGGCGCGAATGTGAACGATGCCCTGCCAGAGCATCATTCGGCTTTGTCTGCCATGGATTGGAGGGAATGACCCGACCGCACTTCAGGCAATGATGGTGTGCCTCTTTAGTACCCCGGCTGATGGAAAGCCGGCAGAGAACCAGAAAGGCCCGCACCGTCGTTGCTTCGTATGTCCTCGCATTTTCCGGTTGGCCGGAATAGCGACTGGAGGGGTTAGTTCCAGGTACCTTACCTAAATCCTCACCACATCGAGGAATCGGCGGACACACATGGGCACGTGCGACTTTGGGCAGCACGGGAAATAAGAATATTCGCAGTCATAATCAAGAGGATTTTTTCACCAAAGAGCGGATTTTTTCGGCAATGAATTAAGGGTTGAACAGTCCGCCCTCGCCGTTCAATTATATGGAACGAACTGGAGGATTTTCATGGACACGCTCACCCGCATCCGCGCCTTTATCGATGTCGTCGAAGCGGAGGGTTTTTCCGCCGCTGCGCGCAAGACGGGGCGTTCCAAGGCGCTTCTGTCCAAATATGTGCGGGAACTGGAGGACGATCTCGGCGCACTGCTCCTCAACCGTACCACCCGGCAGTTCTCTCTGACGGAAGCCGGGCACACCTATTACCGTACCGCTTCCGATATTTTGAAGGAGATCGATAACCTTGCCGATCTGGTGCGCGAAAAGAATGCCGATCTGAAGGGCAAGCTCAGGATTTCGGTTCCCCGCACCTTCATCGATGCCGATGTCGGCCAGAGCCTGATCGACTTCGCCAAGGAAAACCCGGAGCTGTCGCTGGAAATCGTCGCGGAAGACCGATTCGTCGACCTGATCGAGGAGGGTTTCGACCTTGCGGTTCGCATAACCCGGCTGGAGGATTCGGGCCTCATCGCCCGCAAGCTCTCCGATTTCCGGGTCTACGCGGTGGCGACGGCGGATTTCGTGGCGCAGCACGGGCCGCTCGACGGACCGCAGGATTTCTCCCGCGTCCCCTTCATCATCGACACCAATACGCGGTTTCACAATACGGTACGGTATCTGGAGCCGGATGGCGGCTCGAATTCGGTCACCATCAGCGGACCTATCGAGGTCAACAGCCCACAGGCGACGCTGCGCGCCGCCCGCGCCGGGCTCGGCATTGCGCTCGTGCCCGATTTCATCGCCAGACCCTATATCCAGTCCGGCGAGCTGGTGACGCTGTTCGACGATTTTATTTCCAAGGACAGGGGTATCTATGCGGTCTATCCGCATCGCCGCTACCTGCCGGCCAAGGTGCGCAGCTTCGTGGATTATCTCTCGGCCTGGTTCAGGAAGAACGGGTGAAGGGCCGGGCGGCATTCGCCGAGCGTCCCTCCGTCATGCCGGACTTGATCCGGCATCCAGCCACGGCGCGTCTGCGCCGTGAAAGGACTCTCCCGCGATCAAGGACTTGATCGCCCTGGACCCCGGATCAAGTCCGGGGTGACGGAGTGGGATGCAGCCGTCTCGCCAAATCCAAACCTCGGCAAACTTTTAGCAGCAGCGACGCCCGCGTTTCAGCGAGCGTCGCATGGCAGAAGCCAGCTCGTCAGAACGGCGAATCCGGGAAGTAGAACTGCTCGGCATTGTCCTTGGTGATGAGCGTCGCATCGAGGATATATTCACCCGCGACCGGCACCTGATCGTAGAAATGCCCGGCCGTCAGCTGCATGGCTGTCGCCACCATCGCCGGCGGGTAGAGCACGTCGACCGGCACGAGCTTGTCACCGTCCATGACCTTCTTGATCATGTCCTTGGAACCGGCACCCGCGACGATATACTGGATATCGGTGCGTTTCGCCTGCTGGATGGCTTCCAGCACGCCGATAGCCATATCGTCATCCTGACACCAGACCACGTCGATCTTCTTGTATTTGGTCAGATAGTCCTGCATCACGCGGAAGGCGTCGTCGCGGTTCCAGTTGCCGTATTGACGGTCGAGAACCTTGACGCCGGAACCGGCGATACCCTTGTCGAAACCGTCCTGCCGCTGCTGATCGATCGGGATCGGCAGGCCGCGAATGACCACGACTTCGGCGTCAGGCGTCGTCTTCTTGATGTATTCGCCGGCCACCTGGCCAAGTGCAGGGTTGTTGCCGGCAACATAGAGATCGCGGATGGAATTGTCGTTGACGCTTGGCGCACGGTCCACCAGCGCGACGAAGGTGCCCTTGTCCTTGATCTCCTTGATGGCGTTGACCAGCGGATCGGGATCGGATGGCAGCACGACCAGCGCATCGAGCCCCTGCACGGCAAGGTCCTGCAGCGCATTGGCCTGATTGGCGGCGTCCGGCGACGTCTTGACGATGACGTTGAGCCCCGGATGTTCCTGCATCAGAAGTTTCGCCACACGCTCGGCATGGTAGACGACGCCCGCCGTCCAGCCATGGTCGGCCGCTGGAATGGATACGCCGATGGTGACCTTCTTGTCCTGCGCATGCGCTGAAGCGGCAAGCACCGTGGCCAGCGCGGCAAAGGCCACGCCGATGAATTTACTACGCATAGTCTCTTTCCTCCCAAGACCGGGGCGTTCCTCCTTCGACCGCGCCTGCCCCACATGGCGCGGCGTGATACGTCACCTGCGGCTGAGCGAACGCTGCACCAGCATGGCGATGATGATGATGGCCCCCTGAATGGCGCCGATCAGATATTCGCTGACGAAGTTCGACAGGATCATGATGTTGCCGACGATCTCCAGAATGAAGGCGCCGCAGATCGTCCCCCAGATGCGCCCTACCCCGCCCCTCAGCGCCGTGCCGCCGACGACGACGGCGGTGATGGCCTGCAGCTCCCACAACATGCCTGTCGTGGCCGAAGTGGAAGCGAGGCGCGGCACGTAAAGCAGCACCGCAACGGCGACACACAGCCCCTGCACCACATAAGTGATGGTGCGCACCCGCGCGACCGAGATGCCGGAATAACGCGCCACATCCTCGCTCGACCCTACTGCGGTCAGATGCCGGCCGTAACGGGTGCGGTAAAGCACGAAAGCGGCGATGGCGGCTGTGACGAAAATGACGATGACCGGCACCGGCACGCCAAGGACATTGCCGAAATAGACCGGACGATAAAGCGTCTGGATTTCCGGGTTGCGCAGCGTGATCGCCCCGCCCTGAGACAGCCATGTGGTCAAGCCGCGATAGATGCCCATGGTGCCGAGCGTGGCGATGAAGGGCTCGATGCGGCCAATGGTGGTGATGAGGCCGTTCGTCAGCCCGCAGGCAGCCCCGATGGCGAGCGCCAGCGCCATGGCGGTGAGCAGCATCAAAAGCGGACTGGCGATGACGCCGCTATTCATGAACAGGATCATCAGGCTGGCGACGAAAGCCACCATCGCGCCAACCGAAAGATCGAGCCCGCCCGAGGTTATGACGTAAGTTGCGCCGAGCGCGATGATGGCGATGAAGGCGCTGCGGGTGATGACGTTCAGGAGATTGTCGATGCCGATGAAATTGGGATTGGCGATGGTGCCGAGAACCAGCAGCAGGGCCAGCGCCACGAAAGGCGCGACGGCGCGCAGATCCCAGTCCTTCGAGGTCTTCGGCGTTTTGCCGTTGTCAAATGCGGCCTCAGTCATGTTTCCCCTCAGTCTCTTTTGTCAGGCCATGTTTCCCGGCACACGGGCGCTCAGGCGGGTTCCTGCGTATGAACGCCCGTCGCCAGCGCCACGATGTCGTTCTCGGTCATGCGCTCACCCGTCACCTCGCCGACGATCCGGCCCGACCGCATCACCAGAATGCGGTCGCAGATGCCGATCAGCTCCGGCATTTCCGAGGAAACGACGATGATCGAGCGCCCCTCATCCGCGAGCCTGGCGATGAAGCGGTAAATCTGTTCCTTGGTGCCGATATCGATGCCGCGCGTCGGTTCGTCGATGATGACGATCGACGGATCGATGAGCATCATCTTGGCCAGCAGCAGCTTCTGCTGGTTGCCGCCGGAAAGCTGGCCCGCCAGCAGATCCTTGCGGCCGGTGCGGATGTCGAAATCCCGGACCGCATCATCGAGCGCCGCCGTTTCCCGGCGGGTATCGATCTGAAACAGCCGGCTGAATTTCTTGAGCGAAGCAAGCGTGAGATTGACACGCAAATCCTTGGTAAGCAGCAGGCCCTTGCCCTTGCGATCCTCGCTCAGATAAACGATGCCGGCCTTCAGGCTGTCTTCCGCCTTTGCGAAATGCACCGGCCTGCCGTGATGACGCACCGTTCCCCGACCGGCGCGCAGGCCGAGTATTCCTTCCATGAGCTCCGTTCTGCCCGCGCCGACCAGACCGGCGAAACCGAGGATTTCGCCCCTACGCAGGCTGAAACCGGCATCCTGAACATAACCCGGTACGGTAAAATGCTCCACCTGCAGAACCGGCTCGTGCTCGCCGCCGGCGGCGCGGTCCGGATAAAGCTTGGCGACATCGCGCCCCACCATCAGCCGCGCCATATCGGCAGGCTCCAGCGCCGCTGCCGGATGGGAGGCGACCAGCCTGCCGTCTCGCAGAACCGTCACCCGGTCGGCAATCTCCTTCACCTCCGGCAGACGATGCGAAATATAAAGCACGGCCACGCCTTTCGCCCGGATGTCCCTGATGACATTCAGCAGCGCATCCGTTTCGATGGGCGTCAGGCTCGCCGTCGGTTCATCGAAAATCACCACGCGATGCGGCACCAGCAGAACGCGGGCGATCTGCACCAGCTGCCGCTGGGCAATCGACAGGCTGCCGACAATGGCGTCCGGATCGATCGTAGCGCCGAGATCGGCGATTGCCTTGCGGGCGCCGGCGCGCATGGCGCGGTCGTCCACCATGACGCCCCGGTGCACTTCGCGGCCGAGATAGATGTTCTGCGCCACCGTCAAATCCGGGGCCAGCAGTATTTCCTGATGCACGAGAACGATGCCGCGATGTTCGGCATCCACCGGACCGCTCAGCGTAACGGCTTCGCCATCGATGCGGATTTCCCCGCCCGACGGCTTTTCATTGCCAGCCAGCAGCTTCATCAGCGTCGACTTGCCGGCGCCGTTCTCGCCAATGATCGCATGGACCTCACCGGCGCGCACCGCGATCTCTATATCCTTGAGAACCTGTACCGGCCCGAAAGACTTGGACAGCCCAACCGTCCGGATAAGGGCGTGGTCTGGAGATTCGTCAGCAAAAGCCATGTGCCGTCACCGGAATCCGGCGTGAACGGACGGCGCTTGCCCCTTGATTTTATCTGAAACGACCATCTGCGAACTCCTCCCAAAGCTCGAGGAAGAAGCTAGCCTTCGTTTTGAGGTACGTAAAGCAAATTTCGCTGGTGTTTTAGAATACACTCAAATTTGACCGCCGCGCCGGGTCCGGGAAATCCGTTCGCTATGCCGGGGAGCGTCGAAAGGCCTTCATGAGACGATGCACCGCTTCCGCGCCCTCATTGGCCAGATCGAAACGCTTGCCGAACAGTAGCCAGTCCGAGCACATGCCTTTCAGCAGCCAGTAGAGCGCACCGAGCGCGGACTCCGCCGTCCAGTTATCGTTGAAAGCCCCTTCCGCCTGCGCCCGTTCGAAAGCCTCCTCAAGCAGCCGCTTGTGGTAACGGTCCAGCTCCTCCTGCGCGCGCAGCACGGGGGCGAATTCATCGGAGTAATTGGTGCGCAGGCTGATGGTCATGATGCGCTGGCGCTGTTCGTCTTTTGAAAGAAGCGAAAGCCAGTTGCACGCGGCGTCCTCGATCTTGGCCAGCAGCGCTTCTCCCTTGAGGTCCGGATCGCCGAAATCGAGCAGGTCCGATTCCGGCAGCGCCACCGATTCGTAAAGGCCGATGAAAAGGTCGCTCTTGCTGGAAAAATGCCAGTAGATCGCCCCGCGCGTAACGCCGGCCGCAGCCGCCACCTCATCCAGAGAGCTGTTGGCCACGCCCTTCTTGAAGAACACCCGCTCGGCAGCGGCAAGGATCGCCTGACGCGTCTCTTCTGCCTCGGCCTTGGTTCGGCGCATACTGATGTCTCCTTCCAGTCGCGGCACGGCGCTTTCGCACCGTGCCTTGTTTGCGGTACCGGACTGTCAGTCAGATGAACGCATTCACGTGACTTTTCGCCCAGCCGTCACACCCGTTTTATTCCGCCGGCGATACCGCGTCAGCAGCAATCTCATTCTCCTTCTTCCGATCCCCGAAAATCTTCATGACGAAGACGAAGAAGACGGGAACGAAGAAGATCGCGAGGATCGTCGCCGAGATCATGCCGCCGAGCACGCCGGTGCCGATGGCGTTCTGGCTCGCCGCGCTGGCGCCCGAAGCAATCGCCATCGGCAGCACGCCGAGCGAGAAGGCGAGCGACGTCATCAGGATCGGCCGGAAGCGCAGGTGCGCCGCCTCCACCGTGGCATCATAGGTGGATTTTCCTTCCGCCCGCAAATCCTTGGCGAATTCGATGATCAGGATCGCATTCTTGGCGGACAGGCCGATGATCGCGACGAGGCCTACGAGGAAGTAGACGTCGTTCGGCATGCCGCGCAGCATCACCGCCGCCACCGAGCCGATGACGCCGAGCGGTACCACCAGCATGACGGAGAGCGGAATGGACCAGCTTTCGTAAAGTGCTGCCAGCAGCAGGAAGACGAACAGAACGCTGAGCCCGATCAATGCCGGCGCCTGCGACCCGGACTGGATTTCCTGCAGCGACTGGCCGGTCCATTCGAAACCGAAGCCGCTCGGCAACTCACCCGCTAAGCGCTCCATTTCGGCAATGGCGTCACCCGACGAATAACCGGGGGCCGACTGGCCGCCGATACGGACCGCCGGATAGCCGTTGTAACCGACCACCTGCGAGGGACCGCGCACCCATTCCACCGTGGCGAATGAGCTCACCGGCACCATGCCGCCATTGGCATTGCGGACGTTGAGGTTCAGGAGATCCTCCGTCTTCATGCGCTGGCCCTGTTCCGCCTGCACCGTCACGCGCTGCATGCGGCCGGCATTGGGGAAGTCGTTGACGTAGGACGAACCCATATTGGCCGAGATGGTGGCGTTGATGTCGCTGAAGGTGACGCCGAACGTATTGGCCTTCTCACGGTCGATGATGAGATTGACCTGCGCCGCATCCGGCATGCCTTCGATACGAAGGCCGGCAAGGATGGGGCTCTGACGGGCGGCAGCCATCAGTTGCGTACCGGCGGCGCTGAGAGCCGCCTGTCCCGCGCCCGAGCGATCCTGCAGGCGGAAGGTGAAGCCGCTGGAATTGCCGAGGCCCTGGATCGGCGGCGGCGACAGCGCAAACGACATGGCGTCCGGAAGACCCCACAGCTTGGCGTTGACGCGCGCCGATATGGCGGCTGCGGAATCGTTCGGTCCGCGTTCGCTCCAGTCCTTCAGGGTGGCGAAGGCGAGACCCGCATTCTGGCCGGAGCCGGAGAAGGAGAAACCCGAAACCGCAATCACGCGATCCACCGCCGGCTCTTCCATGAAGATCTTTTCGATCTGCTGGATGGATTGCAGGGTGCGGTCGCTGCTGGCTTCCGCCGGCGCCTGAATGTCGACGATCAGATAGCCCTGATCTTCGTTCGGAAGGAACGAGCTCGGCAATTGCATATACGCCCAGCCAAGACCAACCAGCAAAGCCGCGTAGATGACCATGAAGCGACCGGAACGCTTGATGATGCTGCCGACGGACGAGGAATATTTGTGCGACGCCTTGTCGAAGCCGCGGTTGAACCAGCCGAAGAAGCCCTTCTTCTCATGGTGTCCGGCCTTGATGGGCTTCAGGAACGACGCGCAGAGCGCCGGCGTGAGCGACAAAGCAAGGAAGCCCGAAAACAGGATCGACACCACCATGGTCAGGCTGAACTGCTGATAGATGATGCCGACGGCGCCCGGGAAGAAGGCCATGGGCACGAACACGGCGGTCAGCACCAGCGTGATGCCGATGATCGCGCCGGAAATCTGGCCCATCGCCTTGCGGGTGGCCTCCTTGGGCGACAGATGCTCTTCCGCCATGATGCGCTCGACATTCTCGACGACGACAATCGCGTCATCCACCAGAATGCCGATGGCGAGAACCATGGCGAACATGGTCAGAACGTTGATCGAGAAACCCGAGACATACATGATGGCGCAGGTGCCGAGCAGCGCCACGGGCACCACCAGTGTCGGGATGATGGTGTAGCGGATATTCTGCAGGAAGACGAACATCACCACGAAGACGAGGATGATCGCCTCCACCAGCGTGTTGATCACCTTCTGGATCGAGATTTTCACGAAGGGGCTGGTGTCATAGGGAATTTCATATTCCAGACCCGGCGGGAAATATCGGGACAGCTCCTCCATGGTGGCGCGAACGCCCTCGGAGGTCTGCAGTGCATTGCCGGTGGGCGAAAGCTGCACGCCGATGGCGGCGCTCGGCTTGCCGTTCAGGCGGCTCGAGAAGTTATAGCTTTCGCCGCCCACTTCCACCCGCGCGACATCGCGCAGCCGCACGGATGAGCCGTCCGGATTGGCGCGCAGCACGATGGAGCCGAATTCTTCCGGCGAGGTGAGCTGGCCCTGCACATTGACGGTTGCGGAAATCTGCTGACCGATGGGATTTGGCGATGCGCCGATGCGGCCGGCGGCAACCTGCGAATTCTGCGCCTGAATGGCGCCGATGACGTCGTTCGAGGTCAGGCTGAGGCCCAGCATCTTGTCCGGGTCCATCCAGATGCGCATGGAGCGCTGGGTGGCGAAGAGCTGCGCGCTGCCGACGCCGGGAACGCGGCGCAATTCGCCGAGCACATTGCGGCTGAGATAATCGCCGAGACCGATGGCGTCCGTGTTACCGTCGACGGAGGTGAGCGCCACCATCATCAGGAACGACGTGCCCGCCTGCTCCACGCGCAGGCCCTGCTGCGTCACCGCCTGTGGCAGGCGGGGTTCGACGCGTGCAATGCGGTTCTGGACCTCAACCTGAGCTTCACCGATGTTGGAGCCCGGCGCAAAGGTGACGTTGATGGAAATGCGGCCTGAAGATTCCGACGTCGATTCGAAATAGATCAGGCCTGGAACGCCGTTCAGCTCTTCTTCGATGGGACGCGTGACGCTCTGGTAAATATCCTCCGGCGACGCGCCCGGATAGGTCGTCGAGACGGAGATCTGCGGCGGAGCGACATTCGGATATTGCGCAATCGGCAACATGGGAATGGCGAGCAGGCCCGCCAGCATGATGAAGATGGCGACGACCCAGGCAAAAATGGGCCGATCGATGAAAAAACGTGCCATGAGAAATCGGTCCTTATTGCTTCGCAGCCGGAGCCGCGCTCTCGCTGTCAGCGGCAGTGGCGACATCGGCCTCATCGGACCACGGTTCCGGCTTCACTTTCGCGCCCGGAGCGGTCTTCTGGAAACCTTCGGCCACGACGCGGTCGCCATCCTTCAGACCCTCGGAAATCACCCAGCGATCGCCGATGGAGCGGCCGACGCTGACGCGCCGCTGCTCCACCGTGTCTTCGGCATTGACGACGAGCACGCTCGCCTGCCCGCCGGCATCGCGCTGAACCGCCTGCTGCGGCACCGCGAAGGCCGCCTTCTGGATACCCTGTTGGATCTGCACACGGACATACATGCCCGGCAGCAGATCGCCGTTCGGGTTGGGGAACTCACCGCGCAGCGTCACCTGACCGGTGGTTTCATCTACCGCCGCTTCGGAAAACAGCAGGCGGCCGGGCAGCGGGTAACGGCTGCCGTCATCGAACAGAAGGTTGACTTCGGCTTCGTTCGGGCCGGTCATCAGCTTGCCATCCTGCAGGGCCTTGCGCAGGCGGATAAGATCGGCCGCCGGCTGGGTGAAGTCGGCATAGATCGGATCGAGCTGCTGGATCGTCGCCAGATTTTCAGAGCCGGTTGCGCTGACAAGGGCGCCTTCCGTAATACGCGCGCGACCGATGCGGCCGCTGATCGGGGCTTTGACATCGGCATATTGCAGATTGAGCTTCGCTTCCGCGACGCCGGCTTCGGCCACGGCCACCTCGGCATCCGCCTGCGCCAGCTGGGCGATGGCGTTGTCGAATTCCTGCTGGGAACCGACGTTGGAACGGCGCAGCTGCTGCTGCCTGTCGGCCGTCTGCCGCGCCTGAAGCTGCGCGGCCTGCGCCCGGCGCAGCGTGCCCTCGGCGCTGTCGACGCGCACTTGGAACGGCGCGGGATCGATCCGATAGAGAACATCGCCTTCCGTCACCAGCGAGCCCTGCTCAAACACCCGCTCCACGATGATGCCGGAGACACGCGGGCGCACTTCGGCAAGCCGCGTCGGCGCAATGCGTCCCGGCAATTCGTTGGTGATGGGCAGTTCTTCCTGGCTCACCGTCACGATCTTCACCGCACCGGGCGGCGGCGCGCCGGGCGCGGACGCCTGCTCATCGCTACATCCGACAAGAACGATGCCCGTCAACAACACCGCCGCGATCTGCCCCAATCTCTTCGCCATACTGCGCTCCGAATTCATAAAAAATGTCACATTTACATACATACTAAGACGTATGTAAAACTTCAGCAACGAAATTGTTGCAGCGCAAAAGCCCTCTCACGCGCTTGTGAAGGCGTGTGAGACGGCTTGCGGAGAGCGCTGTAATTGGGAACGGAGGACTAACTGGCGTTCAAGGCAGGACATATCCCGACGAGCCGGAGGCGACAGCCGGACGAATGAAGCTTTCCGCTGCTTTCGTCACGTCCAAACCATCGCTGCGCGGTTTAGATTCCGGGGATAAACATTCTCTCGACGTCATCCTCGGGCCTGTCCCGAGGATCTGCAACCGATTGATTTTATTCGACGTGATTAGATCCTCGGCACGGGGCCGAGGATAACGTCGGGGCTAAGGGAATGCCCCACGACGCCCTCACTCCCCGTTAGGACAGACGCTTCAGCGAGGAGGCTTCCGACTGCGGGCCGGGTTTCGTCGTGTCGTTATTGTCGGCGGATCTGTTGCGCAGGGCCGCGTAATAGGCGTTCTTCTGCTCGTACATATTCATATCGGCGCGGCGCACCAGCGATTCCATCGTCTCGCCGGCCTCGCTGGTCGCCACGCCCAGCGACAGGCTGAGCGGCGCGCTGGAATAGAACTGGTTGTTGATCTTCAGCAATTCATAAACGGTCTCGACCATGGCGGCGGCCACCTGCCTGTCGGCGCCGGGAAGAAGGATGGCGAATTCGTCGCCGCCGATGCGCGCGGCATGGTTCGGCGCGGTCACCACGCCATTCAGCACCTCGCCCACACGCCGCAACAATGCGTCGCCAGCATCGTGTCCCAGCTTGTCGTTAGCGTCCTTCAGGCCATTGAGATCGATGACGATGGCCGAAACCGGCCTGAGCGCGCTGCGCTCCAGCCGGTTCAGCTCGTCCGAATAGAAGGCGCGATTGTGCAGCTTGGTCAGCACATCGTGCTTGCCAAGATATTCGAGATAGGCTTCCGCCTTCTTGCGCGCGGTAATGTCCGTCAGCGCCACCTGCACCAGCGACCAGTCGCGCTCATGGCCGGGGAAGACGGAAAAATGCAGGAGCACATGCCGCTCCGAACCGTCAAGCGCGTAATTCACCACCTCGCGATGGTGGGTGAGATTGCCGTTCCAAAGCTCCATCAGCTGTTCCCGGAACGGCTTTTCCATCTCGCCGCGGAAAATATCGCCGAGTCGCTGCAACAGAACCTGCCGGTCCGGCGCGCAGAACAGGTCCAGCGTCGCGCGGTTGACGTCGATGACGCGGATTTCGCTCATGCATTGCCGCACGAATTCGGGATGCACATCCATGAACACGCGGAAATCGATGATGCCGCGCTCCCTGACCTCCTCGATCAGCCGCCGCACCCGGCTGAAATCCTCCACCCACAGGGAAACGGGCGAATGTTTGAACATGCCTTCGGCGTAACGGCGGTTGAGAAGCTCCTTGCGGCGCGCCTCCTCCCGCTCCGTCACATCCTCGGTGGTCAAAAGCAGCCGCCCGAGGGTTTCTTCATGGCCGGGTATGACCGCGCCGCGCAACTGGATATCCAGCCGCTTGCCGCCGATTGAATAATTGACCGCGTTGCTGGTGAATTCCGTCTTGCCCGCCCAGAGTTCGGAAAGCTCGTTCACATGGCTTTCCAGCATGTCGTCACGAAAAATCCGATGGAGATTGTCGATGAGATGCGCCTGATCGCGGGCCTCGAACAGTTCCAGCGTCCTGGCGTTGACCTTGATCACGCGGATTTTCTGCGAGCAGGCCGCCACCCTCGATAAATCTTCCAGAAGAAACGCCCGGATATCCTCGACGCCCTGCGATCGCCAGATATCGAACTGGCTTTTCACCTCGCTGAAATCCTCGATCCACATCGCCACGGGGGCAAGATTGAAGACATTGGTATCGATTATCTCATTCATACGGGAGGTCTTCTCAAGGATAGCAGGCGAATGCCGAAACGGTGCGGAACAGCGATAGCCGCCCGCATAACCGGATTTATTAGTGATATTCGATTTAACGCAAGCATTTATCGCGCAAACCGCCGGATTGCGCGATAATTCATGGGTTTTGCCGATATGACGCCCGTTACCAGAGCTTCACGTGCCGGTTCACATCCTTGTAAAGCAGGTAACGGAAGCGGCCCGGCCCACCCGCATAGCAGGCCTGCGGGCAATAGGCGCGCAGCCACATGAAGTCGCCCGCCTGCACTTCCACCCAGTCCTCGTTCAGCCGGTAGACGGCCTTGCCTTCCAGCACATAAAGGCCGTGTTCCATTACATGGGTTTCCATGAAAGGAATGGTCGCACCCGGCTCGAAGGTGACGATGTTGAGATGCATGTCGTAACGCACATCTTCCGGATCGATGAAGCGGGTCGTCGCCCATTTGCCGTCCGTATCCGGCATGGCCGACAAAGCGTGCTCATCCTCATGCGTGAAGATCGCCGGCGGCGGCTCCAGCCCCTCGACCGCCTGAAACGCTTTGCGGACCCAGTGGAACTTGACCGGCGCCTTGCCCGAATTGCGAAGCTGCCAGCGGAAACCGGCCGGCAGGAAGGCGAAGGAACCCTCCCGCAACGCATGCTGCACGCCCTCGAATTCCACGGTCATTTCGCCGTCAACGACGAAGATCGCCGCTTGCGCCCTTGCGTCCGGTTCCGGCCGCTCACTGCCGCCGCCCGGCTGTACCTCGACGATATATTGCGCGAAGGTTTCGGAGAAACCTGTCATCGGCCGGGCGATGATCCACGCGCGAGTGCCGGTCCAGTGCGGCAGCACGCTCGTCACGATATCGGACATGACGGTTTTGGGGATGACCGCATAGGCGGTCTTGAACACCGCCTTGCTCGACAGAAGTTCCGTCTGTCCCGGCAGACCGCCCATATCCGAATAATATCTCTTCATTTCAGCCATTCCATTCTGCAACGCATTCGGCGCGGATTCTTAGGCCCGCGCCGGCGTTTAATCAAATGGTTATTGGCAAGCAGAGACTGGCCCGAAGGATGTCACGCCTTCTTACGCATCGTGGCATAGACGATATTGTGGTTCTCTCCGAAGAACACATCAGCCTCAATGCTTGCAGGATCGGCGCTGGCATTGACGATACGCCACATATCCGCCTTGGAGCGCAACAGCAGCGCCCAGTTCATGAAGGTTTCCATGTAACCGTCGACGACGATGTCTTCCGAGAAATTGGCGAAGAGGAACATGCCGCCGGGTTTCAGCATTTCCATGCAGCGCCGCGTGAGTTTGATCGCCACGCGGTCGTTCAGATAGTCGTAGAGACCGGCCGCGTAGATCAGGTCGAAAGTGCCGAGTTCCTGCGTACGCAGGACGATATCGCGCACGGAACCGTCGATCGCCTCGATGCAGCTACCGTTGAAATCGCGGGCGACGGAACCGACGCTCAAGGGGTCCTGATCGAGCGCCACCCAGCGCTTGATTTTACCCTCTTTCAGCGCCACGGAGGCATCCGCTTCGCGCAGATGGCCGGAAGCGATGGTGAGGATTTCCGTCTCATTACCGTGCCGGGCCGCGGCCTCATCGACGAACCGCGTCAGCAAATCGCGCCGCTCGCGCACGGCGACCGAGGAACTGGCATCCCTGGTGTAGTCGTAAAGGGCAGCACCGAGCGGCGTGGCGTTATTTACCAGTTCGGCAACACTGTCGTGGCCATAAATGAAATCGAGCAGCTGCGCATCGCCCGAATAACCCCGCGGCTTTTCGAAAGACCAGCGCGTGAACGGGTCCTCCAGAAAATGGACCGAAACGGGGTGATTCTGCACCAGCGGAATCAGTTCAGCCCACACGCTGGAGTGGAGCTTCTCCCGCAGGGCATGCAGTGCACCCGCCGTTCTATGTATTATCTCACGTGCTGAAACACGATTGTCGAATTGCTGCTGTGCCAATTCGAGAATGAGCGCAATCTCTGCTTTCGCAACTGCGAACTGCTCATCGAATGTTTCCGTTCTGCGTGCAAAAATCTCTTTTGCGACAGTATCCGGGGTAATCAGACTTGCCCCGTCAAGATTTTTCTTCTTTACCCGCACCACTTCAGCCTCCAGTATTAACACATTGTTAACTATACGTTTCTGGGAGGCGGAAGGCCACTCGCTTTCGATTTTTGAGCGGTGTAGGGATACATTAGTAGATTAGCGTATTTTTTTGGTCACACTCGTGAGGACGGGAGAAAGCAGATACGCGATTTAGTGAAACTTAATGTTGCGAACGTATGATGCGTTCTTCCTTTCCATGTTCTCCGCACGCATCGGCAGAGATCGACGGGAACCCGCACTGGGTGCGACAGCACACGGAAAAGTGGAATAAGCAGTTACTTAATAAAGTATACGCAACACTATGGGAAAGTGCATGAAGCACACATTGGGAGAGGTGAGTGGACAGCAAGACTATCGGCGGCCGGACTCCCGGTTTTCTGATGAACTCCTTGCCCTTTACCAGCAGGAAGGTGAGCGCAGCCGCCGCGGTTCGATCCGGCGGGGCCTGTGGACCGCTGTCTTCATCTATCTGCTGTTTGCCGCAACCGACATCATTCTGATACCCGACGTTGCTTTTTACACCATTATCGCACGCCTGATTGTTGTCCTGTCATCCCTGCTGACGCTGGAGATTCAGCTAAGCAAGGGCGCCAGCACCACCGCGCTCGATCTCACCTGCGCCACCGCTCTCGTCATGGGCTATATCGGCTGGCTGCTGCCTTCGCTGTTGACCGACAATACCGAAAACATGTCCTATTACATGGTTTTCGGGGCGATCTTCATGATGGGCGCCAATCTGTTTTTCACCTTCCGCTTCCATCTGTCGCTGGTGTCTTCAGGAATCATTCTCGTTACCTATTTTCTGGCGGCCACGCAGTTTCCCGAAGACAGCTTCTACAAGTTCGCCTTCGGCACCTTCTACATATCCTGTTTCGTCTTCACCTCTTACGTGAACTGGAACCTGAACCGGGAGCGCTACCACGTCTTCGTCAACGGGCTTGAGGCGAAGGCCCAGCAAAAGGCGGCGGACGAACGTGGCCAGGCGCTGCTGCGGCTTTCCAATACCGACTCCCTGACCGGCCTGCAGAACCGCCGCGCCATCGACCACCATCTGCGCCTGCTGTGGGACAACTGGATCAGGAAGGAAGAAGGCTTTGCCGTTTTCCTGATCGATGTCGACTTCTTCAAGAAATACAACGACCGTTACGGCCACCAGGAAGGCGACAAGTGCCTGGTGACAGTGGGCAACGCCCTGCAGGATGCGATCACCGAACACGGCGCTTCCATCGGCCGCTATGGCGGGGAGGAATTCATCGTGCTGGCGCCGTTCAAGTCCAAGCAGCAGGTGGGTGAGCTTGCCGAAACGATCCGCCACACCGTTGAAGACCTGTCGCTTGCGCATGACCAGCGCCGGGATGGCACCTTCATCGTCACCGTCAGCATCGGTGCATCCTTCACCCGTCCCAATGCGGACGGCAAGCTGGAAAAGATCATCAACGAGGCCGACCGCGCGCTCTATATAGCCAAGGGCAATGGCCGCAACTGCATGAAGCTGTTCGATCCGGACGATCCGCAGACCAGCGACGAGACGGAAAACATTGCCGCCCTGCTGAAAATCGCCGTCGCGGAAGATCTCGTTTCCCTCGTCTATCAGCCTATTCTCAACATTTCGACCAATGAGACTGCGGGGGTCGAAGCGCTGATGCGGCTTCGCCTGCTGGATGGCAATCCAGTCGCACCCGGTATTTTCATTCCGATTGCCGAACGCACCGGCACGATCATGGAATTGGGCCTGTGGACCATCAAGACCGTCTGCAAACAGATACTGGCAGATGACAAGGTGGCCGTCGTCAGTGTCAACGTATCGCCGATGCAATTGAAAAATCCGGGTTTCGCCACCTCGGTGGCCGCCATTCTCGTGGAGGCGGGAATTGCCGGCAACAGGCTCGCCTTCGAAATCACCGAAGGCGTCGACATGGAAATGCATTCGGACGTGCTGCGTTGTCTCAACGACCTGAAAACGCTCGGCATCAATATCTGGCTGGATGATTTCGGAACGGGTTTTGCCGGCCTTTCGTGGCTGCGCATGACGGATTTCGATACCGTCAAGATCGACCGCTCCTTCCTGCACGACAGCAAGACCCCGCGTGGCCGGGCGATGCTGCAGGACATGATCCGCCTCATCCGCAATCGCGGCCACAAGATCCTGATCGAAGGCGTCGAAACCGAGGAACAGCTGAGGCTCGTGCGTCAGATGGAGATCGACTACGCGCAGGGTTATTATATCGGTCGCCCCATCGGCGCCGAAAGGCTGGGCGCGGCGGCAGCGCCCTATCCGCGCCCGAACATGCTGCTGCGCCCCGCCTAATCCTGTATGACGGCGGAACGCCGCCGTCAGCTGCGGGCCGCTTTAATGATAGGCGGGCGGGTTGACCGAGAATTTTACGGCAAGCTCCGAGAAGGCCGCCCGCGTGACGGGATCGACAGGGGCCCCTTCCCTTTCCCGTCTTGCCGCCACCGCCCACTCCCGGTCACCCGGCGCCATGACCTTGCAATCCTCCCGCACGGGGGATCCGCGCAGGACCTCGAGATAACGTTTCATGCCCTCGTCGAACACCTCGCGCTCCAGGAACGCTTCCGGCTTCAGCGCCAGAACGAAGGCCCCAAGCCCGCGCGGCGTGGAAAAATCCGGCCCGCCCATGGGAGCGATATCGAAGCTGAGTTTCATGCCCGTGAGAACAGCGCTGAAAATCTCGACCATTCCCGCAAGTGCCGCCCCCTTGAAACCGAACTCGCCGCCGACCGGGGCAAGCATTTCAACGGCATGGGGATCGCGGGTATCGACGCCGTCGCCGTCAGAGGCCACACCTTGCGGCAATTGCTGGCCGAGGCTCCGGTAAAGCAGGACACGGTTATAGGGCACCGCGCTGGTGGCCATATCCAGCAGCCAAGGCATGTCATCCGCTGCCGGCACACCGATGGCGATGGGATTGGTGCCGTGGAAACGCATGGCGCCATCATGCAAGCGCACGAAACTGTCGGAATTGCAGAAGGTGAGGCCGATATAGCCCTGTCGCGCCGCTTCCAGCGCATAAGCGCCGGCCGGGCCGAAATGCGATGAGTTGCGGATCGCCACCGCGCCAATGCCGAATTTTTCCGCGAGCGCCATGGCGCTGTCCATCGCCACATAGGTGGCGCGGGCGCCATGGGCGTGGTCGGCGTCGATCGTCTCCACCGCGCCGAAGCCCGAAACGCGGCGGATCTGCGGCCGCCGATTGAGACGCCCGCCTTCGAGCGCGGTAATATAATGGGCGAGCAGGCGGACGCCGTGGCTGTCTACACCGAGCCTTGTACCGTGCATCATGGCGCGCGTCGCCGCATCGGCCGTTTCGTCATCGGTGCCGGCGGCCAGGAAAACGGTGCGGCAAAACCGCTCCAGCTCATCCAGACTCGCCAGAACGGTGGCTTTTTCATTGCTGTGCGCCATGAGGGAATCCTCCCGATCCAGAATCCATGTCGCACAAGCTATTCACGGGACGCGTTTTTGCAATCGAATATCGCGCGCCCGAAGGCTCAATCAGTCTTCCGCTCCCATGGCATCGTAAGAAGAGCGTTCGCCGGCGATAATCGCGCGTTTGCCGACATGGTTGGCAGGTCCGACAATGCCTTCCTGTTCCATGCGCTCGACCAGCGAAGCGGCACGATTATAGCCGACGGACAGGCGGCGCTGGATATAGGAAGTGGAGCACTTTTTGTCGCGCATCACCACCTTGACGGCCTTTTCATAGAGATCGTCGCTATCGTCCTCACCCATGGCGGTCTTGTCGAAAACAGCGGCTTCCTCTTCCACCTCTTCGTCGGTTTCGTCGGCGTCTTCGGTAACGGTGCCGAGATATTCCGGACGTCCCTGCGTCTTCAGATGCGCGACCACCTTCTCCACTTCCTCATCCGAAACGAAAGGACCGTGGACACGGGCGATGCGGCCGCCGCCCATCATGTGCAGCATATCGCCCTGGCCGAGCAGATGCTCCGCGCCCTGTTCACCGAGGATGGTGCGGCTGTCGATCTTCGACGTTACCTGGAAGGAGATGCGGGTCGGGAAATTCGCCTTGATCGTACCGGTGATGACATCGACCGACGGGCGCTGGGTTGCCATGATGAGATGGATGCCGGCAGCACGCGCCATCTGCGCCAGGCGCTGGATCGCGCCTTCGATTTCCTTGCCCGCGACCATCATCAGGTCGGCCATTTCGTCGACGATGACGACGATATAAGGCATGGCCGTGAGGTCCATTTCTTCCTGCTCGTAGACCGCTTCGCCGGTGGCGCGGTCGAAGCCGCTCTGCACGTTGCAGAACACCGTCTCGCCCTTGGCGCGGGCAGCAGCTGCCCTTGCATTGTAGCCGTCGATATTGCGCACGCCGAGACGCGACATCTTGCGATAACGGTCTTCCATTTCGCGCACGGCCCATTTCAGCGCCATGACCGCCTTTTTCGGATCAGTGACTACAGGCGTCAACAGATGCGGAATACCGTCATAAACGGAAAGCTCGAGCATCTTGGGATCGACCATGATGAGACGGCACTCTTCCGGCTTCAGACGATAGAGCAGCGACAGGATCATGGTGTTGATGGCGACCGACTTGCCGGAACCGGTGGTGCCGGCGACCAGAAGGTGAGGCATCTTCGCCAGTTCGGCGATGACAGGTTCGCCGCCGATGGTCTTGCCCAAGCAAAGCGCAAGCTTCTGGCGGGTCTCGGCGTAGTCTGTCGCTTCGATCAGTTCGCGCAGATAAACCGTCTCGCGCACCGGGTTCGGCAGTTCGATGCCGATGACATTGCGGCCGGGCACGACGGCGACACGGGCCGAGAGCGCCGACATGGAGCGGGCGATATCGTCCGAGAGACCGATGACGCGCGAGGACTTGACGCCGGGAGCCGGTTCGAATTCATACAGCGTGACGACGGGGCCGGGGCGGACATCGATGATCTCGCCCTTGATGCCGAAATCCTCCAGCACGCTTTCGAGAAGCCCGGCGCTCTGCTCCAGCGCTTCCGGTGTCATGGTCGTGGTCTGTTGAACGCGGGCCTCCTGCAGAAGGTCGATGGAGGGGTATTCATATTCCCCCTCGGCGAAGACAGGCGCTTCGCGGAACATCGGCTGCGAGGACTGGATGGGCGCGCGCGGCGTGAAGCGCGGCTCGGCCGCAATTCTCTCAACCGGCTGAACCTGCTCCACAGGTCTCGGCGTCTCGACAACCATCGGCGCTTCAGCGACAGGCAGCGGCGCGACTTCCTGTTCAGCGACCGGAAGGGCGGCAGGAACGACGGACTGACGCACGCCGATCTCGCGGTAAAGCCGGATTGCCGAACCGCCCGGCACGGTGACGACAGGAGGTTCGGACGAAAGCACGATCGCAGCGGCTGCCGGCGACACGACGGCGACCGGCGCGACTATCCCTGGCGCCGTGACGACCGAATTTGCAAGAACGGCGCGCGTGGACGCGGAAACGCCCTCGCCGGCACTGCCCGGCAGATCGAGCGTCATCACTTCCCAGAAAAGCTCATCCGGCAGATGGGCGGCGAAAGCAGGAATGACGGCCTGAGCGGCCTCGACAGCAGGCGCGACGGATTGCGGCTGAACCGACGGGAATATCTGCGGCACGGGCGCTTCCACGGCTACGGAGATACCTTCCTGAACCGGCATCTGCGCAGCGGCAGCCGCCTCTTCCGCCTGCTTGCGGGCAAGCTCCAGCCGCAATTTGTAAGTCAGCGCTCTGGCGCCCCGGGCCTCCGGCGGCTGCGGCAGAAACGGCATGCGCGGCGGCGGCACGCGCTGCTCCGCCGGCTTCACGACGGGTTGGGAGACAGGAGCAACCTCCTGCTGCACAGCCTGCTGCTGCGCCAACGCTTCCTGCTCCACCGTTTCAAGTGGAGCGGCAGCCGGGATTTCTTCTTCCGGAATATTGGGTGTCTCGACCGGCATACGCCGGGCAAAGGCGCTTTCCGGCGTGCGGGTGAAACGCACATTCGGGCCAAGCACGAAAGCATTCTGCCAGCCGGGCATCTCGGCGCGGCCTTCAATGGCGTCGGCTGCGCTGACATCGGCATTCTGCCGGGGTGCCGCGCCGGCCTTCATTCCCGCCGTCTGCTGACCGGCAACCGACTGGCCGCCGGCATGACGAGCCTTCTCGCTCCCCTCCCCTACGCTATTGGACGAATTCTGGAATCTGGATCGGGAGAAACTCATGGCAGCGTGCACACTCATCATAAACGTACATATTTCGGTCTCCCTGAAATAGAAAATAAAGGTTAATTACCCCTTTCCAAACGGGGTCACCGCGGCAGATTTTCGCTCCGCCCACAGGCGCAACGGGGCACACACGGCCGAAGCATCGGTGTCCCAACCACCTAATTTCATTGCGTTAAATCAATTTTCCGGAACATCGCCGCCGGCAGGACCGCAACAGGAGAAAAGCGCATTGCCGCCGGAAAGCATATTGTTTCCGCAAAGGCCCGCGCAACGTAAAATCATTGCTGTAAAGCCCGCGAATTAACGTGGACACTGCCGAGGTTGCAGTCTTAAGATCGGCCGCCGCGGACCAAGTGGAAAGGCCCGCCCAGCCCTCATTTCCGGAGTGAATCATGTCGCCTGTCCACCTGTCCCGCCGCTCGCTTCTCAAGACGTCACTCCTTCTTGCCGCAACCACGGGTTTGGCGGGCATCGCCGCCGCGCAGCAGGCGGCACCCGGCGGAAGGCTGATCGTGGCGGCCGATTCGGAGCCGAAGAACCTCAACCCGGCGATCGTCGCCTCAAACGGCGTGTTTTATATCGCCAGCAAGATCGTCGAGCCGCTGGCCGAGGCCTCCTTCGATGGCAAGGACGGGCTCGCGCCGCGGCTTGCGACCGAATGGCAGGGATCGGATGACGGTCTCAGCGCCACTTTCAAGCTGCGCGAAGGCGTGTCCTGGCATGACGGCAAGCCGTTTACCTCGGCGGATGTGGCCTTTTCGGCGCTCTCCATCTGGAAGCCGTTACAGAATCTCGGACGGCTGGTCTTCGCCAATCTCGAGAAGGTGGACACGCCGGATGAACACACGGCAATCTTCCGCTTCTCCAAGCCCACGCCCTTCCAGCTCATCCGCAACGCGCTGCCGGTCATTACCAGCGTCGTGCCGAAACATCTTTATGAAGGCACGGATATCGCCACCAACCCGGCCAATACCAAGCCGGTCGGCACCGGGCCTTTCGTCTTTGCCGAATACAAGCCCGGCGAATATTATCGCCTGACCCGCAATCCCAATTATTGGGGCAAGGACGAACCGCAGCTCGAAGAGATCATCTACCGCGTCCTGCCGGACCGGGCGGGTGCGGCCTCCGCGCTCGAAGCAGAGGAAATCCAGCTCGCCGCCTTCTCCGCCGTGCCTCTGGCCGATCTCGACCGCATCTCAAAGGTGGCGGGCATCAAGGTCATTGCCGATGGCTACGAGGCGCTGACCTATCAGCTGGTGGTCGAAATCAACCATCGCCGCAAGGAACTGGCCGATCTCAAGGTCAGAAAGGCCATCGCCCACGCCATCGACAAAAAATTCGTCATCGACAAGGTCTTCCTCGGTTACGCCACAGCATCCACAGGCCCAGTACCGAAGAACGCCCCTGAATTCTATACCGACGATGTCGAGACCTATGATTTCGATGTGGCCAAGGCCAATGCCCTGCTGGACGAGGCGGGTTATGCGCGCGGCCCGAACGGAACACGTTTCTCGCTGAAACTTCTGCCGGCGCCCTATTTCAACGAAACCAGGCAGTTCGGCTCCTATCTTCGTCAGGCGCTGCAGGAAATCGGCATCGATGCCGAGTTGGTCAATAATGATTCAGCCGCTCACCAGAAGGCCGTCTACACCGATCATGCCTTCGATCTCGCCATCGCGCCGCCGGTCTTCCGCGGCGACCCGGCAATTTCCACCACCATTCTCGTGCGTTCCGGCATTCCGGCGGGCGTCGGCTTCTCCAACCAGGGCGGTTACGAGAACAAGACGCTGGACGAATTGATCGACAAGGCGGCGATAACGGTCGATACCGCCGCGCGCACGGCGCTTTATAAAGATTTCCAGAAGCAGGTCGCCGCCGATCTGCCGCTGATCAACGTTGCCGAATGGGGCTTCATCACGGTGGCGCGCGATACGGTCAAACATGTCGCCAGCAATCCCCGCTGGGCCGTTTCCAACTGGGCGGATACGGCGGTCGATACGTAAGGACGCATCGTGAAGCGTGCAGTAACATTGCTGAAGCGAAGGGCAGTCAGCGCCATTCCGGTGCTACTGATCGTTCTCATCTTCACTTTCGTACTGCTTGAAAATGCATCTGGAGACGCGGTAGACGCCTATCTCGTCTCCATCGGCGGCGGCGATGCCGGGCTCAGGGATGTGTTGCGCGAGCAATATGGCCTGAACGGTTCGGTGCTGGCCCGTTTCTGGCTCTATGCCAGCTCGGTGCTGCGGCTCGATCTTGGCTGGTCGCTTGCCTTCGACCGGCCGGTGCTGGGGCTGATCCTCGAGCGGCTGCCGAACACGCTTCTCCTGATGGGCAGCGCCACCGCATTCGCCTTCATCCTCGGCACCGGGCTTGGCATCGTGGCCGGCGCGCGTCCCGGAGGGCTGACGGACCGCGTGCTTTCAACGCTTTCGCTGGCGCTTTACGCCACGCCCGGCTTCTGGCTCGGCCTCGTGCTGGCCATCGTCTTTGCCGTTCAACTCAAATGGCTGCCCACCTCAGGCATCGAAACCATCGCCTCGGGCAAGCAGGGATTTGCAAGGGCGCTCGATATTGCCCGCCATCTCGTGCTGCCGGTCGCCAGTCTCGGCCTCATTTATCTCGCGCTTTTCCTGCGCGTCATGCGCACCGCCATGGCGGCGGTCTGGCCGCTGGACTTCGTGCTTTTTGCTCAATCCAAGGGACTTTCCAAGAGACGGATCGTGCTGCGCCATGTCGCTCGCAACGCCGCTCTTCCGCTTGTCACCGTGCTTGGCCTGCAGGCCGCAACCATGCTGGGCGGCAGCGTGGTGATCGAAAGCGTCTTCGCGATTCCCGGCTTCGGCCGGCTGGCGCAGGAGGCCGTCAGCGGTCGCGATACGCCGCTTTTAATGGGCATTATTCTGACAAGCGCCGTCTTCGTCATCCTCGTCAATCTCGCCGTCGATATTGTCTATGCCGTCCTCGATCCGCGCATCGGCAGCGGGGAGCGACAGGCATGAGTTTCGCTCTCCGGCTGCTGCGCAGTTTCGAAGGCGCCACGGGCACCATCATTCTGGTGCTGCTTGCCATGACGGCGCTCGCCGCCCCCCTCTTCTTTCCGGGCGACCCGCTGGCCATCGTCGGCGAACCGCTGATTGCGCCCTTTACGGATGCCACCCTGCCGCTGGGCACCGACCGGCTGGGCCGCAATGTGCTGGCCGAGCTTGCCCATGGCGCGCAGGCCTCCCTGCTCGTCGGCATGGGCGCCGCCGCCGCCGCGCTGGTGATCGGCACCGTCATCGGCACCATTGCCGGTTTTGCGGGCGGCCTCGTGGATGAGGCATTGATGCGCGTCACCGACGCCTTCCAGATCGTGCCGAATTTCCTGCTCGCGCTCGCCTTCGTCAGCACCATCGGCCCCTCAATGCCCATCGTCATTCTCGCCATTGCGCTCGGCGCATGGGCGGATCCGGCGCGGCTGATGCGGGCGCAGGTGTTGAGCATCCGCGAGCGCGACTACGTGCAATCCGCCCGCGCCATCGGCATGCATCCGCTGGAAATCGCCTTCAGGCAGATTTTACCGAATGCCCTGCCGCCGGTCATGGCGCTCGCCGCCATCATCGTCGCGGCCGCCATCCTCACCGAGGCCGCGCTGTCCTTCCTCGGGCTCGGCGATCCCAATATCGTCACATGGGGTTCGATGATCGCCGAAGGACGCAACGTCCTGCGCTCGGCCGCGTTTTTGTCCGTCATCCCCGGCATCGGCCTTCTGGTCACGGTTCTCGGCGTTTATCTTCTCGGCGAAGGCATCAACAGGGCGATGGCGACGAGGAGGCAAGCGCCATGAGCGGAAATGCGCTGTGCCGGATCGACGATCTCAGCGTTTTTTATGCGGCGGGCGATGCACCGGCCTTGCAGAATGTTTCGCTGACGATTCGGCAGGGGCAGAGGCTGGCGATCATCGGCGAAAGCGGTTCGGGAAAATCCACGCTCGGCAGAGCCATTGCCGGGCTTCTTCCCGGCAATGCGCGGGTTTCCGGCGATATTTCCTGGAGCCGCGATAGCGGCCTGTTTCACGGCAGGCCACAGCCCGGACGCGATATCGGCACGATCTTTCAGGATACCGGCGCGACGCTGAACCCGGTTCTCACCATCGGCGAACAGGTGGCGGAAGGCGCCGTGCGGCATCTCGGCCTGTCATGGAGGCAAGCGCGCGATCTTGCCCGCGATCTTCTGGACCGGGTGCGGCTGCCGCATCCTTCCCATCTGCTTACCGCCTATCCGCACCAGCTTTCCGGCGGCCAGAGGCAGCGCGTGGCGATTGCCGCCGCCATTGCCGCCAGTCCTTCGATCCTGATTGCCGACGAGGCCACGAGCGCGCTCGATACGGTCAGTCAGGCCGCCATCGCCACGCTGCTGGACGATCTGGTGCGGCAGGAAAACAAGACGCTGGTGTTCATCACCCATGATATCGGCCTTGCTTCCAGCCTTGCCGACGAGATCGCGGTTCTGCGCGCGGGGCTACTGGTGGAACACGGCCCGACGCGGCGGGTGCTTTCCGCACCCGCCCATGACTATACGCGTGCGCTGCTTGCCGATTATCTCGATCTCTCCACCCCGCCGCTCATCAGCGAGGCCGAGTCATGAACGAAGCCCTTCTGAGTGTCGACGGACTGTCGAAAACCTATCGCACCGGCGCAAGAACGGTGGCGGCGCTTTCCGACATCTCCTTTTCGCTTCAGCCCGGCGAGACCTTGGGGCTTGCCGGTCCCTCCGGCTGCGGGAAATCGACACTGGCGCGCATTCTGATGCGGCTGATCCCGGCCGATGAAGGCACGATCCATTTCAAAGGCCGTGACTGGCTGGCGCTTGACGGCGGCACGCTTCGGGCCGCCCGCCGGCATATGCAGATGGTGTTTCAGGACACGCATGGCGCCTTCAATCCGCGCGCCAGCGTCGAGGATGCCATCGGCGAACCGTTACGCATTCACCGCACGGTCAAAAGACGCGAGCGTGCGGCGGAAATACACCGCCTTCTCGAGCGCGTGGGCCTGCCCGCCAGCTATGCCGGCCGCTCGGTCTTGGAGCTTTCCGGTGGCCAAAGGCAGCGTGTCGCGATTGCACGGGCGATTGCGCTCAAACCGTCGCTTCTCATTCTGGACGAAGCCGTCTCCGCGCTCGATGTTTCCGTTCGCCGGCAAATCCTCGAACTGCTGGTGGAAATACAGCGGGAGACGACCGTTTCCTGTATTTTCGTTTCCCACGATCTCGCGGTCATCCGGGCCGTCTGCCACCGCGTCGCCATCATGGAAGCGGGGCGGATCGTTGAAATCGGCGGGACGGGAAATATCGTCTCGGCGCCGCAATCCTCGACCGCCAGAACCCTGATCGACGCCGCACCGCGCCTGACCATTGCCACGTAAGGAAAAGACATGCCCGTTCCGGATTATGCATTGCTGCTCGACCCACCTGCCTTTCCCGCGGAGCGTTACGCCATTCTTTCTGACCGGCTGGCAGCCTTGATGGGCACGGGGAACGACGTCCTTCTCATACAGGCGGAAGCCGTGCTGGCGCTTGAGGCGGCGGCGACAAGCCTTGCCCGACCGGGCCTTAGAGCGCTCAACATCGTCACCAGCCCCTATGGCGCATGGTTCGGCGGCTGGCTCGCGAGAGGCGGCGCGACGGTGCGCAACCTGGCCGCCAGCCCGGCGAAGCCGGTCACGCTGGAGGAGGTGGAACGGGCGCTGAACGAGGGTCAGGGCTTCGATCTTCTCGCCATCGTCCATGCGGAATCGGCGAGCGGCATTCTCAACCCCCTGCCCGCCATTGCCGCGCTCGCTCGGCAAAGGGGCATCGTCACGCTCGTCGATGCCGTCGCCTCCATCGGCGGACATGCCTTCGAGGTCGACCGGCTGGGCATCGATATCGCCGTGATCGGCCCGCAAAAGGCGCTGGCCGGCCCGGCGGGGGTTTCCGCCATTTCCGTCAGCGAAAAAGCGTGGGAGCTACTTTCCCATGGTGATGCGCCGGAAAACTCCATGCTCTCGCTTATGGACCAGAAGAAACTCTGGCTCGATGCCGGCCGCGGCGCGCTGCCCGGAACGCCTCCTCCGCTGGAATTCTACGCGCTGGAGGCCGCCCTCGACCGGCTAGAGGCGGAAGGTCTGGAATCCGCCAATGAACGCCATGAAAGAGCGGCGGCGGCCACCCGGAGCGGCATCAGGGCGCTCGGTATCCCGACCTGGGTGGAGGAGGCACACGCCTCCGCCCTCGTTTCCACGGCGATCCTGCCGGATACCGTGGAAGCCAAGGCGTTCCTCGCGGCTGCATCCCAAAAGCACGGCGCGGATATTTCCCCCGGTGTCGGCCCCGGCGCGGAACGCCTGATAAGGCTCAATCACACCGGTCGGAGGGCGCATCCGGAGGCGGTGAAAGCCAATATCGCGGCCTTCTCCAGCGCCCTGAAAAGCCTCGGCCACGCCGCAGATACCGATTCCGCGCTGGAAGCGACTGAAAAAGCCTATTCTGACGCCCCTGCGAACGGCGTTTAATGCCGCTAATAAACGTTCATTGCGCCAAATCCGGCAGCGTTGGAATGTCAGTCACGACATTGTTGTTAAAAATGGTAGACAAATTCCTCGGCCAATCTTGACGAAATCATGGCAACGCGCGAAACTTAACGCTACGTTAACTCGCGTGAAGAAGGGAAATGGCCATGGTAGCAGGGTTCAATATGCTCTCCTTTGACCTCTTTGGCATCGGCCGAAGGATGCCCGTCGTCAATGAGCGGGTGGAGACCGAGTTTCAGGACAAAACACCGCGCAGACCCGATGACGAGTCGCACGACGATGACCGCGATCAGGAATATGAACTGTTCTTCTGGTCGCTTTACCCGGTGATCTGAGCCACTCACAGCGGCTTGCAGGCATGAACCTTGCCAAGGACCGCGGGTTCATTCAATGATTGCCGCATGCGCCGGCCCGAAAAGAACTCTGCGAACAGAGACTTGCAACTGTTGCGCCGCCTTCTGCGGGCCAAGGATCATATGGACGCGGCGCCCCATGAGGCGTGGCCTGTTTCACGTCTTGCAAGCGTCAGCGGCGCCTCGCAGGCGCACTTCGCGAGATCGTTTCGCGATGCTTTCGGCATACCTCCTCACCGTTATCTGCTGACCCGCCGGGTGGAGCGCGCCGTGGCGCTGTTGCGTGACACGGACCTTCCGGTCATCGAGATCGCGCTGCAAACCGGCTGGAACAGCATCGGCACGTTCGGCCGTGTTTTCCGCGACGTGACGGGGGAAAACCCGAGTGAATTGCGGCGCAGGATGCGGCTTTTGCCTGCCGACCTTGAGCATGTTCCCCATTGCTTCGTCAGCGCCGCACATCGTCCCCATCTCACAATCGCAGTTTCGGAGAAGCGCCGGCGAACGGAAAGCGGTAGGCACGGTGAGTGAAAGGGAGATAGCTCATGAAAAATGGTGTTCAACTTGTCGGGCTTTATGTTCATGACCAGGACGAAGCGCTGCAATTTTATGTCGAAAAAGTCGGATTTCGTCTGCATACGGACGCACGCAACGGCGATTATCGCTGGCTGACCGTGCAGCACCCGGACCAGCCGGATTTCCAGCTGGGCCTGTTTCGGCCGCAGGCCCCGACCGTTGACGAGGCGACGGCGCAGGATCTGAACGAAGCCGTGGCCAAAGGCGCCATGCCGCCGCTGGTTCTGGTGGTCGAGGATTGCCAGAAAGCCTTTGACGCCATGCACAAACGCGGCGTCGAATTCACCCAGGAACCGATCGCCCGCTACGGCTCGGTGGATGCGAGCTTTCGCGATCCTTCCGGCAATGGCTGGAAGCTCGTTCAGGCCCGCTGAAGCGCCGATGTGTCATATTCCATCATGGATGCTTTTTCTTGGGGGCGATTTTGATCTTGCGAAACTGGATAAGGCAGGGCCATCGGTGGCTGGGCATTCTGCTGACCATTACCATTCTGGCGAATTTCGCTTCGATGGCCTTCGGCCCGACACCGCCGATGATCGTCTTTGCTCCGCTGATTCCGCTGACTTTGCTTATTTTCAGCGGGCTGTACATGTTCTTCCTGCCATATCTGGGAAAGCCGCCAGCCCCATCGGAGAAGTAGGCAGGTAAGCAATGATGCTATCGCGCTCTTCGGCCACTCGCACGGTTTACGCGGTTGCGAAGCACGGTATTCAAAATGTTTCAGCCCCGGGTTTTACCCCGGGGCTGATTAAAAAGCGGTCGGACGAAACGGCCTTGCCTTAGTGGTTGTCGCGCGGCAGGCCCTTGGTCTGGGCGATACGCTGATACTTCACGGCCGGTTCCAGAACCGCGCCGGTTTCCATCTGGCTGACGATACCGCGCTGGATTTCCTGCCATGGCGTCTGGTGGTCGGGGAACTTGTAACCGCCCTCGGCGGAAAGCGCCTCGTAACGCTTGGCCAGTTCCTCGCCGGAAATCAGGATATCCGCCTTGCCGCGGCCCACATCGATGCGGACGCGGTCACCCGTCTGCAGAATGGCAAGACCGCCGCCGGCCGCCGCTTCCGGGGAAGCGTTGAGGATGGACGGGCTGCCCGACGTGCCGGACTGGCGGCCGTCGCCGATGCAGGGCAGAGAATTGACGCCTTCCTTCAGAAGATAATCCGGCGCGCGCATGTTCACCACTTCCGCCGCACCCGGATAACCGATCGGACCGGCGCCACGCATGAACAGGATGGTGTTGGCGTCGATCTTCAGCGACGGATCGTCGATGCGGTGATGGTAGTCCTCCGGACCGTCGAACACCACGGCGCGGCCTTCGAAGGCTTCCGGATCGTTCGGGTTGGAGAGGTAACGGTTGCGGAACTCTTCCGAGATCACGCTCGTCTTCATGATGGCGGAGGAGAACAGGTTACCGCGCAGGACGCGGAAGCCGGCGCGCTCCTTGAGCGGCTGTTCATAGGGGCGGATGACCTTCTCGTCTTCGATGATCGCGCCACGGCAGTTTTCGCCGATGGTCTTGCCGTTGACAGTCATGGCGTCTTCCATGATCAGTCCCTGTGTCATCAGCTGGTTGACGACCGCAGGAACACCGCCGGCATGGTAATAATCCTCGCCGAGATATTCACCGGCCGGCTGCAGGTTGACGAGCAGCGGCACGTCTTCGCCATAGGTCTGCCAGTCATCCACGGTCAGCTCGACGCCGACATGGCGGGCAAGGCCGTTCAGGTGGATCGGCGCGTTGGTGGAGCCGCCGATGGCCGAATTGACACGGATGGCGTTGATGAAGGCGTCCTTGGTCATGATGTCTGATGGTTTCAGATCTTCCTTGACCATTTCGACGATACGCAGGCCGGTGAGGTAGGAGACTTCCTGACGGTCACGGTAAGGCGCCGGAATGGCGGCGGAGCCCGGAAGCTGCATGCCGAGCGCTTCGGCCAGCGAGTTCATGGTCGTCGCCGTGCCCATGGTGTTGCAGTAACCGGTGGAGGGAGCCGACGAAGCGACGAGCTTGACGAAGCCCTGGTAATCGATCTCACCCTTCGCCAGCAATTCGCGCGCCTTCCAGACGATGGTGCCGGAACCGGTGCGTTCGCCACGGAACCAGCCGTTCAACATGGGGCCGACGGAAAGGGCGATGGCCGGAATGTTGACGGTGGCCGCCGCCATAAGACAGGCAGGCGTGGTCTTGTCACAGCCGATGGTGAGGACAACGCCATCGAGCGGATAGCCGTACAGCACTTCCACGAGGCCGAGATAGGCAAGGTTGCGGTCGAGACCGGCGGTCGGGCGCTTGCCGGTTTCCTGGATCGGATGCACCGGGAATTCGATGGCGATGCCGCCCGCTTCACGGATGCCTTCGCGCAGGCGGTTCGCCAGTTCCAGATGGTGACGGTTGCAGGGTGAAAGGTCCGAGCCGGTCTGCGCAATGCCGATGATCGGGCGGTCGGACTGAAGCTCGGCCTGGCTCAGACCGAAGTTCATGTAACGCTCGAGATAAAGCGCAGTCATATCCGCGTTGGCGGGATTGTCGAACCACGCGCGCGAGCGAAGCTTGCCTCCCTTGCCCTGGGTTGCGGGAAGATTGTCGGATGTAGTCATGATGCGGGTCTCCAGCCGGAAGTGGCCAACGGTAAAATATTACGAAATGCGACAAGCTTATGTTGTGCGCAAGGAAAATGGAATCAGCTTTCGGAGATCACGCATAACCGACAGAGCAGCCCCAGACGAGTGATTTGGAGCTGTTCTTCGGCTTTAGCCGAATATTTTTCGGCATTTACGATGATACCGGTGTCGCGCAACGGCCTCTTCCTCCCTGCCTTGCCGGAATGCGTCTGGCCCGATGGCCCGGCACTCCGCCTCAGTCTGATCTCTTTATTTGTATTACTATTAGATGCCGTCATTGGCTGTCAAGCCACGTCACGGACCATTTTCGGCGTATCCAGACAGGGAAAGAGTATAACTGATTTCCACACAACCCATTGATTCATTGTATTTTATGACAAAATTTAGCCGCAGTTCGTGAAAGCCAAATTGCGAAAAGGCCAAAAAACCACTTTTCAAGAGTATTACTATATGCTCATAGTGTCGCCGTCACGCTGACATCATCTCTGGGAGGATAAGATGAGAAAAGCTCTTGCGGCATTCACTGTCGCCGTTTCCGCATGCCTTGCATCCAGTGTTTCCGCACAATCGCTTACCGTCGGCTTTTCGCAGATCGGTTCGGAATCCGGCTGGCGCGCGGCTGAAACAACCGTCACCAAGCAGCAGGCGGAGAAGCGCGGCGTCACGCTGAAATTCGCCGACGCGCAGCAGAAGCAGGAAAACCAGATCAAGGCCGTTCGCGGCTTCATCGCGCAGGGCGTCGATGCGATCCTGATCGCTCCGGTCGTCGCAACCGGTTGGGACGCCGTGCTGAAGGAAGCCAAGGAAGAAAAAATCCCTGTCATCCTGCTCGACCGCCAGATCGAGGCTTCGGACGATCTTTACCTCACCGCCGTGACCTCCGATCAGGTTCATGAAGGCAAGGTTGCCGGCGACTGGCTAGTCAAGGATGTCGGTTCCAAGGACTGCAAGGTCGTTGAATTGCAGGGCACAACCGGCTCTTCGCCCGCCATCAACCGCAAGAAGGGCTTCGAAGAGGCGATTGCCTCGCACAAGAACATCAAGATCGCGCGCTCGCAGACGGGTGACTTCACCCGCACCAAGGGCAAGGAAGTGATGGAAAGCTTCATCAAGGCCGAAGGCGGCGGCAAGGATATCTGTGCTGTCTACGCTCATAATGACGACATGGCCGTCGGCGCGATCCAGGCGATCAAGGAAGCCGGTCTGAAGCCCGGAACCGACATCAAGGTCGTTTCCATCGATGCCGTACCTGATATCTTCAAGGCCATGGCGGCCGGTGAAGCCAACGCCACCGTCGAACTGACGCCTGACATGGCCGGCCCCGCCTTCGACGCGCTCGAAGCCTATCTGAAGGACAAGAAGGCCCCGCCGAAATGGATTCAGACCGAATCCAAGCTCTACACGGCGTCCGACGACCCGATGAAGGTCTACGAGGCGAAGAAGGGTCTGGGTTACTGAGCCCTGTTTCGTGAGGAACGGCGCATGGTTTGCGCCGTTTCTTTCTGCTGAAGAGAGGGAGACTTCTCCGATTCAGTCTGCAAAATGATCGCGTATGGAGCGGGCGGACGCCGCTTGTTCTTCTCCCCGCCGGGGAGAAGTCCGCGGCAGCGGGATGAGGGGGCGAGGGTAGCGATAGACCGAGAGCTAGCCCCCTCATCCGACCCTTCGGGCCACCTTCTCCCCGGCGGGGAGAAGAAACCCGCCTCGCCTTACGCGATCACTCCACCGAGACCCATTTCGATACGGAACCTGCTCAATGTCCGAAACGGCACCACTTCTGGAAGCACGCGCCATCGGCAAATCCTTTCTGGGGATCACGGCGCTCGATGGCGTCGATTTTTCGCTCGGGCACGGTGAAATCCATGCCCTGCTCGGCGAAAACGGCGCGGGCAAATCGACGCTCATCAAGATCCTGACCGGCGTTTATCACCGCGACAGCGGTTCGATCTTTCTGGAGGGCAGCGAGATTTCGCCCGCCAATGTGGGCGAGGCGCAGGCGCTCGGTATCGGCACGGTCTATCAGGAAGTGAACCTTCTCGAAAACCTGACGGTTGCCGAAAACCTGTTTCTTGGGCGCCAACCGCGCCGCTTCGGGCTGATCGACCGCAGCACGATGCAGAAGAATTCGCAGGCGCTGCTTGCGCAATACGGGCTTTCCATCGACGTCAACGCGCTTCTTTCAAGCTATTCCGTCGCCATCCGGCAAATCATCGCCATTGCCCGCGCCGTCGATCTTTCCGGCAAGGTGCTGGTGCTGGACGAACCGACCGCCAGCCTTGACGCCCATGAAGTCGAGATGCTGTTCGGGGTTTTGAAAAACCTGCGCGCCCGCGGCATCGGCATCGTCATCATCACCCACTTCCTCAATCAGGTCTATGATATCGCCGACCGGGTGACGGTGCTGCGCAATGGCCGCCTCGTCGGCACCCGCGATATCGGCAGCCTGCCGAGGTCCGAACTCATTTCCATGATGCTCGGTCGCGAACTTCAGCACATTACCCATGACCATCAGGCGACCGAAGATACGGTTGCCGAGGGCGAGCCGCCGATCCGTTTCGAAGGTTACGGCAAACGCGGCAGCATCGCGCCTTTCGATCTCGGCATCCGGCCGGGAGAGATCGTCGGCGTCGCCGGTCTCCTTGGCTCCGGCCGAACCGAGACCGCCTTCCTGCTGTTCGGCATCGATCGACCCGATACCGGCACGGCGACAATCGATGGAAAGACGGCGGCAATTTCGTCTCCTGAAGCCGCCATCTCGGCCGGGTTCGGTTTCTGTCCGGAAGAGCGCAAGACGGACGGCATCATCGGCGACTTTTCCGTCACCGATAATATCGCGCTGGCGCTTCAGGCGCGGCAGGGCTGGGCACGGCCGCTCTCGCGTCGGCAGAAGGCTGAGCTTGCCGAAAGCTTCATCAAGTCGCTGGATATCCGCCCGGCCGACCCTGACCGGCCGATCAAATTCCTGTCCGGCGGCAATCAGCAGAAGGCCATTCTGGCGCGCTGGCTCGCCACCCATCCCCGGCTTCTGATCCTCGACGAGCCGACACGCGGCATCGATATCGGCGCGCATGCGGAAATCCTGAAAATGATCGAAAAACTCTGCAGCGAGGGCATGTCGCTTGTCGTCATCTCCTCCGAGCTGGAAGAGCTTACCGCCGTCGCCCATCGTGTCGTCGTGCTCTCCGACCGCCGCCATGTCAGCGAATTGAAGGGCGGCGAGGTGACCGCCGACAACATCATGCGGGCGATTGCCGATGCGGCGAAAACGGAGGCGGCGTGATGGTGGCTGTGACACGACGCTTCAAAAGGCTTGCTCCCCAGCTTGCCGCGCTCTTCATCATTCTGGCAGCGATTACAATCCTTTCGCCGGGTTTCCTGCATGTCTCGTTCCAGAACGGCCGGCTCTATGGCAGTCTGGTGGATATTCTCGTTCGCGCCGCACCGGTCGCGCTGTTGACCATCGGCATGACGCTGGTCATCGCCACCAAGGGCATCGACCTTTCCATCGGCGCCGTCATCGCCATCTGCGGCGCGGTCGCGGCCACGCTCATCAGCAATGGCCATTCCATTCCTTCCGTCATCGTCATCTCGCTTGCCGTCGGCATCGCCTGCGGCCTCTGGAACGGCGTGCTGGTCGCCCTTCTCGACATCCAGCCGATCATCGCCACGCTGATCCTGATGGTGGCAGGGCGCGGCATCGCCCAGCTCATTACCGAAGGCGTCATTCTCACCTTCAACAATGACAGCTTTTCCGCTATCGGTTCCGGCTCGTTTGCGGGCATTCCGCTGCCCGTCATCATCTGGGTGGCGGCGGCGCTGCTGATCGGGCTTCTGGTGCGCAAGAGCGCGCTCGGTTTTCTGATCGAGGCGACCGGCATCAATCGTCGCGCGGCAGCGCTTGCCGGCGTACGGGCCCGTTTCCTCTTGTTTTTCGTCTATGCGGTTTCCGGCCTCTGCGCGGCCATCGCTGGCATGATCGTGACTGCCGATATTCGCGGCGCGGATGCCAACAATGCCGGGCTTTGGCTGGAACTGGACGCCATATTGGCGGTAGTCATCGGCGGCACGTCGCTGAATGGCGGGCGCTTCTCCATCACCGCCTCGCTGATCGGCGCGCTGATCATCCAGACCATCAATACCGGCATTCTCGTTTCGGGCTTTCCGCCGGAATTCAACCTCATCATCAAGGCCGGCATCATCATGGTGGTGCTGACGCTACAATCGCCGGCGATCATGACGGTGCTGGGCTTCGTGAAAGCGCCGAAGCCACACGCCAAACCGGCGGCCACCAATGGCATGACCAAGGAAGGAACCGCGCGATGATCCACAGCCGCAACCTGCCCTTCCTCACCACCCTGACGATCTTCGTCATCGCCTATCTCCTCTGCGTGCTGCAATATCCGGCGATCTTTTCCACGCGGGTGATCGGCAACCTTCTGACCGACAATGCCTTCCTCGGCATCGCGGCCGTCGGCATGACCTTCGTCATCCTGTCGGGCGGCATCGATCTGTCCATCGGTTCAGTCATCGCCTTTACCAGCGTCTTCGTCGCCGTCATGGTCGGCACCTATAATATCCACCCGCTGCTCGCCTTCGCCATCGTGCTGGTTGTCTCGACGCTGTTTGGCTGCCTGATGGGGGCGATGATCCGCTTCCTGTCGATCCCACCTTTCGTGGTGACGCTGGCGGGCATGTTTCTGGCGCGCGGCGCGGCTTACCTCATCTCCACCCAGTCCGTGCCGATCTCGCATCCCTTCATCGATGCGATACAGGGCTTTTATTACCGCTTTCCCGGCGGCGGCAGGCTGACGGCACTGGCCATGCTGATGCTTCTCGTCTTCGCCGCCGGCATGCTGATCGCCAGCCGCACCCGCTTCGGCGCCAATGTCTATGCGCTTGGCGGCAATCCGCAATCGGCCGAGCTGATGGGCGTGCCGATCGGGGCGACGACCATCGGCATCTATGCGCTTTCCGGTTTCCTGTCGGGCCTCGCCGGCATCGTCTATACGCTCTACACTTCGTCAGGTTATTCGCTGGCGACGGTGGGCGTTGAACTCGACGCCATCGCCGCCGTCGTCATCGGCGGCACGCTTTTGACCGGCGGCACGGGGCTGGTGGCAGGAACCTTCATCGGCCTTCTGATACAGGGCTTGATCCAGACCTACATCGTTTTTGACGGGACGCTTTCCTCCTGGTGGACGAAAATCGTCATCGGTGTGCTGCTTTTCATCTTCATCGTGTTGCAGCGCGCAATCATCTGGTATTCAAACAGGAGACTGGCCGGACCGCATCCGGCATAATTGCCAAGGGAGGCTTGCTTGGGGCTGCTCGAAACGACGATAAGCGGGCGAAAACGCCGGAACAGCCACGCCCATGTGGTCTCCGAACTCGGCAGCGCCATCGTCTCGGGCAGAATTGCGGAAGGCTCCCTGTTGCCCAATGACGCGGAACTCTCCATGCGCTTCGGCGTCTCGCGCACCGTGCTGCGCGAAACCATGAAGACGCTGGCGGCCAAGCGGCTGGTGGAGCCCAAGGCGAAGGTCGGCACCCGCGTTCTCGACCGCTCAAGCTGGAACTTCTTCGATCCGGATGTGCTGGGCTGGCGCTGCGAGGCCGGCATAGACCAGGAATTCGTCACGCATCTGGCGGAGATCCGCCTGGCGCTGGAACCGGCGGCGGCGGCAGCAGCGGCCCTGCAGGCCTCCAATGACGATATCGTTTCGCTTTACGTCATCGCCGCCAAATTCGACAATCCTAAACATACGCCCGAAAGCATCGCCAAGGTCGATCTCGAATTCCACCTTGCCGTGGCGCATATGTCCGGCAACCCCTTCATGCGCTCGGCAAGCGGGCTGATCGAAGCAGCACTTGCCATTTCCTTCCAGCTCTCTTCGCCGGCCGCTTCGCCTGGCACCATCGCCGAAATCGCGTCCAATCATCTGCGTATCGTGCATGCGATTGCGGCGCGTGACGCGGATGCGGCGGTGAAAGCCATGCGCCACGTGATCGAGGTCGGTAAAGACCGGACGCAGAAGGCGATCAAGACGGTTTGAGGAGTAGTAGGACCCGCAGGAATGCGGGTCCGTTTTCTCCAACCAATTACCCCTGCGATGCCTCGACCTGCGGCACCACGCCACGGCGCGACGCCATCAGCGATGCGCCGAGAAGGGCGGCAATCGCCACGAAGACGAAGACCATCGTCGCCCCCTGAAGATCGATCAGCAGGCCGCCCAGAACCGCACCGCTGGAAATGGCGATCTGGAACGTGGTGAGCAGCAGCGCACCGGCGCTTTCCGCTTCATCGGAAGCGGCCCGCGTGATGAAGCTCTGCACACTGACCGGAAGCGCACCGAAGGCAAAACCCCAGGAGGCGATGGCAAGACCCGCAACGAGGGGCGAAGCACCCGCAACGACCAGAACGGAGGCCGATGCCGCGATGAGAGTCGCGGCGAACGTCACTGCCCATGCCGTGTTTTTCTCGGAGAGGAAACCGCCGAAAAGATTGCCGAAAAAGCCGCTGACACCATAAACCAGAAGGACGAGGGAAATCGCCTCGACGCCAAGAAGCGTCACATCCTCCAGGAATGGACGGACATAGGTGAAACCGGCAAAGTGACCCGCAACGATGAACAGCGTCGTCAGAAGGCCGATCCGGACCTGCGGCCGCTGCAACAGGCGGAACATTGTGGAAAGACCGGGTGCGCCAGCCGGCGGCAGCGACGGAACGGTGAGCAATTGCACGAAAAGTGCGATGACACCGAGTGCACCCGCAACGACAAAGGCCGAGCGCCAGCCAAGCGTCGCGCCGATCCACGCGCCCACCGGCGCTGCACAGACGGTGGCAACCGAAACCCCTGTCAGGATAATGGCCATGGCGCGTGGCATCTTCTCAAGCGGCACGAGCCTCAGCGCCAGCGCCGCCGACATGGCCCAGAAACCGCCAAGGCCGATGCCGAGCAGGACACGCGAGGCGAACAGCATGAAAAGACCGTTGGCGAAGGCGGCCAGCGTGCTGGAAATGATCAGCAGCGTGGTCAGACCAAGCAATGTCCAGCGACGGTCGATGCTGCGTGTGCCGATGACGACGCCGGGGCCGGCGACCGCCGCGACCAGCGCCGTAACGGTGATGGATTGACCGGCGATGCCGGAGCTGACGGCGAGATCGGCCGAAAGCGGCGTGAGAAGGCTGACCGGCAGGAATTCCGCCGTCACCAGCCCGAAAACGCCGAGCGAAAGCGAAACCACGGCCGCCCATTTCGCATCCGGCTCTGTCTTGCGCGGCACATATTCAAGCTCGTTTATGGTCCGGTTGTTCATGAAAATCTCCTGATGCGCATTCCCGGAATGCGTCCTGAAACGGAAAGGCGAAATGGTGAAACCGGTGGGAGTCCGGTTCAACAACCGCAAATCGATGCACATAAGCTATGCGTGACATCCCGGCGTTTCCATGCTAGAAAATCCATATTCCTTAACCAAAAATCCGAATTTGCGAGCAAGCCATGAATGATGCCCTGACCGAAATGTTGCGTGGCCTGAGGCTCGACGGCGTCGAATACGGCCGATGCCGCATGGCCACGCCCTGGGCGACGGCCTTTCCCGAACAGGAAGCCGCGCGGTTTCATTTCATCGGCGTCGGTCAGGCGAAATTGCTGAAACCTTCCGGCGAATGGCTGACGCTGACCTGCGGTGACGCCGTGCTTCTGCCGCGAGGGCACGCCCATGTGCTGGGCAGCGGCGAGGATGTGAAGCCCACCCTTTTCGACCGCTTCGGCAAGAAGGAAGTCTGCCAGGGCATCTTCGACATGGAATGCGCGAGCGCCGGCGGCGATACCGTCGCCTTTACCGCCTCGATGCGTTTCAACATGGACAATCTGCACCCGCTGCTGCAGCTGATGCCGGATGTGATGCTGACCAGCGATCTGGCCAAAAGCGACCCGGCTATCCCCCATCTGCTTGAAGCCATGACGCGCGAGGTGGAACTGAACCGCGTCGGCGCGGGCGGCATTCTGGCACGGCTTGCCGATGTGCTGACGGCGACCTTGATCCGCACATGGGTGGAATATGGCTGCGGCGATTCCAGCGGCTGGCTGGCCGCCGTGCGCAATCCCGAACTCGGGCGGGTGCTGGCCGCCATCCACCTCAATCCCGAAAAGGACTGGAGCGTGGAGGAGCTTGCCTCGCTGATGGGCGCATCCCGCTCCAGTTTCGCGGAACGTTTCACCCGCGTGGTCGGCGAAAGCCCGGCCCGTTATGTGGTGCGCGTGCGCATGCATCAGGCGCGACTGTGGCTGCGCGAAGGCATGCGCGTGACACTGGCGGCGGAAAAGCTCGGTTACGATTCCGAAGCCTCCTTCAGCCGCGCCTTCAAACGCGTGCTCGGCGCGCCGCCCAGCCAGTTCCGCAGGAAGGACACGGCCGGGCTTGAGGATGCGGCTTAAAAGCTTCAAATAAAACGGATATGGATACGGGGTGAAATCAGATCCGCGTGCCGCGAAAGCGTGGGGTTCGGGGAGCATCCACCATGAGCATTGCCGACGACGCCCGTTTCTGGAACCGGTCTGCCCGGAAATATGCCGGGGGCAAGATTTCGGACGAAACCGGATATGTGCGCACGCTGGAACGGACCCTCGCCCTGCTGAAACCGGATGACAGGGTATTGGAACTGGGCTGCGGCACCGGGACAACGGCAATCCGGCTGGCAGGCGGCGTCAAAAATTATCTTGCGACGGATATTTCCGCCGACATGATTGCGATTGCCGAGGAAAGAAAACACGCCGCCGGCTCTCTCACCAACCTTGTTTTCAGCATGGCGACCGTGGAAACGCTTGTGCCCGACCCCGCGCAGTTTAACGCGGTTCTGGGTTTCAATTATCTTCATCTGGTCCGTGACCTGCCCGGTACATTGCAGCACATCCATTCCCTGCTCGCCACGCAGGGGCTTCTCATCACCAAGACACCCTGCGTCGGCGATATGAACCCACTCATCCGCCTTGTGTTGCCGGCCATGCGCGCAATCGGCAAGGCGCCCTATGCCGGCATCTTCACCGCCACCGAGTTGAGCCGGCATATAACAGCCGGAGGCTTCGACATTCTGGCCACGGAATTCCACGCGACAAAGGGCAATGACAAGCGGCCTTATATCGTGGCGCGAAAAAGATAATCTGAACCGCCTTTTCAATGAAAATTGCGGGAAATGACCTTTATCCGCTCCACCTCATCTTCATCATCGACTGTAGCCGGCAGGCGTTCCTTAATAGTGCGATGATCTTCCGGCGGCATGCCGTGGTGGAACTCATCGCCGCGCCCATGCGGCAGGGGGAATGCGTGGTTACGCTCGCCCACACTTGCCAGCGCTTCCGACAGATCGGTCAGCCGGTGGGCGACCAGATGCACCACCTCGCCTTCCCGCTGGATCTTGCCGTAAATGCCGACCATGCCGGCAGACAGCACCACACGCCGGTATTTTTCGAAGGTCTTGACCCACAGCACCGCATTGGCAATGCCCGTCTCATCCTCCAGCGTCATGAAGATCACGCCCTTGGCCGAACCGGGACGCTGGCGCACCAGCACCAACCCCGCCGTTTCCAGCCATGTGCCGTCACGGACCCGCACCGCCTCCGCGCAGGTGACGATGCGACGGCGGGAAAGATCGCGCCGCAGGAAGGTCATGGGATGTTCGCGTAGCGTCAGCCCCACATGACCGTAATCCTGCACCACCTCGCCGCCATCCGTCATGGGCCTGAGCGCGACGGCGGGTTCCTGAAGCTCGTCCACGACAGCATTTTCCCGGCTGGCGGCGGCGGCAAAAAGCGGCAGCGGCTCATCGCGCAAAGCCTTGATGGCCCAGAGCGCTTCACGTCTGGCAAGCGAAAGCGACGGCAGAAAGGCATCGGCTTCGGCCAGACAGACGAGGGCAGCGGCAGGAACGCCGGCCCTGCGCCAGAGATCATCCACCGAGGCAAAAGCCCGGTCCTGCCGGCCGGCGACGATATCGGCAGCATGATTGTTGGAAAGCCCCTTCACCAGACGCATGCCGAGCCGCACGGCATAACGCTCTTTGCCATTGACATCTCGCTTTCCCGTCGGTTCCAGCGTGCAATCGAAACGGCTGTTATTGACGCAGACCGGGCGCACCTCCACGCCATGATCGCGCGCATCGCGCACGATCTGCGCCGGGGCGTAAAACCCCATGGGCTGTGAATTGAGAAGCGCCGTGCAGAAAATATCGGGATGGTGGCATTTAAGCCATGAGGAGGCATAGGCGATCAGCGCGAAGGATGCCGCGTGGCTTTCGGGAAAACCATAGCTGCCGAAACCTTCGAGCTGTTTGAAGATGCGTTCGGCGAAGTCCTGCTCATAACCGCGCTCCACCATGCCCATGACGAGCTTTTCCCTGAATTTGGAAATGGTACCGACATTCTTGAAAGTCGCCATGGCGCGGCGCAGCTGGTCAGCCTCATCTGCGGTGAAGCCGGCGCAATCCATGGCGATCCGCATCGCCTGCTCCTGAAACAGCGGAACACCCATCGTCTTTCCCAAGACGCTTTCAAGTTCTTTTTTCGGAAAAAGGACCGGCTCCTTTCCCTGCCGGCGGCGTAGATAGGGATGGACCATATCCCCCTGAATCGGGCCGGGGCGAACGATGGCGACCTGAATGACAAGGTCGTAAAACTCCTTCGGCCTCAGGCGCGGCAGCATCGACATCTGCGCCCGGCTTTCGATCTGGAACGTGCCGAGCGTATCGGCCTTCTGGATCATGGCATAGGTGGGTTTGTCATCCGGCGGCATGGCGGCGAGATCGTATTTCTCTCCCGTGCGTGCCTCCAACATGTCGAAGCCGCGCTTCATGCAGGAGAGCATGCCAAGCGCCAGGCAATCCATCTTCATGAACTTCACGACATCGATATCGTCCTTGTCCCATTCGATGATCTGGCGGTCATCCATGGCGGCGGGTTCGATCGGCACCAGTTCGTCCAGCCGGTCATGGGTCAAGACGAAACCACCCGGATGCTGGCTGTGGTGACGCGGTGTGCCGACAAGCTGGTTGGCAAGCTCGAAAGCAAGCTTCAGGCGGCGATCCTCCATATTGAGGTTCAGCTCCTTCACCTGCTTTTCATCCACCCCCTCGCTCCAGCGCCAGACCTGCGAGGACAAAAGCTTCGTCAGATCTTCCGGCAGGCCCAAAACCTTGCCGACATCGCGTAGCGCCCCGCGTCCGCGATAACGGGTAACAACGGAGCAGAGCGCAGCCTTGTCACGGCCGTAGGTGTCATAGACCCACTGGATGACCTCCTCGCGCCGCTGATGTTCAAAATCCACGTCGATATCCGGCGGCTCGCCCCGGTTTTCGGAAACGAAACGTTCGAAGACGAGATTGCTGAAAAGGGCAGGATCGATGGCGGTGATGCCGAGCACAAAACAGATGACCGAATTGGCCGCCGAACCACGTCCCTGACATAGAATATCTTTCGAGCGCGCATGGCGAACGATGGCATTCACGGTCAGGAAATAGGAGGCATATTGCAGCCTGCCGACAACCGCCAGCTCATGTTTGAGCGCCTTTTCCACCTTCTCCGGCAAACCCTTCGGATACCGCCCCGGCACAGCATCCCAGACGAGCTTTTCCAGCGCCTGCTGCGCCGTCAGCCCCGGCAGGGTGCGCTCCTCGGGATATTGATAGACCAGTTCCTTCAGTGAAAAGGTGCAACGTCGGGCGATTTCGAGACTGCGGGAGAGCGCCTCGGGGTAGCGGGCAAACAGCCGGTGCATTTCCTGCGGCGGTTTCATATAGCGGTCGGCATGGCGTTCGCGCCGGAAACCGGCCTCATCGATGGTGCAATTGTGCCGGATGCAGGTGACGACATCCTGCAGCATGCGCCGCTCGGGCACGTGAAACAGCACGTCATTGGTCACCACGGTCGGCACACCAGCCGCTTCCGCCATGTTCGACAATTCGAAAAGCCGCATCTGGTCGTTGGGCCGCCTTCGGAGGCTGAGCGCCATATAAGCCCGGTCCGCAAAGGCTGTCTTCAGTCGCCGCAGGCGAAGGGCGCAGAGATCGTCGGCCAGATCGGCGAGCAGCACCACGATCAGGCCTTCGCCATAGGCGACGAGGTCATCCCATGTCAGCCGGCATTTGCCCTTGCCGCCTCTTTTCTTGCCGACGGAAAGCAGCCGGCAAAGCCGGCCGTAAGCCGGGCGATCCATGGGATAGGCAAGCACGGAGATATCATCATCCAGATCGAGCCGGCAGCCGATGACGAGGCGGATGCCATGATTATTGGCGGCTTCGTAAGCGCGGGGAATGCCCGCAAGGCTGTTGCGATCCACGATGCCCAGCGTCTCGATGCCAAGATTTTTGGCCTGTTCGAACAGCTCCTCACAGGAGCTTGCACCGCGCAGGAAGGAGAAATGCGTGGTCACCTGAAGTTCGGCATAAAGCGGCGTATTCATGCGAAAACCCCGTGGATGAACCAGCCCTGCGAGCCGGTTTCGGCATGTTCGCCGTCACCGGAGCGGAAAATCCAGAAGCGCTCGCCGCTTTCATTTTCCACCGTGAAATAATCGCGCACAGCGGCCTTTTCCCGGTCGCGTTTCCACCATTCGCCGAACACCCGCTCCGGCCCGTCGGCGCGCCGCACATTGTGGCGCACGCCTTTCCAGAGGAAATAACGCGGCGGATGATCCGGCAGCAGCGCCAGCGTCTCGATGGGTTCCGGTCTTGCAAAAAGCCTGACCGGACGCGGCCAGTGGCCGGGCCAGCCGAGCGTATCCTCAGGCGCAAGCGCCGCAACGGGGGCAAGGGAGCGTTCCGGCACGTCGCTTGCCACCGCCGCATAACGATAGACCCTGTGGCCGCGATTGAGAATAACATCGACCGTATCGGCGATGTCCGCACGGCCTTCCTCCAGAAGCGAGGATCGGGCCTGCGCGGCGACAAGCGGCTCGGCATGGGTGGCGGTCAGCACCACCATCTCGATGCCGAAACCGGGATCGATGGTGTCGATACGGTCGGTCAGAAGCCGGACAAGCTGCTTGACATCGCGCACCGGTCTGGAGGTGCCGGCCCGCACCGCCTGCAGGCCGCTATCCACCCGGTGCAGCACCAGATCGACACGGCGGGCGCCGAGGCCGCGCTTTTCCAGCGCGACACAGAGCTCCGCAACCAGTTTTTGCGTGTAACGGGCAATCGTCTCCGCCGCTGCAATGGGTTCGGGAAAGGCGCGCCGCACCTCCACCAACTCGGCCACGCGCACCGGTTCTATGGGTTCGCCGATCTCTCCGAAAGCCTGGGAAAGACGGCGCACAAGTTCGGGCCCGAAACGCAGGGTCAGCGGTGCACGCGGGGCATCGGTCAGCTCGCCGATACTGCGGAAACCGAGCACCTTCAGCCCGGAAACGATACGCTCTTCCAGCCTGAGCGCAGAAAGCGGCAAGCCGCCGATCGCCGCCCGCTGCCCGCCCGGTGGCACGATGCTGATTTCCTCACGGCCGAAACGGGCCAGCGCATGGGCAGCACCCCAGCTATCGGCAATGGCGGCGCGGGCGACAAAGCCGGCGGCATGCAGGCGGTTGACCATGCCGCTCAGCATCAGCGCCTCATTGCCGTGCAGATGGTCCGCCCCCGCCGTATCCAGCACCAGCCCGTCCGGCGGGTCGGCCGCAACGATGGGGGCATAGATGCGCAGGAAATGAAAGGCCAGCTGCTGCAGCGCGCGGGTATCACCAGCCGCATCCATATCTTCCACGAGAAGGCCCGGCACCAGCGCCTGCGCCTTGCTGACCGGCGTGCCCGGCCGGATGCCCGCCGCCTTTGCCGCCTTGTCGAGCGCCAGCACCAGCCGGCGGCTGCCCTGGCGGCCGATCATGACCAGTGGTTTTTCAACCGGCGGCGCGTCCTTGCCCGAAAGACGCCGGAAGCGATCCGTCGACCATGTCGGCAGGTAGAGCGAGACGACCCTTTGCATCACAGGCTTCCACTTCAAATTCGGCACTTTCGCCGCCGCGACATCGCAAAAGTTCCAGAAACCAGCGCGGCCTGCCCACCCCCGGCACCGGCAAGGGCGAAGAAGGAAGGACGGAGATGCGCCAGCGGGTCACCGCCGCCGTCGGCTCGCCGAACAGCGCCGCATCGGCGGCGCGACGGAAACGGCGGATGGCGATGCCTGTAACACCGGAGGTTTCCGCCGCCAGTTGCAGCCGCCGCGAGGCGTTCATCGGCAGTTTTGCCACTTCGCCCATCACCGCGCCGAAGCCGTTGCAGCGCAAACCCTCCTCGAAACAGTCGAGCACACCTTTCTCATCACGGCATTCAACGATGATGACCCGGTTCTGCGACAGGCCTGCCTGCGTCAGCCCCGGCATGAACAGATCCCGCCGGGTGACGCACCATAAAACCTTGCCGGAAAGCCTTGCCGCCACACCGGCCGCAAAAAGGGCGGCCGCCGCGCCATCGGCAGCGCTATTGCCGCCGCTCACCTCATGCAGGCAGCCGAGCTTCAGCCCGCCTCCCGGCAGGCGATGGTCGATGGCATCCACGCCGAAAGGTAAGGTCTCGTGCAGGCGCGGAGCGCCGTTACCGATCCTTTCCAGCCTTTCACGCAGCTCTTCGACAACGAGCAACTGATCCGCGCGCTTTTGCATGGCATGACAGGTTTCAATTCCGGTTATTCATCTTTATTGTTCTTGTTTTGTTCCTATTTCAACAAAGAGTCAAGCAATAGGCTGCCGGTCTTCAACAGTTTGCACGGGAAGAGAGGATTCTGGCCTTGCGGCCCTCTGCCCTGCCGTTAAAACGGAATTGTCCGCTCGCCACCTGTTTTACCCTGACAGCCGCCGGCAACGGACATCATGGTTTGGAGGAAACCGCCGATGATCGCCAGCATTCTGATTGCCGTGGTTGCGGCCATCCATATTTACATCGTCATTCTGGAAATGCTGCTGTGGGAAAAACCAGCCGGCCGCAAGGCCTTCGGTCTTTCGGCGGATTTTGCCCGGCAGACAAAGGTGCTTGCCGCCAATCAGGGGCTTTATAACGGTTTTCTCGCAGCGGGGCTGATCTATGGGCTGATGCAGGGCGATGAAGGGCTGAGCTTCAAGGTTTTCTTCCTCGCCTGCGTTCTGGTGGCCGGTATTTTCGGCGCCATCACTGCCAATATGAAGATCCTGTTCATTCAGGCTTTGCCGGCATTGTTCGCGCTCGGCTTCCTCTGGGTCGGAGCATGAACCGATGAGCGCATGGAACGATCACAGCGCAAAAGACGCCCTCAACCGGATTTTCATGGCGGCAGTCGCAAGCGCCGACCCGGCAAAGGTGCTGCAACACCACCTTCCCTCCCCGCCCAAAGGCCGCTGCGTGGTGGTGGGCGCCGGCAAGGCTTCCGCCGCCATGGCTGCCGCGCTCGAAGCGGCATGGCCACATGTCGATCTTTCCGGTGTGGTGGTGACGCGTTACGGCCATGCCGTCCCGGCCGGGCGCATCGAGATCATAGAAGCGTCGCATCCGGTGCCGGACGATAAGAGCGCGGAAGCGGCAAAACGCATTCTCGCCGCCGTTGAAGGCCTGACCGCCGACGACATGGTCATCGCACTGATTTCCGGCGGCGGTTCGGCGCTGATGGTCGCGCCGGCCGAAGGCATGACGCTTGCCGACAAGATGGCCGTCAATCGTGCCCTTTTGGCCAGCGGCGCGACGATTTCCGAAATGAACGCCGTGCGCAAACATCTCTCCCGCATCAAGGGCGGGCGGCTGGCGCTGGCTGCCAAACCGGCCAGGGTTGTTTCGCTGCTGATTTCCGATGTGCCGGGAGACGATCCCTCCGAAATCGCCTCCGGCCCGACGGTCGCCGATCCGAGCGATATCGAAACCGTGCGGGAAATCGTCTCCCGTTATGCGCTCGATCTTCCCGAAAACGTGCGCAAGGTGCTGGAAAAAGGCGAGGAAACCCCGAAGACAGGCGATATCGAGGAAGATATCCGGCTCATCGCGGCTCCTTCGCTCGCCCTGCAGGCGGCGGCGGATGAGGCCGTAAAGCTCGGGCTTACGCCGCTCATCCTCGGGGATTCGCTGGAAGGCGAGTCAAAAGATGTCGGCGCTGTCATGGCCGGCATCGCGCTTTCCGCCAGCCGCAAGGGCCTGCCGGTCAAGGGCCCGGCCGTGCTGCTTTCCGGCGGTGAAACCACAGTCACGCTGAACAGGGGCGTTGGCGGCAAGGGACCGGCCGGCAAGGGCGGCCGCAATACGGAATTCCTGCTGAGCCTTGCGCTGACGCTCAAAGGTGCGGACGGCATCTGGGCCATTGCCGGCGATAGCGACGGCATAGACGGCGTGGAGGATGCGGCGGGTGCGGTAGTAACACCGGACACGCTTGCCCGCATGCGCGAAGCCGGTGTCGATCCGCGTCAGTCGCTCGTGGGCCACGACAGCTACACCGCTTTCAGGGCAGCAGGAGACCTTGTCGTGACGGGGCCGACGCTGACGAATGTGAATGATATCCGCGCGATTTTGATCGGGTGATAGCGGAGAAGTTCGCAACGATTACGGGCTTTCCGGCGCGTGGATCGTGGAGGGAAGACGTTTTGACTATGCCCTCGGACAGGAGTAATCTGGCTGGAGATCCTTTGGAGCCTCAGCCATGCGACCTGGAGTGCTCATACTTGGCCTGATCTTGGCCCTTATTCCGACTTTGGCGGATGCCCACAATTGCAAATGCCGAAATCGCGGCGTCATGTTCCAGCTCGGCCAGACATCCTGCCTGAAGGTCGACGGCGGTTCTTATCTCGCGCGCTGCGAGATGAAGCTCAACGTTTCGTCCTGGACCAAGCTTCAGGACGGTTGCCCCATAACGGAAAGGGTGCAGACGCAATCAACCCGCGTCAACTGATCCCATCGGCAGATGACGCCAAGGGCATCTTCTCCCCGACAGCGGGGAGAAGAAATACGCGGCAACCTTGTCTTACAGCTTCACCCAGCCGCCATTCTTCCTGCCGGACTCAACGCAGGCCGTTACGAAAGCGACACCTTTAACCCCGTCATCCACGGTCGGGTAAATCACCGCCTTGTCGAGCGCCGAGCCGCTGCGGCGGGCTTCGATGGCATGCGCCGCCTCGGTATAGATAGTGGCAAAGGCTTCGAGATAACCTTCCGGGTGGCCGGACGGAATGCGGGTGACGCGTGCTGCGGCAGCCCCTGCCCCGGCGCCGCCGCGGGTGATCAACTGCTTGGGCTCGCCAAGCTTCGTGAACCAGAGATAGTTGGGGTCCGCCTGCGTCCACTCGATGCCGGCCTTGTCGCCATAAACACGCACCTTCAGCCCGTTTTCGTGACCGACCGCAACCTGGCTGCACCAGAGCAGCCCCTTGGCCGCCTGCTTGCCGCCCTTTTGCTTGAAGCGCAGCATCACATGCGCATTGTCATCCAGCCGGCGGCCTTCGACAAAGGTGTGCACATCCGCCGCCAGCTCATCCGCTTCCAGACCGGAAATGAAGCAACCGAGATTATAGGCATGGGTGCCGATATCGCCGGTGGAGCCGCCGACGCCCGATTGCGCCGGATCGGTGCGCCAGACAGCCTGTTTCGCACCGGTCTGTTCCACCGCTTCCGTCAGCCAGTCCTGCGGATATTCCATCTGCACCAGACGGATATTGCCGAGTTCACCGGCCTCCACCAGTTCCCGCGCGTGCCGCACCATGGGATAGCCGGTATAATTATGCGTCAGGATGAACAGCGCATCGGCCTTGTCGGCCACCTGCTTCAGCTTTTTGGCGTCCTCCAGATTGGAGGTCAGCGGCTTGTCGCAGATGACATGGATGCCGCGCTCCAGAAACGCCTTGGCCGCCGGATAATGCACATGGTTGGGGGTGACGATCGCCACCGCCTCGATGCCATCCTCGCGCAGCGCTTCCTTTTCGGCCATCTCCTCGAACGAACCGTAGCAGCGCTCGGGATCGAGCCCCAGCTCACGGCCGGAGGCGAGGGATTTTTCCGGCGTCGAGGACAGAGCCCCCGCCACGAGATCGAAGCGATTGTCGAGCCGCGCGGCCATGCGGTGAACGCCGCCGATAAATGCGCCCGAACCGCCGCCCACCATGCCAAGGCGAATCCGCCTGTTCGCCTTGTCGGTTGTCTTTCCTTCAATAGCCATAATATCTCCCCTGAAATGCTCTCAAAGCCCAAGCATACGGCGGTTGGCCGCATCGTCCGTGCCGCTCGATGCGAAATCGTCAAAGGCTTTTTCCGTGACGCGGATGATATGCGCCTTGACGAATTCGGCTCCTTCCCGGGCACCGTCTTCAGGGTGCTTCAGCGCGCATTCCCATTCGACCACGGCCCAGCCATCGAAATCATTGGCCGCCATTTTCGAGAAAACCGCACCGAAATCCACCTGCCCGTCGCCCAGCGAACGGAACCGGCCCGCGCGGTTGACCCAGCCCTGATAACCGCCATAAACGCCCTGCCGTCCGGTCGGGTTAAACTCCGCATCCTTGACGTGGAACATCTTGATGCGGTCCTTGTAGATATCGATATTGTCGAGATAATCGAGGCATTGCAGAATGTAATGCGAGGGATCGTAGAGCATGTTGGCGCGCTTGTGGTTCTTCACCCGCTCCAGGAACATCTCGAAGGTCACGCCATCATGCAGGTCTTCGCCGGGATGGATTTCGTAGCAGACATCCACACCCTGCTCATCGGCATAGTCGAGGATCGGCGTCCAGCGTTTCGCCAGCTCGTCAAAGGCTGTTTCCACCAGACCAGCCGGGCGCTGCGGCCACGGGTAAACGAAGGGCCAGGCAAGCGCACCGGAGAAGGTCGCATGCGCCTTGACGCCAAGGTTTTTCGACGCCTTCAGCGCAAGCTTCACCTGCTCCACCGCCCATTGCTGACGCGCCTTGGGGTTGCCGCGCACTTCCGGTGCAGCAAAACCGTCAAAGGCCTCGTCATAGGCGGGGTGAACGGCGACGAGCTGACCCTGCAGATGGGTGGAAAGCTCGGTCACTTCCACGCCGTTCTGGCGTGCGACACCGGCGAACTCGTCGCAATAATCTTTCGATTCCGCTGCTTTTTTGAGATCGATCAGCTGCCCAGCCCAGGTCGGCACCTGCACGCCGAGGTAGCCTTTTTCCGCCGCCCATTTGGTAATGCCGTCCCAGCTGTTGAAGGGTGCGGCATCGCCGGCAAACTGGCCGAGAAAAAGACCCGGCCCCTTGATCGTTCTCATAAAAATCTCCTCCTGCATCGATACAGTTTCGCGGTAATCCGCTTTTTTCCCAAGCGCCAAGCTAACCGCTCGTGATTTTCAAACAAGCCCCAAAAGCGGAGAGACGAGAGAATTTCCGTATTTCATTGAAAATGCGGAAGGCGCTTAAAGCGCCAGTCCGCTCGCCCTGTCGAAGACGTGCACACGCTCATGGTGCACGGTGGCGACAAAGGGAGTGTTGACCTTGACCGGCTGCTCGCCATCCACCACCGCCGTCACATGATCGCCCGCCAGTTCGAAGATCACATGGGTCTGTGCGCCCGTCGGCTCCACCAGCAGCGTCCGGCCGGAGAGCGACACATCACCGCCGATGGCCGAGCCGATATGTTCCGGCCTCAAGCCAATCGTCACCGGCTGGCCGCGTTTGACCTTTCGGGAGGCGGCAATGCGGATCGCGGTTCCGTCCTTCAGCCGGGCCGCCGGCTGGTCTCCCTCGCCATCGACCACGCATTCGATGAGGTTCATGGCCGGCGAGCCGATGAAGGCGGCGACGAAGAGATTGGCGGGCGTCTTGTAAAGTTCGAGCGGCGTGCCCTGCTGCTCGATGCGGCCGTGATTGAGCACCACGACCCGGTCCGCCAATGTCATCGCCTCGATCTGGTCATGGGTGACATAGATGGAGGTGGTGCCGACTTTCTGATGAAGCGCCTTGATCTCGCTGCGCATCTGCACGCGAAGCTTGGCATCCAGATTGGACAGCGGCTCATCGAACAGGAAGACGGCCGGATTGCGCACCACGGCGCGACCCATGGCGACACGCTGGCGCTGACCACCGGAGAGCTGCGAGGGCTTGCGGTCGAGAAGCTTGCCGAGATCGAGCATACGGGCGGCTTCCGCCACGCGCTCCTCGATGATGTTTTTCGGCTGGCCGGCGAGCTTCAGGTTGAAGCCCATGTTTTCGGCCACCGTCATATGCGGATAAAGCGCATAAGACTGGAACACCATGGCGATGTTGCGCTCGCGCGGGGTCATGCCATTGACCACCTTGTCGCCGATGAGAATATCCCCATCGGTGATTTCCTCCAGCCCGGCGATCATACGCAGCAGGGTGGACTTGCCGCAGCCGGAAGGGCCGACCAGCGCGATGAATTCGCCATCCGTAATATCAAGCGAGATGCCGTGAATGACATCGAGCGCGGCATAGGACTTGCGGATATCCCTAAGTTCGACGGAAGCCATGTTTTGCTCCTTTCAAGTCACGATTTGACGGCACCGGCCGTCAGGCCCGCGATGATGTGTTTCTGTGCGAGGAAGAAGACGATGACGGTCGGCAGGATCGTCAGCGTGATGAAGGCGAGAACGAGCTGCCATTCCGTGCCGAATTCGCCGCGATAGACCATGATGCCGAGCGGCCAGGGATATTTCGATTCCGAATTCAGCATGATCAGCGGCAGGATGTAGCTGTTCCAGCTGCCAACGAAGGACACGATGCCGACGGTCGCCACAATCGGCCGCGAAAGCGGCATGGAAATGTGCCAGAAGAAGCGCAGATACCCGCAGCCATCCACGAAAGCGGCCTGAAACAGCTCCTCCGGCAGATTGCGGAAATAATTGCGGAACAGGAGAATGCTCATGCCAAGCCCGAAGGCAACCTGCGGCAGCACCACACCCCAATAGGTATCGAGCAGGCCGAGGTCGCGGATGCGGATGAACAGTGGCAGGATGGCGGTGGCCGCTGGAAACATCAGCCCCAGCAGGAAATAATTCAGCAGGAAGGACGAGCCGAAGAACTTCACATGCGCGAAGGTGAAGGCGGCCATGGCCGAAACGGTGAGCGTCAGGAACACCGTCAACAGCGCGATGACAAGCGAATTGAAGATTTGCAGCCAGTAGCGTTTGCCGAAGAGAATATCGCCGTAATTGGCCCATTGCCATTCGGCCGGAATGCCAAACGGGTTGACGCGCAGGTCTCCCAGCGTCTTGAAGCCGCCAAGCGCGGTGGTGAGCAACGGGATAAGCACGATGGCCGCGATCAGGCTCAGCGATATATAGAGATAAAGCTTGGTTTGCAGCGGCATGCGGACGGAGGTGGATGTGTCAGTCATGGCGCATGAAAATCCTTTTGTAACCGAAGGCGAGCGTCACGCAGATGATGAAAAGAACGACGCCGACCGCGCTGCCAAGTCCCACCTGCATGCGCATGACGCCGTAGGTATAGAGGAAGGTAACCATGGTCTGTGTGGAGTTGGACGGCCCACCGCCGGTGAGCGGCATGATCATGTCGAAGAGCTGCAATGAGCCGATCACCGCGAAGAAGACGGAGAGGCGAACGGTGGAGCCGAGCATCGGCAGCGTGACATAACGGAATTTCTGCCAGCCGGAAGCGCCGTCGATTTCGGCGGCTTCCAGCACATTCTTATCGACGGATTGAAGGCCGGCGATGAACAGCATCATGTGAAATCCGAAATATTTCCAGACGATGACGCCGAGCACGGCATAGATCGCCACATCCTTGTCGGCCAGCACGTAAGGATTGGCAAAGCCGAAGAAATTGGAGATGGCGGCAAACAGACCGTAATCGCCGTCATAAACGAAACGCCAGATCAGACCGGCTGCGACATCCGCCAGCACATAGGGCAGGAAGAAGATCAGCCGGAAGGCGACGACGCCGGGAATGCGGTGCGCCAGCATCATCGCAAGCCAGATCGCCAGCGGGATCTGGATCAATACGGAAATCAGGATGATGAGGCCGTTATTGAGCAGGGCCTGCGAGAAGGCGGCATTGCCGAACAGGACCTGAAAATTCCTCAAACCGACGAAATCGGTCGGCGTGCCATAGCCGTTCCAGCGGTAAAGGCTGTACCATGCCGCCTCGCCCATGGGCAGGATGACGAACAGGGTAAAGAGCAGCAGGGCGGGCGGCAGGAAGACCAGAAGGGTCAGCGCCCGGTCATGCGCGACCGAACTTTGCCTGCGCTTTGTCTTCGCCGCGCCGCGCGCCGGTATCGACGCAGAAGTCATGGAAATATCCGTCATCTCTATCCGCTTTCATGGAGGCAGATATTGCGGCGCCGCGTCCCGCGCGGCGCCGTCATGGAACACAATCAGCGAAGCTCGAAAGCATCCTGAATTTGCTTGGCGCCCTCTTCCGCGCTCATCTGGCCGGAAACGATCTCGACGGAGACATCATTGACGACACGGCCAACGGCGGCGCCCAGCGTCTGGTCGAAGAAGTTCTGGTGCCAGGTGGAGGCGGCAAGCTGCTTCGCTGAATCCGCCAGCAGCGGGTTCTTCACCGCGCCGTCCGCCCCGCTCGCAACCGGCAGAATCATGCCGGCAGCCGCCATCTTTTCTTCGCTCTCCTTGCTGGTCAGGAAGGTCGCGAAATCGATTGCTTCCTTGGACGCGTTTTTCGTGACCGCCCAGCCGTTCAGGCCGCCCAGCGTATCGGTGGCCTTGCCCGCGCCGCCCTCGACAACGGGGAAGGCGAAGCGGCCGATATTGTCGGCGGCAAGCCCCTTGCCGTCACCGGCATTCTTGCGCTGGTTGGCTTCCGTATTGTCGAAACCGAGAATAATCGCCGCCTTGCCGTCGCCGAAGACGCCAAGCGCCTGTGGCCAGGTGGAGCCGAGATAACCGGGCTGGAAGGGTTCGAGCTTGCCGAATTCGGCCAGCTGTTCACCCGCCTTGATGATCGCCGGATCCATAAAACCTTCGCCCTCGCCCTTGCGAGCGGCATCGAACACGGCCTGCCCGCCATTGCGCATGACGAGATAGCTCCAGTAGAAATGGATCGGCCATTTCTCACCGCCGCCGCCGGCAATCGGGACGATGCCCGCTTCCTTGATCTTCTTAACCGTGGCGCTGAAATCGTCCCAGCTCTTGATGTCTTCCGCCTTCACGCCGGCCTTGGCAAACAGCGCCTTGTTATAAAAGAAGCTGACGAGGCTGACCTTGTAGGGCACGGCCCAGACCTTGCCATCGAAAGACAGGCCGTCGATTGCGGATGCATTATAGGCCTGACGCAACTTGCCGCCATCGGCGTCGAAAACTTCGGTCAGATCCTTCAGCGCACCGGTTTTGGACTGCTCCTCCAGAACGCCGCCACCCCAGCTATAGAAGAAATCCGGCACGTCGTTGGATTGCAGCAGCGTCGGCAATTTTGCCTTGAAAGCCTCGTTTTCCAGGAACTGCAGCTGAATATCGACATCGGGGTGCTTGGCCTCGTATTCCTTGGCAATCTCCTCCCAGACAGCCACGGATTTCGGGTCCAATTCCACATGCATCCATTTAACGACGGTCGCCGCCGAGGCGCTGGCCGCGCCGAACATCAGGGCTATGCTTGTCGTTGCGGCAAAGGCGATCCGCCTGCCGCTCAGGCTTGCGCCTGCGTGCCAATAGGTCATGTTCGTGATCCTCCCTGGGGTTCCTCACCATTTATTCCCCAATGCGGATTAATTCACCCCACACCCTGCCCAATGTCAAGGCGGGTTGCTGATTTTTTACCCTGATGGCTTGACACACCCCTCCCGGCAGACGTTATTTAATCCGCAATCCGATATAAATTCGTTTTAGATCGAACCCGATCGCAGCAGGACCCCATGAAGACCGCAGACCCCGAATTAATGCGCGCGATCAACAGGCTAAGCGTGCTGGACAGCATCCGCCGCCATGGGCCGATCTCGCGGGTGGAAATCAGCGAAAGAACGCAGCTCTCCACCACCACCGTTTCGGCGATCACCGCCTCGCTGCTCGATGACGGGCTTATCCTCACCCGTCATATCGGCGATATCCGCACTGAAGGCGCACGCGGCAGGCCGCGCGTGATGCTGGAACTGAACCCGGATGCGGCCCGCGTGGTGGGCGCCAAGATCGCCGCAAGCCGCATGGTCTTCGTCGTCACCGATTTCTGCGGCAACGTGCTTTCGACGCTTGCCCTGCCGATCCGTGTCGACCGCCAGCCCATCGGCGTCATCGCCGATCTGGTGGAGGACGGGGTGCGGCGCTGCGTCGTCGATGCCGGTCTTTCGCTTGAGGATGTGGACATGGTCTGCCTCGGCCTGCCCGGCGTCATCGAACACCGCACCGGGAAAATCCGCAGCAGCCCCATATTGCGGGAAGTGAACGTCAATTTTGCCGAGGAAATGACGGCGCGGCTGAATTCGCCGACCATCATCGAAAGCGACGCCCACGCCATCACGCTCGCCCACCACTGGTTCGGCCATGCCCGCGATCTGGAAGACATGGTGCTGATTTCGCTCGAACAGACGCTTGGGCTTGGCGTTCTGCACCAGAACCAGCTGTTTCGCGGCGCCGGCGGCCTCAGCCACAATCTCGGCGATCTCGTCATCGGCCTTGCCAATGATGGCACGGTACGGCTGGCGAGCCAGGCGGGTGAAAACGCCATTTTAGGCTCGCGCCCGGTGGACGGGCGCTTTGCCGAGGCGATCCGGCTTGGTCGCGGCATGCAGCACGCCCATGCGCTGATTGCAGCTGAAGATCACGATCTCATTGCGGCAGCCCTGCGCGCCGGCGCGGCGCTGGGCCTGACGCTTGCCAATATCGTCACGCTGTTTGCGCCGCCGCGGGTCATCATCACCGGCTCCAGCCTCGAGCTTGGCGAACCCTTCATCGCCAGTATTCGTGACAGCTACAACGCCGCCGTGCCGCCTTCACTGGCCGGCGTCGCCGAGCTGGTTTTCGACATTGCGAGCGACGAGCTCTGGGCGCAGGGGGCTGCGGCGGTCGCGCTCTACGAGCTTTACGAATCGCCATGGAACACAACGGGGCCGGCGCTTTAGCCATCAGGGCAGAGCGGCGGGCTCAGACATTTCTGATTTACGGGAGGAAATCACATGAACAGGGTCGGTATCGGCATCATCGGCTGCGGCAACATCTCCAGCGCCTATCTCAAGGCCATGGCGTCGTTTCCCATTCTCGACATTCGCGGTCTTGCGGATATGAACGCGGAGGCCGCGAAAGCCCGCGCCGATGAATTCGGCCTTAAGGCAACCAGCATCGACGCGCTTCTCGCCGATCCTGCCGTGGAGATCATCGTCAACCTGACGATCCCCAAGGCGCATGTGGAGGTGGGACTGCGCGCGCTTGACGCCGGCAAACACGCCTATTCCGAAAAGCCGCTCGGCATCAATTTCACCGAGGGCAAACGCCTTGCGGATGCGGCAGAGGCCAAGGGCCTGCGCATCGGCTCGGCTCCGGATACATTCCTCGGCGGCGGGCACCAGACCGCACGCCGGCTGATCGATGAGGGCGTGCTGGGCCAGCCGGTCGGCGGAACGGCCACCTTTATGTGCCCCGGCCATGAGCGCTGGCATCCCAACCCGGCCTTTTATTACGAAGTCGGCGGCGGGCCGATGCTGGATATGGGCCCCTATTACATCACCGATCTCGTCAACCTGTTCGGCCCGGTCGCCAAAGTGGCGGGCTTTGCCATCGCGCCGCGCAATGAGCGCCTCATCACCAGCGAGCCGAAAAACGGCGAAAAAATCCCCGTTCATGTTGCCACCCATGTCTCCGGCGTGCTGGCGTTCCAGAATGGTGCCGTGGTGCAGGTGGGCATGAGCTTCGATGTGGCGGGCCACAAACATGTGCCGCTGGAACTCTATGGCACTGAAGGCACGCTGATCGTGCCGGATCCAAACCATTTCGGCGGCGAGGTGCAATTGCTGAAAAAGGGCGGCCAGTTCGAGCCGCAGGCGCTGTCGTCACCCTATGCCGACGGCAATTACCGCTCGATAGGCGTCGCCGACATGGCCCATGCGATCCGCGAAAACCGCCCGCATCGCGCCAATGGCGATCTTGCCCTTCATGTGCTTGAGGTCATGGAGGCCTTCCAGACGGCATCGAACAGCGGCACCGCCGTTTCCATCACCACCAAGGCGGAGCGCCCTGCTCCGCTTGAAACATCGCTGGTCGACGGCCAGCTCGGCAAATAATCCGGAGGAGGAAATAAATGCGCGAAGCACTCATCGTCTGGGGCGGCTGGAGCGGCCACGAACCGCAGGAATGCGCCACCATCGTCAAGGACATGCTGGAGGAGGACGGTTTCAAGGTCTATGTAGAGCACAGCACGGAGGCCTTCGCCGATCCTTCAGTACATGATCTCAGCCTCGTCGTACCCATCGTCACCATGTCGAAGATCGAGAAGGAAGAGATCAAGAATCTCACCGCCGCCGTGGAAAACGGCGTCGGCATTGCCGGTTTCCACGGTGGTGCGGGCGACAGTTTCCGCGAATGCGTCGAATATCAGTTCATGATCGGCGGCCAATGGGTTGCCCATCCCGGCAATATCATCGACTACCACGTCAACATCACTCGTCCCGACGACCCGCTGATGGAGGGGATTTCCGATTTCCCCTATACGTCGGAGCAATATTACATGCATGTCGACCCCTCCAACGAGGTTCTCGCGACGACGAAATTCACCGGCGATCATGCCTGGTGGATCGACGGCGTGGTGATGCCGGTGGTCTGGAAACGCAAATACGGCAAGGGCCGGGTCTTCTATTCGGCGCTCGGCCATCAGGCCAAGGAGTTCGCCGTGCCGCAGATGAAGACCATGTTCCGCCGTGGCGCGAATTGGGCGGCGCGGTGAGGCTATGGGAGTAGGCGGCCAAGTACTCTCTCCGTCATGCCGGACTTGATCCGGCATCCAGCAGCCGCGCGTCTGCGCGGCGTCAGGAGTCTTTCGCGATCAAGGACTTGATCGCGCTGGACCCCGGATCAAATCCCGGGTGACGGAGTATGGCTGTGTGAACCGCCTTCTCCTCAGCCCCGAACGATTTCTTCCGCCGTCATCGCGACACCCAGCACATGGTCATCAGTGCCGTGCAGGCCGGAAAGCAGCAGGCCGACCGGCATGCCCGCATCGCCGGTTCCGCAGGGAATCGAAACACCGCAGAGATCGAAAAAATTGCCGATCTGGGTGTTGCGCAGGGTCTTCGCATTCATGGCGAAAAAGGCATCGTCACTCTCGAGAAGCGGCGCGACCTTGGCCGCGACATGCGGCAATGTCGGCGACACCAGCAGTTCTTGCCTGCCAATCATGCCCGAAAACGCCGCCGTCATGCGTTCGCGCGCCTCGATGATGGCGATATAGTCCGGCATGGAAATATTCGCGCCGAGCCCTGCTCTGGCCACCACGCGCGGATCCATGCGGGCGGCGTCGGCGCCTTCCAGACGGGTCTTGTGCAGGGCGAAGGCCTCCGCCGTCACCAGCGCACCCTTTTCCCTGATAAGATCGAACAGTTCCGAAAAAATCGGGAATGCCTGCCGCCGCACCGAGGCGCCGGCGCGGACGAGACGTTCCACCGCCTGCTCGAAAGCGGCTGCGACGCCATCCTCGATGCCATCGAAAAAGACAGTTTCCGGCACCACCAGAGACAGGCCGGAAAGGGGTGCGCGCGTGAGATCGGCAGCAGCCTTGCCGCGCATGGCGGCATCCACCCAGACGGCGTCCTGTACGGTGTGCGTGAGCGGGCCGAGCGAATCGAGGCTTTTCGCCAAGGGATAAACCCCGCGCATCGAATAACGGCCACGACTTGCCTTGTAACCCACCACGCCGTTGAAGGCAGCGGGAATACGCACCGATCCGCCGGTATCTGTGCCGATCGCCACCGGCACCAGACCGGCAGCCACGGCGACGCCCGCACCCGACGAAGAGCCGCCCGGCAGACGGTGACCATCCGTAGAAGCAGGATTGCGTGGCGTACCGTAATGCGGATTGATGCCGAGACCGGAAAACGCGAATTCGCTCATATTGGTGCGGCCGATGCAGATCATGCCAGCCTGTTTCAGCGCCGTCACCACATCCGCGTCGCGCGACGCAGGCTTATCGTTGGCAAGCACCGTCGATCCCGCCGTGGTCGCCATGCCTTCAAGGTCAAACAGGTCCTTCCAGGCCACCGGAATACCATCGAGCACACCACAGGAACGGCCCTCACCAAGGCGTTTTGCCGCAGCTTCCGCCTCCGACATCGCCCGCGCTGCCGTCAACTCGACAAAAATCGCCTGAGCGTCCTCTCCGCCGATCGCATCCAGCGTCTCTTCCGCCAGGGCACGCGGATCGAGATGGCCGCTCTGGAGGAGAACGGAAAGCTGCGCGATGTTTTTGCCTTTATGAGCCATGATATCTCCCCTGAAAGCGGCATGCTGCGCACAACATGCCGTTTATCGGCCAGTTGGCAAGGCCAATCGCCGCGCTATCGATGAGAGACATACCGGATCGGGAAACATGGCGGAGATGGCAGAATTTTGGAGTTTATCCTTGACGATTCATTTCTAACCTCCGATTTTTTCAACCTGAGGTGCAGGAACGCCATCTCTTATATAAGCTACGACTATAAAAAGACGGATTAATTCTTAATCGCATCTAAACTTTGTTGAATTATTTAGCAGACAGCATTGAAATGCATGCCCTATAAAATTCCATATAACAATTATAACGCGACATCGCGGGGGACTATCGCGAATGGAAGAGACTGCCTATCGCGGGACAGATAGACAGGTTGAACCGGGCCACACGCTTCGCTCGCCAACGCAGCCGGAAACAGGCCGGTTTTCGCGGCGGCGTTCGCTCGCCAGCAAGATAACCCTGATATTCCTCGGCGGCGTGATCTTTTCCTACAGCATCGGCGCACTTGTCGGCTGGTATATGTTCGTCGCCGCCGCCAGCGAGCAATGGCTCAACCAGGCGCGCGTCAATTCGCAGATCGCCAGCGCCACGCTTCGCAGCATCTACACCTATGTCAGCGTCACCGCCGATGCCGACGGGCAGGTCAACGGCATATTGACCGACAAGCCCATCGGCGACGACGAATCCATTCTCGTCACCGGCTTCAACCCCAGCGACGTTCTCGCGCTTATCGGCGCACAGACCAAGAATGCCGTCTGGCTTTTCCGATATGACGAGGCGGATTCCGGCTTCCGGCAGATCGCGGCGGCTTTCGACAACGCCACCGACGACGATGAAAAGCCGCTCGCCACCGATCCCATCTTTTCCCGGGATGCGGTCGCCGCGCGTTTTTCCACCGGTTTTGCGAATATCGGCGAATCCAGCCATTATATCGGCCTGCTGCCGATCATCAGCACGGAAACGAAGAAACCCATCGGCGCGGTCGCCGTCAGCATCGGCGGCTCGGACGCGCTTTATGGCGCGCAGCGCAAGCTCATCTATAATTCGCTCGCCGCGCTGATCGTGGTCTTGACCGTCACCGGCGTGCTGGTGACCGTCATCGCCCGGCATTTCCTGAAACCGGTCCCGGCGCTGGTGCAGGCGACGCTTCGGATCGCCCGCGAGGAAACGGATGTCGCCACGCCGTTTCAGGAGCGGCGAGACGAGATCGGCGACATGGCCACCGCCATCGAGACGTTGCGCGAGGCGGTTCTGGAACGCGGACGTCTGCGGCAGATACGCGATATGGCGCAGCAGCTGGAACATATGGCCCATCACGATGCGCTGACCGGACTTCCAAACCGCGTGCTGCTGATGAAGACGCTGGAAAACCGCCTCGAACAGCTTGCCGCGTCAGGCCAGCCGTTCAATGTCATGCTGCTCGATCTGGACCGCTTCAAGGCCGTCAATGATACACTCGGACATGCCGCCGGCGATGCCTTGCTGGTGGCGGTGGCCTCACGGATTTCTGCCGTGCTGGGTGAAAACGACATGGTAAGCCGTCTCGGCGGCGACGAATTCGCGATCATACAATCGGCAAACGGTGACTGCGAGAGCGATGCGGCGATGCTGGCCGCGCGGGTGGTCCATGCCGTTTCGCGCAGTTTCAGCCTTGAAGGCAGCGATATCAGCATCGACACCAGCATCGGCATCGCCTGCGCGCCGGGCCACGGCACATCCGCAACGCAGCTTCTGCAACATGCCGATCTCGGTCTTTACCGGGCGAAATCCATGGGCTGCGGCTATTTCGTCTTTTATGAGCCCGGCATGGACATGGCGGCGCAGCACAAGCATGCGCTGGAAATAGACATGAAATCTGCGCTCGAAAACCAGGAATTCGAGCTGCACTACCAGCCGGTTGTCAATCTGCAGAGCGGTCGCATCGTCGCTTATGAAGCGCTGGCCCGCTGGCGGCACAGCAAGCTTGGCCTCATCGCACCGGACCGCTTCATCGCGCTTGCCGAAGAAAACAATTTCATCAAGCCGTTGGGTGAGTGGGTTCTGGGGCAGGCCTGCAGGGATGCGATGACGTGGCCGAAGGATATCAGGCTTGCGGTCAATCTATCCGCCGTTCAACTCAGTAATGACGAAATAGTCCCGATTGTGGACCGGGCGCTTGAAGCATCCGGCTTCCCGGCGGAACGGCTTGAGCTGGAAGTGACGGAAACGGTCATGCTGGAGCGCGATAACAGCGCCCGAGCCCTGAAACTGCTGAAGGAACGGGGCGTTCGCCTCGCGCTTGACGATTTCGGCACCGGTTATGCGGGGCTCAGCACGCTCACCCATGTCGCCTTCGACAAGATCAAGATCGACCGGGAATTCGTCTCCGGCCTGCCCTCCAATCCCATGTGTTCCGCCATCGTCAACACTGTCATCGACATGGCTGAACAAATCGGCCTGAAGGTCACCGCCGAGGGCGTTGAAAACAGGGAGCAGGTCGAAGCGCTCAAGCTTTCCGGCTGCGACGAAGCGCAGGGTTATTATTTTGCCGAGCCCGCGCCGCTTGCCCGCATTCTCAAGAACCGCGCCGTCATCGCTCCGATTGCGAAGGATGAATTCGGCGATATCGGTCGACCGACACAGGAAACCTATTGCCCACCGCAAAAAGCCATTTGAGAAACCGGCCGCCGGCCCAGAGGACATAAAATGCGTCTTTCAGTATTTTGCCTTTTCCTCACATGCCTTGCTCCCATCACGCCTCTCCAGGCTGCCGGCGAAGGCGACACGCTTCAGCAGATCGCCAAAACCGCAAAGATCCGCATCGGCTATCGCGATGCCGAACCGCCCTTTTCCTATCAATTGCCGAATGGGGAGGTCACCGGTTTCTCGACCGATCTTTGTCGGGCGATCAGCGAAGATATTCGCAGGAAGCTGAAGCTCGACAGGATCGAACTCGAATACGTCAAGGCGACGCCCGCAACCCGCTTTATTCTTGTCCGCGGCGGCCAGATCGACATTGAATGCGCGGCCACGACCAATAATAGCGAACGCCGCAAGATCGTGGATTTCTCCTATCCCAACTTCATGACCGCGACGCAGTTTCTCTCCCGCAAGCAGGACAATCTGAAAAGCCTTGCCGATCTCGCCGGGCGGTCCGTCACATCCGCTTCCGGCACCGTCAATATCGAGCAGCTCAATGCCGTGAACCGGGCGAAGAACCTCAATATCTCGGTGATGCCGACGAAAACCAATGAGGAGGCCTTCGAACTCGTGGTTTCCGGCAAGGCCTCCGCCTTTGTCATGGATGGCATATTGCTCGCGGCGCTGGCGGCAACCTCAGAGAATCCGGACCTCTATGCGCTTTCTGAGGAAACGCTGAGCGCCCCCGAACCCTATGGCCTGGTTTTCCGGCGCAACGACCCCGGTTTCAAGGCAGCGGTCAATGAAAGCCTTCGGCATATTTTCACCGGGCCGGTCATTCATGGCCTTTATGAAAAGTGGTTCACCAAGCCCATTCCCCCAAACGGCATGAACCTGAACCTGCCGATGGCCGCTTCTCTGAAACAGGCATACGAACATCCGAGCGAATACCAGGACTGAGAGCGCAAGGCGTCAAGCCGTATCGATTTTCATGAAAATGTTTTGACGGATTCTTTGGCTGGAGATGCGCGATGCAGAGATCGACATTATGGCTTATACTCGTTTTTTCAAGTCTTCTTCCCGCCCAGGCGGTGAGCGAGGATGCCCAACCGCCGACACTTGAAACCATTGCCAGAACCGGCACCATCAAGCTCGGTTATGCCGATCGCAATATTCCCTTTTCTTATCTCGGCACTGGGCCAGAGCCTATCGGCTACAGCATCGAGCTATGCCTGAGAGTGGCGGATTCCATCAAGAAAAAGCTCGGCCTGCCGGAACTGAAGGTCGAGTTCGTCAAGCGCACACCCAGCAACCGCATCATGCTTCTCAACGACGGCACGATGGACATGGAATGCGTGGCGAGCACGAATACGGAAGAGAGACGCAAGGCCGTGTGGTTCTCCTACAGCCACTTCATCACCGGCACCCGTTATGTGGCGCTGAAATCGAGCGGCCTGAACACCGTCGCCGATCTCGCCGGGCGAACGGTGGTGGTGACGACGGGAACCATCAACATCACCCAACTCAACGTGCTCAATCGCAAGCTGGGGCTGAACGTCGCGGTTCTTCAAAATGACAGCACCGAGGGCAGTTTCGACATGGTGACGGAAAACCGCGCCTCGGCCTTCGTCATGGACGATATACTTCTGCGATCCTTCGTTGCCGAGACCGGCAAGCCGGAAGACTACGTCATCTCCGATGAATATCTCGCCCCGCCGCAGCCCTATGGCCTGATGCTCCGCCACGGCGATACCGGCTTCCGCGACGCCGTCAACGAAGCGCTCGGCCAAATCTATGAGAGCGGCGAAATCGAGAAAATCTACGACAAATGGTTCAACGCGCCGATCCCGCCAAACGGCATCAACCTGAAGCGCCCGCTGCCCGGCGATCTGGCTGAGGCATTTCGAAAACCCGTCGATACGACGGCGGAATAAAAATGCCGCCCGGTGGCGGGCGGCGTTTTTTCAAGACGTATCTTACGCGGCGCGCAGATCGGCACCCAGAGGAATCTCGACATCGATCTCCAAGATGGAGACATGCTCGTCGCGATCCATCTTCACATGCACCCGATCATTGTCGATCTGCACATGCTTGGCGATGACGCCGAGAATTTCTTCCCTGAGGATGGCGACCAGATCGGAGCCGGAGGATGCCCTTTCGTGGGCGAGCAGCACCTGCAGGCGTTCGCGCGCAAGCGGTGCCGACTTCTGTTTGCGGAAAAGACTGAAGATGCTCATGCAGCCCTCCTTGCGAAGATCTTGGAGAAGATGCCACGCTTCTCGCCCGGAATGACCACCGGAATATCCTCGCCTGACAGGCGGCGGGCGGCGTCGAAATAAGCCATGGCCGGCGCGCAGCGGGCATCCGCCAGCGTGACGGGCGCACCGACGTTCGAGGCCCGCAGCACATCCGTGCTTTCGGGAATGATGCCGAGCAGTGGAATGGAAAGGATTTCCAGAACGTCGTCAACCTTCAGCATGTCGCCACGCTCGGCGCGGGAGGCGTCGTAGCGCGTCAGAAGCAGATGCTTCTCCATACGCTCGCCGCGTTCCGCCTTCAGCGTCTTGGAATCCAGCAGGCCGATGATGCGGTCGCTGTCGCGCACCGAGGAGACTTCCGGATTGGTGACAACGACGGCCACATCCGCATGGCGCATGGCCAGCGTCGCGCCGCGTTCGATGCCGGCCGGGCTGTCGCAGATCACCCAGTCGAAATGTTTCTTCAGCTCGGCAATAACCCATTCGACACCCTCGGGCGTCAGATTGTCCTTGTCACGCGTCTGCGAGGCAGGCAGCAGGAACAGCGTTTCGAGGCGCTTGTCGCGGATCAGCGCCTGGGTCAGCTTGGCATCGCCCTGGATGACGTTGACGAGGTCGTAAACCACCCGGCGTTCAGCACCCATGACGAGATCGAGGTTGCGCAGGCCGACATCGAAATCGACAACCACGACCTTCTGCTTGTTCTGCGCCAGTGCGGCGCCAAGCGCTGCGGTCGAGGTGGTCTTGCCGACCCCGCCCTTGCCGGAAGTAACAACGACTACCTTCCCCATACGGCTCTCCTGTTCCTGTGTTGTCTTCAGTGTTTCTTCAGCCAAGTTTTTCGGCCTTTATCGTATCGTTTTCCAGCCAGAGCTGAACGGGCTGGCCGCGCAGCTTGTCGTCAATATCCTCAGCCACCTTGTAGACGCCGTCGATGGCAAGCAGCTCGGCCTCCAGCTTGCGGCAAAAAATGCGCGCCGAGACATTTCCGAGCGAACCGGCCATCGCACGTCCGCGCAGCGCACCGTAAATATGCACCGAACCGCCGGCGATGATTTCCGCCCCCGAGGCGACCGAACCGATGACGGTCACGTCACCCTCGGGAAACATGATCGACTGGCCGGAGCGCACCGGCTCGTTGATGACCAGCGACGGCACCACGGCCCTGACCTCACCGGCAGCGCGCGGCTTTTCCTCCGGCAGCTCGGCGGCGATGGCGACCGGCTCAACCTCGACATCGGAAGCAGGCTTTCCGCCCTTCAGCGACGGCGGCATGCCCGGCTCGATCATGGAGGGGCGAACGCCCTCGATACCCATGATGCCGACATTGCGCTCCGTCAGCGCCGCCAGCAGCTCCTTCAGCCCCGCCTTGTCAAGCGACAGCTCCGACACATCCAGAACCACCGGACGCGACAGGAAGAAGCCTGCCGAACGGGCGGCAAGATCATCGAGCCTTTCCAGCCATTGATCGACCGGAGATTCGGGGGACAGGACGACTGCGAGGAAGGAGCGGCCTTTGATACGGATCGAACGCTGGTCTGTTAGCACTTTGGTCATCTTGGTAAACAAATCGTTGACAATTAGGTACCTCGAATATGGTTAACAAATGGTTAACGCCACCCCTGAAGCGGCGGATTCGTTAAGAAAATTCCGCCCGGAAAAACTTCATGCGAAACAGTCAAAATCCCTCATTACCTTTTGATTTAGCGTGTTTCCGGCACTTGCGAAAACTCACGATAGCAGCTCATCCTTGCTGCAACCTGACGCCCGGCATCGCGAGATGGGCACGCCATGTCCCCTACCCCAACCCGGCGAGTCGCGGAACAAGCGAACGTCCGATTCCGGGACAATATCCGCCTTCGGCCAGATGAGCGCATTATGCCTTCAATGTGGAAAAGCGATTCCGTTATGTCCGCCGATGCTGTAGAGACAGGCGTCCCGACAGCTTCAACGGAAGAATGAGATGCACAGCAAAGTCCCGCCGCAGAACCAGATATTTTCGCAAGACTATGCGGCCTTCCTGTTCGACATGGATGGAACATTGCTCAACTCGATTGCGGTGGTGGAGCGGGTCTGGCGCGAATGGGCCGTGGACAACGGCATAGAGCCGAACGCTTTCCTGCAGCGCATCCACGGCATGCGCGCGTCGGAAGTGGTGCGCCGCGAAGCCGTTCCCGGTCTCGATGTCGCGGAACAGGCGGCGATGCTGCTGCAGAAGGAAATGGACGATGTCGACGGCATCCTCCAGATTCCCGAGGCTGCGGCATTTCTCGAAAAATTGCCGGCCGGCAAATGGGCCATCGTCACCTCCGCTGCCCGCGCGCTCGCCGAACGCCGGCTGGCGGCCGCAGGCCTCACCCCACCTCCGGTGATGATCTGCGCCGAGGATGTGGTGAACGGCAAGCCTGATCCGGAAGGATATAAAAAGGCAGCGGAAAAGCTCGGCGTCGCGCCTGAAAACTGTGTCGTCTTCGAGGACGCCCCCGCCGGCATTCAGGCCGGGGAAAGCATGGGCGCAACCGTGGTCGTCATCAACGCCACCCATTCCCATCTCATCGAAACGCCGCATCTTTCCATTGGGGGTTATGGTGAGCTGGATGTTGTCATCGGTGAGAATGGCGCTCTGAGGCTCGCGGGTGGCAGGGGCTGAGAAGCCGAACTTTCTATCGGCTAACAAGCCAACACACCCGACGTCATCCTCGGGCCTGTCCCGAGGATCTAACCACCTATCGTAAAACTGACCGGTAGCAGATGCTCGGGACAAGCCCGAGCATGACGGAGGCAAGGCTTGCGAACTTTACCATCCTCTTATGCACAAAGACTCAGGCTGGCTGAATGCCCACTCCAAGCCGGAATGACGGAAGTGGTAAAAGCCCCGGAATAAGACAACGCCCGACCTGCTGAACCGCCTCAAACTCCTCCCCACACTTTTCCACCAGCGGCCAATTGACAGCACCGCATAAATGCGTCCTAATAAAATTGGTAAGACCATCTTACCGCTTGCGCGATCGGGGGAGACTTTCGCGCTGGGAGGATATCATGTTTGTGGCTCTGGAGCCGCGCCGCCTTTACCGGCTGGTCGCGGAACAAATTCGTTTGCTCATCGAAAGCGGAGAACTGACCGAAGGCCAGCGCCTGCCGGCGGAACGGGATCTTGCCGAACGCTTCGGCGTATCGCGCCCGACGGTTCGCGAAGCGCTGATCGTTCTGGAAGTGGAAGGCCATATCCATATCCGCATGGGTTCGGGCGTTTATGTCAGCGCAGCCGGCAAGCAGGCCAAGGAAAAGCCGCCGGTGCCGGATGCGCATGGGCCATTCGAAATCCTGCAGGCGCGCTGCATCATTGAGAGTGCGATTGCAGAGGAGGCAGCACGGCTTGCCACGCCGGAATGCATCGCCAAGCTCGATGATATCATCGAGCGCATGGCCGGCGCGCTCGACAGCTCGCCGCAGGCGCTCAATTTCGACCGGGCCTTCCACACCGCGATTGCCGATATCATCGGCAATTCGGCGCTGAACCGCTTTACCGGCCTGATCTATGACGAGCGCAGCCTGTCACCCTTTTTCGAAAAGCTCGCCAGCTATTTCGAGGGTCCGCACACCTGGAACCTTGCCGTTCAGGAACACCGCGCAATCCGCGACGCCATTGCCGCCAACGACCCGGAAGGTGCGCGTGAGGCGATGCGGCAGCATCTGACGCTGTCGCAAAAGAGATTTTCCGAAAGTTTCGGGGAGGAAACGATCGGGGAAGAGTGACCGCGCCGCAACCGGCGACGGGAAAAATGAGAAATCTGGCTTTAATTCGGGAGGAGTTAAGAATGAAAATCAGATTGTCGACTTTGATGGGCGCAACAGCCGCCATCCTGCTTTCCGCGCTCGCGGCGCAGGCGCAGACCACGCTGAAATGGGCGCATGTCTACGAGACCTCCGAACCTTTCCATACGGATTCGGTCTGGGCCGCGGAAGAAATCGCCAAGCGCACCGATGGCCGTTACAAGGTGGATGTTTTCCCCGCCTCGCAGCTCGGCAAGGAAGCCGATATCAACCAGGGCCTGAAGATCGGCACCGTCGATATCATCATTTCCGGCTCGAGCTTTGCCGCGCGTGACTTCAAGCCGATCGGCGTCACCTATTTCCCTTACATCTTCCGCGATCCGAGCCATCTGATCGCCTATACCAAGAGCGATATATTCAAGCGTCTCGCCAAGGGCTACGAAGACAAGACCGGCAATCACATCGCCGCCGTCAGCTATTACGGCACGCGTCACACCACGTCGAACAAACCGATTGCCGCCTGCGCCGACATGGCCGGCCTGAAGATGCGCGTTCCTGACGTTCCGGCCTATCTCGCCATGCCGCGTGCCTGCGGCGCCAACACGACCCCGATTGCCTTTGCGGAAGTTTATCTGGCGCTCCAGAACGGCACGGTCGACGCCCAGGAAAACCCGCTGACCACCATCGAGGCGAAAAAGTTCTTCGAAGTGCAGAAGAACATCGTCCTGACCGGCCATATCGTCGACCACCTCAACACGGTGATTTCGAAGAACCTTTGGTCGCAGCTCTCCGATGAAGACAGACAAATCTTCACCGAAGTCATGCAGCAGGCCGCCGAGCGCACCACCAAGACCATCGAAGGCCGCGAAAAGAGCCTCGTCGAAGACTTCAAGAAGCGCGGCCTGACCGTCGCCGAGGTCGACAAGGCCGACTTCGAGAAGAACGTCCTCGAAAAAGTGAAGTTCGAGGACTTCGGTTACGACAAGGCCGACTGGGAAGCCATTCGCGCCGTCAAGTGAGCCAAGATCCGGTGCGGCCCCGTTGCCGCACCGCCCTTTCTCTCCAGACGGGATATCTCAATGTCGCAGGAAATCCATACTCAGGTCACGCCTGAGGAACTCGCCCATACGTTCGACGAGGCGCCGCCGGAGGTCGATCTCAAGGTCTATTCATTCGAAGACTGGGTCACGCTCGGCCTCTTCTGGCTGATGACGGGCTGCGTGTTCCTTCAGTTCTTCACCCGCTACGTGCTCAACGACAGCTACGCCTGGACGGAAGAAATCGCCGTCAACTGCCTGATCGGCGTCGTCTTTTTAGGTTCGGTCATGTGCGTGCGCATGTCGCGCCACATCCAGGTGGACGTGCTTTATCACTATGTGCCGCCGCAGGTGGCCCGCGCCATGTCGATCCTCGTCGACGTGCTGCGCATCCTCTTCTTCGCCTACACCTCGTGGCTGATGTGGCGGTATATGGAAATCGTCGCGGATGAGGAGATGGTCACCGTGGCGCTGCCGCGCAACATCGTTTTTTATACGGTTCTGGCCGCTTTCGTGCTGATGTTCTTCCGGTCGGTGCAGGTCTTCATCGCCAATATGCAGCGTGGTTATTCCGTGCTCGAGCGGCCCGAAGAATTCCAGAGCGCGGGAGATTGATCACATGCTGCTTCTTATCGGCTCCTTTCTTCTCCTGATGCTGATCGGCCTGCCCGTCGCCATTTCCATGGCCTCGGCCTCGCTGCTCTACATCGTGTTTTACAATGTCGCGCCTGATATCATCGCCGCGCAGCGCCTGATCGCGGGTGTGGAAAGCTTCCCGCTTCTGGCCGTTCCCTTCTTCATCCTTGCCGGCAACCTGATGAATACGGCAGGGGTTACGGGACGCATCTATTCCTTCGCGGTCGCGCTCGTCGGCTGGATGAAAGGTGGTCTCGCACAGGTCAACATCATCGGCTCGGTTATCTTTTCCGGCATGTCCGGCACGGCGCTTGCCGATGCGGCCGGTATCGGCACCATCGAAATCAAGGCCATGAAGGATCACGGTTATCCGGTCGAAGCGGCCGTCGGCGTCACCGCCGCCTCCGCAACGCTCGGGCCGATCTTCCCGCCGTCGCTGCCCTTCGTCATCTACGGCATGATGGCGAATGTCTCCATCGGCGCGCTGTTCATGGCCGGCATCGTTCCGGGCGTCGTCATGACGCTTCTGATGATGATCACGGTTGCGGTCTTCGCCTATATCAAGGGCTGGGGCTCCGATACGCCGTTCAGCCTCAGAACCATCTTCGGCGCCTCAATCGAAGTCTTCGTGGTGATGATGGTGCCGCTAGGCATCTATATCCTCACGGCGCTTGGCCTGTCGCTCAACCTGTCGATCCTGATCGTGCTGGTGATATTGCTGGCCTGCGACTGGTATTTCGACTTTTCGGCCGTGATGGCGCTGATGACGCCGGTGATCCTGATCGGCGGCATGACCATGGGCTGGTTCACACCAACGGAGGCGGCCGTCGCAGCCGTGTTGTGGTCGCTGTTCCTCGGGCTGGTCCGTTACCGGACGATGACCTTCAAGACGCTTGCGAAATCGACCTTCGATACGATTGAAACGACCGCTTCGGTGCTCTTCATCGTCGCGGCGGCATCGGTCTTCGCATGGCTGCTGACGGTGAGCCAGGCGGCGCAGCTTCTGTCGGCGGCGATCCTGACGATTACCGACAGCAAGTGGATTTTCCTCGTGCTGGTCAACCTCCTGATGCTGTTCGTCGGCTGCTTCCTCGATACGATTGCGGCGATCACCATCCTCGTGCCGATCCTGCTGCCGCTGGTGCTGCAATTCCATATCGATCCGGTGCATTTCGGTCTCATCATCACGCTCAACCTGATGATAGGGCTGCTGCACCCGCCGCTCGGCATGGTGCTGTTCGTGCTCTCGCGCGTGGCGAAACTCTCCGTCGAACGCACGACGATGGCCATCCTGCCGTGGCTGGTGCCGCTGTTCGTGGCGCTGCTGCTGATCACCTTCGTTCCGGCCATCACGCTGTGGCTGCCGACCGAAATGGGCCTGATCCGCTAACGCAAGCATCATCGCCCGCGCGGTTTCCCGCGCGGGCTTCTTCATCCCATACACATATGAGGGCATCGTCATGCAGACACGCGTGGCACGTCTATACGGCCAGAAGGACATTCGCGTCGAAACGCAGGATCTTCCCGCACCGGGACCCGGCGAAGTGCTGCTTGCCATGGCGGCGGGCGGCATCTGCGGCTCCGATCTGCATTATTATCAGGATGGCGGCTTCGGCCCGGTCCGGGTGCGTGAGCCGATCATCTGCGGGCATGAGGCATCCGGCCATGTGCGGGCGCTGGGAGAAGGCGTCAGCGGGCTTGCCATCGGCCAGCTCGTCTCCGTCAATCCCTCCCAGCCCTGCGGCCATTGCCATTTCTGCCTGAAGGGCCAGCCGATCCATTGCCTCGAAATGCGCTTCATGGGCAGCGCCATGCGCCTGCCGCATGAACAGGGCATGTTCCGCGACCGGCTGGTGGTTCCCGTCAAACAATGCGCGACATTTTCAGAGGATACATCACCCGCCGAAGCCGCCTGCACCGAGCCGCTCGCCGTCTGCCTGCACGCTGTGGCCCAGGCCGGCGACCTGAAAGGGGCAAACGTACTCGTGACGGGCGCAGGCCCCATCGGCCTCCTGACCATCGCCGCCGCTCGCCATGCCGGTGCGGCCACCATTGTCGCCACCGACCTCACCGATGCCGCACTTGAACGCGCGCCAGCCATGGGCGCCGACCGCACGATCAATGTCGCGAAAGACGCCGAGGCGCTTTTGCCCTATCAGGACAATAAGGGTTATTTCGACGTCATTTTCGATTGCTCCGCAGCCGGTCCAGCACTTCGCACCGCCTTTGCCTGCGTGCGCCCGCGCGGCACCATCGTGCAGGTGGGCGTCACCGGTGACATCACCATTCCGCTCAACGCGCTGGTCGGCAAGGAAATCCTCTGGCGTGGCTCGCAGCGCTTTCATGACGAATTCGCCATTGCCGCCGGGCTGATCTCCACCCGCAGGATCGATGTACGGCCGATCATTTCCCACAGCTTCCCGCTCGGCGAGGCGAAAGCGGCATTCGAACAGGCCGGAGACCGCTCCGCCGCCTGCAAGGTGCAGCTGACATTTTCCGCAGACTGATATTTGAGGATTAAAGATGAGACATACATGGCGCTGGTTCGGCCCGGTCGACAAGGTCACGGTTCAGGATGCGGCTCAGGCGGGCGCGGAAGGCATCGTCAGCGCGCTGCACCACGTCGCCACCGGCGATGTCTGGCCGGTGGATGAAATCGCCAAACGGCATGAAGCCATCAAGGCCGGCGGGCTTTATTGGGACGTGGTGGAAAGCGTGCCGGTCTCCGAGGATATCAAGACCCAGACCGGTGACTGGAAAAATCACATCGCCAACTGGCAGGAAACCCTACGCCGCCTCTCCGCCTCCGGCATCCGCACCGTCTGCTATAATTTCATGCCCGTGCTGGACTGGACCCGCACGGACCTGCGCTGGGAAACCAGACACGGCGCAAAGGCGATGCGTTTCGATCTTCCCGATTTCGCAGCCTTCGACATCCACATCCTGAAACGCCCCGGGGCAAAGGCCGATTATCCGGACTGGCTGGCGGAGGAAGCGGCAAAACGTTTCGCCGACATGCCGGACACGAAAATCGCCGCCCTCGGGCGCAATATCGGTGCGGGTCTGCCCGGCTCGGCGGATGGCTATACGCTTGCCCAGCTTCTGGAAAAACTGCGGTCCTATCACGGCATCGACCGCGAAAGGCTGCAACAGAACCTCATCGACTTTCTCTGCGAGGTGACGCCGGTTGCCGAAGAGGTGGGTATCAACATCTGCGCCCATGGCGACGATCCGCCATGGCCGCTGCTCGGCCTGCCGCGTATTCTCTCCACCGAAGCCGACTACGCCCATATGCTCTCAAAGGTCGACAGCCGCGCCAATGGCGTGACGCTCTGCACCGGCTCCCTCGGCGCGCGGGCGGATAACGACCTGCCCTTCATCGCCAGCCGTTTTGCAGATCGCATTCATTTCGTACATCTGCGCAACGTGACGCGTGACACCGACACCGTGCCCTGCTCCTTCTTCGAGGATGAACATCTGGAAGGCGGAACCGACATGGTCGCCGTCATCGCAGCACTCCTCACCGAAGAGGCGCGCCGCCGGGCGGAGGGCCGCGAAGACCACACCATTCCGATGCGGCCCGATCACGGCCAGGAAATCCTCGACGACCTGACGCGCGGCGCACAACCCGGTTACCCCGCCATCGGCCGGCTGAAAGGGTTGGCGGAACTGCGCGGCATCGAACGCACGTTATCGCACAGCCGTTTCGGGCTCGCGGGTGAGACACGCTGAACAATGTTCCCGGCTGTGGGCGTTCCGTCAGCTTGCAGCCAGCCGCGCCCTGAACAGCAGGTAGGAAAAGGTCGCAAGCCCGCCGGCAATGACGCCGGCGGCTTTCACAGCGGCGTCCATCAGATGCGGATGGCGGGTGGGCGACAGGAATTGCAGCGCCTCGATGCCGAAAGCCGCCGCAATGCCTGCCACTATGATCGCCAGCCAGTAACGCGGATAGGCGAGCACGAAGGCGGCCGAACAGAAGGCGAAGGCCGCGGCGCGGTCCAGGCCCACCGTCGTCAGCGTGTGCGGGCGAAAGCCGATGGGGCAAACTGTAACGATCACGATCAGCAGAAAAACCGACCAGGCAACATATTTCGGAAGTCTATTTGTCATCATGGCGTCACAATAGAGCGCCGTGCGCGTAAACGGAAGCGGGTCTTTTTCACGCCTCGCCCAATTAATCACACTTTTCGGTCAGATAGTTGAAAAACCGGCTTTCGCTCAGGCGCCACACGGGCTAAGGCAGAAGGCAACCGGGCGAGGATCGCGGCTGATGGCGTTTGCGCTGTCGCCTTTCGGTGCAACGTCACGGTGTCGGGTGGATTTTCCACACAGGATCAGATTTTCAGGGAAGAGCACAATGAGTTTTAAGCCGCACGGCAAACATCTGGTTGCAGGAGAATGGGTCGCAACGGAAGCTAAATTCCGCAGCGAGCCTGCACATGGCGAAGCTTTCGATTTTTCGGTCGGCACCGTCGATCTGGTGAATGCAGCCTGTGAAGCAGCCGAAGACGCCTTCTGGAGCTACGGTTACACCACCCGCGAAGAGCGCGCCGCATTCCTCGACACCATTGCCGATGAGATCGAAGCCCGCGCCGACGCCATCACCGAAATCGGCTCCTCCGAAACCGGCCTGCCCGCAGGACGCCTGCAGGGCGAACGCGGCCGTACCGTTGGCCAGCTGCGCCTTTTCGCCTCGCATATCCGCAAGGGCGACTATCTCGACCGCCGCCACGATGAGGCGCTGCCGGACCGCCAGCCCCTGCCGCGCCCGGATATCCGCCTGATGCAGCGTCCGATCGGCCCCGTCGCGGTCTTCGGCGCCTCCAACTTCCCGCTCGCCTTCTCCACGGCCGGCGGTGACACCGCAGCGGCTCTGGCAGCCGGCTGCCCGGTCGTCGTCAAGGGCCATTCCGCCCATCCCGGCACCGGCGAAATCGTTGCCGAAGCCGTTCTCGCCGCCGTCAAGAAGCACAATCTGCATCCCGGCGTCTTCTCGCTGATCCAGGGCGGCCGCCGCGATGTCGGTTCCGCGCTTGTGCAGCATCCGCGCATCAAGGCGGTCGGTTTTACCGGTTCGCTCGCCGGCGGCCGCGCGCTGTTCGATCTCTGCGCCCAGCGCCCCGAGCCGATCCCCTTCTTCGGCGAACTCGGTTCTGTCAACCCGATGTTCCTGCTGCCGGAAGCCGTTGCCGCCCGTGGCGAGGCCATCGCCAAGGGTTGGGCGGGTTCGCTCACCATGGGCGCCGGCCAGTTCTGCACCAATCCCGGCATCGCCGTCATTCTCGCCTCGCAGGCGGATGCCGTTGCTGAAACCGCCCGTGCAGTCCTTTCCGAAGTCGGCCCGCAGGTCATGCTGACCGACGGCATCGCTGCCGCCTATCGCGACGGCCGCGACCGCATCGCCGCCGGCAATGGCGTGCGTGACGTGCTGACCACCACCTGCAACCTGCGCAACGCCACGCCTTATCTCTACCGCGTTTCCGGCAAGGACTGGATTGCAAACCACGCGCTTGCCGAAGAGGTCTTCGGACCGCTCGGCCTGATCGTAACGGTCGAGAGCACGGAAGAGATGATCGCGGTTGCGAAAAGCTTCGAAGGCCAGCTGACCGCCACCCTGCATCTCGATGCCGGCGACGCCGAACTCGGCCGCAAGCTGCTGCCGATCCTGGAGCGCAAGGCCGGCCGCGTTCTCGCCAACGGCTTCCCGACCGGCGTTGAAGTCTGCGACGCCATGGTTCACGGCGGCCCCTACCCGGCCTCCACGAACTTCGGCGCAACTTCGGTCGGCACCATGTCGATCCGCCGCTTCACGCGCCCGGTTTCCTACCAGAACATCCCTTCGGACGTTCTGCCGGAAGACATTCGCTAAATTGAACGATGGCAGGCGCGGCAACGCGCCTGCCATTCTTTCAGCCGGCCTTTAAAGAAGGCTATCGGCCTTTCGAAAGATGCGACCCAACACCGGCGCATCATCTGCTTCTTCCAGATTTTCCACATTGCGACGTTCTGCTTGGTTGACATTGGCCCTGCACGTAATGCTAATACGCGACTCGTAACGTAATAACATTACAATCATCCTCGAAAGACCGCCATCGGTTCAACTCCGCAAGAGGATGATAACGTCTGGAAGGAACACCATGAGATTTTCCCTTCATCACCATCTCGGCATGCGCGCGCTTGCAACATGCCTTGCCCTCGCCATGCCCCTTGGCCCAGACATGGCGCTGGCCGAAGAAAGCAGCGACAGCGTCAAGGAATGGCGGCTGTTCGTCGCCGATCACAGCCAACCGGTGGTGCGCGCAATCGATTTCGAAACCGGCAAGGAACTCGGACGCTACGATCTCAAGGGCTATGCGGCGCTGACCGCCAGCGCCTCCGGCAAGACGGTCTTCGCGACGCAATCGGATGCCGACATGGTGCATGTGATCAAGACCGGCATCGTTTTTTCCGATCACGGCGAGCATCGCGATCTGGATGTGGAAGATGCGGCGCTTTTGCCCGTCACCTTCGAAGGCAAGCGCCCTTTCCACGTCGTGCCGCATGACGATCATGCGATCCTTTTCTATGACCGTGGCGGCAAGGCGGAGATCATCGACGAGGCGGCCCTGCTGGACGGCAAGGCCAAGGTCCGCACCGTCGACACAACTGCGCCGCACCATGGCGTGGCGGTGACGATGGGGCGTTACGTTCTGGTTTCCGTGCCGAATACCGAGATCGAAACGAAACCCGATACGCTGCCGCCACGCATCGGGCTGCGTGTTCTCGACAGGGAAGGCAAGCAGGTCGGCGAACAGGCGCCATGCACCGATCTGCATGGCGAGGCGACATCCGCGCGGCTTGCCGCTTTCGGCTGCAAGGAAGGCATTCTCGTTGCCCGCCCCGGCGGCACGGATGGCCCGAAGCTGGAAATGCTGACCTATCCGGAAGATTTCCCGAAAGCCTATACCGGCACGCTGCTTGGCGGCAAATCCATGCAGTTCTTCCTCGGCAATTACGGTGAGGACAAGGTCGTCCTGATCGATCCGGACAGCAAGGACGCTTTCCGTCTGGTGGAACTGCCGACCCGGCGCGTCGATTTCATTCTCGATCCCGCCAATCCGCGCAACGCCTATATTCTGACGGAAGACGGCGATCTGCATGTGCTTGACGTGCTGGACGGCGCCATCACCCGCAAGGCAAAGGTGACCGAGCCCTATAGCAAGGATGGCCATTGGCGCGATCCGCGCCCACGTCTCGCCGTTGCCGATGGGCAGGTCGCGATCTCCGATCCGCGCCATTCGCTGATCCGCGTGGTGGACGCAGAAAGCCTGAAGGAAACCCGCACGGTTGCGGTGGAAGGCCAGCCCTTCTCCATCGTCGCCGTCGGCGGTTCTGGCGCTTCGCACTGATCCTGAACAAAGAAAACCCCGTGCGTCGACTGGCGCACGGGGTTCTTCAATTTCAAAGACCCTATCCTCAAGCGGACTGGATCGCCTCGATCTTGTCGATGCCGCCAACGATGCCGGCAAAATCCTGCCAGACGCCCTGAGCACCCTTGCGCCATTCATCCAGCGCTTCCGGCTGCAGCACCTTGCCGCCCTTGGAGAGCGCAAGCTCGACGGACTTCGTTTCGTCTTCGACGATCAGCTGGTTGAAATAGTGTGCACCCTCGCTGGAGGCTTCCGAAAGAACCTTCTTTTCTTCGTCGTCCAGCTGGTTCCAGAAGGTCGCGCCGTAATACACGACGCCCGAGGCCCAGATATGGCCGGTCTCGGTCATATAGGGCACGACCTCGTAAAGCTTGAAGCCGGCATAGGCGGACTTGGTCAGGTCCATGGCATCGGCCACGCCGGTCGCCAGCGCATTATAAGTCTCTGTGATCGGAATACCGACCGGCGTGGTGCCGAAGGCGCTCCAGAGCTTGGTGTGCAGCGGGCTCTGGATGACGCGAATCTTCTTGCCTTCCAACTGCTCCGGCCGGGTAACAGGCTCCTTGGTCAGAAGATGGCGAGCGCCGTAATTGATGAAATCGGCGGCGACGAATTGCTGGGCAGCGAGCTTCGTCTTCAGCTCGTTGCCCGTCTCGCCCGTTACCACCTTGCGCACATGGTCGGCATCGCGAAACAGGAAGGGCAAATCGAGGATTTGCAATTCCGGCACCCAGCCGGAAAGCGAGGAGACGGTGGAAAGGCTCGCCTGAACCGATCCCAGACGGATATTTTCCGCCACTTCCTTTTCGCCGCCTAGGGCACCGCTCTTGACGATGTTGAAACGGAAGCGGCCGGGCAGCTTCGCCTCCACCAGCTCGCTGATCTTCACCCAGATTTTCGTCTCCGGCTTGTCGTCGGCGAAAAGCGACGCGACGGTGAGGCTGCGCGTTCTGGCATGTGCCGTCCGCACGAAGGCGGGTGCGGCAAGCGTTGCCGCGCCAATGGCGGAAAATTTGAGGAGATTGCGGCGATCGATAATAGTCATGAATGAAACCCCGGATTTAGAAGAAAATGGCCCAGGCGCACAGAATGGCGAGGGAAACGAGAAGAGAGACGAGATAGGGAACGACCGCCCGGAAAAGCGCGGTTGCCGGAATGCGAGTGACGCCGCTGACCACGAAGATCAGCATGCCGAGCGGCGGCGTCAGGCCATGGATCATCAGATTGACCACGAGGATGACGCCGAAATGGATCGGATCGATGCCGGCGGCCACGGCCGCGGGCAGCAAGATCGGCCCGAACAGCAGGATGGCCGCGCCGATATCCAGCACCAGGCCGACCACGAGCAGGATAAGGTTGGAGAGCAGCAGTACCGCGATCTTGCTGCCGCCGAGCAACGTCACGAAATCCGTGACGAGGCCCGAGACATTATCGACCGCCAGCAGGAAGGCGAAAGGCCCCGCCGTGCCGATCAGAAGACCAATGGCCGCCGCTTCACCCGCCGACTGGCGAAAAGTCGCGAAAATGCGGCCCGCGCCCAGCCGATAACCGAAGCCGAGAAGCAGCGTGTAAAGCGCCGCAAGTGCTGCCGCTTCCGTGGTGGTGACGATGCCGATGCGGATGCCGACCACCACGATGACACCAAGACCGAAGGCCGGTATGGCGGCGATGGCCGAGCGCCAGCGCTCCGCACCCGTGGTGCGCGGCAAGGTATCGACGCTGCGCACGCTGAAATGGATCGCCACCGCAAGGCAGACCGCCATCAGCCCGCCGGCAAAAAAGCCACCGACCAGCAGCGAGCCGACCGAAAGGTTAGTGGCTGTTGCGAGGATGAGAAACGCGATGGAAGGCGGAATGACATTGTCCAGCACCGAGGTGGCGGCAATGATCGCGCCCGCCTGCGCCGGCGGATAGCCGTGTTTCACCAGCTCCGGCTGGAAGGTGGAGGCGCCGAAGGCGGCATTGGCGACCGAAGAGCCGGATGCGCCGGAAAACAACACGCTGGTCAAAAGCGTCGTCTGCGCCAGGCCTGCCCGCCGGTGACCAACCATGGAGGCGGCAAAACGGACCAGCTGGTTGGCGACGCCAGATTCCGTCAGCAGGCTTCCGGCCAGCAGGAAGAAGGGAATGGCGAGCAGCAGGAATTTCGACATGCCGGTCACGGTTGACGAAACGATGGCCGGTTCCGGCAAGGTGCTGCCGAAGGCAATCGCCACATAGGCGGCGGCAAGGAAGGCATGGGCAAGCGGCGCGGCGAGCACCAGCCCCACGGCCGCCGTCAGCGCCAGAAACAGGCTCGGCGGCAGGCTCGTATCAACGAAAACTTCCGGCAGGCCAACATAGGCCACGACTGCGATGGCGAGAGATGCGAGAACGGCAAACAGCTTGCCTTCACTGACACGCTGAAGTGCCAGATAGACAAGGATAAGCGCGCCGCCTGCACCGAGAAAGCCGAAACGCACCCATTCCGGCAGGCCAAGCGTCGGAGACGTGCCGCCGAGCATCGCCGCGATCTCTACCCCGCCGAAGGCGAGGATGAGTGCGGCGACGAAGGAGAAGGCATCGGCCAGCACTTCGGTTACCGCGTGAAATCGCTGAGGCAAAAACCGCACAAAAACGTCGAGCCGCATGGCGAGCGCGCTTTTGAGACTGAGCGGCGCACCGACCGCGATCATGGCTACATGCAGCCAGATGCCGAGGTCTTCCGCGCCAATGAAGCCGGTGTGAAACAGGTAACGCAGCGTGACATTGACCAACACCACCACGAGCAGCGCCGCAAGGATTGCCGCCGCGACTGCGCCGAGCACCGTGTCCAGAACGGCGAGCACCCGCTCTGCCACGCGTTGCGGGCCGATGCGTCTTTGTGCGATTGTCGTTGCCGGACTTGCCGTCATGTGTTTCTTCTCCACTCCCAAAGCCATGCTCAGGAGGCCTTGGCCGAGAGGTCGCGATCGAACAAAGTCGACCATGTGAATTGTTTTGCCGTCGAGACCTCACGCGATACGTCAAGACGCGGCAGAACCTTTTCCCCGAAGCGGAAAGCCTCTTCCAGCAATGGCATGCCGGAAAGGATGAAGGTATTCACGCCCGCCTTCTTATAGGCCTCCAGCGTGCGGATGACAGTGTCCGGCGAACCGACAATCGCGGTTCCCGGCCCCGGCCGCACAAGGCCGATGCCGGCCCAGAGATTGGGCGCGATTTCAAGATCGCGCAGGTTCTCCGGCTTCTGCCCGCCATGCATCGCCGTCATGCGCTGCTGGCCGACGGAATCCGTCTTGCCGACGAAACGCTGATTGGCGGCAATGGCCCGCTCATCCATGCGCCCATAGAGATCGGCGGCGGCGGCCCATGCCTCTTCATCCGTATCACGCAAAATAACATAGAGACGAATGCCGTATTCCAGCTCACGGCCAAGCTTCTCCGCCCGCGCCTTGACGAGATCGACCTTTGCGCCGATCTGGTCCGGCGTTTCACCCCAGGAAAGATAGGTCTCGACATGTTTGGCGGCAACGTCGATGGCCTTGTCCGAGGAACCGCCGAACCACAATGGCGGCGGCTCGATGCCCTGCCCCACCGGCAGCGCCAACTTTGCGCCCTCCGTCTGGAAATGCCGCCCCTTGAAATCGACCGTTTCGCCGGCAAAAAGACGGTGCCAGATCTGCAGATATTCATCCGCCATATCGTAACGCTCGTCATGCGGCATGGTCATGCCGTAAGCGCCGAGCATCTTGGCATCGCCCGAGACGACATTGATCAGCAGGCGGCCGCGCGAAAACTCCTGAAGCGTCGCCGCCATCTTGGCGAGCAGCGTCGGCGCGACAAGGCCCGGATGAATGGCAACCAGCAGTTTCAGCCGCTCGGTATAGGAAAGCAGCGCACCCGCCAGAACCCAGACATCATGCGCGCCGGTGGCAAACAGCGCACCGGTGTAACCCAGCTGGTCATAGGCAAGCGCCAGCTGTTTGTAATAACCGAGATCGACCTTGCGGGACCCTTCCGGCTGCCAGGGATAAGCGCCGTCGGGCGCGCACATGTACCAGAAAACATTCATCTGCCGCCTCCCGTGCTGGCTGATTGCCCGGTCAGAACCGGTAAAGAAAAATGACCGTGCCTGTAAAGCGTATCGGCCTCCTCCTGCTGTTCGGCAAGGATATTTTCAGCAGCGGCCACGACCGAAAGATCTCGCGACCTCAGCACCTTGGCCCAGGACTGTGCATCACCCTCGCTGCCCGGTTCGGCGGCAAGAAGGGCGGCGGCTTTGTCGATATCCGCCATGACGGCCCGGCCGACGCGATCCAGTTCGGCCGCAATTGCCTGCCCTGTCTCGCCCGCTATGTTGTGGCGCGCAAGCGTCCAGAATAGCGAACGGTTGGGAATGGTGGAGCCACAGCGAACCAGAAGGCTGATCTCCTCATGGGTCAGAGCCTTTTCCAGCCGCGGCGACATCGTCACCCAGGCATCGACACGGCCTTCCACGAGATCGCGCAGGCTATCGCTATCGCCGCTTTCGATACGGGTCACATCTGAAAGGCCAAGCCCCGCCCCTTCGAGGCTGCGCGCCAGAAGATAAGTGTGAAACGATCCATCGATTAGCGATATGCGTTTTCCCGCAAGATCCGCTGCGGAACGGATCGGGCTATCGCGCCGCACGAGGATCGCACCATTGGCGGGCCGTGGTGCGGACGCGGCGATATAGACCGCTGAAAGCCCGCGCGCATCCGCCTCTATGGGCGGCGTCGAACCCGTACCCCCGAAATGGATTTCGCCCTTTTCCAGAAGCGCCGCCGTATCGCGGCCTTCACGATAGGCCACGAATTCCGGATCGAATTCTTCAAAGGCGCCGGGCCAGAGCCGGGCGAGACGTAAATGCAGATTGTTGGGATGGACCCCGATTTTCATGTCGACACCTCATTTCGCAATCAATCTACTTTTTTATAGAATGTTTTCTAGAAACGTTTTGGCTATCCTCAGCCGGAAAATGAAAGAGAAATCTACCAATCCTGTAGATTTTAAAAAACGCAAGATAGAGCCGAGATGAGACTCATCAAGCCATTGAAATTTATCGCCATACAATTTACTTTTTTATAGTTTGAAAAATGGGCCTTCACTCGTGACGAAACCGGTTTCCAATCTCATCTGCCGCAGCGTGGTGGAAGCGAGCGAGCTTTTGAAGCTTGTCGCCAACGCCAATCGTCTGGCCATCGTCTGTTATCTCATGGAAACGGAAGCTTCCGTTTCCGCGCTGGAATATGAACTCGGCATCCAGCAGCCAACGCTTTCGCAGCAGCTTGCCGAATTGCGCGACGCCGGTGTGATCGAAGGCTCACGGGAAGGCAAGGCGGTGATCTATCGTGTCACCGATCAGCGTATCGTCCAATTGGTTCTGACGCTGCGCGGTCTTTACACGGACCTTTCCGACGTGACCGGCAAGAAAGGCAGACGGGTACTGCCGCTTGATGAGGCGATGTTCGACTAGCATGATCGACCTCTACACCTGGATCACGCCCAATGGCCTTAAAATCTCGATTGCGCTGGAAGAACTTGGCCTGCCCTATCGAAGCCATGCCATAGACATCGAAAAAGGCGAGCAATTTGCCGCCGATTACGTCCGCATCAATCCCGGCTCGAAAATCCCTGCGATCGTCGACAATGAGAACGGTACCGTCCTGACGGAATCGAACGCGATCCTGATCTATCTTGCCGAAAAGGCAGGCCGGCTTCTGCCCGCCGCCGCGACCGAGCGACTGATCGTCACCGAATGGCTGATGTGGCAGGCCGCCAATTTCGGCCCGACACTCGGTTATGCCCATTATTTCCTGACCTACCATGCCGGAGAGGCCCCCTTTGCCGAAACGCGTTTCGCGGCAGATGTGGCGCGGCTTTACCGGACATTGAACGACCGCTTGAGCGGGCGGGAGTTTGTGGCCGGCGATTTTTCAATAGCCGATATCGCCATCTGGCCATGGGTCTCACGTTTCGCGCGCCACGAGATCAACCTCGGTGACTTTCCAGCCGTGCAGACATGGTATCGCCATCTCGGACAGCGGGAAAGTTTTCAGCGCGGTTACCGTATACCTTTCGCGACATCGGATGTGCCGGGCCTGTAACCAGCTTCAGCAGGCAACGAGGTGGCCAGGCGAAACCTCGCGATATTCACGCGGCTTGACGACATAATCGACGGCGCGGATCGGGCTTTTCAGCTCGTCATTCGCCGCACCGCGCCTTGTGTTGCGGCGATCCGGGTCCGGCACCGGCACGGCCGCCATCAGCTTGCAGGTATAGTCATGCTGCGGATTGTCGAAGACAGCGGCGCGTGGGCCGATTTCGACGATCTCGCCGAGATACATCACCGCCACCCGGTGGCTGACACGTTCCACCACCGCCATGTCATGGGATATGAACAGGAAGGCAAGATCGAGGCTTTGCTGCAGATCCAGCATCAGGTTGATGACCTGCGCCTTGATGGAAACATCCAGCGCCGAAACGCTCTCATCCGCGACGATCACCTTTGGCTGGAGGGCAAGCGCGCGGGCGATGCAGATGCGCTGGCGCTGGCCACCGGAAAATTCATGCGGGTAACGCGAAGCCATGTCCGGTGAGAGACCGACCTTTTTGAGCATGTCGGCCACCACATCCTTCGCCTCGCGGGCGCTTCCCATGCGGTGCTCCAGAAAAGGTTCGGCAATCGCCGCACCCACCGTCATACGTGGATTGAGCGAGGCGAAGGGGTCCTGAAAGATCATCTGAACCGTCTTGCGCATATCCCGCATGCCTGTCTTGTCGAGGGCGAGAATGTTTTCGCCGTTGACCACGACCGAACCGGCATCCGGCTCTATCAGCCGCATGATGGCGCGTCCGGTGGTGGACTTGCCGCAGCCGCTTTCGCCCACCAGCGACAATGTTTCACCGGCCCTGAGATCGAAGGACACGTTTTCCACCGCATGCACGCGGCCACTGAGCCGTCCCAGAAGACCGGAGTGGATATCGAAGCGCTTGGTCAGCCCCTCCACCTTGAGCACGGGCTGTGCGGCGGCGTCGACTGTATCGGCCGGACGCGCCGGCTCCTGCGTTTCTCCCGTGGTGGTGTTGACGATGGGAAAACGGAGCGGCCTCTCTTCGCCTTTCATCGACCCCAGAACCGGAACGGCGGACAAAAGTGCGCGGGTATACGGATGTTTGCCGCGATGGAAAATATCCGCCGTCGCGCCGACTTCCACCTGCTCGCCGCGATACATGACGACGGTGCGGTCGGCGATTTCGGCCACCACACCCATGTCATGGGTAATGAAGAGGACCGACGTGCCCTCCTCTTCCTGCAGCGTCTTGATGAGATCGAGGATCTGGCCCTGAATCGTCACATCGAGCGCCGTCGTCGGTTCGTCGGCGATCAGGAGCTTTGGTCGCGAGGCAAGCGCCATGGCGATCATCACGCGCTGGCGCATGCCGCCGGAAAAGCGGTGCGGATATTCATCGAAACGCGAAGCGGCAGAGGGGATGCGGACCTTTTCGAGAAGGCGGATCGTCTCCGACCGCGCTTCCGCTTTCGACATCGGCTGATGGCAAAGCAAAGCCTCGGAAATCTGGTCGCCGATGGTGAAGAGCGGATTGAGGCTGGTCATCGGCTCCTGAAAGATCATGGCCACTTCATTGCCCCGCACCCGCCGCATGGCGTCTTCGGAGAGGGACAAGAGGTTGCGACCGCCCAGCAGGATTTCGCCCTGAACCCTGCTGCTTTCGCGGTCCAGCAGCCGCATGATGGAAAGCGAGGTAACGCTCTTGCCCGAACCGCTTTCGCCAACGATCGCAACCGTCTCTCCCGGCCCGACATCGAAGGAAATATCACGCACCACCGGCTTCCAGCCGCCATCCACGAAAAAGGACGTAGTGAGATTGCGGACGGAAAGCACGGCATCTTCGGCACCAAGAGGTGCTGCCTGCGGCATGGTCATGATCGTTCCCTTCTTTTTATGTTTCAACTCAGGCACAGCGTTGCGGCAAATTTCTTCTCCCCGCCGGGGAGAAGGTGGCCCGAAGGGTCGGATGAGGGGGCAACGCCAGCGATAGACCGCACCCTCGCCCCCTCATCCCGCTGCCGCGGACTTCTCCCCCTCGGGGAGAAGAAGCTCGCGGCACCCGCTCGTTCCATATGCAGTCGTTACTTAGTCCGGCCAGCGCAGCATGCCGTCGAAACGGTGGCGGCTGCGGTCTTCGAATGGCGTCGCGATCACCTCGTTGGAGGCGCGCGCCTTGTCCAGCTCCTCGGCCAGCCGGGAAGCCACGATGGTTTCCTGGCCGGGATGCAGATTGCAGGGGTCGAGATAGAAATAGCGGTGCTCCACCTCGTGGTCGCGGACAATGATCGGCGGGCTGCCTTTGGCGAGCGCCGTCGTCAGGTCCCATGCCGTGATATGGGCTTCCTCGGCGTCGATGATGACGCGCAGCCGGTCGAGCGGGTTATTGGTCGGGTCGGGCTCGATCAGCGCCGTCACGCCGGGGCGCCCGTCCAGCGTCTTTTTCCAGAGGTTGAGATAGCCGGTTTCACGCTCGCGAATACCGGCATGATCGCGCTTTTCCCAGGCTTCCAGCGCCGCCATGACGCCATAGATGCTTTCCTTGCCGACCTTCATGCCGCGGCCGATACCCATATTCTGGAGGAAGGCGTTGCGCACCAGCTCCTTTTTGCCGGCGACGATGCCGGAGGTCGGGCCGCCGAGGAACTTGTGGCCGGAATAGAGCACCACATCCGCGCCCGTGGCCAGAAACAGCTTCAGATCATATTCGGAAGCCGCATCCACGATGACAGGCACGCCCTTGGCATGGGCAATCTCGACGAATTCGGAAAGATGCAGCAGGCCGTAATCCACCACATGGTGCGAGACGACATAGACCGCTGCCGCCGTCTTTTCGGTAATGGCGTTTTCCATGTGGAAACGATGGGTCGATGTCGCCTGCCCGATCAGCACCACCTTGCCGCCGCCGAGGCGGATCGCCTGATCCACCGGCGCACCATAGCTCACCACATGACCCATCTGCACCAGCACTTCGTTCTTTTCCGGGGTCACATCGGGCAGCTTTTCGATGGCCAGCAGATTATTGCCGGTAATGGCGCCCGCTACCGCAAGGCTGATGCCGGAGGAGCAGGACGCCGTGACGAAACCGGCCTCGCCGCCCGTCAGTCTTGCAATGATCGCGCTCGCCTTGCGTTGCAGATCATTGATCTCGACGAATTGCGGCAGGATCGCCGCCATGGCCTCGACCGCTTCGGGAACGACAATGGAAGCACCAAGCGAGGTCATGGTGCCCGAGACGTTGATGACCGGGCGAAGGCCGATCCTGCTTCTGATATCCTCGGTCATGTCTTTCTCCTGTCTTTGCGATGCGATGGGCATCGACATATATGCCATAATAATGTAATAGCTTCTCAAAACCCGTGAGGAGCCAAAATTGGACGCCCATAAACTGGACGAAACGTCTTCAACCGCCCTGTCCGAGGGCGCCGAAAACGCAGACGCGAAGGCGGCCAAGCGCTCGCGCGTCAGCGGCATCGACCGCGCCCTTCAGGTTATTGATTACCTTTACGAAACCGGATCGCCAGCCGGCGCTTACGCTATTGCCAAGGCGATAAAGGCGCCGCTTTCCACCGTCTATGTGATCGTCGACGATCTCGTCGAAAAGAACATGCTTGCGCGCAATGCCGATGGCAACATCTGGCTCGGCGCCCGGCTTTACCATTATGGCCTCGCCTATGCCCGCTCGCTGGATTTCATGGGTGTCGCCACCCACGAAATGCACGATCTGTGCCGCCATGCGGGCGAGACCGTGCAGCTTTGTGGCCGCGATGGCGACCATATGCTTGTTCTGGCCATGGCCGATGGTCCAAGCCATTTTCAGGTCGCGTCCCGCGTCGGCACCCGTGTTCCCCTGAACTGGACGGCATCCGGCCGCCTGCTCGTCGGTCATTTGCCGGAGGCTGAACGTGTCGAGCTTTTCAGGCGCTGCGCCCGCACCTCGCCGACCGGTCGCGCGGAAATCAACCCGGAGACCCTGTCGCAATCGGCAGGTGCGGCCTTCCATGACAGGCTGTCGATACAGGTCGCCGAATCCGATTACGCCGTCGCCTGCATCGCCTCGCCGATCTGCGACAACAGGGGCGAATGCGTTGCGACGATTTCCATCGTGCTGCCGGAACAGAAGGTGCTGGCAGACGAAAACCATTACACCGAACAGGTCAGGGTTTCGGCGGAACGGATCGAAAAGCTGATGGGCTGGCGCAACCATTGAACGGCCTCAATCCTTGAGCGCGACGATGGCTTCTATCTCAACGGTGATGTTACCCGGCAGCGAGCCGAAACCGACGGCGGAGCGGGCATGTTGTCCCGCATCGCCGAACACATCGATGAAGAGATCGGAGCAGCCATTAATGACGCTCGGGTGATCGCGGAAATCGCTGACCGCATTGACCATGCCGAGCAGCTTAACCACCTTCTTCACCCGCGACAGGTCTCCCAGCGCCTCATGCATGACGGCAAGCAGATTGATGCCGGTGAGCCGCGCATGGTTATAGGCCTCTTCCAGCCCGATTTCCGCGCCCACCTTGCCGGCGTAAAGATGGCCGTTTTCCTCCCGCGGCCCCTGCCCCGAAAGATAAAGCATGTTGCCTTCCACCACATGCGTGACGAAATTGGCAATCGGCGGCGGTGGCGGCGGCAGGGAGATGCCGAGCGCGGCGAGCCGGTCGTAGGGCGAATGACGCCCCTCTGCCTCAAGCGAAGACTGTTTCACGCGAATTCCTCATAATACAGGGACGGGTATCCCTTAATCTCTGCGGAAGACGGAGGGGTTGCCCTCCTCCGCCCTGTCCATTTGGGTTCAGCGCCAGGAATAACCATGGCTGTGGCGCACGAGCTTGCGCGCCCTTGGAATGTAACGGCTGGCGGCAATCGCCTCGGCGCCAATGACCGCGTAACGCGGCTCGAACAGACGCGTTAGGCGCGCCACATCGCCATTGGAATCGGTCGCTTCCAGATCGGAATCCACTAGATCGAAAATGGTGAAATCGGCGCGCTGGCCAACATCGAGACGGTTTTCCATATCGAGGCGGATGACGGAGGCCGGATTGCGGGTAACGGCCTCGACGACATTTTCGAAAGGCATATCGACCGACAGCAGCTTCGACATGGTCGTCGCCAGATCCCAGACCGGGAAATTCATCGAGTGGCCGTGCAAATCCGTGGAGATAGAAAAGGGCAAAAGGCCGCGTACAATCGCCGCTTCCGCCACCTTGAAGGAGAAGGATGCGCCGCCATGGCCGATATCCAGCCGGATGCCTTCACCGGCGCAGCGTTCGGCAAGGTTGAAGAGGTCCTCGTCTTCCATGATGCTGGAACCCGATTTGCCGTTGAAGCAATGGGTCACGACATCGCCGGGGCCGAGAATTTCCAGTACCTCGTCATAAAGTGCCGGCGGTTCGCCCACATGCACCATCATCGGCACTTTCAGGATCTTGGCGATCTTCTTGCCGAGCTTGACCGGTGTGACGCCCCAGGAGCCGGTGATGACATGGCTTGCCCGCACCTTGAGGCCGACGATATGTTCGCTGTTTTCGGCGTAACATTCGATGATACGATCGAGATCGATATCCTTGATATCCCGCAGTTCAGGCACGCGGTTACAGGCGACGAGCCCGATGGAGCCGAGATTGAGGAAGGCCTTAATGCGCTCCTTCGAGGGCTCGATGATATATTCCCGGAAACCGTGGAAATTCGCCTCACCCGCCGAACCGGCATCCACCAGCGTCGTCACGCCGCGCTCGGCCCCGCATTCGGAGGGGCGGATGGAGATATCGGTGCCGCCGTGCCAGATATGCACGTGCAGATCGACCCAGCCGGGCGAGACGAAGGCACCCTTGGCATCGATGCGCTGCGCATCAGCAGGCGCTTGAATGCCAGGCCCAACCGCGGCGATCTTGCCATCGCCGCCGATCAGAATATCGGTCGAAGCCTGTGGTGCACCCTTTCCGAAACCGACGGGTTTGACATTGGTGAGAAGAATGGGAGCTTGAAGAGGCGTTTTCGCCTGTTCACCGGACGTCATATTACAAATCCCTTCGCAGTCTTGGGTCGAGCATGTCCCGCAGCCCGTCACCGACCATTTGCAGCGACAGCACGGAAAGAATGATGGCAAAGCCGGGGAAATAGGTCATCCAGTCGGCCTGGCCGATATATTGGCGGCCGGCGGAGATCATGGTTCCCCAGGTCGGAATTTCAGGGCTGACACCAAGCCCCAGAAACGACAGGCCGGCCTCGGCCAGCATGGCGCTGGCGAAGAGGAAGGTGCATTGCACGAGGATCGGCGAAACCAGATTGCGCAGCACATGCCGCGTCATGATGTGAAAAGTGGAAATGCCGAGCGCCTTCGCCGCCTCCACATAGGGCAGTTCACGGATCACCAGCGTCGAGGCGCGCACGATGCGGGCAAGGCGCGGCGAATAAACGACAGCAAGTGCGATGATGACAGTCGTCAGCGACGGGCCGAGCGCCGCCACCAGCGCGATGGCGAGCAGAATATCCGGAAAGGCCATCATCGCGTCGATCAACCGCGCAATCGGCGTATCCAGCTTCTGGAAGAAACCAGCGAGCAGGCCTAGCGTGATGCCGATCAGCGCCGAAAGCGCCACCACGGCGGCACCGACCAGAAGCGACAGCCTTCCGGCATAGATAGTGCGCGAGAAGACGTCGCGACCGAACTCATCGGTGCCGAACCAGTAAAGCTCACTCGGCGGTTTCAGACGATTGACGATCGACAGTTTCGAAGGTGAATAAGGCGCGATCATCGGCGCGAAAACCGCGAGCAGCACGAAGACGAGCAGCACGATGAGACCGGCAGCGACCGTCTTGCGTTTCAGAAGACGCCGAATGAAAAGGACGGTCGGGTTGCGTGCCGGCGGGGCGGTGGAAACAATATCGGCCATCAGTAACGAACCCTCGGATCGACCAGCAGATAAAGCATGTCGATTGCAAAATTGATGAGCACGTAAAGCCCGGCGATGACGAGAAGCGCGCCCTGGATGACCGGATAATCGCGCCGGAGAACGGCCGAAACGACGAGATTGCCGACGCCCGGCAGGCCGAAGACGGTTTCCGTCACCACTGCACCGGAAATCAAGACGGCGGCGGTAAGGCCAAGCACGGTGAGGATGGGGATGAGCGCATTCTTCAGCGCGTGTTTCATCACCACCCGGCGCTCCTTGACGCCCTTGGCTCTCGCAGTGCGGACATAATCGTCGCCGAGAACATCCAGCATCGAGGCGCGGGTGAAGCGCAGAATGAGGGCCGAAGAGACGAGGCCAAGCGCGATGGCCGGCAAGGTCAGGTGATACATGCGCTCCATGAAGCTGGCACCCGGCCCGCCATAACCCGACACCGGGAACAGATCGAGCCGCACGGCGAAGACCTGCATGAGGATGAGGCCGAGCCAGAAGCTCGGGATGCTCGCCGCCAGCATCGCCACCGTGGTCGCTGCCTGATCCACGAAGGAACCGCGCCGGTAAGCGGCGTAAATGCCGATGGGAAGCGCGATGACGCTCGCGATCAGCAGCGAAAAGATCGTCAGGAAAAAGGTCGGTTCGGCCCGGTCCAGCAGCGCTGAGCCAACCGGCATGTTGAGAAAGATCGACTGGCCGAGATCGCCCTTCAGCAATTGCCCGATATAATAGACATATTGCACGCCGAGCGACTGATCGAGACCGAGCCGGCTGCGCAGCTCCGCAATATCCTGCGCCGAGGCATCCGGCCCCAGCATCACGGCGGCAGGATCTCCGGGTGTTACGCGCAGGATGACGAAGACGATGGTGACGACGAGGAACATCACCACGATCATTCCCGCAAGTCTCTGGAAAATATACCGTATCACGTATGAAGGCTCCAAGGCGCGTGATTGCCGCTATCAGGCGATGGTTGAACCGGGTTGCTTAAAGATCGACTGCGCACTTCCGTCATGCCGGACTTGATCCGGCATCCAGCCACCACGCGTCCGCGTGGTGAAAAGGTCTCTTGCGACCAAGGACTTGATCGCGCTGGACCCCGGCTCAAGGCCGGGATGACGGCGTGCGGTGCCGGCCTTATTTCGTAACCGATGCATTCCAGAAATACGGCCATGGAGCCGGATCGACGCCTTCCAGCTTGTTGGACTTGGCCGCCACAGCATTGAAGTCGCCGATCTTGATGAGCGGCAGCTCGGCATAGATCGTCTTCTGCACATTGGCCCAGAGCGCGACGCGTTTCTCCGGATCGGCTTCCGAGGTGAAGGCGTCAACCGCCGCCTTGCGCGCCGGCGTATCCCACCAACCCGGCGAGCCGGTGGAGAGCGCACCGATCAGCGCCGGCTCCGGCAGGAAGGGGCTGTGGGTGATGTAGATATCCCAGAGCTTCGGGTCGGCGCGGCGCTGCGTCAGCGTCGCCCAGTCCACTACCTGCATATCCACCTTGAAACCGGCAAGCTTCAGATATTCCGCCGCGACCTGCGCCATCTTGTAATGGAACTCATACTGGCGGCTGGTGAGGATGCGCAGCGGCTCGCCGTTGTAACCGGCCGCCTTCAGCTTTTCGGCGGCGGCTTCCGGGTTGCCAAGATTGTAATTGCCCTCGACGCCCTCTTCCGAATGCCAGGAGAAATTATCGGGATAATAGGCGCCGTCGAGCGCATAGAAATCCGTGCTGCCGAATGCAGCCGCCAGCATATCCTCCATGTTCAGCGCTTCGGTCACCGCCTTGCGGACCTCCAGCTTGGAAGAAAGCCCCTCCTTCGTGTTGAACACGAAGACCGGATAACCGAAAGGCTTCAGCATCAAAGGCTGCGAGGCAGACGACGACTTCACCTTGCCGAAGGATTCCACCGGTATGGAATCGACATAATCATATTGCCCGGAAACGGCGGCTTCGACGCGGGTATTCGGATCGGGCACCGGAACGAAGCGGATTTCATCGAGATACTGATGGCGTGCGCCGCCATAACCGTCGCTTTCGCCATCGCGGGACTTGTAACCATCGAAGCGCACGAGCTGGATATATTGGTCGGCCTTGCGTTCCTTCAGCATATAGGGGCCGGTGCCGATGAATTCGGCCATCGGCTCCGCCTGCTTTTCGGCCGGCAGGATGATGGCTGCGGAATTGTTGAAGGCGAGCAGCGAGGCGAGCGGCGCATAGGGCTGCTTGAGGGAGATCGTCACCGTTCCGGCATCCGGCGCGGAGATATTGTCGATAAAGCCGGCTGCCTGTTTGCCGCGCGAGGCGATCTTCATCCAGCGGCCGAGCGAGGCGACGACATCTTCGGACGTCATGTCGCTGCCGTCATGGAACTTGATGCCCTGCCTGAGCTTGATCGTGTAGGTTTTGCCGTCCGCACTGATCTCGGGCAGGCTTTCCGCCAGAAGCGGCGTCACCTTCCAGCCCTTGTCGAAGGTATAGAGCGTTTCGAAAATATGCTGCGTGACGATGCCGACGAGATCGGCGGTAGACGCCATGGGATCGAGGGTCGGCGGCTCGCCGATCGTGGCGACATTGATAACGCCACCCTTCTCCGCAGCCATCATTACACCCGGCGCAAGCAGCAAAGCGGCGGTGGCGAGAAATGCAAGTTTACGTCTCATGGTCAAGCTCCCAGCTCTCATGTGTTCCATTATTATGTTATATGCATCTTTATAACAGAATATCTCGATAAGACGCCTTGTCAATGACAATGCGGCACGATGATGGGTTTCCATGATCGGCGAAACGCAAGACAGGTCTTTGCGAAAGAAAGCGGCACCGTTTAAGGCGATGAAAAAACGGGAGTTTCGCCAAAAAAGCGACGTGCCGTGATATCCATCTTTTCCGGCTGGAAGAGAGGGCATGACGACCGGCGTTTGACTGCACAGGAAGAAAAGGGAATTAAGAAGGTTGGATATTTCGCATTTGCGAACAAAGTGCTATTAAAGAGCGGACTAACGCTAGGCCGCCACAGACATACCCGCATATTCTTATTAATAATTACGCCATTTGACGCCGCCAGCCGTATTTTCAAGGGCTGCAGACAGACCTGATATTCTACACCGCCAAACTTTATTCCATGGCGGAACATTAATTTTTATTACGTTGAAATTATTGAGGAAATTATGAAGACGGCAATCGTGCATGACTGGCTCACCGACAGAGGCGGGGCCGAAAAAGTGCTTCACAACCTTCTTGAAATTTATCCTCACGCGGATCTGTACTGCCTTGTCGATTTCATGAGCGAGCGCGACCGGGGGTTTCTCGGCGGCCGTCCCGTCAACACTTCCTTCATCCAGAAGCTGCCTTTCGCCCGGAAAAAATACCGCTCCTATCTGCCTCTGATGCCGCTTGCCATCGAACAGTTCGATCTGAGCGGCTACGATCTGGTGATTTCCTCGAGCTATGCGGTTGCCAAGGGCGTCATCACCGGCCCGGGCCAGTTTCACGTCTCCTATATCCATAGCCCCATCCGCTACGCCTGGGACCTCCAGCACCAGTATCTCAAGGAAACCAGACTGACGCGCGGCTTCACCTCATGGATCGCGCGCGCCATTCTGCACTATATCCGCATGTGGGACATCCGCACCGCCAACGGTGTCGACTTGATGACGGTCAACTCCAAATTCATCCGTAACCGAGTGCGCAAGTGTTATGGCCGCGATTCCACCGTGATCTATCCGCCGGTGGACACGTCCCATCTTTCCCCGTCCGAGCTTAAGGGTGACTATTTCGTCACGGCATCGCGGCTCGTGCCCTACAAGAAGGTGCACCTGATCGTGGAGGCCTTTGCAAAGATGCCCGACAAACGGCTGGTCGTCATCGGCGACGGGCCGGACATGAAACGCATCCGCGAAATCGCCACGCCGAATGTCGAAATCCTCGGTTTCGTCGGCAATGACGAGCTTCACAAATACATGGCCGAGGCCAGGGCCTTTGTTTTTGCAGCAGAAGACGATTTCGGCATCGTGCCCGTCGAATCCCAGGCGCTCGGCACACCGGTCATCGCCTATGGCAAGGGCGGCGTGCTGGAAACCGTCGTTCCGCTCGGCGCCTCCAACCATCCGACCGGCCTTTATTTCGGTGAGCAGACACCGGAGGCGATCTGCGCCGCCGTACAGGAGTTCGTCGACAATTCCGACCGCTTCGACAAGAACGCCTGCATCAACAATGCCGCCCGCTTCTCACGCGAGCGTTTCCTGCGGGAATTCGCGGACACCGTGAATTTCGCACTGGCTGAACGGGCGTGACGGGCACATAAAAACATTTACAAAACAATTGATTAGTCTTCATGCAAGTCAACAGCAAAAGAAACCGCGCAAGCGTGACAAAACTGCACTAGCGCAATGCAGCAATCAAAGAGATTATGGCATCCAACTGAATATTGAAGCGCAACAATACTGACACCGTCAGGGGATTCGAACATCGTGCCTCGCCCGGAATTTTTCGGCGCAGTTGAGCGATGATGAACTTGAAGCATCGTCTGAAATTGGGCATATGCCTGATAGGGGACGTAAACATCCCGGGATGCGATTCCGCTGAACGGATGTAATGCCGGTTTGGATTTCCTTTACCGGTGTCATTTATGAAGTGCTTATTTTTAAAAACTTATACGATGTCCGGATTATTTCTGCTTTTCGGACGGCATTCATTTCGAGGACCAAATGCGTTTATTGAATGTTTCGATTCTGCTTACCTCTGCAGCACTGGCGGGTTGCACGGTTACTGCGGCCTCCGGCCCCGATGCAGCCTCGATCGAATCTAACGCTTCCGTGAAATTCGCCTCCAAGGACAAGCAGAAAACCGCCGGTGTCGACTACGCGCTGCTCGACATCAACAGCTCCGTACTCAATTATGTCGGCGACACCACAACCACCACTCTGCTCGGCAGTTTCGGCGGCGGCAAGGGCGGCGTTCCGGCGCTGCCGATGGGCGTCGGCGACGTGGTGCAGGTCGCGATCTTTGAAAGCCAGGCCGGCGGCCTGTTCATTCCGAACGACGCCGGCAGCCGTCCCGGCAACTTCATCAGCCTGCCGAACCAGACCGTGGACCGGGAAGGCAATATCAGCGTTCCCTATGCGGGCAAGATTCGCGCCACCGGCCGCAATGTCGAGGATGTGCAGAGCGAAATCGAGGAACGGCTCGCCAACCGCGCCATCGAGCCGCAGGTTCTCATCACCAAGATTTCCAGCCGCTCCGCACAGGCCTCCGTGCTGGGCGACGTCAAGGAACCGACGAAGGTTCAGCTTTCGGAAGCGGGCGATCGGGTTCTCGACGTCATCTCCTATGCAAAGGGCCTCAGCGCCCCGAATATCGAATCCTATGTCACGCTGATCCGCCGCGGCAAGACCGCCCGCGTCAACTACAACCACCTCGTCAGCACGCCGTCCGAAAACATCTATGTGGTTCCGGGTGACACGATCATGGTGGAGCGTGAACGCCGCACTTACCTTGCCTTCGGCGCTTCGGGCCTCAACGGACGTTTCGAGTTCGAGGATGCCGATCTCAAGCTTTCGGATGCACTCGGCAAAGCGGGTGGACTGCTCGATTCCCGTGCCGACCCGGCTCAGGTCTATGTCTATCGTATCGTCAAGCGCGATCTTCTCGTGAAGCTCGGCATCAATACGTCGAAGTTCCCCGGACAGGACGTTCCGGTCATCTTCCGCGCCAATCTGCGCGATCCGTCGACCTTCTTCGCCGCCACGAAGTTCCCGATGCAGGATCGCGACATCATCTATGTCACCAACTCGCAGGCCACCGAACTTTACAAGTTCCTGGATCTCGTCGGCTCCGTACCGGCAACGACAGGCAATGTCGCCGAGGACGTGCTTGCGACCCGCAACGCCATCCGGGCCTTCTAATCGGAGGCTTTTCGCCGTTCATGCCAGAGCCGCCCCGGAAACGAGGCGGCTTTTTCTTTGGCCGGAACCAGCGGCGAACGGGAACATGGTCACGCATTGCACGGGGGAGGAACCGAAACCGTCTGCTACCCCCAAAAGACAAGGCATATAGCGACGGTCATTGTCGCCGCCATTACAAAAGTTTAAGGTGATTTCGCAGCGCATTGGGTGTCTTGTGGGGGAAAGCTGCTCCCAAGGCTTACCGCACATGTTCGGTAAACATGTATCGCTCTCATTACGCGGAATCGTCAGATGAAACGTTTCTGGACCGCTCTCAGCGTTCTTGCCATCGCAGCCGCCGGTGCCTGGTATTTCAAGGATCGCCTGCCGCTCGATCAAGTCCCCTATCTCAAGCAATTTGCCAGCGTATCTCCCAGGGCCGACGCCGAAACGGCGACGCAGTCCTCCCAAAGCGGCCAACCAGCCCGGCAGCAGGGACAAAGACAGGGCGGAGGGCGGCGCAATGGCGGGCCACCCACCGTCAGCACCATCGCCGCCGGCAAGGCGACGCTGCCGATGGATGCAACGGCGACGGGCTGGGCGGTTGCGGCCGACATCACCAATATCGCGCCGCTTCAGGCCGGCCTCGTCATGGAAATCGAGGCGAAGGACGGTCAGCATATCAAGGCGGGCGACCTTATCCTCAAGATGGATGACCGCATCGCCCGCGCCGCTGTCGACAAGGACAAGGCCAATATCGCCGCCGATCAGGCAACGCTGGAACAGACGGAGGCCGCCTTCCAGCGCGCCGCCAATCTCGTCAAGCAGAGTGCGGAATCCCAGCAGGTGCTGGATCAGGCAAGGGCGGCGCGGGATAGCGCCAGCGCCAAGATCGATGCCGACAAGGCAACGCTTGCCTCCGACCAGGTGACGCTCGAACATATGGAAATCCGTGCCCCCTTCGATGGGCGACTCGGCGATATCAGCGTCAGCCCCGGCGCCTATCTCAGCGCCGGCGTCAATATCGTGACGATCACCAAATACGATCCGATTTCGGTCAGTTTCCGGCTCTCACAGCGCTATCTACCGCAATTGCGCGAAGGCGTGGCGAAGGATACCGCAGTCGATGTCGACCCCGCGGCGACGGGGGGCGAACCGATGAGCGGCGTACTGCGGTTCTACGACAATACGGTGGACCAGACCTCCGGTACGGTGCTGGCCAAGGCGGAATTCAAGAACGATCGTGGTCTTTTATGGCCCGGCCAGTCCGTCAACGTCACGGCCCACTTCGTGTCGGACGATGAAATGATCGTCGTACCGACGGTTGCCGTGCGGCCGGGGCCGAAGGGCAACTTCGTCTATACCGTCGATAGCGAGCATCATGCCCATATGACGCCGGTGGAAGTCGCCCGCTCGAATGGCGATCTTACCGCCATCGCAAGCGGCCTCAATGGTGGCGAGCATGTGATTATCGAGGGTCAATCCGAACTTGCCGACGGCCAGTTCGTGGTCGAGCAATTTTCCGACAAGGGCGGCGCGGCCGGCAATCTGGCCGCCAATATTCCGCAGGAAAAGGTTGGCGACCAATGATCCCCAATTTCTGCATCAACCGGCCCGTCGCCACCACGCTTCTCGCCATCGGCCTGGTGCTGGCCGGGCTTGCCGGCTTCCGCCTGCTGCCCGTAGCCGCCCTGCCGAAGGTGGATTTCCCGACGATCAACGTTTCCTCGTCGCTTTCCGGCGCTTCGCCACAAACCATGGCCACATCGGTCACCACACCGCTGGTCAAGCAGTTCGAGACCATTCCCGGCGTCAGCGAAATCAGCGCCACCAATACGCTCGGCAACAGCTCGATCGTGCTGCAGTTCGATCTCAACCGCGATATCGATGCAGCGGCGGCCGATGTGCAGGCCGCGATTTCCCGCGCGCAGCGGCAATTGCCGAGCAACATGACGACAACGCCGAGCTATCGCAAGACCAACCCAGCCGATGCGCCGGTGCTGCTGCTTGCCGTCAACAGCAAGGAGATGCCGACCAGCAAGGTCGATGAAATCGCCGAGAACATCATCTCGCCGCTTCTTTCCACCATATCGGGCGTCGCGCAGGTGAGCATCTATGGCGCGCAGACCTATGCCGTGCGTATCGGCCTCGATCCGGCCCAGCTTCAGGCAAGAGGGCTCGGCGTCGACACCGTCACCACCGCCATCGCCCAGGCGAATAATCAGGTGCCCGTCGGGGCGTTGCAGAACGACAATCAGCGCCTGACGATCGAGGCCGATACCCAGCGCACCAATGCGGCCGCCTTCCGCTCGCTGGTCGTCTCGACGAATAATGGCGCACCGATCCATCTCGGCGATATCGCCAATGTCACCGACAGCATCGACAACACCAATGCCGGCAGCTGGTTCGACGGCGAACAGGCCATCGTTCTCGCCGTCCAGCGTCAGCCGGACGCCAATACCGTGGACGTAGTGGACGCCATCAAGGCCAAGCTGCCGGCGCTTCACCAGCAATTGCCGCCTTCGGTCAATATCAACGTCATGAATGACGCCTCAACCGCTATCAAGGACGCGATTTCGGACGTGCAGTTCACGCTGTTTCTCACCATCGGGCTGGTGGTCGCGGTCATCTATCTCTTCACGGGGCACCTGACGGCAACCATCATTCCGGGCCTTGCCGTGCCTCTGTCTCTCATCACCGCCTTCGGCATGATGTATGTTCTGGGCTACAGCATCGACAATATCTCGCTGCTCGGCCTGACACTTTCGGTGGGGCTGGTGGTGGACGACGCCATCGTCATGCTGGAAAACATCCTGCGCCTGCATGAAAAAGGCCTGCCCATGCGTGAAGCGGCCCTTCAGGGCGCGGCGGAGGTCAGCAGCACCATTCTCTCCATGTCCGTCTCGCTGGTTGCGGTCTTCATTCCCATCCTGTTGATGGGCGGCGTCATTGGCAGGCTCTTCAACGAATTCGGCATGGTTGTCACGCTCGCGATCATGGCCTCGGCGCTGGTCTCGCTGACGGTGACGCCGATGCTCGCTTCGCGCCTCTCCGGCCACTCCTCCAGACCACCGGCGATCATCCGCTGGTTCGATGCGGGTTTCGAACGCACGCTGCGCGCCTATGGCCGCGCCGTCGGCTGGTGCCTCTCCCATCGCCGCATCGTTTTGGCATCGTTTCTCGCTTCGGTCGCGGCATCGCTCTATCTCTTCGAAACCCTGCCCTCCAGCTTCTTTCCCCAGGAAGATATTGGCCGTCTTTCGGTTTCAACACAGGCGCGTGAGGATATTTCCTATACGGCGATGCGCGATCTCCAGGCTCAGGTCGCCGATCAGATCCGCAAGAATCCGGCCGTGGTGCATGTCACCTCCATTGTCGGCGGCAATTCCCGTAACCCGCTGAACAACGGCTCGATGTTCGTGGAGCTGAAGCCCAAGGAAGAGCGCGCGCCGCTCAGCCAGGTGCTGGCGGAACTGGGGCAGGCCACATCGAAAGTGGCGGGCATCCGCACCTATATCAATCCGCAGCAGAGCCTGCGTTTCGGCGGGCGCAGCTCCGCCAGCCAATACCAGCTCGTCGTTCAGGGCCTGAATGCCGACACGACCAATGAATGGTCGAACAAGCTGATGGAGGCGATGCGCCGCGACCACACCTTTACCTCCGTCACCTCGGACGCCCAGAACGGCGCGATCGCCGCGACGATTTCCGTCGATCCGGAAAAGGCCGCCGCCTTCGGCATCACCAATGACCAGTTGCGCAAGACGCTGGAAATGTCCTTTGGCGGTTATACGGCGGCACAGATCCAGTCCACCGGCGACAGCTACGACGTGATTGTGGAATTCGACAGCTCGAAACCGTGGAATGATGATTTCCTCAGCGATATCAACATTCTTTCGGCGAAATCGGGCGTTCTGGTTCCGCTTTCAAACTTCGCCACCCTCACCCGCACGCAGGCGCCTGTCACCATCAACCAGACCGGCCAGCTCGTCTCCACCACCATCTCCTTCAACCTGCCGGACGGCGTGGCGCTTTCCGATGCCACAAGCCGGATCGATCAGATCAAGAGCACGATAGGCCTGCCGCAGGATGTCTTCACCAGCTATGGCGGCACGGCGGCGATCTTCCAGCAGAGCCAGGGCAATACCGGCATCCTCATTCTGGCGGCGGTGCTGACCATCTATGTGGTTCTAGGCGTGCTTTACGAGAGCTTCATCCACCCGCTGACCATCCTCTCCGGCCTGCCGGCGGCGGCCTTCGGCGCACTGGTGGCGCTGAAGGTGATGGGCATGGATTTCTCGATCATCGCGCTGATCGGCCTGCTGATGCTGATCGGCATCGTCAAGAAAAACGCGATCATGATGATCGATGTCGCGGTGGAACTGATGCGCGAAAAGGCCGAACCGCCCGCAACCGCCATTCACGAGGCCTGCGTGCGCCGTTTCCGGCCGATAATGATGACGACCTTCTGCGCGCTGCTTGGGGCGCTTCCCATCGCACTCGGCTCGGGCGCGAGTTCGGAACTGCGCCAGCCGCTCGGCATCGCCGTGGTCGGCGGCCTCATCGTCTCGCAATTGCTGACGCTGTTCATCACGCCTGTCATCTTCGTGGAAATGGACCGGTTCGGCCATTTCCTCACCGGGCTGTTTTCCCGCCGGAAAAAGGCGGAAAAACACGCTGAACCGCAGAAGCCGGAAGGGACCGGCGAACCGGATTCCGTTGCCGCTTAACGCAGATTTTCGAGGCGCTTCAGCGCCTCGAAACCCGCTACGGCGCTACGGCTGCAATAACAGAGACCTCTGTCAGAGAATATGAAAATCCAGCCAGGCTCTTTTATTGCCGCGAAAACCGGCCAAAGGCTCCACCCGAAAAGCATAGCGGGTCCCCGTCGCGATGGGCGGCGCGCAGCACCTCGCCGACGATGATGGTGTGGTCGCCCGCATCGTGGGACGCCGCCTGCCGGCATTCGAAACGGGCAAGCGTGCCGGGAATGACGGGAACGCCCTCGTCATTCATTTCCCAGTCAAGATCATCGAAAGCGCGGCCGTTGCGGGTGAAGCGGGCGCTCAGCACATCCTGATCGGCGCTGAGCACATGGATGGCGAAATGGGTGGCGCCGCTGAAGGCCTGATAACGCGACGAGCTTTTGGCCGGCGACCAGAGTACCAACGGCGGATCGAGCGACACGGATGCGAAGCTGTTGACCGTCATACCGATCGGCCCTTCCGGCGTCGTGGCGGTCACCACCGTCACACCTGTCGTGAAAGCGCCGAGCGCATTGCGGAAGCTGCGGCTGTTTTCACCGCCGGGAACGAATACATGCTCATTGGGCATTTTGATCGCCTCTGCCACTGTCATCACGGCACCTCTTTTCCAAGCGCAAGGGTATAGAGTTCGAACCACGTCTGGCGGTCCATCGTCACGTTGAGGGCATCGGCCGCCGTTCTGATACGCTCGATATTGTTGGTGCCGAGCACAGGCACGATCTTGGCCGGATGCCGCAAAAGCCAGGCGATCGCCACTGCCGTGGCATCCACGCCCTGTTCCTTGCCGATGCGCTGCAGGGCGGCCATGGTGCCGCCATGGGCACCGGAGAACAGCGAGCCGCCGCCAAGCGGCGACCATGCCATTGGAGAAACACGCTTTTCCTGCAGGAAGGCCAGATCGCCATTGGTGAAGCAATCCGTGGCGAGAAGGCTCATTTCGATCTGGTTGGTCACGAGCCGGTTGCTCATCGCCGATTGCAGCAGGGAGAAATCCCACGGGCGGAAGTTGGAGACGCCGACGGCCTTGACCTTGCCGGATGCCACCAGCGCATCGAGTGCCTTGCCGGTTTCTTCCGCATCGATCAACGGATCGGGACGGTGAATGAGCAGCAGGTCGACGTGATCCGTCCCCATGTCGCGAAGCGATGCCTCGACCGAGGCGTTGATGTGGCCGGCCGTCGTGTCGTAATGTTTGACGCGGGCGGCGGCGTGACGGCCTGCGGGTGCAACGATGCCGCATTTGGTGACGATTTCTATTCTGTCACGCAGCCCCGGAGCGGCTTTCAGGCCGGCCCCCAGAATGGCTTCCGCCGTGTATCCGCCGTAAATATCGGCCTGATCCATGGTGGTGATGCCCTGCGCGAGGCAAGCCTCGATCTTGGCCTGCACATGGGCGGGCGAGGTATCGGCATCGTCGCCGATGCGCCACATGCCGTAGACGATGCGGCTGAGTTCGAGTTTGTCGGAAAGAGCGATACGTTCCATCAGTGGCGTTCCCCGTTGCCGAGCGGCGTGGCCGGCGTTTCAGAAGGCACCCGGCCATAGGCATGCGGCAGGGAGCAGGTTTTCATCTGCGGCAGAACCTTGGTGCCGAAGTGCTCCGCCTCATCGAGATGCGGATAACCGGAAAGGATGAAGGCGCGAATGCCCATCTTCTGGTATTCCTCCAGCGCCGAAAGCACCTTGTCGGTGGAACCGACCAGCGCCGCACCGCAGCCCGAACGCGCCCGGCCGATGCCGGTCCACAGATTGGGTTCGACATAACCGAACTTGTCGGCGAGTTCGCGGGCACGCGCCTGATGCGACACGCCGAGCGAGCCGCTGTCATGCGCGCGGTTGCGGATCAGTTGCCCATATTCGTCATCGAGCTTCGAGACAAGATGTTCGGCATATTCGCGGGCTTCCTGTTCGGTATCGCGCACCACCATATGAACGCGCAGGCCGTAATCCAGCGTGCGGCCATGGGCGGCGGCGCGCTCATTTGCGGCACGCATGCGGTCCGCAAGCTGGTCCTTCGTTTCCGGCCACATCAGATAGACGTCGCATTGCGCGCCGCAGAGTTCCAGCGCATCCGGCGAGTAGCCACCGAAATAAAGGAGCGGTCCGCCATTCTGCTGATAGGGTCTTGCCGGCTCGGTGGAGACGCCCTTGAACTGGTATATTTCGCCGTCATGGTCGATGGTGTCGCGCGTCCAGGCCTGGCGCAGAATCTCAACCACCTCATGGCTGCGCTTGTAGCGAAAGGCGCTATCGGCCACTTCGCCGGGGAAATCGGAGCTGATGACGTTGAGCGTCAGGCGGCCTTTCAGCATGTGGTCGAGCGTCGCCACCGTGCGCGCCAGCATGATCGGCTGCATCTCGCCGCAACGGATAGCAGCAAGAAAATTGATGCGGTCGCTGATCGGCGCACAGCCGGCGACGAAGCTCAGCGTATCCTGCCCCACCTGATAGGAGGAAGGGCAGAGGATGTTGCGAAAGCCGAGTTCTTCGGCCTTTTTGACGATATCGGAACAATGTTCGAAACTGGAGCGCAGGCTGCCATCCGGCACACCAAGATAGGCGTAGTCATCGGAACACAAAGCGGAAAACCAGGAGACCTCGGCAGCATCGAGATCAGCGGATGTAACGGGTACGACGGTCATGCAATTCCTCCTCAGGGCCGCTCTCGTTTTTCTTGCATAACATCAAGAAATATGTAAATCAATGATGTATCAATTTTTGTTTCGGGGGAGGAAACGGCATATGAAACACACTGGCGGCAGCCTGCCAATGTATATGCAGATCGCGGAAATGCTGGTGCGCGAAGTGGCGGCGGGCCGGCTGATCGATGGCGAGAAGCTCGCGCCGGAGCGCGATATGGCGGCCGATCTCGGCATCGCCGTTGGCACGCTTCGCAAGTCGCTCGCCGAATTGCAGGAGCGCGGCCTGCTGGAGCGGGTGCAGGGCTCGGGCAATTACATTCGCGCCGTCAGCGATCCGCAAAGCGTCTACGCCTTCTTCCGGCTTGAACTGATCGAGGGCGGCGGCCTGCCGACGGCGGAGGTTCTGGATGTGGCACGCCTTGCCAAGCCTGCCGACCTGCCCGCTTTCGGCACATCGACCGAAGGACACAGGATTCGTCGCCTGCGGCGCATTGCCGGCAAACCGGCGGCCATCGAGGAAATCTGGCTGGACGGTTCTTACGTCGACACCATCGCCATCGAGAACATGTCGGAATCCCTCTATCTCTATTACCGCACCCGCCTCAACCTCTGGATATCGAAGGCGGAGGATCGCATCGATCTCGGCGAAGTACCGGAATGGACGCCCGAGGTCTTCGGTCAGAAATCAGGCGCGCTGGTGCCGCGGGTGTTGCGTCTCAGCCAGGCGCAGGACGGTGCGGTGGCCGAAGTTTCATGGACCTGGTTCGACCATAGCGTTGCGCGATACGTTTCTCGCATACGTTGAGACTGCGCAAAATTCGCGTGATCCAGATGAACGGAGAAATTTGACGGGAGGCAAGCAAGCAGCGGCCTGTCTCGCAGGCTGTTTTGCGACTATATTTCTTTAAATCAATGACTTAATAGTTTTTGATTTCTGTCAGAAATAAAATTGATACACTATTGATTTCCTTTTTTTGAAAGGTAATATCACGTCCTCAGGGAGACAGGCGTTTCGCCATCCCACGATATCGCCAGACAATCGGGATCGATTTTCGACGATGCGATGCGTGGAACTTGAAGGTTGATACCGGCAATGGCGTCCATCCGAATTCTGGACGCGCCGGTCGTGAGGAGGAAAATATGGCTTCGGTCAGCCTGCGCAAGCTGGACAAGAGTTACGGTGCGCTTCGCATCGTCAAGGGCATAGACCTTGAAATCAACGATGGCGAATTCGTCGTGTTCGTCGGCCCTTCCGGTTGCGGCAAATCGACGACGCTGCGCATGGTCGCCGGGCTTGAAAGCATTACCGGCGGCGAAGTGAAGATCGGTGACCGCGTCGTCAACCGGCTGCCGCCGCGCGAGCGTGACATCGCCATGGTCTTTCAGGACTATGCGCTTTATCCGCACAAGACGGTGCGCGAAAACATGGGTTTCAGCCTGAAGGTGCGCGGTGTCAGCGCCTCGCAGGCCAATGCCAGCATCGACGAGGCGGCGAAGATGCTGGGCATCGAGCACCTGCTCGACCGTCGGCCCGGCCAGCTTTCCGGCGGCCAGCGCCAGCGCGTGGCCATGGGCCGCGCCATCGTGCGCCGCCCGCAGGTGTTTCTGTTCGATGAGCCGCTTTCCAACCTCGACGCCAAGCTGCGCGGACAGGTGCGCACGGAAATCAAGCGGCTGCACCAGCAGCTCGGCACGACCATCATCTATGTCACCCATGACCAGGTGGAGGCCATGACGCTGGCCGACCGTATCGTCATCCTGCGCGGCGGCGATATCGAGCAGGTCGGCACGCCGGACGAGGTCTATAACCGTCCGGAAAGCGTGTTTGTCGGTGGTTTCGTCGGCGCGCCGGCGATGAATTTCGCACGCGCAAAGGTGAACGGCGACCGGCTGGTATTTTCCGACGGCAACGCCCTGCCGATGGCCGCCATCCGGCCATCGCGGGAAACGGGCCTCGAAGGGCGCGAAGTCATCGTCGGCATTCGTCCGGAACATTTCGGCCCCGTCGAGGGCTTCGACACGCAGCTTGCGGTCAAAGTACAGGTAGTGGAACCGCTGGGCTCGGACACGCTCGTCCATTTCAGCCTTGGCGATGCGGCGCTGACCGCACGCATGCCGCCGCATCTGCGGCCTGCGCCAAATGAGGAACTGAAGATCGGCGTCGATCCGTCCAAGGTCCATCTTTTCGATGCAGCAACGGAACGCTCGATCCACTGATTGCCGGGCGAGAAACGCTGCGGCCAAGTATTTAATAACGGGAGGAACACATGACATTCAAAGCTATCGGGGGCAAAGCCCTCATGGGTGCCGCGCTCTGCGCAACCATGCTCGCCTTTTCGGGACAGGCCTTTGCCGACGCCGAACTGAAGATCTTCGTTTCCAGCCAGCATCAGCCCGATGTGTGGCGCAAGGCGCTCGATCAATATGAGGCCAAGACGCCCGGCGTGAAGGTGGTCATCGAGACCGGCGGCAACACCTCGGAAATGCAGGCGCAATATCTCAACACCGTGATGTCGGCCAAGGATTCGAGCCTTGACGTGCTGATGCTCGACGTCATCCGCCCGGCACAGTTCGCCACCGCCGGCTGGACCAGCGATTTCTCCGGCAAGGACATGTCCGCCTATCTGCCGACCTATGCCGAAGCCAACACCGTGGACGGCAAGATCGTGGCGCTGCCCGCCTTTGCGGATTCCATGTTCCTTTATTACCGTAAGGACCTGCTCGACAAATACGGCATCAAGCCGCCAACCACCTGGGACGAGCTTAAGGAAGCCTCCAAGAAGGTGATGGAAGGCGAAAAGAACCCCGAGCTTCAGGGCCTGTCCTTCCAGGGCAAGGCGATCGAAGGCGCGGTCTGCACCTTCCTCCTGCCCTATTGGAGCGAGGGCAAGTCGCTGGTTGAGAACGGCAAGCTGAATTTCGACAACAAGGCTGCTGTGGATTCGCTGAAGCTCTGGAAGAGCTTTGTCGATGAAGGCATTTCCAAGAAGAATATTTCGGAAGTGGCGACCGACGACACCCGCAAGGAATTCCAGGCCGGCAAGGTTCTCTTCGCCGTCAACTGGTCCTACGCCTGGACTCATTTCCAGGGCAAGGAATCGCAGGTGAATGACAAGGTTGGCGTCGCCCGCCTGCCGGCCGTCAAGGGCGGCGAGCAGACGACCTGCCTCGGCGGCTGGGAATTCGGTGTTTCGGCCTATTCCAAGCAGCAGGAGGAAGCCAAGAAGCTTGTGGAATATCTCTCCGGTCAGGATGTTTCGAAGTTCATGGCCATCAATGCCACGCTGCTGCCGACCTATGCCGCTCTCTACAAGGATGCGGATGTGACCAAGGCGATCCCGTGGTTCGCGGATGCCCTGCCCGTCGTCGAGACCGCCAAGGCCCGCCCCGTGACGCCGCGTTACAACGAGGTCAGCGAGACAATCCGCACCACCGTTAACGGCGTGCTCGCCGGCGTGATGACGCCGGAGGACGGCGCAAAGCAGATGGAAAGCCGTCTGCGGCGCGTTCTGCGCTAAGCTTTGGGCCGGAAAGCGGCATGCCTGCCATGCCCTTTCCGGCCGCTTCGACTGACAGGAATAAGGACGCCTGAAAGGCGCGATAAACGGGCCGGATAAGAACCGGTCCGATCGGGAGACGACGACGTGAATCCAGTTGCGGGAGTGGCAGACGTGACAATGCCGGAAAGAACCATGGTTCGGGTGGACGAGAAACCGCAGCCGCGCTGGACGCGGTGGCTCGATCTCGGCGACCGGCCGCTGGCCGTGCTTCTCTTGGCGCCGGCGGCAATCCTGCTGTCGCTCATCATCGTCTATCCGGTGGCGCGGCTCGTCTATACCTCGTTTTTCAGCCTGTCGCTGACATCGGGCCTGCCGGCGGAATTCATCGGCTTTGAAAACTATACGGCGATGTTCGACGACCCGATCTTCTGGGAAACGACCTGGAATACGGTTCTGATAACGCTGATCACCGTGCCCGGCGCGCTCATCATGGGCCTTGGCCTCGCACTGCTCGCCAACCTGCCTTTTTCCATGCAGTGGCCGATGCGGCTTTCGCTGCTGATCCCCTGGGCGCTGCCGCTGTCCTTCGCCGGCCTCATCTTCGCATGGTTCTTCCATTACGAATACGGCGTCGTCAACGATGTGCTCAACCGTTTCGGCTTCGAAGGCATCATCTGGTTCAATTCGCCGAACTGGGCCTTTGCGGCCATCTGCCTGACGATCATCTGGAAGACATCCTCCTTCATGGCGCTGATGATCCTCGCCGGCCTGCAGACCATTCCGCGTTCGCTCTACGAGGCGGCGGACGTGGATGGCGCCGGCAAAATCCGGCAGTTCTTCGAAATCACCCTGCCGCTTCTCAAACCCTCGATTGTCGTCGCCCTCATCTTCCGCACGATCACGGCGCTGCAGACCTTTGATATTCCTTACATGATGACCGGCGGCGGCCCCGGCACATCCACCACGACGCTTGCCATGTATATCCACCAGAACACCGTTTCCTTCCTCGATCTGGGTTACGGTTCGGCCTTGGCGGTCATGATGTTTGCCCTCTCCATGTGCGTTACTGCCGTTTATCTCCGCATCATCAGGACGAAGGACTGATCCCATGAGCACCGTTGCGAATTCCGGTCTGTCCTCCTTCTTTTCCGGCAAGCCGCTGCGCTTCATCGCGGCCTCCATTCTTTTGGTCAACGGCCTGTTTCCGGCGATCTGGATCCTTTTCACCTCGCTGAAGACCGAAGCGGAACTGACGGTCAAGCCGATCACCTGGTTTCCGCACGCGCCGACGCTGGCCAATTACATGCAGGCCTTTTCCGACCAGCCGCTGCATCTCTTCCTGTTCAACAGCTTCATGGTGGCGCTGCTTTCGACCGCGCTCACCATCCTGATTTCGGTGCTGGCGGCTTACGCGCTGGCGCGGCTGAACCTCAAATATCGCGCGCTGATCCTCTCGCTCATCATCGCCGTCTCCACCTTCCCGCTGGTGACGCTTCTGGTGCCGCTGTTCGAAATCATGCGGGCGCTGAACCTGCTCAACAGCTGGACGGCGCTTATCCTGCCCTACACGGTGCTTTCGCTGCCGGTCTGCACGCTGATGCTGGTCTCCTTCTTCGAAAGCATTCCGCGCGATCTCGAAAACGCCGCCATGATCGACGGCTGCACCCGCATCGGCGCGCTATTCAAGGTCGTCGTGCCGCTCTGCGCGCCGGGCGTCTTCACCGCCGGCATCCTTGCCTTCGTGAATGCCTGGGATGAGTTCCTGCTGGCGCTGTCCTTCAATTCCAATCCGGCGCTCCGCACGCTTCCCGTTGGCATCCAGCTTTATCAGGGTGAATTCGCCTTCCCCTGGCCGGTCATTTCGGCAGCGCTGGTGGTTGGCATCGTGCCGGTCGCGATCCTGATCGTCATCTTTCAGGAACGGGTCGTCTCCGGCCTCACCGCCGGCGGTCTCAAGGGCTAAACAGGTACAGTCATGCATTTCGAAACGACCAAAGACGGCTTCACGCTCGCGATAGGCAATCGCACCATACTTTCCCATTCATCCGAAAACCCGGCCTTCTTCGCCGGTTTCGGCAAGGAGCGAATGGATATGTATCGCGGCAATTTCGATATCGAGGACTACCTTATCGAACGAACCGCCCTGCGCCACGCCGAGGTCAGCGGCGACAGCGTCACGCTCTCATCCGCGCAGGGACAGGCACCGCGCCTTCGCCTGACGCTCGACGGCAATGCGATGCGGCTCACCGCACTGGATGAGACCATCAACCGCCTCTGGCTGCGCGTCGTGGCGGAAACGAATGAGCATGTCTGGGGCGGCGGCGAGCAGATGTCCTATTTCGACATGCGCGGCCGGCATTTCCCGCTCTGGACCTCCGAGCCGGGGGTCGGCCGCGACAAGACCACCGAAATCACCTTCAAGTCCGATGTCAGCGGCAAGGCGGGCGGTGATTATTACAACACCAACTACCCGCAGCCGACTTACCTGTCGTCGCGCAGATACGCCCTCCATGTGGAGACAAGCGCCTATTCGGTCTTCGATTTCCGCAACGGCGATTTCCATGAGATCGAAATCTGGGCCATCCCCGAAAAGATCGAATTCTTCACCGGCGACGCTTTTACCGACATCGTTTCCGCCCTCTCCCTGCGCTTCGGACGCCAGCCGGAACTGCCGGAATGGATCTATAATGGTGCGATCATCGGGTTAAAGGACGGCGTCAACTCCTTTGCGCGACTGGAGAAAATCCGCGCGGCCGGAACGAAGGTGTCCGGCCTCTGGTGCGAAGATTGGGTGGGTCTGCGCCAGACATCCTTCGGCGCGCGCCTGTTCTGGGACTGGCAGGCGAATGATACGCGTTATCCGCATCTGCGCCAGAAGATTGCCGAGCTTGCCGATCAGGGCATCCGCTTCCTGGGTTATGTGAACCCCTATCTCTGCGTCGATGGCCCGCTCTTTCCGGTTGCCGAAGAAGCCGGTTATTTCGCCACCGACGCCGAGGGCAAGACGGCGCTGGTGGATTTCGGCGAGTTCGATTGCGGCGTGGTCGATTTCACCAATCCGGCCGCCGCCGACTGGTTTGCCGAGGAGATCATCGGCAGGAACATGCTCGATTTCGGCCTTTCCGGCTGGATGGCCGATTTCGGTGAATATCTACCCATCGACATCACGCTTTCCAATGGCGTCGACGCCAAGCTGATGCACAATGCCTGGCCAACGCTCTGGGCCGAGGTCAACGCCAAGGCCGTCGAAAGTCGCGGCAAGACCGGCGAAGCGCTGTTCTTCATGCGGGCCGGCTTCACCGGTGTGCAGGCCCATTGCCCGCTCATCTGGGGCGGCGACCAGTCGGTCGATTTCTCCCGTCACGACGGTCTGGTCACCGTCATCTGCGGGGCGCTCTCCTCCGGCCTCATGGGCAATGCCTATCACCATTCCGATATTGGCGGTTACACCAGCCTGTTCGGCAATGTCAGAACCGCAGAGCTCATCATGCGCTGGACGGAGATGGCCGCCTTCACGCCGGTCATGCGTACCCATGAGGGCAACCGGCCGCGCGACAATCTCCAGATCGATCAGGACGAGGCGGTTCTTGCCCATTTCGCCCGCATGACATCCATCTATGTCGCGCTGGCCCCTTATCTGAAATCGCTCTCGGCGGAAGCGGCCAGAACAGGCCTGCCGGTGCAGCGTCCGCTCTTCCTGCACTACGAGAATGATCGGCGGACCTATACCATTCAGGACTGCTATCTCTACGGGGCGGACATGCTTGTCGCACCGGTCTGGAAAGCGGGCGAAACGCAACGCTCGCTCTATCTTCCGGGCGACGGTGAATGGGTGCACCTGTGGAGCGGCACGCATTATCCCGGCGGACAAAACGCCACCGTCGACGCGCCGCTCGGCGAGCCGGCGGTATTCTATTCTGCCGATAGCAGCCATCGTCCGCTGTTTGAACAGCTTCGCACCATCGGCTGAACGATAGCCGAGTTCCTCACTGCCATCACCCCGTCAGGCGGGGTGATGTGATGGCCTTTTTGAAAAGGGCGGTCATCGCATCGCTGATACCCTGCGACGGGCTAACTTCGAAGAACAGGCCCGGCGAAGCGCATTGCTGCATGCGTGCGCCGATTTCCGGCTGAAAGGGCGCGATCCAGCTATTGTACCAGCCATTGGTCGGCAGCGGCAGATAGGTGGTATAAAGCACGGCGATGCGAAAACCCTTTTCCTTCAGCTTCGTGCAATATTTGATATCGATCGGTTCCTGACAGCGGCCGCTGGTCGTTTTTTTGGTACAGGAGGATGGCTTGTAGCTGTCGCCGACGCCGTCTGACACGAAGAAGACGATCTTCTCCGGGCTCGCCGAACTCGCACCGGTGCCCGAAGAGCCGATCCTGTCTCCAATCTGGGTCAGCGCCCGGTCGAAATCGGTCTGCTGGTCATTATTATAGCCCTGATAGGGAATGGACATCAGATCGATTTCGCCCGCTTTTTTCTTCGCGGTCGCCAGATCCGAGGTCAGGGGAACCACTTCGAGCAGCTTCGTATCTTCCGCCTTCTCTCCGAAGGTATAGACCGCCATGCGATATTGATTGCTGCTTTTCCGCGTGGACTTTGCCGTATCCATCAGGCTTGCCGTGGCCTGCGCCACCACATTGATGCGCGTCGTGACCCCGAGGCTTTTGGCTTTGTAGTAATAGCTGTTCGTATCGACCACCCCGTTTTTCACGATGTGACAGGCGAAAGCACATTTGTCGCTCGTGTTGGCAACCATGGTAGCAACGTCGGTTGGCGTCGCGCCGACACCCATCGAGGGGGTGTTATCCAGAAGGACATAGAAGTCGCTGAATGTTTCCGTCTCGTATTTGGCGGTCGCCTTGCCCGAAACGGTAATGAGATCCTCTCCGAGTATCCTTGAAAGCGTCGTGCCGACCGATGCCTTGAAGCTGACCGAGGATTCGATGGCGTTACCGTGTTTGATCACCGACACATCAAGAGACAGGAGCTTATAATCGGGATTGGCCCGCTCATTGCTTTCAAAGAATGCGGAGGCTTCATCAGTGCCAAGCGAAATGACACCGTCGCCCGACATTTCCTTTGCCTTGTGAACGCTCGACGACGTATCGGCAACCACAGCAAGCGCCGCAGCATCCGCCGCCATCTGCAGGTCCGATTTGACGGCCATGCCATGCGTCACATCAAGGGCCACGCCGGCCGCCCCAATCAGCGGCACCATCAACAGGGCGCTGAGAATGCCGAAATTTCCCGATTTATCCTGCCAGATGTTTTTCAAATTCGCCCCCGGAACCTTTCCCCGGAGCGAAAGTTAGCCGAATAATATTGAAAGGCAGTTTCAAGAGATAACTAATTTTCGATAAATCTAATTTCCTCAATAACTAATACGCCAATGGGAGATGCGCACCAGCGCAAGCCCGTTCAGGCATTGACGATCACGCCTGACGACGGATCACTGGCGGGACGTTGACATTTATGAAACTTGACCTACAAAACAAGCTCTTCCGAGGGGAGCACCGAACGGTGCTGAGACGGCGACGAGCCGGACCCTTGAACCTGATCCGGGTCATGCCGGCGTAGGAACGGAACTGTCGCGCCAAGAGGCGCTGCCCTTTCTCTTCTCCGCTTTGCCTGATCTCCGGGATTGTCATATCTGGAGACGAATGATGATGCTGAAACCTTCCGCCCTTCGCACACGGTGCGTCTGCGTCTGAGGTCCGGCTCATGCGTGCCACCCATGCGCTGAACGGTGTCGGTCTTCTGCTGGTTTTCTGGCAGGCGGGAACGTGGCTGTTTTCACCGCCCCGCTATATCCTGCCATCGCCCGCCGATGTTGCCGGCGCTTTCTGGCGCCAGCCGGGCTTCCTGTTCGGGCAGGCACTGGTAACGCTCGGTGAAATGGCGCTCGGGCTTGCGGCGGGCATCGCCGCCGGCATTCTCGTCGCTTTCACCATTGCCGCCATCCCGCGCCTCGGCCGCCTCGTCTGGCCCATGGTTCTGGTGTTACAGGCCTTCCCGGTCTTCGTGCTCGCCCCCATCCTCGTCCTCTGGTTCGGTTTCGGCATGGCCTCGAAAGTGGTGATGACGGCGATCATTATCTTCTTCCCCGTTGCCTCCGCTTTCACTGACGGGCTCAACCGCACCGATCGCGCCATCCTCGACGCCGCCTCGCTGACTGAGGCGAGCCACTGGCAGATCCTCACCCGGTTGCGTGTGCCGCTGGCGTTGCCATCGCTGATTTCGGGCTTGAGGGTGGCGGCGCCGCTTGCCCCGCTCGGCGCCGTCATCGGCGAATGGGTGGGCGCATCGGCCGGGCTCGGGTTTGTGATGATCCAGTCCAATGCCCGCATGCAGACCGACACCATGTTCGCCGCTATGGCCATTCTCGCCATCATGGCGGTGCTGCTGCGGCTCATCGTCGACTTTTCGACCGCCAATCTGGCCCCCTGGGCCAAGGAAACAGAACACACCATTCCTTTCAGATCTTTACGGAGACTTTCGGCACCATGAAACGAACTCTTCTTTCCCTCGTCGTCGCGGCAACAAGCGTGCTTTCACCCATGCAATCGCATGCGGCAGGCAAGCTGACCGTGTTGCTCGAATGGTTCGTGAACCCCGATCATGCGCCGATGGTGATCGCCAAGGAACGCGGCCTGTTTGCCGATGCGGGGCTCGAGGTGGAACTGGTTCCGCCCGCAGACCCCTCCGCCGTTCCGCGTCTCGTCTCGGCGAAACAGGCCGATATCGGCGTGCATTACCAACCGAACCTCTATCTCGATCACGATGCCGGCCTGCCGCTCGTGCGTTTCGGTACACTGGTCGAGACGCCTCTCAACACCGTCACCGTTCTGGCCGATGGCCCGATCAAGAGCCTGAAAGACCTGAAGGGCAAGAAGGTCGGCTTTTCCGTTTCCGGCTTCGAGGATGCGATGCTGAAGCGCATGCTGGAAAAGGACGGCCTGATGAAGGATGATGTCGAACTCATCAACGTCAATTTCTCGCTCTCGCCGTCGCTGATCGCCGGCAAGGTGGATGCCACGCTGGGCGGCTTTCGCAATTTCGAGCTGACGCAGATGAAGCTTGAGGGACATGAAGGCCGCTCTTTCTTCCCGGAGGAACACGGCGTGCCGGCCTATGACGAGCTGATCTTCGTCACGCACCGCGATCTCGCGAAAGACAACCGCCTGCCGCGTTTCCTCTCCGCCGTGGAGCAAGCCGCGATCTTCATTACCAACCATCCTCAGGAATCTTGGCAGCTTTTCATCAAGGCCTATCCGAACCTTGACGACGCGCTGAACAAGCAGGCCTTCTTCGACACGCTGCCGCGCTTCGCCAAGCGCCCGGCCGCACTTGATCGCACCCGCTATGCCCGTTTTGGCGCTTTCATGCAGGAGATGCAGCTGATCAAGCAGGCGCCGGCGGCGGACGACATCGCCGTGGAGCTGCAACAGCCATGACCACGACTTTTCCGACAGCGGCAATCGCCGCCGAGATTCTGGAGCGGGTGCGCAAGACGCGCCCGCGCGTGCATTGCCTGATGAACACCGTGGTGCAGAAATTCACCGCAGACGGCATCACCGTCGTTGGCGGTATTCCTTCCATGACCACCTCGCTGGAGGAAATCGAGAGCTTCGTCACCAAGGCGGATGCGCTGACCGTCAATCTCGGCACGCTGGATGCCGAGCGGCGCAAGGTCATCCGGCTAGCGATCGAAATCGCCAATGCATCCGGCAAGCCGTGGATCGTCGACCCCGTGCATTGCGATTATTCGCCGTCGCGGCTGGAATTCGCGCGCGAACTCATCGCACTTTCCCCGACGATCGTGCGTGGCAATCATGCCGAAATGAGCCTGATCGGCGATGTGCCGGATACTGTACGGATTGAGACCGGGCCTGTGGATCATCTCAGCGACACGACCCGCAGCGTCAGGATCGTCAACGGTCATCCGTGGATGGCGAAGGTGACCGGAACAGGGTGCCTTTCGGGCGGCGTCATCGCCGCCTTCATGGCTGTCGAAAAAGACGCGTTGACGGCGGCGGCCTCCGCCCTTGCCGTCACCGGCGTTTCCGCCGAACTTGCGGCCAAGCACGCCAGAGGCCCCGGCACCTTCGAACCGGCGTTTCTGGATGCGCTTTCCGAAATTTCCGGTGAGGACATCACAAATCACGCGAGGATAGAGCATGAACAAGGTTGACTACCGCCTCAACGCGCTGGTCGATGCGAGCCTTAGTGACGTTGCGCCACTGCCGGAGCTTGCTCTGGCCGCCGCACTCAACGGCGCGACCATTCTGCAATATCGCGACAAGCACGGCTCGACGCGCGAGATGATCGAAAACGCCCGCGCCATTCACGAGGCCATCGCCGGCACCGGCGTACCGCTGGTCATCAACGACCGGGTGGATGTGGCCCTCGCCTCGGGCGCTGATGGGGTGCATCTCGGCGCTGACGACATGGACGCCAAAACTGCAAGGCGCATTCTCGGCGAAAAGGCGATCATCGGCCTCACCGTCAAGAACCGCCCCGATGCCGAACGGGCGGCCTCCATGCCCGCCGACTACGCCTGCATCGGCGGCGTGTTCGAAACCGTTTCCAAGGTCAATCCGGACAAGCCGGTCGGTATCGACGGTTTTACCACGCTACGCGCCCTGCTGAAGGAGTGGAAGCCGGATATGCCGGTCGGCGCTATCGCCGGCATCGATCTTGCCCGTGTGCCACCCGTCATTGCCGCCGGCGCGGATGGTGTGGCAGTCATTTCCGCCATTTTCCGCGCGGGCGATATTGCCAGCGCAACCAAGGACTTCCGCGCCGCAATTGACGCCACGCTGAAAGCGAGACAGCCATGACAGCCATTGCATTGACCATTGCCGGCTCCGACAGCGGCGGCGGCGCGGGTATTCAGGCGGACATCAAGACCTTCTCCGCGCTCGGCGCCTATGCCGCCAGCGTCATCACCGCCATCACTGCCCAGAACACCAAGGGCGTAACGGCGGTCGAGGATATTTCGGTCGCCACCATTATCGCGCAGATGGATGCGGTTTTTTCCGATCTTACCGTCAATGCGGTGAAGATCGGCATGGTCTCGCGGATCGAAACCATCACCGCCATCGCGGAACGGCTTCGGCGGCAATCGCAGCCGGTGGTGCTGGACCCGGTAATGGTAGCGACCTCCGGTGACAGGCTGCTGCATGAAGACGCCATCGAGACATTGCGGCGCGACTTGCTGCCGCTCGCGACCATCGTTACACCGAACCTGCCGGAAGCGGCGCTGTTGACCGGCACTTCGATGGCGAAGACGGAGACGGAGATCGCCCGCCAGGCGGAGCTGATCCTGAAGGCGGGCGCGAAAGCCGTGCTCATCAAGGGCGGCCATGGCGATGGGCCGGAGAGCACAGATTATCTGTTTGCGGATGGCGCCATGCAGGCGCTTTCCGCGCCACGGGTGGAGACGAAGAACGACCACGGCACCGGCTGCACGCTGGCGGCAGCGATTACGGCTCATTTTGCAAAGGGTTGTGAGTTGCGGGAGGCGGTGGGGCTTGCGAAGGAGTATCTGAATGGGGCGCTCGATGCCGGGCGGAGCCTTGCTGTCGGGCACGGGCGGGGGCCGGTGCATCATTTTTATCGTTGGTGGGGTTAGCGATGAGAGGGCGGAGTTTGGGGTTTACCCCCCTCTGTCCTGCCGGACATCTCCCCCACAAGGGGGGAGATCGACAAGCGGGCTGCTCTCCATATTTAGCAAGCCATAGCACCTGTGGCGAAATGGTTGCGTGGGTCCGAGCGAAAGCCTCACCCGATCTCCCCCCTTGAGGGGGAGATGTCCGGCAGGACAGAGGGGGGTGGCCGCATATTCTGCCGCTCGTAAAATGCGACTACCTCGCCTTCGGCGTCGCCAACACATTCCGGATCGCAAAACTCGAATGAATGCGCGAAACCCCCGGCAGCTTCGACAGTATCTCCTTGTGAATCCGCTCGAAATCCCCAGCACTTTCCGCCTCGCAGCGCAGGAAATAATCCGAACCACCCGTCATCAGATAACATTCGCGGATTTCCGGATAGCGTCGCACCGCATTTTCAAAACGGTTGAGAAAATCCTCCGTCTGGCGGTCGAGCGTGATCTGCACGATAACCGAAATCACCTCGCCGCCGGCAAGGCCGCTCGTCAGCGCCGTATATCCCCTGATAATCCCTTCCCGCTCGAGAATATCGACCCGGCGAAGGCAGGCGGATGCGGAAAGCCCGACTTCTGCTGCGAGTTTCGCATTGCTGATGCGGGCATTGAGCCGAAGCAGGCGGATGATGTGGCGGTCGGTCGCATCGAGTGACGACATAGAAGATTCCAATCAGCAAAAGAAAATTGCGCCATTGCGAATTCTATCGCATTTTCTTCGAACAATCGCCAAGAAATTCGACAATCGTTGCAATACCCTCATGGGATAAAAATGAGGGTGAACGACCATGGACATGCAGATCAGCCGCCAGCAGGCCGCCGGTGGTGCAAGCGGCCATTTAACCATCGATCTCGGCGCATTGCGCGACAATTATCTGACCCTTGCGGCCATGGCGCCCGCATCGCAGACGGCAGCGGTCGTGAAGGCCGATGCCTATGGTCTCGGCGCGGATATCGTCTCACAGGTCCTGTTCGAGGCGGGTTGCCGCAATTTCTTCGTTGCCCATATCGATGAAGCCTTGGCGTTGCGACTGCGACTTTCGGCAGAAGCGCGGATTTTTGTTCTCAACGGGCTTCAGCCCGGCAATGAGACCTCCTGCGCCGCCATGGCCATCACCCCGGTTCTGAATTCGCTGGAGCAGATCGCCCAATGGTCGGCCCACGCCAAAAAGCTTGGCAAGACGCTCACCGCCGCCGTGCAGATCGATACCGGCATGTGCCGTCTCGGCCTTTCCCCCGAAGAGCTCGGAATCCTAGCCTCCCGGCCGCAATTGCTCGATGGCATCGACATCGCCTTCGTCATGAGCCACCTCGCCTGCGCCGACGAACCGGACCATGCCTCCAATGCCGCGCAGCTTGCGGTGATGCGCAAAGCCGCCATTGCCTTTCCTGAAGCGCCCGTCTGTTTTTCGAATTCCGGCGGCATCTTTCTGGGCAATGATTATCACAACCACCTGCTGCGCCCCGGCATCGCGCTTTATGGCGGCGCGCCCTCCGTTACACGCCCCAACCCGATGAAGCCGGTCGTTCGCCTCGATCTGGCCGTCATCCAGACCCGCACCGTTCCCGCCGGTTCGCTGGTCGGTTACGGCGGCTCCTTCGAAGCGGCCGGGCCCACGCGTCTGGCGACCATCGCCGCCGGTTACGCTGACGGTCTGCCGCGTTCGCTCAGCAATCGTGGCGCGACGTGGTATAACGGCGTGCGCTTGCCGATTGCGGGCCGCGTTTCCATGGACAGCATCATTCTCGACATATCCGCCCTGCCCGAGGGAACATTGACCCAGGGCAGCCTTGTGCAGATGATCGGTCCTGACCAGACACTGGAAGACATCGCCGAGGATGCGGGCACGATCGCCTATGAAATCCTGACCGGCCTCGGACGCCGCTATCGCCGTAATTATATTCAACCGGGAGAAACCCCGGCAGCCGCTTCAACATCAGTCAATCACAAGTGAGACGATCATGAACGTCACTATCCTCGGAGCCGGCGTCGTCGGCGTGACATCCGCCTGGTATCTGGCCAAAGCCGGGCACAAGGTGACGGTGATCGATCGCCAGCCGGCGGCAGCGCTCGAAACCAGCTTCGCCAATGCCGGCGAGGTTTCCCCCGGCTATTCTTCGCCCTGGGCTGCCCCTGGCATTCCGGTCAAGGCGATGAAATGGCTGTTCATGAAACACGCGCCTCTCATCATCCGCCCGACGGCCGATCCGGCTGCATGGCGCTGGATGAGCCAGATGCTGCGCAACTGCACCTCGGCGCGTTACGCCATCAACAAAAGCCGCATGGTGCGCGTTGCCGAATATAGCCGCGATTGCCTGATGGCGCTTCGTGAAGAAACCGGCATCGAATATGACCAGCGCATGCAGGGCACGCTGGAGGTGTTCCGCACCCAGAAGCAGTTCGATGCCATCGGCAAGGATGTCGACGTGCTGACGGCAGGCGGCGTGCCTTTCGAGATTCTCGACCGCGACGGCTGCGCCGCCATCGAACCCGGTCTTTCTCCTTCGAAGGAGAAGATCGTCGGCGGCCTGCGCCTGCCCGGCGATGAGACCGGCGATTGCTTCATGTTCACGACAGAACTTGCCCGCATGGCCGAAGAGGCGGGCGTTACCTTCCTTTACGACACCGGCATCATGCGCCCCATCGTCGAGGCAGGACGCGTCAAGGCTGTGGAGACCACCCGTGGGCTGGTGGAGGCCGATATTTTCGTGGCGGCACTGGGCAGCTATTCGCCGCAATTCGTGCGCCAGCTTGGCCTTACCCTGCCGGTTTACCCGGTCAAGGGTTACTCCATCACGGTTCCGATCGTGAAAGAGGAGCGCGCACCCGTTTCCACGGTCATGGACGAAACGTTCAAGGTGGCGATTACCCGCCTCGGCTCACGCATTCGCGCCGGCGGCATGGCGGAGATCGCCGGTTTCAGCAAGGATTTGCCCGCCGCTCGCCAGGAAACGCTGGCCCATTCGGTGGAAGACCTGTTCGGCGGCGCGGGCGACCAGACCCAGGCGAAATTCTGGTGCGGCCTGCGCCCGATGACGCCGGACGGCACGCCTGTCATCGGCGCCACCCGCTACAGCAATCTTTATCTCAACACCGGCCACGGCACGCTTGGCTGGACCATGTCCTGCGGCTCCGCCCGGGTGCTTGCCGATCTCATCAGCGGCAACAAGCCGGAGATCGACACGCACGATCTGGCGATCAGCCGTTACGCCGCCTGACACGCAATCAACCCGCCATTCCCGTCCCGCGACGGGGATGGCGGTCAATCAGAGCGCCAGCGCATCCTTCAGCGCCAGACCTTCCATCATGCGCAGGTCGAGATCGGCCTCGATGTGGTCGAGATGCTGCAACATCAGCGCACGCGCCTTTGCCGTATCTTTCGCCTCAAGCGCGTCCAGGAGATCGGCGTGATCGTTGTGGCCGCAGCTTGAAACACCCGAGCGGCCGTAAAGCGCAATGACCAGCGACGAGCGGGCGACCAGCTCGTCCATGAATTTTTCCAGAATGGCGTTGCCGGCAAGCGAGGCCAGCATCAGGTGGAAATCGCCCGATGCCTTGATTTCCGCGCGTCTGGCGCTCGGGCCGCGCTCATGCTGGTGGCGGCTTTCCTGCACCAGATGTTCACGCAGCCGCTTCACCGCCGCCGGCGTGATTTTTTCGATTGCGGCATCCACGACGCCGGGTTCGATCAGCCGGCGCGAAGCGAACACCTGCCGCGCTTCATCCGGCGTGGGATTGGAGACGAAGGCGCCCCGGTTGCGTTCGGCCTTCACCAGCCCCTCATAGGCCAGCATCTGAAGTGCGGCGCGCACCACCGTACGGCTGACATCGAACAGCGTTCCCACTTCCGATTCCGACAGTTTGGTTCCCGGCGCCAGCCGCCGGTCGACAATGGCGTCACGCAGCGTATCGCGAATGGCCTGGGCACGGTCTTCATGCGAGGTGTCGGAATTGACGGTTATCTGGGAAAGGCTCATCGGTGCGTCCTGTTTGTTCTTGAGTTCTAGCGCGAAGTGCGTCGCGCGCAAACAGGAATTGCGGGCCGCCGCCGGTCTGCCACAATTCATTCAGCGCCCGTTCAGCAGCCGGGCTGTATTTCCTTAACCATCGAATTTGCAACTGGCAGCGCCCTGCCACCTGTATGGAAGAACACACCATGTCGTCCTTTGCAGCTAAAACCGTTCTGGCTGTCGCCGTCGCCGCCGCCACCATTGTTCCCTTGAGCAGCGCATCCGCTGGCGACTGGGACCGCCGCGACCGTCGCGATGCCGCCATTCTGGGTGGCGTGCTCGGCCTTGCCGCCGGTGTCGCCGTCGGCTCCGCAATGTCGCGTCCGGCGCCGGCCTACGATGAGCGCGTCTATGTCGACGAGCCGAGCTATATCGATGAAGAGCCGGATTACCGTTATTATCGCGCAGCACCGCAGCCGGTTTACCGCCCGGCACCCGTCTATCGCGCCCAGCCGGTTTACGACAGCCGCCCGGTCTACAACCAGCGCCGCACCTATCGCACCATCGAGCCCTGGACAAACGCCTGGTACGACTATTGCTCGCAGCGTTACCGGAGCTTCAACACCCGCACCGGCACCTATACGGATTATGACGGCCAGCGCCATTTCTGCGTCGCGGGTTGATCGGGAAGACCTTCAACACGGTTATTACCGTTATTGTCAGGCCGCGGATGGAAACGTCCGCGGCTTTTCCATGCGCGCTCCGCGCCAACTTACGCCGTGCCGCTCCTCACATAATCCGCCCGGTTGATGCCGTGGCGCTGCAGCTTGTCGTAAAAGGTCTTGCGGGCGATGCCGAGCATGGCGATAGTCTCCGCCACGTCGCCATTCGATTGTTCCAGCGTTTCGCGGATGATGCGCGCCTCGATCTCGTCCATGCGTTCCGGCAGGGTACCAGAGGCGGGGATCGCGGATCGTAATGCGGGCGCCTCCGCTGGTTCCGTCTCCAGCCCCAGAACCACCCTTTCGGCGAAATGGCCGAGTTCGCGCACATTGCCCGGCCAGTCGTGATCATTGAGGCGGCGGGAAATGCCGGCGCTGATCTGCGGCACCGCCATGTTGAAACGGTTGGCTGCCTTGGTGACGAAATGGGAAAACAAGAGCGGAATATCCGCCTTGCGTTCGCGCAGCGGCGGAATGGACAGCGTCACCACATTCAGCCGGTAATAGAGGTCCTCGCGAAACGTGCCGCGTTCGGCAGGATCGCCAAGATCGACCTTGGCCGCCGCGACCACGCGAATATCGACCGGCCGCTCCTCATTCGACCCAAGCGGAGAAACCTCGCGCATTTCCAGCACACGCAGCATCTTCACCTGCACCGCAAGCGGCATGCTCTCGATTTCGTCCAGAAACAGGGTGCCGCCACTCGAATGTTCGATGCGGCCGACGCGCTTTTTCTGCGCGCCGGTGAAAGCCCCCGGCTCATGGCCGAAGAGCTCGCTTTCGATCACCGTTTCCGGCAGCGCACCGCAATTCAAAGCCACGAAATTGCCCTTGGACCGCTTCTTGCTCCAGCGGTGAAGGACCGTCGCCACCACTTCCTTGCCGCTGCCCGTCTCGCCAGCCACCAGCACATCTACATCCGTATCGGCAATGTGCCGCAGCGTGGTGCGCAGGCGCTCCATGGCGGGCGTCTGGCCGATCAGCGGCAGATCGTCCTCCGCTTGGGCCCCCGCCCGGCGAAGCGCCCGGTTTTCCAGCACGAGGCGGCGTTTTTCCAACGCCCGCCGGGCGCTTTCCACCATGCGTTCGGCGGGAAATGGCTTGGCGATGAAATCATAGGCGCCATTGTGAAGCGCATCGACCGCCATCGGCACATCGCCATGGCCGGTGATGAGGATGACCGGCAGATCGGCATCGATCTTGCGGACATGGTCGAAAAATTCGAGCCCGGTCATGCCGGGCATTCGCACATCGGTGATGACGACACCGTCGAAATCCTCGTTCAAAGCCGCAAGCGCCTGTTCTGCGCGGGCAAACGACGTGACCGGCAATCCATCGAGTTCCAGCGTCTGCACCATCGCCTTGCGCAGCTGGGAGTCGTCGTCCACCAGGAATATGGTTCCGTCCACCGTCATGTTATGCTCGCTTCAGAAATACGGAAAAACATGTGCCCGCCTTGCTGCTCGCCACCTCGATACGCCCGCCATAGTCCGAAGCAATATCGTTAGAGATGACGAGACCGAGGCCGAGGCCGCTTTCCTTAGAGGTATTGAAGGGCGAAAAAAGCTGGGCGCGGATGGCTTCGGGAATGCCCGTGCCATTATCGCTGACGGAAAGCACGACCATGTCGCCTTCCTCGCGCACCCGAACTTCGACACGGGCTGCCCCAGTCTCTTCCGTGGCTTCCAGCGCGTTTTGCAGAAGGTTGATGAGGATTTGCTCCAGCCGGATACGGCTGCCGAGCACTTTCAGGTCCTGATCCGGCAACACGATATCCAGCGCATCCATCTGCCCGGAGAAGCGGCTGCGCAACAGCATGACCGCACCTTCGATAACCAGTCGAACACTGACAGGCTCGGCGGCGGTGCGGCCCTTGCGCGCCAATATCTTCAGGTCGCCGGTAATCGTGCCGATACGCTCGGTCAGTGCCGCGATGTTTTCGAGATTTTCGGTGGCCTCGGACATGCGGTCGCGTTTCAGCAGGGTGCGGGCATTGTCGGCAAAGGCGCGGATGGTCGCGACCGGCTGATTGATCTCGTGCGCCACGCCCGCCGCCACCTGCCCCAGAATGGAAAGGCGGTTGGCCTGCACCAGTTCGTGCTGCACATTGCGCAATTCGCCCGAGGTCTTTTCATGCAGGGCGATTTCGGCCTGTAGATGATCGCGGGTCTTCGTCAGGTCGCGGGTCCGCTCCTGCACCTTCATTTCCAGCTCGGCGCGGGCGCGCTGCTCCTCTTCCTTTTCCTTGAGCGCCTTGTGCCTGCGCCAGAGCCACAGGGCCGAAAGCGCCATCAGCGGCATCAGCGTCGCCAGCGCCACCACTCTGCCCTCGCGGATGGCGGCATTCAGCGCCGGCGCGACCGGTTGCAGATAATGCAGCGTCCATGAAGTGGTCGGCACCGGCACTTCCAGCTGCAGATAGTCGCCGCGTTCCCTCCCCGGCTCATCGACATGAATGAGCGGAACACCCTCGCTCGCGCGCCGCGCCGCCCGAAACGGCAGCGTTGAAAGCGCCTCATTGCCGAATTGCAGGCTCTCGGAAATGATTTTCCGCCGCGCCTTATCGATCGGTGCAACGGTCTTGAAGCGCCACTCCGGCACGCTGGTCATCAGCACGACGCCGTTTCTGTCGACCACATAGACCGGCTTGCCGCCAATGTTCCAGTCTGTCTCCAGCCGGTTGAACTCGACCTTAGCAATGACGACGCCAAGCGGCCGCCCATCGGCGGCGTCTATGCGGCGGGAGATATAAAGACCCGGCCGACGGCTGACATTGCCGAGAGCATAATGCTCGGACATGCCGGTCTTCATCGCCGCCTGGAAATATTCGCGGAAAGCATAGTTGGAGCCGACAAAGCTGTCGTCCTGCCGCCAGTTGCTCGACGCGATGGTCAATCCGGTCGGCCCGGTCACATAAATCACCGAGGATTGTGTGCCTTCAATCAGCCCCTCCAGCTTGCGGTTCAACCGGTCGAGGGCAGGAGCACCGCCGCCATCCAGCGCAGCAGCAAGATCGGGATCTCCGGAGAGGACAAGCGGAATGGCGCGCGGCCGCTCCAGCGCGACATTCAGGAGCGCGATCTTCAGTTCGGCATCCGTGGCGGCCTCGGACCCGGCCATGCGCAGCGCCTGATTGCGGGCGAACTCATCGGCCACCAGCAGAACGCCAAGACTGGCGAGCAGCCACAGGCCCGCCAGCGCCAGCCATTGCGCCCGCCGCTTCGCATGGGAATGAGATGCCTGATCCTGATAGGTCATGCGACAATTGTGCGGATTTACGCACAGACCGCAAGAGATTTTGTCCGGAATTCCGCACAAATACATATGGGCTGATCAAGCGCCAATAAAAACTACTTTTGAAATCAGCCAGTTACACCAAATAAGCAAGTCTGGCATGCGTATTGCACATGACTCCGCAATCGGCGCGAAGCCGTCAACGTCACGGCGATCCCGGGAGGCCAATAAAGGCAGGGTGAGGCCGAGGAGGAAAAAACATGATCGATACTACAGCCGTGGCCGCAGGCCACGCCAAGCAGCCATTCTACAAGCACCTGTATTTCCAGGTTCTGGTAGCCATCATCGCCGGTATCGCGCTCGGCCATTTCTATCCGGCCTTCGGCGAACAGCTGAAGCCGCTCGGCGACGGCTTCATCCGTCTCGTCAAGATGATCATCGCTCCCGTCATCTTCCTCACCGTCGCAACCGGCATCGCCGGCATGAACGACATGAAGAAGGTGGGCCGCGTGGCCGGCAAGGCCATGATCTACTTCCTCGTATTCTCCACGCTCGCGCTCATCGTTGGCCTCATCGTCGCCAACACCGTGCAGCCGGGCGCCGGCATGAACATCGATCCCGCCACGCTGGATGCCAAGGCAGTCGCGACCTACGCCGACAAGGCCCATGAGCAGACCATCACCGGCTTCCTGATGAACATCATCCCGACCACCATCGTCGGTGCTTTCGCCAGCGGCGATATCCTGCAGGTGCTGTTCTTCTCGGTTCTGTTCGGTATCGCGCTTGGCATCGTCGGCGAAAAGGGCAAGCCCGTCACCGATTTCATGCACGCCCTGATGTATCCGATCTTCAAGCTGGTCGCGATCCTGATGAAGGCCGCCCCCATCGGCGCTTTCGGCGCCATGGCCTTCACCATCGGCAAATATGGCATCTCGTCCGTCACCAACCTTGCGATGCTGATCGGCACCTTCTACGTCACGTCCTTCCTGTTCGTGTTCGTGGTTCTCGGTGCGGTATGCCGTTATAACGGCTTCTCCATCGTCGCGCTTATCCGCTATATCAAGGAAGAACTGCTTCTGGTTCTCGGCACGTCGTCTTCCGAAGCCGCCCTGCCGGGCCTTATGAGCAAGATGGAAAAGGCGGGCTGCAAGCGCTCCGTCGTCGGTCTCGTCATCCCCACGGGCTATTCCTTCAATCTTGACGGCACCAACATCTACATGACGCTGGCGGCCCTCTTCATCGCGCAGGCGACCGGTATCCACCTCTCCTTCGGCGAACAGATTCTGCTGCTGCTCGTGGCCATGCTCTCCTCCAAGGGTGCCGCCGGCATCACCGGCGCGGGCTTCATCACGCTCGCGGCAACCCTCTCTGTTGTGCCTTCGGTTCCCGTCGCCGGCATGGCGCTGATCCTCGGCATCGACCGTTTCATGTCGGAATGCCGCGCCCTCACCAACTTCGTCGGCAATGCGGTTGCCACCATCGTCGTCGCCCGCTGGGAGGGCGAACTGGATCAGGATCAGCTTGCCCGCGTGCTGAGCGGCCAGGAAGAGTTCACCGGCATCGCCGATGTGGATCAGCTTCCGGTTTCGGTGCAGCCCGCCGAATAATAAGACCTCCCAAGGTCCGGCCTGTTCCGGTTTCTCCGGGCAGGCACATATGGAACGCCCGGCGCATCGACTGGATGCGCCGGGCTTTCATCGTTCAGGCTCGCGCCCACCAAACGGGGTTTTTATCGGCCGGAAGATGCGGTAGAGCCGAAGCGGAACAAATGCGATAAGCGGAGTGGCGGCATGAAGAACCTGTTTCTGGCCTGGCAATTCTGGGCGCTGCTATCGGCGGCCTTTGCAGCTTTGACCGCCATCTTTGCGAAGATCGGCGTCGAAAATATCAATTCCGATTTCGCCACTCTCATCCGCACCGTCGTCATTCTCGCCGCCGCCGGCCTGATGGTTTACATCACCGGCAACTGGCAGCAGCCTTCCACCGTCTCGGGTAAAACCTGGGTGTTCCTCGTGCTCTCCGGTCTGGCCACCGGCGCATCGTGGATATGTTATTTCCGGGCGCTGAAACTCGGCGACGCCGCCCGCGTCGCGCCCATCGACAAGCTGAGCGTCGTGTTTGTCGCCGTCTTTGCGGTGCTGTTTCTGGGGGAAAGGCTGTCTTTGCCCAACTGGCTCGGCGTGGTGCTGATCGCCTGCGGCGCGGTGCTTGTGGCCTATCGGGGATAGGCCGGCCGGATAAACCGGCCGGCACAATCGCTGGAGTCGTCAGCCTCGGGCAGCCGCAACCTTGTCGAGACCGCGCTTCACACCGGCAAACAGCTCGTCCAGCTGTTCGGCCGTAATGATGAGCGGCGGGCAGAAGCAAATGGATTCACCGATAGGACGGGTGATGACACCCTCCTCCTCAATGGCCGCGGCAAGGGCGAGCGTGGTATCGCCCGGCTTCATGCCCTCCCATGGCTTCACCTCCAGCGCGCCGATCAGGCCGATACCGCGCGAGGAATGAATGAGCGGGTGATCGGCGAGCGCCTTAAGATGATCGAGAAACTTGCCTTCCAGCCGGGCGACATTGCCGACCAGATCGCGCTCCTGAATGATCTTCAGGTTTTCCAGCCCCACAGCTGTTGCGACGGGATGGCCGGAGGCGGTGTACCCATGGCCGAAGGAGCCGATACGGTCAGATTCATCGGCAATCGGCTGGTAGAAATTGTCATTCATGATGATTGCCGAAAGCGGCATATAGGACGACGAAATCTGCTTGGAGACGACAAGCACATCCGGCTTGATGCCGTAGGTCTCGCAGGCGAACATCTTGCCGGTTCGGCCGAAACCGCAGATCACCTCATCCACCACAAGCAGAATATCGTATTTCTTCAGGATCGCCTGTACGCCTTCCCAATAACCTTCCGGCGGCAAAAGAACGCCGCCGGCGCCCATTACCGGCTCGCCCCAGAAAGCGGCGATGGTTTCCGGGCCTTCGCGCAGGATCAGATCTTCCAGCTCCTTCAGGATACGCACGGTGAAATCCGTCTCGCTTTCCCCTTCCTTTCCAAAATGCACATAGGAGGGGCAGGCCGTATGCAACATGCGGTCCAGCGGCAGGTCGAAGCTTTCATGGTTACGCGGCAGGCCGGTGATCGAGGCCGAGGCAATCGTCACACCATGATACCCCTTGATGCGGCCGATGATCTTCTTCTTGTCTCGTCTGCCCAGCGCATTGGAGCGATACCAGACCATCTTGGCGACCAGATCGTTGGCCTCGGAGCCGGAGGAGGTGAAATGCACCTTGGACATCGGCACCGGTGAAAGCTCGATCAGCAGCTCGGCGAGATCGACCGACGGGCCGTGCGTTTTGTAGGAAAAGGTGTGGTAATAGGGCAGCTTCTGCATCTGCTTCGTCGCCGCTTCCACCAGCCGCTGTTCACCGAAGCCGAGCGCCACGGACCACAGCCCCGCCATCGCCTCGATATAGCGCTTGCCGCTGCTGTCGGTGACATAGATGCCCTCGCCGCTCTCGATCACCAGACCGCCGGTCTTTTCGAATTTGCGCAGATTGACGTTCGGATGCATCTGATAGGCGATATCGCGTGCCTCGACGGAATTCGGCAGGATGGTCATCGATGAAGGCTCCATTTTCGGTTGATGCTCGGCGTGTCAGACGTGCTGGCCGCCATTGATGTGAATTTCCGCGCCGTTGATGTAGCTCGACTGTTCCGAGCACAGGAAATAGATGGTCTGCGCCACCTCGGCCGTGGTGCCGAGCCGCCCGAGCGGCACCTGGGCTTCCACCAGCTCCGCCGTTCCGGGGGAGAGGATGGCGGTGTTGATCTCGCCCGGCGCAATCGCATTGGCGCGCACGCCGCGCGGGCCGAACTCATGCGCCAGTTCGCGCGTCAGCGCCGCGAGCGCCGCCTTCGAGGTGGCATAGGCCACGCCGGCAAAAGGATGCACCCGTGAGCCGACAATCGATGTGACGTTGACGATGGAGCCTTTTGCCGCTTCCAGTTCCGGCAAAAGCGTGCGGGCAAGCAGCGCCGTCGAAACGAGATTGACGTTCAGCACCCGCGTCCAGATTTCCGCCGTCGTATCCATGACACCGAGACGGCTTCCGCCCTCGCCCTTCGGCGAAATTCCGGCATTGTTGACAAGCGCCGCAAGCTTTCCCTCCGGCAGGCGTGAACGCACCTCGTCCGCCAGATCGTCGATGCGGGACAGGTCCTCCAGATCGGCCTGAATATGGCTCTCCCGCGCCGACGGCCAACGGCATTCCTCGGAGAAAGGTTGCCGCGATACGGTGAGAATTCTCCAGCCCTTTTCCTGAAACAGCTTGACGGTGGCGTGCCCTATTCCGCGGCTTGCGCCGGTCAGAAGCATATAAGGAACAGCCATATGAGAACTCCTGTGCCATGCGGACCGTTGAGCCGGCCGCGCATTCAGCCCCGCATGTTAGAGCGCTGCCACCGGCTGACAAGGTCTTTTTTGTCGCGGCGCAGCGATGGCGGATCGGCGACGGGTTAATCCCATTTGATGCATGGCTTTCACCCGAAGGGAATATTTGAAGCCGACCGTTTACCCATAAAATGAAGCCTCCCGAATGTGTGATCAGTATTGGGAGGGGGACGAATGCGTATCGATATCATCGACACGGACGCCGGCTTCGAGGCGATCCGCGAAAACTGGGATGCGGTGTTCATGGCCGATCCCCATGCCCGGCATTTCCTCTCCTGGGGGTGGCTGAGGGACTATATGCCGCGCCGCAGGCGCTGGTTCATTCTTGCGCTGCGCGAACGGGCGGAAGGCTCGCCCTATGTGGCGTTTTTCCCGCTGCGCATCGTTACCGAACCGGACAAGAAAACCGGACGCTTCCACGACAGCATCGTCATGGCCGGCAATGCGGCGGCGGATTACACCGGTTTCATCACCCTGCCGGACTATGAAAATCACGCAGTCGCCGGTTTCTGTTCCTATATCCGCCAGCAGAACTGGACCGAGCTGAAGCTCGATTATCTTTCCGGCCCGCCGGAACGCCGCGAGGCGATGATCCGCGCACTTCAGGGTCCGCTCGTCATGTTTCGCGACAACATGCCGACCAACCCCTACAACATCAACAATTGCATCTGCCCGGTGGTGGCCCTGCCGGAGACGTTCGACGGCTATCTCGACAGCCATATGAGCAGTCAGACCCGGCAGAAGCTCAGGCGTTTCCTGAGAAAAGTGGAGGGCGGCGACGAATATCGCATCACCTTTGCAACGAGGGAAACAATCAAGCGGGACATGGACATCCTGTTCGATTTCTGGCGCATCCGCTGGGCGCCGCACAAGGGCAAGGAACGCACGGAACTCCTGATCGGCGCGACACGGCAGATGCTGATGGATGTCTATATCCGTGGCGATCTGGAAGTGCCGGTACTCTGGTTCGGCGACCAGCCGCTAGGCGCGCTCGCCAATATCATCGACCGCCAGAAGAAATCGGTCCTGTTCTACATTACCGGCCGCGACGAGAACTGGAAGACCCCTTCCCCCGGCCTCGTGCTGCATGGCCATTGCATTCGCAGGGCAATCGAGCAGGGTTTCAAAACCTATGATTTCCTGCGCGGCAACGAACCTTACAAATATTTCTTCGGGCCGGAGGAGCAGAAGCTGAGCTGCACGCTGTTCCGCACCCGCTCGGGCGACAATCTCGGCGGCACGCTTCACCCGCGCAGCATCCGTTTTGTCTACGAACAGGCCCTCAAACTCTATAAGACCGGGCAGAAGGCGGCCGCCAATATTGCCTTCGCGCAGGTCCTGACTGCGGCACCGGACCATCTCGGCGCGCAATTCGGGCTCGCCAATCTGTTGTTCGACCGGGGCGAATTCCGGGAGGCCGAAATCGCCTTTCTAAGCCTTCTGGCCGCCGGGCAGGAACCCGTCGTCCTGTGGCTGCGTATCGGCGAGGCCCGACTGGCGCAGCAGCATTACCATGAGGCGTCCGAGGCCTTCCGTCAGGTGACCAATCGCGCGCCCTTCCACCGGGAAGCGCTTTACAAATGTGCCGTAGCGCTGATTGCCGCCGAAAGAACGATGGAAGGTGCGGAAATCCTCGACAGGCTGCAGCACTACCATTCGGACGATGCGGCGCATCTGGAATATGCGGAAAAGGCCCGTGCAGCCCTTGCCCGGCTGGAAGTGGCAAAAGCCAAGGTTCCGCTGCCAGCCGATGTCGTCACGCTCGCCATCAAGCCGAAAGCGGCGGGCAAACGCTGGCACCCGCCAAAGGTTTTGCATTAAAGGCAACGCCCTGTAAGTTGCGGCGGGAAAAACCGGCCGGACGACTTGCAAGGATTTTTGATGTTTCTGACCAACAAGGACATGCTCGATCTCATTGAGCTTCGCCATGATCTGCACCGTCATCCGGAAATTTCCGGCGAGGAGAAGGAAACGGCGCGGCGCATCCGCGCTTTCCTCGAGCAGGCGCAGCCCGATCAGCTTTTCGCCGATCTCGGCGGCCATGGCGTGGCTGCGGTCTATGACAGCGGCAAAAGCGGCCCGGCGATCCTGATCCGTTCGGAACTCGATGCCCTGCCCATTCACGAAAAGAGTGACGCCGAATACCGCTCCGGCACCGACGGCAAGGGCCATCTTTGCGGTCATGATGGCCACTCCACCATTCTGACGGCGCTGGCGCTCGGCCTTTCACGGCAGCGGCCTGCGACAGGCCGCGTCATCCTTCTGTACCAGCCGGCGGAAGAAACCGGCGCGGGCGCCGCCGCCGTTCTCGCCGACCCGCGCTTTGGGCAGATAAAGCCGGATTATTCCTTTTCGCTCCATAATCTGCCCGGCCTGCCTTTCGGCCATGTCAGCGTCGTGGAGGGACCGGTCAACTGCGCGTCGCGCGGGGTCAAGATCCACCTTTCCGGCAAGACGGCGCATGCGTCTTCGCCCGAACATGGCATTTCGCCGATGCGGGCAATATCCCGGCTGATGCCGGCCTTGGCCGAACTGGGCTCCGGTTTCCCGCCCGAACCCGATTTTTCGATGGTGACGATCACCCATGCCGTGATGGGCGAAGCCGCCTTCGGAATTTCCCCGGCCGATGCTGAAATCTGGGCAACACTCCGGACACTGACCGACGACCGGATGGAAAAACTCTGCGAGGCTGCGGAAACGCTGGCTAAGAAGGTGGCGGACGAACAGAAGCTGACGCTCGACATCACCTATGACGATATTTTCCTGCATTGCGAAAATGCGCCTGACGCGGTCGGGCATATCCGGCGTGCGCTGGACGAGGAGAAAATCTCCCACGGTTCGGAGGGTCTGCCCATGCGGGCTTCCGAGGATTTCGGCCGCTTTCGCGCCGTTTCGTCATCGGCGATGTTCTTTCTCGGCGCAGGCCGGGACTATCCCAACCTGCACAATCCGGATTACGACTTTCCGGATGCGTTGATCGGCACCGGCGCGCGCATCTTCATGCGCATCATCCGCAACCTCACCGACGCGGGATAGCAGCGGCCGCGGCTATATCCAGCCACCCATCAGCCGCCCTGGGGACCGTTGCTCGGCCGGGCGGCACGCACCGCAGCCAGCCCCCGGATGCCATCCTTGTTTCCGATAGCCGTCAGGCTTTCGAAAATCTGGGCGGCCTCACCATAACGGCGCATGGCGAGGTAGGAATAACCGCGCAGCACCATCAGGTCCGTGCGCTCATCCGCCAGCCGCGCCCGCTGGTCGAGCAGGAGAAGCGTTTCGGCATATCGCTTTGACCCGAATGCGGAGACCGCTCGATCGGCAAGGATCGAGACCTGCAACTCAGTCGCGCGTGGGCGATCCATACGCGATTTCGTCGCCGAGACGGCTGCATGGTCCGTCAAGCCCATTCGCAGATAGGCAAGGCTCTGGCCATAGGCTGCGTCGCTTTTGACATTGGACTGACCGCTTTCAATCGCGGATTCGAAAGCTTTGAGAGCCTCCGCCGGCCGGTTCGTCTCCATCAGGCACCAGCCGAGATCGAGCGCCTGCTGTGGCGGCAGACGTTGCGGATCGGGATAGGCCGCGCAGAAACGCGGGCGCGATGCGGCGCTGGTTTCCCTTTGCACCTGCACGGGGCGGCGCGCCTGCTTGCGCGAAGGTTCAAGCTGCTGAACGACAGGCGGGTTATAGACCACCGCCGTCTCGCCCTGCGGTACATTGGTCTGCACGGGCGAAGCCGTCACCTGTGCGACAACCGGCGGCGCTGTTATGGGAGCAACCGCCTGCCCGGACTGGTCCACCATGCGCGCCGTTCCGACATCGGCGATACGTTGCGAACGGCCTCCCCATTGCTGCTGGATGCCACGCAGACCGGCGAGATTGCGAAGATCGTGATAGCTGACCGCCATGCCGTAAGCCGATGGCTCATCATCGGGTTTCCAGCCAAGGGCCGTGCTGAACCATTGCAAAGCAAGCGGCGTCTGCCGGAACGCAAGCGAATACCAGCCGAATTGCTGCGCCGTCGCCGCATCCTTGCGCGCCACCGTTTCGGCGGCGATACGTTGCAGCACCTCCGGCGGCAGAACGACCGGCGGCTCCAGCGCGAGAAGATTGGCCGTCGCGGCGAGATAGGTCGCAAGCGCATCGTCGGATGCCTTGCGCCATTTATACATGACGTCCTCGGCCTCACGCGGCTCGTTACGGTCGATCAGCGCCAGCGCCAGCCCCTGCGAGGCCGATGCGCTGTCTTCCTCTTCCCGCGCCTTGCGGAACCACTTCTCCGCCTCCGCCATGTTCTTCTGCCGGATATTGTACCAGCCGAGCAGCAGAGCGTCGCTTGCAAGCTTGTCGGTCTCGGCAAGCCGCTGAAGCCGCATCACATAGGCCGAGGGAACGGCGACGCCCTCCTTCTCCCCTGCCCTGGCCACGAACTGACGGGCAAGATCGTTCTTGACCGGCTCGAATTCCAGCTGGCCGTCCGCGCCGGGTTTTTCCTTGGCCAGCAGTTCGTCCATCATTTCCGCCGGCAAAAGCGCGGATGCCTTCTGCACGGTGGCGAGCCTGTCGCTGGCGACCGTGCAATTGTTGAGGATGTAGAGATAGGCGTCGCGCGCCCGTCCCATCCGGTCGGTATTGGCGAAAGCATCGGCAACCCGCCACAGCACATCGACCTCGCCGCAGGTCAGCAGGCCGGGATTATTGGCGGCCGTATCCACCACTGTCGCATATTGCTTGAGATCGGAAGCATTGACGAGCCGCTGGCGCGCTTCGGCAAGGGAAAGCATGCCCGTCAGATTGTCGGGCGGCTGCCAGCCGGGCTCCGCCTGCTGGCGGTCGGCAATCGCCTTCCTCACTTCGGCATAACGGCCATCGGTATAAAGCTGCCACATGGCATCAAGCCGCGGATCGCCGTTTTCGGGAATGGCAAGAGGATCGGCAGGCGGCGTCCAGTTGGGATAAAGCGTGCGCAGGCGCGCGATTTCGGCCTGAAGACGCTGCGTATCGCCCCTCGCCGCGAAATAGCGCAACGCACTCAGATCGACCTCGGGCATATCGGCCGATGCAGGCTGGGTGGCACGAGGGGCCGGCGCCTGCGCCGTCTGTGTTTGCGGCGTCTGCCCGCCAGCCTGCGTCACCGGCAAGGGGTCGGTCGCCGGCACAGTGACCGGCGGTGTCGCGGGCTGCGTTACCTGCGCCATTTCACGGTTCTTGACGAAAGCGTTGATCTGCGCCGGATTGGCCGCCGTCGGCAAAACACGCTGTACCGCCCGGTTGTCGCCGACCGCGGAGGTATGCACGTCCGACACCCGCCCGAGAATGCTGTCGCGCCAGTGGAAGGCAGCGAGCGCTATCAGAAGCAGAATGAGAGCCGAGGTCGACAGTGGCTTGTTCATCGGCATTCCCCGTTATTCCTTGCCAGAAACGACAATGCCAGAAGATGCAATGTGGAAGGATAATAAAGTGTTGGCTGGAAGTTTTTAAGTTCGGCGGAAACGGCCGGCCCGCCGCCGATACAGGCCGCAAGCGCCGGAATGATGCGATAACCGGGATCGGACAGGACATCCTTGACCGCTCCGTTCTTCAGATCGAAGATTCCGGCAGCGCCGCTTTCCAGCGTCATGCCGCCTTTCAGCCGGGCGAGCAGCTCCGGCGAGCCTATATTCGCCCTTGCGAGGTAAAGCGGTATGCGCACCGCATTATAGCCGAATTCCGGCGGGAAGCCCGATGCCGGCTGCGGCTTCGTCTTCACCGATACCCAGTCGGCCGGCAGTTTTCTATCGCTGAAAGCGAATGTGCCGATCTGCGCCACACCGTCATCGGCAAGCGCTTTCCAAAGCGGCGATGGCGCAACAAGATTAAGCACCGGAAAGGCCTCGAAAATCAGATAGGAAGGATTGACCACTGGCCCATCCTCCCGGTCATCCTCGTCGAAACCGCTGGCCGCCGGCAGAAGCAGCGTTCGCCCGCCGCGTTGCACCACCGTCTTCTTGAGAATGGCGGATGCGATGGCCGCGGATGCTTCGGCATAGTCCTGCCGGTTCCATTGCCCGGCCGCCAGCGCCAGCGCATAGGCGATCAGAATATCGCCATCCGTGGCGTTGTTGATATCGGTTACATGTGGTCTGGTGCGCGGATCCCATTTCCAGGCGGAAAGCCCGTCGTCACGCACCAAAAGCTCGGTGCGCGTGAAACTCCAGATCAGCTCGAAATCGGACAGGTTGTCGGCAAGCACGGCAAGCCACATGCCGTAGCCCTGGCCTTCGCTGTGGCTGATATTGCCGTTGCCGGTATCGATGACACGGCCGCCGGGATCGAGAAACGCGCCTTTATAGGCAGACCACGCCTCCGGCGAAACCGAAGCGGCGCGGCTGACGGAAATACCTGCAATCACCGTCATCATGGACAGGAAGAAAATGCCGGCCAGTTTCGAGATCCCGTTCTTCATCGATGCCGTCCCATCATACGCAGCATCGTGAAAGTGGCGAGGCCGAGAAGAGACACGAAACCGATGAACGCCAGCGAATAGGAAAGAACGTTGGAAGACAGCCAGTTGGCGGCGACCAGCCTCCAGTTGGAAAGGGAAAACGCCCGCGTGACGTAAAAATACGGCCGTTCCACCTCCACCGTTTCAAGCTTTTCGGCAGCGGCATCGTAAGCGGCAACACGTCCCGTGACACCGCGCCAGCGGTTTTCCCGCGTCATCGCCGCCATGCCGTCAAGAAGTTCCGCGGACGTCGGTGCAGTGGCAAGCGTCCACACCCCTTCGCCGGAGGGGCTAAGTCCCTGAGCCAGCATGAAGGAGACATTGCTTGGCGGCGCATAGAGCTGCTCGGCGGCCGGCAGGAAGCGCAGCGTATCCGAGCTCAGGTCGAAATTCCGCTTCATCCATTCCTCGAGAGAAGACACCTGCCCCTCCCAGACACCGCCGTCCACCCGCTCGCGCCAGTCATTGAAAAGGGTCTCGCTGCTCTGGGCGGGCGGCTGAACGCCGGTTCCCATTTTCCAGGATATCTGGCTGGAAGGAACGAGATTGAACTGGCCGATCAATGCCTGCGGGAATTGCGAAATCGTGCCGACGAACAGCGCGTCGCGATCGCCGATCACCAGTGGCGAAGCAACAGTCTCGATGTCGATGGGATGCCCCGCCACGCTTGCCAGCCGGCTGATAAGCGTGGCTGCCGCAGACATGGTATCGGTGTCGAAACGGTCGAGCGACAGGGCAACAGGCGCTCCGCCGGTCCGATAGGGCTGTCCGGCCCCGGCCATCGCGGCAAGATCCGGCTTGCGGCCGATCTGCGCATAGTCCGGAATATGAAGTTCCGATGTGTCGAACAATGCAAAACGCGGCGTCGTGCTGGCGGGTGCGCCCGGCGCGCAGGCCTGATCCTGCGCCGTCATCAACACTGCCTCGATGGTCACCTTGTTCGGCCCGGGCTTGAAATGACGCATCGTCACATTGATCGGCAGATGCCGGAAAATGCCGCCGCCATTGTTGGAAATCGGCACGGTCGAGGCAATCTGGTCATTGACGTAGATATCGACATGGCTGCCCGGCAATACCTGCGACGAATAGGCGGCATCGAGGAGAAGCGACGCCTCACCATAGGCGGACGCATAAAAATCGGCTGGCATGCCGACGTAAAATTCGTTGCGGAAACGCCGGCCGCCAAATTCGGTGCTTTCGAAACCAAGTTCGGAAAGCGCGATACGGCGATCCGACATGACGAGCGGCACATCCGGCGCATGCCAGTTGCGGGTCGAAAAAGTCGTTCTCTGCGCACCGGGTGTGCGCGATATCGACGAAAACAGCGTCTCAATTGCCGCCTGCACCGCCTGCGGGGTGGGGCCGCTGACGAAAAGCGGCGAAAGACCGCCCGGCGCGGCGGTGCCAAAGCCGGCGAAAGCGCCCGCTGAAGCCTCGGGTGGCAGCGTTCCGGCAATTCCGGCAATCTCGCGGGCGGTGCCGACGAAGACCGTCAGCGTGCCCGCCTTGCGTTCAGCGGAAGGAGCGGCCACGAAACGGATCGTCTGGTTCGGCATCTGGGTTCTGAGCGCCAGCGCCTGTGAAAGACGCAGGAGAGAATCCGCAAATGCCGGATTGGCGAGCGCCGGTGCGACAATCTCGATCGACGTCATCGCCTTTCCGTCCGGCCCCGTTGCCTGAATATCGTCGATATTGGCAAAGCTTCCGGCGACATCCGCATTAAAGCCGATATAGGTATTGGCAGGGTCTATATCGGTCCACAGATCGTAGGTGGACTGGATCGTGCAATCGGTTCTGTGGCGCTGCTGCACGCCCAGTCTCACGACATTCGAGCCGACCTGCAAGACGCCGGGCGGTATCTTCAAGGAGACATTGCCCTCGCTGTCGGGCGCTTCGATACGCGCCGGATCCAGCGCGACATTGTTCAGGCTGATCTGAAAATTCGAGCTTTCCGGCGCAACCACGATAGCGTTCTGATAACCGATATTGAGCGAAACGGCGGCGTTCACCTGCTCCGGCGTCAGATAGATGCTCCATTGCCGCCGGTCCATCTCCCCGGAAAGACTGAGCTTTTCATAGGGCAGGATGTATCGGCGGCGACTGTCGGCGTTGAGCGACGGAGCTGTTGCCGGAAGAGGTCTTGCGCCTTCCTGACTCGGAGGAGCCGCAACCGGCGGCGGCAACGGAACGGCTGGGCGCTGTTGCGGCTGCGGCGCGGGCTGAACCGCAAATGGCGGCGGGGCGGATGGCTGAGACGGCGTCTGGGCCGGCATCTGGGCAGGTGGCTGCTGACGCGGCGCGGCAGGCGCAACGGCGGACGGCGGCACGGGTGTCGGAGCCGTCTGGGCGGGCCGTTCCGGCGACATGTCGAAGGGGGAGGACTGCGCCACAGCACCCGTGGCGACGGCCCCCCATATCAACATTGCCAGAGAATCCCGGATGGGTTTACGGCCGGTCATTTTACCGCTCCGACAGGTTTGGCGTCTCTGGGAGCAGGCCGAAGCGTTCGGACCAGATAATAAAGGCCGCGCTGCGTCTGGAAAAGCGATATGGCCAGGAAGATGGCCGTACCACGGATAAGGCCGGGGTTCTTGCGACGCACCCGCTGGAATTCGCTCCACTGTTCCGAATTGGCGAAGATCAGGTCCGCAATCAGGCGGTGATCGACGGCGCGCTGCGGCGAGAAGGTACAGCCGATCGAGACGAAACCCTCGCCCTTCACCGTTCGCACCACGTTGACAGGCATGGTTTCCGGCACGCCCTCGCTATGCGGCTTGACCTTGACGATGGCCGTCGCGCCTTTTTCGATGGTTGTCGCGCTGTCGAAGAGATTGATCAGCAGGCCATGCACCGACACGTTATCGATGGAAGCCGGCACCCAGGCGTCGCTACCCTCGAGCTTGACTTCGCAACGCCGTTTGACCGTGATGCGCCGCGACGCCGACTTGTCGCCGCGCTCGGAAACGACACCGAGCGCACAGCCCGCGAAGATGAGATTGAGCAGGTTCCAGCCGCCGACCACGAGCGTGACATCCGCCTTGTAAGGCTCGCTGTAGATGCGCCAAGCGGCAAAGGCCATCGCCACCAGCAGCAGCGCAAAAATGACGAAGAACGGCCGGCTGATTTCCGAAAGCCGCGCCTCGGCAATGGATTCATCCTTCGCCGTCACCTTGAAGGTGGGCTTGCCGGGATTGAAAATCACCGAAACGACGGCGGGCAGGAGGTGAACCGTCTGCACATATTCGTAAAGTTCCGAAATCCACGGCCAGCGGAAGCTGCCGTAGAGATAGTTCTGCATCATCAGGTTCACGAGCATATAGGCCGCCGTATAGGCCAAAAACTCGCCGCCCGAGGCCACGAAAATCTGCAGGTCGAAGAACAGGTAGAACAGCGGCGCGAACAGGAAGATGGTGCGCGGGAACGGAAACAGCCAGAACAGCGTCGACGACATGTAGCAGAGGCGCTGCGTAAACGAGAGACCGCGCCGGAAAAGGGGCTGCCGGAAGATCAGGATCTGCATCATGCCCTGCGCCCAGCGGCTGCGCTGGCCGATGAAGCTTGCGAAGGTGGCCGGCTGCAGTCCGGCGATCAACGGCTTGTCGACATAGATGCTGTTCCAGCCGCGCGAATGCAGCGCCAGCGCCGTTTCGCAATCTTCCGTGATGCTGACGCCGCTGAAACCTTCGGTATCCTGCAGCGCCTCGCGCCGCAGCACGGCGGCGGAACCGCAGAAGAATGCACCGTTCCACTTGTCGAGACCGCGCTGGATGATGCCGTAAAACATCTCGTTTTCGCTCGGCATCGTCTCGAAGGTGCGCAGATTGCGCTCGATGGGATCGGGATTGACGAAGAAATGCGGTGTCTGCACCAGAAAGAGCCGCGGGTCCTCTTCGAAATAGCCAACCGTTTCCAGAAGGAAGTCGCGGGCGGGCGCGTGGTCGGCGTCGAACACGGTCACGAGCTCGCCGGTCGAATGGGCAAGCCCGTTATTGAGATTTCCAGCCTTGGCGTGGACATTGCGCTCGCGCGTCAGATAACGGACGTCGAGGTCCTCGCAGAGCTTCTTCAACTCCTCGTGGCGGCGCTGCGCCGCCTGCGCCTCGACAATATTGCTGGCGTTGCGCTTCTGCACCGAGCCGCCATCGTCCAGCAGCCAGACGGTGAACCGGTCGGCCGGATAATCCATGTTCTTGGCCGCTGCGAGCGTATTGGCGAGAAGCTCCGCGTCCTCGTTATAGCTCGGCACGAAGACGTCGACCGTCGGCCGGTAATCGGGTGAACCGGGTCTCGTCTTGCGCGACGGCAGCGGCATCGACACGATGACGAGGCTGAGCGCCAGCATCACGACGCTGTACATTTCCGCCAGATAAAGCAGAAAGCCGGGAATGAAGTTCTCGAGCTGGTTGACGGGCGGCAACGTGCTGGTGGTGCGCCAGTAGACATAGCGCAGCACGATGGCCGTGCCGAAACCGAGCGCTACCAGACGCCAGGCCCCCTGCCCGTTGAAGCTCTTGATCGTCGCCAGCAGAATGAGCGAAATCGCCGTAGCAACCAGATGCGTCTGCAGGCTGACCGGCATCGTGACGATGGCCAGAACGCAAAGCGACACAAGTAACCAGACAATGATTGTGATGGCCTTGCTCATCCAGAAACTTTCCGTTGTCTTCCCCACCCGGAATTTCGGCCCGGAATTTTTGCGATCTGCGCCTTGGCGCGCTCTTTCCCGCTGGTTCCGGCGATCACCTGCATCCTGACGCCACCCCCGAACCGGACAGACATGCGGGCGACGGAATGGATACCTGCGGAACCTGCGACGGTTGCCCACCGCTAGCCGCCGGCACACCATCCAGGCGCCTGCCCGCCACCGTGGGCCTTGCAGGCTGGAGGGGTGCGCCAGCCGATGCGGGCGACGGGATACTGACTGCAGCAACGGGTGGAAGCGGCTGCGGTTCCGGCTGGGCGGGCGGTGCAACGGCAGCCGTGCGACGAACGGGCCGGGGCGGCACGCTCGCGGTCACCTCGCCGCCGGGCCGCATCGGCACCTCATCCGCCTTTATGGGATAGACCGGATGGCCCGGCCGTCCGAGATTTTTATCCACTGCCTGCGGCGTGCCGTAAGGGTTCCAGCTGGGCGAGGCATAGGTGCCGGTAATCGTGTAATTATACATGACCGCCAGCAGCCGCTCGACGCTGGCGCCCGACTGGCAAAGGCGCAGCCGCACCTTGATGCGTCCGAGATTGCGGAAATCCTGCCGCATGCTTTCCGGCGAGCGTATGTCCTGCCAGCCATAAAGGCAGGTATCGTCGCCACGGCCGCTGCCGGCGGCATAGGAGAACGCGCCATAACCGTTCTGCAGGTAATTTGCCGACATGGCGATGTTTTCGCCCGGAAACTCGGCGCGGATTTCCCGCGCGACGGAAGATGCCCTGAAACCGGAAAAAGCCAGAGCGTCGCCACCGGTATCGCCGGCCTGTTGCGGACCGAAAAACTCCGCCTTGATGTAGTTCTGCCCGGGCGTTGCGGCCTCGGAGCGCAAGATGACCTGCTGCGCCACGGCGTTGGAATAGGTGCGGTTGACCACGGTCACGATTTCGGGGCCACCGGGCGGCGGGAAAACCAGCGCCTCGGAAGGTGACAGCATCTGGGGTCCCCCGAAGGACCGAACGCCCGCGGGAGTATTGCAGCCCGACAGAACCGCAATGGAGAACAGCAATGAAGTATAGGCAGAAAAATTCACTGCCTTACGCCCCTTTATTTCCCCAACGCCGCCCAGGTTAAAAGGAGACCGAATCACTAATGACCAGACCATTGTTACGAAATACGTGAGGACTACGAATAAGCAATCTCAAATTTGCGTTGTAATTTCTGACACTTTATGGCTAGCGAATCACCATTGCCGCCCCATGTTCGCCATGGAAGAAGGTGGAACCAATCGCGCCGCCGGGGGTTGGCTTCCTGTCAGGTCGATAATTTTACGGTTGCAGCGCAATATGTCCCATGGTCTACTTGCCTCCATAATGACGTATTTTTATTGGCCCGCTTTTTATTCAACTGTAAAAACAGAGAGTTGACGCATGACATTGCAATTTCCGAGCATCGCGCAGACGCTTGCCGAAGAGATCGGAAGATTACGCAAATGGCTGGATGAGGACGCCCTGCCCCTGTGGTGGGAGGCGGGTTCGGCGCGGCCGGATGGCGGCTTTTACGAACGTCTCGGCCAGGATGCCAAACCGGTTTTTTCCGATGACCGCCGCGCCCGTGTGCAGCCGCGCCAGGCCTATTGTTTCGCCGCCGCCGGCCAGCATGGCTGGCAGGGACCGTGGAAAGACGCGCTCCTGCACGGGCTTTCCTGGTTCGAAAAGGTCTATCGCCTTGAAAACGGCCTTTACGGCAACCTTGCCGACCAGACCGGCCGGCTGATCGATCCCTCCTTCGATCTCTACAATCAGGCCTTTGCGCTGTTTGCCGCCGCACAGGCCGCCGCAAGCCTTCCCGAGCGCCGGGACGAGATGCGCGGCCGGGCGCTCGATATTCTTGCCATCCTCGAACGCGACTACAGACATCCGGTCGCCGGCTTCGAGGAAGCGAACCCGCCGCGCACGCCGCTCTGCTCCAATCCGCATATGCATCTCTTCGAGGCGATGCTGGCCTGGGAGGTGCAGGACCCGGACGGCCCGTGGTCGGCGCTGGCCGACGAGATCGCCGATCTTGCGCTTAACCGCTTCATCGATGGCGGCAATGGCGGCTTGCGCGAATTCTTTACCCATGACTGGACACCGCATGACAGCGACAAAGGCCGGATCATGGAGCCGGGCCACCAGTTCGAATGGGCCTGGCTTCTGGTGCGCTGGGGCAGCCTGCGTGGAAACGACGAAGCGATGGGCAAGGCAAAACGGCTGTTCGAGATCGGCGAGGCCTACGGCATCTGCCCGCGCCGCAAGGTGGCGGTGATGAGCCTCTACGACGATTTTTCGGTGCATGACGGGCTGGCGCGGTTATGGCCGCAGACGGAATGGCTGAAGGCTTCGGTGCGGCTTGCAAGCGTCACAAGCGGCGAGGAGCGGCAACGTTACCTCGCCTCCGGTCTCAGCGCCATCGGCGCGCTGCAGCCTTTCCTCGACACGCCGGTCAAGGGCCTGTGGTTCGACAAATGGCCGGCCGACAGGCCGATGCTCGACGAGCCGGCGCCGGCAAGCACGTTTTATCACATCGTCTGCGCCATATATGAGGCGGAGGCTGTGCTGGCGACGGCCAGCTAATATCGGACCGCCGGCGAGCGGCATCGCCGCTCGCCGGTTTTCGGCGTCGATCAGGCCTTGGCCGGGCGCACGACGCGCCAGTCCGGTCTGCCGAGATTGTGCGGCCAGGCATGAACATCCTTGTCGTTGAAATAGACGACCTCTTCCAGCTTCGGAAAATCCGCCTGTTTCAGCGTCACGTCATTCATCCACGGACGAACATAGGAATCGCCGCCTTCATAACCCAGTTCGGCAACCCAGACCGGCTTGTTGAAGGTTTCGACAAGTCCATAGCCCTTGCGCAGCAGATCGGTGAAGGTCTTCGGTCCGCCATATTCGATCTTGTCGTATTCCTCAAGACCGAAGACCGAGAGGCCGACCAGATCGGCATAGCTGTCACCTGGGTAGTAGGCCTGCAGACCGTCCAGACCTTTCGGTGACCACATCACCTTGACGCTGGGAACCGCCTTGCGGGTCATGTCCACCATGCGTTTATACGCCGTGATGTAATCACGCGGGTTCCAGCCCGACCACGAGAAGCGGCCGGACGTGTCTTCCATTTCCTGTCCCCAGCGCAGGATCAGCGGACTTTTCATCGCCGACATGCGTGCGGCGATCGCCTGCATGTTCTGGTCATAGTCGCCTCTCATTACCTTGCGACGCAACTCGTCGGAGGTGAGCCGCCAGTTAACGTCCCAGGACCAGGGTTCGACCGTGATCAGCACGTTGCGCTTGCGCTCCAGAGCGTAGGCATCCGCAAGTGCGAGACTGTCGAGATCCACGTCTTCCCAGGGCAGGAACAGATGTTCCGACGCCACCCCGGTCTGGGCCGTGAAATCGCCGTGCGGATCGTAGGCACCGAAACGGATGCCGTCCGCATGCAATGTCGGTCTTTTGTCGGCAAGTGTCTTCATGCCCGTCGACGTCATGGGGGCGACACCCTGTGCGTCGAGCTTGAGCACCGGATACATGCCGGCGGTAAAGGCTGCGGCGGCACCACCTGCGAACAGAAGTTTTCTTCTTGTTATCTGCATGACACCTTACTCCCTACCTTGTTGCCGTCATCGCCTTGTCGTAAGCGGCGATCTGCGGCGTGACATCGTCCTTGCGGACGAGCTTGAGGAATTCATCGCCAGGGCGTGGCGGGTTGTGCCGGAACACGTACCATGGCCCGCCCTGCTTGCGCTGGTAGAGCACCTTGCCAATGCGGCCATGGTCGAAGCAGGTATCGGCCTTGCCGTTTCCTGCCGCACTTTTCCAGGTGGCGCGCATGCACAGGGTGCCGTTGGCATCGACGGTCCAGCGGCCTTCACCGATGGACTTCTTGCCCTTTTCTTCCGTTGCGGCGATGAATTTGCGGTCTTGGGCGATGAAGCGTCCACCGCCCGTTTCCCATTTCCAGGTCTTGTCGAAGTACATGTCCACGACTTCGCTGGTTCTGAGCGGTTTCGGCGTCTTCGTGCCGCCTGCAGCGTGGACCGCGCTTGGCACGACCACCGCAAGACAGAGTACGAAAGCGGAGAATCCGCATTTGCTTATTGTTGTTTTCATCACAGCCTCCTCCTTCATTGTCCGACCCTATTGTCGGCCAGCATGATCTCTCCGGTTGCCACCGCCGGCGGCGGCGCCACGATGGGTTCCGCCTGCATTTCCTGCGGTCCGCGCAGTCCCGGTACGGTAATGCGCAGTTTCAGACGCACCGATCTCGCACCTTCCACGCCCGCACCGGCGACCGTGAACCGCGTTTCGGTAAAACTGACATAGGACTGCCCGTGCGACAGGGCCTCCAGCCCGCCGATCGCATGGGAGCTGAGCTGTACGGCACTGCCCGCCACCAGCAGCAACGAACAGGCCGCGGCGGTCGCTCCCCCGCGCAATGCCGGCAGCCTTGGCAAGCCGTTTTCCATCGCATGGCGGATGAGCAGAAACACCGAAAGGCCCGCATAGATCGCCACATTGATGGCGGCGAAGACGAAGAAGCCCTCCGCCCCGTTTTCACGCGGCGCCAGAACCATGGCCACGAGGCTGAGCGCCGCCAGAAGAATGTAAGGCGCGACCACCCTCAACGGCAGCGGCGGTTTTGCCTGCGTGCCCTTGGGAGTGATGCGGAAATCGACGAAATCGCCACGGATCGTGTCGCGTATCGCCGCCAGCACGCCCATCAGCGACCAGGGCCAGCGCAGGAACAGAAATACCATGGCCTCCCAGCTGAAGAGCTTCGCATCATGCGGGCGGAATGCACCCGTGGCCCGCCAGAAGAAGGCAAACACGATCATGATCAGCGAAACCGGCAGGAAATGCGCCAGAAACGCCGGATAGGATGCATTGACCAGCACATCGCCGCGCATCAGCGCAACGGCGGGAAGAACGAACATCAGCGCCATGAAGCCGGAAAACAGCGGATACCAGAGCTGCGAAAACAGAAACTGGAACTTCAGCCGCGGCGGCAGCTTCGGCACGTAGTGCCTTGAATATTGCAGCAGAATGGTCATCAGGCTGCGCGACCACTGGAATTCCTGCACGATGAGATCAGCAAAAGTCACCGGCCCGTCGCCATGGGCGATGGCGTTGACGGCGTGAACGCCGCGCCAGCCGCCGGCATTCATCAGAAGCGTGGTGGAATGATCCTCGGCAAGCTCCGGCCCAAGGCCGCCGACCTCCCGCAGGGCTTTCGTGCGCACGGCATAATGAGAACCGATGCATAGAGGCGCCCAGCCATTATTGTAACCCAGTTGCAGCGCGCCATGCAGGCTCGCCTCGGCATAAAGCCTGCCGCGCGCGGCCCAGCTTTCACCGGCATTGGCGTCGCAGATGCTCGGGGCCGAAACATATCCAACCTTCGGATCGGCAAAGGGACGGATGATCTCGCGCAGATAATCCGGTTCCGGCACGTGATCCGCATCGAACTGGGCGACGAAATCATAACGCTCGTAACCGTGGTGATCGTAGAAATAAGCGAGATTGCCCTCCTTGCAGCGCGTGCGCCGCGGCCAGGTCTTGCGATGATACTCCGCAACGCCCTGTCGGGTGGAAACGAAAACGCCGTGCGCGCCACACCATTTCAGCGTTTCCGCATCCGGAGCCTCGTCGGCAAGCCAGACGTCGAATTCCAGACCCTTCTGTTCGAGCATGGCCAGCAGCGTCTTCTGCACCACCGCGAAAGGTTCCGACGGCGCCTTGGTGACGACCATCGCCACCCTGCCCCGTGGCAGAGGGGAGCGCCGGTCGACAACCTTCGCGTTCAGAAAGATGAAGATGAAATAGGATGGCAGAAGCGTGATCCACGCGAGCGTCATCGTAACGACGGTATAATAGGGCCAGTCGATGACACGATCGCGATCGAGCCACCAGATCCAGAAATAAGCGAGCGTCACCAGCCAGCCGCCAATGCCGAGAAGATAGGCCGTGCGGTTCCAGCCGGCAAAGACCGGCAGCATCCGCAAATCGCTGGCGACTGCAACTGCCCGGGCCGATGGAACGGAAGGGGTGGAATGGGCTTTCATGACCGCACCTCCAGTCCGAAACCGGGACCTGCCGTCCGGATGATGGTGTCGATATCCGAACGCTTCGGGATAAAGCCGAGCGTCTCTTCCGCACGTTTGATATCCGCAAACAGGGCTGGCGGATCGCCGGCGCGCCTTGCGCCGAAATGGACCGGAACTTCCTGCCCCGTCACGCGGTGGATCGCCCGGATGATATCGCCGACCGATGTACCGTGACCGGAACCGAGATTGACGCGCAGCGTCTCTCCGCCCTCGGCAAGATAATTGACGGCAGCCACATGGGCATCGGCCAGATCGCTGACATGGATGTAATCGCGAATGCAGGTGCCGTCGCTGGTGTCGTAATCCGCCCCGAAGACATCCAGTTGCGGCAGCCTTGCGGCAGCCGCCATCAGTGCCCGCGGGATCAGATGGGTTTCAGGCTCATGGCGCTCGTAAAGCTCACCGTCCGGGTCGGCCCCGGCGGCATTGAAATAACGCAGCGCCACGAAACGCAGACCGTAGGCGGCGGCATAATCATCGAGCGCCATTTCGAAGATCAGTTTCGTGCGCCCGTAAGGATTGACCGGCATTTGCGCCGTTTCCTCACGGATGGGCAATTGCGGCGGCACGCCATAGGTGGCGCAGCTGGAAGAAAACACCAGCCCGCCGATATTCTGGTCGAGACAGGCATCCAGCAGCGCAAGACTGCCGCCGACATTGTTGCGGTAATATTTGCGCGGATCCTCGACGGACTCACCGACATAGGCGTTGGCGGCGCAATGGATGACGAAGGCTGGCGAAAACTCCTTCAGCGTGGCTTTCAAAAGGCCGCGATCCAGAATATCGCCCTCGATGAAGGGACCCCAGCGAACCGAATCCGCGTGACCCGTCGAGAGATTGTCGTAAGCGATGGGCTTGAAGCCGGATTGGGCCAGCGCCTTGCATATGTGGCTGCCTATGAATCCGGCCCCGCCCGTGACGAGGATTGTGCGGGGCATCTCATACGGCCTCCGCCACAGTCTTGCCGGCCAGCAACGCATCGAAATAGACGATGGTTTTTTCCAGGCCGATTTCGAGCGGCACGCGCGGCTGCCATCTCAACAGTTCCTTTGCCCGCGAAATGTCGGGGCGGCGCTGCTGCGGATCGTCGATCGCGGCGGGCAGATGCACGATGCGCGAACGGGAACCCGTCATGCGGATAACGATATCGGCGAGCTGCCGCACCGGAATTTCGCTCGGGTTGCCGAGATTGATCGGCCCGGTGCAATCCTTCGGCTTGGCCGAGAAGCGCAGGAAACCGTCGATCAGGTCATCGACATAGCAGAAGGAACGGGTCTGGCTGCCATCGCCGTAAATGGTGATGTCGGCGCCCTTCAGAGCCTGGACGATGAAGTTCGAAACCACACGTCCGTCATCGGGTCGCATGCGCGGCCCATAGGTGTTGAAGATGCGTCCCACCTTGATATCGACACCGAAGCTACGGTGATAATCGAAAAACAGCGTTTCGGCGCTGCGTTTCCCTTCATCGTAACAAGCTCGCGGCCCGATTGTATTTACATTGCCGAAATAGGTTTCCGGCTGCGGATTGACGTGCGGATCGCCGTAGACTTCCGATGTCGACGACTGCACGACGGTTGCACCGCATCTGCGTGCCACTTCCAGTACATTGACCGCACCCAGGACATTGGTGAGCAGCGTGCCGACAGGGTCGCGCTGATAGTCTGGCGGCGAAGCCGGCGAGGCGAAGTTGAAGATCAGCGAGACATCGATGTCATAGGGTTTGCGCACATCGTGCTCAACCAGCAAAAACCGCTTATTATCCCGCAAATGCGCCACATTCGCGGTGCGTCCGGTCGAAAGATCGTCGAGACAGATCACCTCGTGACCGCAGCTCAACAGGCGCTCGCAAAGATGGGAACCGAGAAAACCGGCGCCGCCATTGACGAGAACGCGTTGGCCAGGTCTCCATTCGGAGTAGATGGTGACGCCGTTGTCGTGGTCGTTGGGAACGAAATTACGCATTACACAATCCTCCCCATGAGGAATCAGCGCAGCTGATTCACCTAAACTGGATCAAACTCCCGATTGTACGATATCTTGAATATCATCCTCCGGTTTTTACTTCTTCTGGAGGTTTAATATTTCGATCGGATAAATTTCAACTTTCATGATAGGCGCAGCAGAAAACAGGTCAACTTCATTTTATCAAAATATTACAATTGATTACCCAAAATTACTCAAAATAGCCCCTTGATTTAATACTTTTTAACTACGCCTCTATTATGCCTTTCTTATTGAGCATTAGCGCAAGCTTCGCTCAACCAGTCGGGGCTATCCTGGTTTTGTAAGGCTCGGTCCACCGGGAACAAAACCGCCCGGCGAGATGCGACAGACAGTCGATTTCAGGGGACACACATGACGAATGAAATGCCTTATTCCCATAGCGGCAAAGCAGCCCGCCATTGTCGCTTCGCGCTTGTTGCCGCAGCACTTGTAACCTTCACCTTCGCGACGGCCTCATGTTCCGTGGTCGAAGACGCCGTTCTCATCAAGACCGCGTCGGCCAATACCGCCACGACCAAGAGCAGGGTCGTTCCGGCGAAGGCGTCCTACGGTTATCAAAAAACCGGCAACGCGGCCGTTACGCTTGTTGCCGATGCCTCGGGCACACCCGCGGTATCGCGGCAGTCCTACTCGGGCTCCTCTCCCTATATCTGCTCACCGAGCGGATTCGGGCAGAAATCCCGCTGCTTCCTGAGGCCCTGAGCCTCCTGGAGAAATACCGGAGGGAACTGGCGTCCGGACGGCTCTAGCCGCCCTGACGCTCAGTTCTTCCAGCCGCCGGAGAAGGTCGTGTCTTCATCTTTGTTGAAGAAGCGCGACGCCGCCTCCGTGCGGTTGCGCACGTTCATTTTCTTATAAATATTGCGAACGTGAACCTTGACGGTGTTCTCGGACAGATGCAGCCGATCAGCGATGATCTTGTTTTGCGTTCCCTTGCAAAGCAGGTCGAGGATTTGCACCTCGCGTGTCGTCAGCGCCGCCACGTCGCTCCTGCTTGCGGCAAGGGCATCGGCGCGGTTGGCGATCACGGCATTGCTTTGAACGCTCTTGCTGTTGACGGAAGGCGAATAGGGCGTGAGCTTGCCGAGAAGAGCAGCAGGAAAATGCTCCCCGCCCTTCATGAGCAGATCGACGGCCGCCATGAAGACATCGAGCCTGAGGTTGAGCGGCAGCACGCCATCGATGACGCGCATTCCCACCAGCCTTTTCAGCGGCTCCTCGAATTTATCGATGGTTTCGACGACGAGCGCGATCGGCGCATCGGGATGTTTTTCCCGAACCTCCGAAAGAACGGCATGAAGACGATCCCCCGACATCCGGTAAGGCAAAACCAGCCGTACATTGTTACCGTAGTCGTCCTCGATGCCCGCCGACGACCTTACGCTCACCACCGCGAATGTGGGGAACTTTTTGCCCAGCGCCTCCATGAGGCACTCGGAAAACAGGTCCGGATCCGCTATGACCAATAAAGTTCCATTTATAGGAGCAACGGCGTTTTTTTGTTTTGCCGCATAATCTGACGTTCCCATGAACATTGACGCCTCCCTCAAGCGCTTACGCATTACTTTCTTTTGGTTGTGCAGTCTGTTGTCCGCCGGCTATCTTTCCCCTGAATACTTGGGGGCGATTCTCCGCTTTAGGCCATGTCAACTATCATTAATTACCCGTTAATTAACACACGCTAATACGAAAAGCTGTGTAAATAAATGGCCCAAACGGGTTATTTTTTACAATTGACATACAAAATAGGTTACGCCGAGATAGAATCATTCATTCTGTAACCGCTGCAAAAACAATCACATTGGAAAAGCTTTCGCTGTGGTTTTGCGTTCCGGGAAAATATAACTTTTAGTTGATATCCCTTTACATAGCTCGCCGGCGAAGCACGCTGCAGCCTGTTCCTTTTCGGGATAAAGGCCTTTTCCCACCGAAATAGACCATGTTTCTCGAAAAAAGCCGCCTTGCCCTGGCGAAGCGGCGTTTTTTTAAGGCCAAACCGGCCAAACGACCCGCCGGACAACCGCCTGCGACATATATATTCGGGTAAAGCGCCGATAGGTTTAGCCCGAATTGATATCTAGGAAGCGCGATTTTTCTGCGGCACAGTCTGACCGTCGCTGAACGGCGGCCGATGGAAAGACACCTCCGGCCTTGACGTGTGTTTGAAAAACGCCGGTCCCTTTTCAAGAAAACATGCAAGCGAAAAGACGAAGCCACCGCGCTCCCCTTATGGAGCGAGGAACGGATTTGTGCGCCGTTTTACCGAGTAGCGCACAAGGGCTGAACGAAAAGAGCCCGCTCACGGGCCACTACCGAACCGCAGATGATGCGTACCGAGTGCATCTGCAAAACATCAATCTTCATGCTACCCGGGGCAAGCGCGAAAAAATCCCGTTTGAGATGAGAGGGATTTCGAAAGCTGCTCCGAGCTTTTTCGGAGGAAATCGAAATGGGTTATGATCACAAGGCATCCGGCAGCGACGACGACATCACCAAGATCGGCGCGCTTTCCGATGGTTTCGCCAACACGTCGACCAATGACGCCAAGGTGGAAGACAGCAACGTCGGCACCGCAAACGGTGAAAACCGCAACAACGACAACAGCGACAACAGCACCAATGTGGATGTTGACGCCAAGATCGATGTTGAAGCCAATAACGGTGACAATCGCGACAACGACTATGACTGGAGCTATGACAGCAAGTCCTATAGCGACAACGACACGACCACCAAGACCAGCACCGAAACCAACACCGATATCAAGGTCGACTACGACTGGAGCTATGAAAGCAAGTCGTACAGCGACAACGACACCAATGTGAAAACGATCACGGATACGGACACAAAGACGTCCAACTATTCCGACAACGACACCTCCACCAAGACCACGACGACCTCCGACAGCTTCAACTCCGCAGACAGTTTCTACAAGTCGGATGACGACTTCGGCAACATCACGGGCGTCAAGGATGTCGGCAATCTCGGCATCGCCGGCGGAGACCTCACCTTCAATCTGGGTGACGACTTCTCCTTCACTCTCGATGTCGACAATATCCTCAACGGCTCGCTCAATGGCGATGGCAACGACACCGGCTTCAGCATGGTGCAGGCCAACCACCTGGCGGATCAGGATGAGGCCTACGACATCAAGATGCAGAATGGCGGTGCGGAAAACCACCTGAGCGCCAATGCCGGTGACGCCTTCGGCGCCGAAGGCATCGACGGCAAGGGATGGGACCTCAAGGCAGGCGACGACGCAGCAGGTACCAGCACTGCGGATGCATCGGCAATCCTTGCAAATTCCGGCTTCCATCTGGAACTGGTGCAGGGCGCCAACATGCTCTCCAACGCAGTTGATGTCACGATCACAGGCGGTAACTCGCATGTGTCTGATGTCGGTGAGGATCACTCCTGATAACCACCTCTTGACGAAAAGAGCTGCACCGGCACCCGCCGGTGCAGTTCGCGGTTGAAGGACCGGGGTTGCGTAAAACGAAGCACCGCCTCCAGGACGTGTGCCCTCCGCAGCCTTAAGGCTCTGCCGCGATGATCAGGGAGGGACCTCCAATGCATATCGACAAGATTTCGGACATGATTGCGCATTTCATCGGCCTGTTCGACACGGTGATCGAGGAAGCGCGCCTGAGAACCAACTACAGCGAAGGCCCGGCGCATTCCGATCCGGACCGTTTGCCGGACGATGAAGCAGCAAAGCTGCTCGACAAGAACTATGACGTTCCGCTCAAGGACTACGATCCCGGCGTCAACTACCGCGCCGGCTATTATGATTTCGATTATCTGCAGCCGCATTTCGCGCGCATGGTCGAACACGACATGCAGCGGCTCGCAGATGCCATCCCTGTCGATATTTCCGGCGTCAATTTCCGTTTTCCCGGCCGGCTTTCCTTTGAGGAGGAGTATGAACTGGTGGTTCACACCGGTCCCGGTTCGGTCATCGCGCATGTGGCGCAGGTCAATATTCTTCAGGACGACGACTATCTGAACATGACGGACGGCCCCTACGTGTGGCGCGACACCAGCTTCGTCACAGAGCGCACCGTCGAGTTCTACAATGAAGCGTCCGTCTTCACGCCTTTTGCCGGTTTCCAGCGCACCGACAGTTACGACGCCCTGCAGGCGCTCGCCAAATCCGCGCACGACTATATCGACCATGCCCGCGAAAACGACGTGACGTCGCTCGGCACCGGCGCGGATCAGGATTTCGTTCTGGCCGGCAATGACATCCACGGGCTTTACATCAATGGCTCGATAGCCAGCGAAAAGCCGATGCTCGACGACTACATGCCCGATCGCGGTATCGCCAAGCCGGCGGAAGAGCCGGAAAAGAGCGATGTTTCGCTGCATGAGGACAGCCCCGCCGGCAACAGCCTCGACGTCGCCGCAGGCGCCAATGTCGTCGCCAACATCGCCACCCTGGTCAATACCGGCGTCATGACGTCGGTAACCGCCGTCATGGGCGACTATCACCAGATCGACGCGATCACTCAGGCCTATATCTATAGCGACCGGGACGAGATCGACTCCGTTTTCACACGGTCGGAAGATCAGGCGGCGACGGCAGCCTTCAATATCGCCAGCTTCGAGCGCAGCGTCTATCCGGGCGCCGAAAACACGGAGAACAGCAGCCAGGAAAACGGCGAACCGCCGATATTTCCGACCGCCTGGCGCGTCAGCGTGCTGGAAGGCGACGTTTCCTTCGTCCACTGGATCGAGCAATACCAGTTCGTCAGCGACAATGACACGATGACGATAACGACCTCCGGCGCCACCGTCAGCCTGCTGACAGGCGGCAACGCCGCGCTCAATATTGCGAATTTCCTCGGCATCGGCATGCAATACGACCTGATCATCGTCGGCGGCAATGTGCTGGACATGAACATCATCAGCCAGATCGCCGTGCTCTACGACAATGACTGGGCGCGCGCCAACCCCGATGCGCCGGACGGCGCCACCATCCAGTCCGGCAACAACCTGCTGTGGAACGACGCCGCCATTCACAATGTCGGCAGCAACGATCGTTTCGAAACCATGCCGGACTATATGAACCAGACGGTGAACGCCATCAACGAGCGCGATCCCAACATGCCGGATGCGCTTGCCCATGACGTCAATTTCGCCGGCTATGAGGGTCTGAACGTCCTCTATATCACCGGCAATCTCTACGATGTCAGCATCATAAAACAGGTGAGCGTCCTGGGTGATTCCGACGATGTGACGCAGGCCGCCGCCAAGGTTCTTGAAAATAACGAGGACGCCACCGTTCATATCGATACCGGCAGCAACGCCGTGGTCAATCTGGCGCAGATCGTCGACTACGACAGCTTCGGCTCCACCACCTATGTCGCCGGCGGCGTTTATTCCGATGCCATACTGATACAGGGCGGCATCATCGAAAACGACACGTCGCAACCCCAGCAAGGCCAACTGGCCAACGAGGTCATCGCCTTTCTTCACGACGATCCCGCCACCATCGAAAACGAATCCAATGGCGTCATCAATGCCGGTCACGACCTGTCATGGTCGAATGCCCATCCGGCCGACGTCATGCAGACGGTCGTTGCGTAACCTCTGGCAGGCGGGGCTGCAAACGCACCCCGCCGCAGCCAGAACCGCAAACACCGCTAGATCACCGAGGGGACCGATATAAAATGGATCATATTTCTAGAAAAACCATTGCCGATGGACGCTCGCTGGACTTGCCGCTGGATCAGGATGCGGAAGACAGCAAACTGACGGACGCCTGTATTTCAGCAATCAATGAAGCCGTCGAAAACCTGCGCCAATTATCCGGCGCGGAACAGACGGCAAAAGAAGTTTCCTCCCCTGCACAGACCGCCCCCCCACAAGTTCTCTCCCAACCGCATGCAAAAACGGAGCAGACGGAACAGTTGCGGGATGTTCCCCCGGAAAGGCCGGCACCTCAACGGGACCGGCAACCTGCCTCCCCGCCGGAACCGCAGGCCAAGATCGACAATGCCGACCTGCCTTTCGTCAAGACCATCGACAATAATGACGGACCGATCCGTGAAAACGAACGCCGGCCAGTGACGGGCGGCGGCGGCAAGGAGCCGACGGACAATGGTGGTGGCGGTGGTGGCGGCGGCGGTGGTGGAAGCCAGAGCGGTTTTCACAAACGCAGCGAGCCGATCAACTTCGCCGCAAGCCTTGCCAAGGGCATCGCCGCCGTGCGGCGCAACATGGTGGTGGTGATGCTGTTCACGGTCGCCATCAACGTCCTGCTGCTCGCCATCCCGCTTTATCTGTTCCAGATTTCCGACCGGGTTCTGACCAGCCGCTCAATGGATACGCTGGTGATGCTGACGGTCGCCGTCCTTGGCGCGGTTCTGCTGCAGGCCTTCATGGACGCCATCCGCCGCTTCATCCTGATGCGCACCGCCGTCGAACTCGAGGTGCAGCTTGGCGCGCCGATCCTGTCCGCCGCCGCCCGCGCCTCCCTGCATGGCAGTGGCAAGGACTACCAGACCTTGCAGGATCTACAGCAATTGCGCTCCTTCCTCACCTCCGGCACGCTCATCGCCTTTCTCGATGCGCCGCTGATGCCGCTCTTCATCGTGGTGGTCTATCTCGTCCATCCGCATCTCGGCATCATCATCATGGTCTGCTGCGTCGTGCTGTTCGGCATCGCCTGGCTGAACCAGCGCTTCACCGCAAGACAGTTCTCAGAGGCTTCCGGTTATTTGAGCCGCGCCAATTTCCACCTCGATTCCATGTCGCGCAATTCGCAGATCATCAATGCGCTCGCCATGATCCCCGAAGCGGTGAAGATGTGGGGCCGCGAAACCGCCGGCTCGCTGAAATCGCATGTGGCGGCGCAGGATCGCAACATTATGTTCTCCGGCGTTTCCAAGGCGGCGCGCATGATTACCCAGGTGGCGCTGCTCGGCTGGGGCGCGCATCTGTCGCTATCCGGCGAACTGACCGGCGGCATGGTGATTGCAGCCTCCATCATTTCCGGCCGCGCACTGGCGCCTATCGAAGGCGCAATAGAAGGCTGGCACCAGTTCAACAAATCTGCCGCCTCCTATGGCCGCATCAAGCAGCTTCTCATCAATTCGCCGCTGAACTTCCCTCGCCTGCGCCTTCCCAACCCGGAAGGACGTCTCGACGTCGAGCGCATCCTCTTCGTGCCGCCGCCGCAGAAAAAGGTGATTTTGAACGGCATTTCCTTTTCGCTGAAAAAGGGGGAGTCGCTCGCCATCATCGGCAATTCCGGCTCCGGCAAGACGACGCTCGGCAAGATGCTGGTGGGCTCCATTCTGCCCACATCAGGCAATGTACGTCTCGATCTCATGGATCTGCGCAACTGGGACCAGCGACAATTCGGTGAAAGCATCGGTTATCTGCCACAGGACGTGCAGCTTTTCCCCGGTACCATCAAAGCCAATATCTGCCGCATGCGCGACGATATCGAAGACCGGCAGATCTACGAGGCGGCAGTGCTGGCCGATGTGCACGAGCTGATCGCCGGTTTCCCGCAGGGTTATGAAACCGTGGTCGCTGCCGATGGCGCACCGCTTTCCGGCGGCCAGAAACAGCGCATCGCACTTGCCCGCGCCTTTTTCGGCGATCCGAAATTCGTGGTGCTGGATGAGCCGAACTCCAATCTGGATACGCAGGGCGAACAGGCGTTGGCCAAGGCGCTGCTGCACGCCAAAAGACAGGGCATCACCACCGTCACCATCACCCAGCGGCCGGCGCTGCTTCAATGCGTCGACAAGATCATGGTGCTGAAGGACGGATCGGTCGCCATGTTCGGCGAAAGGATGGACGTGCTGAAGGCGCTTTCCGGCAATGGCCGCGAGGCCAACCAGTCCCCGCAGATCGAGGGTTGAGAACCGTCATGTTCAAAAAGAAAAACGCCATTGCCGAAGTCAAACCCCAGGGCCAGCTCGAATGGTACAGCGAGGTGCCGCGCTCCATCCGCCTGCACAGCTCGATCGGTCTTGCCGTGCTGCTCGCCTCCTTCGGCGGTTTCGGATTCTGGGCCGGCACTGCGCCGCTCTCCTCCGCCATCATCGCCCAGGGCAGTTTCGTCGCCACCGGCAACAACAAGGTGGTCCAGCATCTGGAAGGCGGCATCATCAAGGAAATGATGGTCAGCGAAGGCGACACGGTCAAGGAAGGCGACGTTCTTCTGACGCTGGACAAGACGACGGCGCTTGCCAACGAGCGCATGTTGCAGCTGCGGCGGCTTCGCCTCGAAACCATCGTGGTGCGCTTGCGCGCCGAGGCCCAGGGCGCGAAAAGCTTCAAGGTGCCGGATATCGTCATGAAGGAAGCCGGCGATCCGGATATCAATTCCATCATCCAGAGCCAGAACATCGTGTTCCACAGCAAGCTCATCAAGCTTGAGGAGCAGATGAATCTGATCGACAAGAATATCCGGTCGCTGGAGTTCCGCTATGCGGGCTATGACGGCCAAAAACAGTCCTTCGACCGGCAATTGGCGCTTTTGACACAGGAGCGCGATTCCAAGGAGCGGCTCGCCAAGGACGGCGTCATCCGCAAGACCGACATGCTGGCGCTGGAGCGCGCCATCGCCGACGCCATGGGCGACATCGCCCGGCTGAGCGGCGAAATGAACCAGAGCGAGGCGGAAATCGCCAAGTTCCGGCAGGAAGCGGTCATTGCCGTCAACGCCAACAAGCAGGCAGCGCTCGATGCGCTGGAAACCGCCGAATCCGATCTCGACAGCGTGCGTGAACAGGTGCGTGGCGCCGCCGAAGTGCTGGAGCGCACCGTCATCCGTTCCCCCGTCAACGGCACTGTCGTGCGCGCCTATTATCATACACCGGGCGGCGTCATCACCACCGGCAAGCCGATCATGGAAATTCTGCCCGCTCATGTGCCCCTTATTCTGGAGGCGCAGGTGCTGAGAACCTCCATCGACCAGCTGCATGAGGGCCAGACCGCCGCGATCCGCCTGTCGGCGCTCAACCGCCGCACCACACCGGTTCTGAACGGCAAGGTCTTTTACGTTTCAGCCGACAGCATCGAGGAAAATGCCGGCCTTCAGGTCAAGGACGTCTACATCGTGCGGGTGCAGATACCCGACGAGGAAATCGCCAAGGTTCACAATTTCCACCCCGTGCCCGGCATGCCGGCCGACGTGCTGATCCAGACTTCGGAGCGTACCTTCTTCGAATATCTGACCAAGCCGATCTCCGACAGCATGTCCCGTGCTTTCAAGGAAAGATGAAGAAATATCAGTAACCTACACTGTCTTTTCCGCAGCGGTCGGCATATAATATCCAAATATGTTTCGTCGGGGCGGGAGAAGCAGCATGGCGGCGATGTCGGATGTATTGCTGCTGGTCGGCAGGCTGAATTACGTGTGGACCAACACGGAAAGCCTGATGATCTATCTGATCGTCCATCTCCTGAAAGTGGAAAAGGAAGCGGCCATCGTCGTGTTCCTGACGCTCAACACCACGCGGGCGCGCATGGATCTGATCGAGCGCCTGGCGAAGCTTCCCTCCACCGATGCGAAGGACCGCAAGACCATCCTCTCCATCATGGCGCGGCTGAAGAAGGAAGCGAAGACGCGCAACAAATATAATCACTGCATCTATTCCTTCGACGAAAAAGGCGAAATCGCCAGCACGCAGCTCATGCGGCTGGTGGAGGATGACAGCCAGGTGCGCTACGGCAAGGTGGAGCGCATGGACGAGAAGGAAATCGGACAGCTCGAAAAATCGATCGCCGACATCGTCGAGGTCAGCAAGGACATGTGGAGTTTCATCCATGCCAGTCCGCATGTCTCTGCGGATTATCTTTAGAACCACCTCGCCTACGTCATTCCGGCCTTGAGCCGGAATTCAGCCGACGCGGCTCTCGCGCGGCGAAGACGGGTTCTTTCAGCCCAAGGACTTGGGCTGGCTGGATTCCGGCCCAAGGCCGGAATGACGGAGAGAGAAACCGCCACGAACTCCAGTCAGGTGAACGCTACCCTCCGCAGCCCTTGCCGGAAGGCACAGTTTACCGGCTGCGAAATAAAGCAGGAACGAGCCGATCTGGTAGGGAAAGATGATGTCGATCTCCACGAAGGAACGCACGACAAACAGGGCGCAGATCGCAAACAGGATGACGCCCTGCGGATCGCTCTTGCGCATCAGCACCGAGCGCAGATGCCCGAGCAGCGTTCCGTAAAGCACTATGCCAAGCAGCAGCATGCCAACGAAGCCGTTTTCCACCACGGTTTCGATATAGGTATTATGGAAATGGAAGCCGCTGCGGCCGGTAATGAAGAAATCGTTCCACAACCGTTCGGCATCGGGAAAACCCGCAACCCAGAACCCCTGATAACCGACGCCGAGGATCGGCGTTTGTTTCGCCGCCTCGATGCCCTGCTGCCAGAGGTAAGTTCGGCCGGTCAGCGTCGAATCCTTGCCGAAAATGCCGAGAATTGCGTCCAGCAGGCCGAATTGCAGGGATGCGACAGCCAGCAATGCGCCGAGACCGCCCAGCACAAAAAACGTCATCTTTCGGTTCGCCGGCGAAAGCATGCCGATGGGAATGAAGCCGATGATGAGCGCGACCACCGCCGCCGTGGTAATAGTGGATGTGGCCGATTGGGACGCAAGGAGGCTATAGGCCGACAGGAGCCCGGTGACGCCGGCAATCGGCAGCCAGACGCCCCTTTGCTTGAGCACCAGCGCCGATGCGGCGGCGAAAATGACGCCGAGCGAGGCATAAAAGCCGAGCTGGTTCTTGGAAGAAAAAGCGCCGACGAAACTATAGGTGCCATCCAGCGCATCGAAGAGATAAATGCCGAATAGCAGCGAATAGAGCAGAACGACGGCGATGCCGATCAGCGCCCCGCGCGTCAACGTCCGGATGGAGATCACCCGCATGGCGATCAGCGCGCAGACGATATGCGTCATATACTGGATGGAGGCGCGCATGGTCACCGACGCCGCTTCCGACCAGAAACTGGACAGAACCGTCAAGATGCCGAAGGCGAATATCCAGAGATAGCGCGGATAATTGCCGAGCACGCGCCGGTAATCGACCACCACCAGCGGCAGCCACATGCCATAATAGGCCAGAACCGAGATTTGCCCGAAACGCGACGAGTAAGCGAAGACGAAGAACGACAGCGCAACCGCCGCCATTCCGTAAATCTCATTGCGTTCGGGATCGATCAGCGCCGATTTGGCGATCCGCATTGAAACCTCACTGCATCAGGATTTCAGACGAGACCTTGATGACATCGCCGGGCTGGAGCATGGCGTTTTCATCCACCTTCAGCTCCTTCGGCTTGCCGTTTTCCTCACGCACCACGACATAGCCGATCGTCGCGGACTTGCCCGACGGGTCGAAACGGATCGCTTCGGCCGATTGCGCCAGCGCTTCCGACATCAATTCGCGGCTGGTGGTCAGTTGCAGATTGAGCTTGTCCAGTTCCGCTTCCGTGTCCTGCAATTCCTTGGAGCGCTGCGCCACCCAGTCGTTACGCAGGTTGATCTCGTCCTGGGTCGCCTTGTTGATATCCTGTTTGGCGCGCAGCGACTGCGTATCGATATCGAGCAGGTTGGATTCCACTTCCGCGGCGCGTTCTTCCGCGGAAATACGCCGTTGCGACAGCGCAAGCCCCTGCTCGTTCAGCCGGTTGACCCGGTCGCGGTCCTCGTTGGCAAGCTGGAGCTGACGATTCTGCGTTTCCGATTTCTTCTTCAGGGATTCGACTTCGCTCTGCAGAAGAGCATGCAGGTCCGTCAGCGCCTTGAGCTGCAGGGTGTAACGTTCGGTGCGCGATTTCATCAGCGCGCTTTCGCTGGCCAGCAGCACGTCGATTTCGCCGATCTTTTCCATTTCAGGCGTCTTGGCGATGGTCGCGTCACCCTTGACCTCTGCGACCAGGCGCGCCTGACGGGCGAGCAGCCTTGCGCGCTGGTTGTCATAGACGGCGGCGTCACCACGGGCATTGATGAAGTCGCGGGCAAAACGCTGCCCGGCATCCGAGCGCCGCAGGCCCCCGGCAAGGCTGACCGCCTTCAGCACCGTGAGATTGGCGGCATAGGGATATTCACCCGGCGTCTGCACATCGCCGCTCAAGAAGATCGGTCGGAACTGCGCGATCTCGACGGAGGCCGAAGGCAGGTTGCGAAGGGCGAACTTGCTCTGAAGCTGGGCTCCAATTTGCTCGCTGACCTCCGATGGGGTCTTGCCCGCAACATCCAGCTGACCGATGAAAGGCAGGGACAGCGCCCCCGACGGACCGACGGAATAATCGCCGTTGATCACATCCCAGTTGCGGATGCTGCCATCCGCCGGCTGCCATTCGGCAACGCGGATACGCAGCTTGTCAGCGGTACCGAGCTTATATTGAGCGCCATCCGCAGCCATGGCGGAGAGCGGCGCGGAAAGGGCGACGGAAGCGGCAAATACGAAGGCCACAAACGGGCGGCGGGCGGCAGACAAGCCGTTCATCGGGAAACTCCCTGTTAGCGGATCGCCACACGGGCGATCCGGCCGTCGCGCAACTGGGCAAGGCCGGCTGCACAGCGCCGCGAAAAGCGGCCGGTATGATTAGCACCAATGACGCACCCAAAGACCGGACTTGGGATCCCGGTCGGGGTGCGTGTCGAAACGAAGATCGATAAAGCCGAACTCAATATCGGTTTTCAGTAGCTTCCGCGTGAAAGGCACACGGCGGGAATGGTCTTGACGATGATGAAGACATCCTGCCGCATCGACCAGTTCTGCACATAGTGCGTGTCGAAAGCGACGCGGGTCTTGTAGGATACGTCGTTGCGGCCGCTGATCTGCCACAGGCCGGTCAGGCCAGGGCGGGTGCTGAGATAATAAGCGGCAGCGCTTTCATAATAGCTCAGTTCCTCATCGACGACCGGGCGTGGGCCAACCACGCTCATTTCGCCGCGAATGATGTTGAGGAGCTGCGGCAGTTCGTCGAGCGAGAGCTTGCGCAGCACAGCGCCGACAGCCGTAACACGCGGGTCGTTCTTGAGCTTGCGGGTGGCGCGCCATTCTTCGGCGGCTTCCGGATTGGCGGCAAGATATTGCCGCAGGATCTCATCGCCGTTCATCGCCATCGTCCTGAATTTCAGGCAATGGAAATAGCGGCCATTATGTCCCACACGCCGGTGGCCATAAAAGATCGGGCCGGGATCAGACAATTTCACCAGCGCGGCGATCAACAGGAATATCGGGCTGAAGATGAGCAGCGCAAGCGCAGCCGATGTCATATCGAAACTGCGTTTTGCGATGCCCCCGATAGGGAAACTGACATCGAAGTCTTCGGAGCTGCTGAGTGTCTGTTCAGCCGATTGGGTCGCGGACTTCATAGAGAGAACTCCATTTATGTTTTGCGATTGGTCGGTGCCCGGAGGCGCGTCTTTCCGTCTAAAAGAGATAACAAGTCTGTGTTCGGAATTTGATGCTAATGGATTTTTTGTAAGGCACATTGGCCATAACCGTCTATGCGATTTCTTGCGCGAGCGGCCGATCAACGTCCGGGCAATATTAACGGTTGCATAAAAAAGCAACAAATGTGCCGACGGCCATGTGTTGAGAGCATGGGTACCGCCCCGGCATGTATTGGGTTTTGTGCCAGCGGCAGTCTTTTCTTATGTGTTTCTTATGACTTGGCGAGATGAGACAGGAACGTTAAGAACAGCCCCGTCTGTAACAGAATATAAAATTTTTTTGCATCGCAGCAAGATTGCGGCAATGCATATAAAATTTGACATATCCGTAGGGATTTTTTTGCCTGACATTGCCAGGCCGCCAAGAAAAAGCGATGGAAAAATTGCTAAAAGGGCGCAAACACGGCAAAAGAGTGGCAAGAAACTGCATTCTAGTCATGGCAGCCACGCAAAATTGCCGTAGCTCACGGCCATTTTTTACCGAATTGCTCCGACTTGGCCGTTCTAAGAGCGTTACGAGGCGCAAAAACCGCTGGAATCAGAAGGTTGGCGGTGTGCAGGCGCTGATGACCTCACAGGGCACGGGACCGACGCAACGGAAACGATGCGGCCTGCGGCTTTCGAAATAATAGGCATCCCCCGGCCCGAGCACCCGCCTCTCTTCGTCAACCGTCACTTCCAGCCGTCCGGAGAGGATGATTCCTCCTTCCTCGCCATCGTGAACCAGCGGCACCTTGCCGGTATCTGCGCCCGGCTGGTAACATTCCTTGAGGATTTGCAGGCTGCGGCCGAAGACATTCTCACCCACCTGCCGGAAGGATATCGGCCCCTTGCCGATTTCAACCAGCTCATCCGCCCGGTAAAAAGCCTTGCGGCTCGTCTGCGGCTCGAAAGCGAAAAACTCGGCAAGGCCGATCGGTATGCCATCAAGAATGCGCTTCAGCGCGCCGACGGAAGGGTTCGAGGTGTTGGATTCGATCAGAGAAATCGTCGAATTGGTGACACCGGCACGCCTTGCCAGTTCCCGCTGGGAAATATTGTGGCGCAGCCGCAAATGGCGCAAACGCCCGCCTATATCCACCGACATGCCTGAGCCCCCGTTGCCCTTGTTCGAAATATCGAAAACCCGAGTTCAGGCCTATAGCATTTTCAATGGCTTGGCCACAGAGAGAAAAGGGCTTGTTCAGTCGTGAAAATAGCATTCAATCACCGGCAACGAACAGGAGACCACAATGGACAACCCGAGCCGATCCAATTCCACCTCGCTTGACAGCTACTGGATGCCGTTTACCGCCAACCGGCAGTTCAAGGCCAATCCCCGCCTGCTGACGAGCGCCGAGGGCATGTATTACACCAGCAATGACGGTCGCCAGGTTCTCGACGGCACGGCTGGCCTTTGGTGCGTCAATGCCGGCCACGGCCGCCAGCAGATCGCATCTGCCGTCAAGCACCAGCTTTCGACGATGGATTACGCGCCCTCCTTCCAGATGGGCCACCCGGTTGCCTTTGAATTCGCCGAGCGGCTGGCGGAGATTGCACCCGGCCCGGAAGGTGCAAAACTCGACCGTGTCTTCTATACGGGCTCCGGATCGGAATCGGTCGATACGGCGCTGAAGATCGCCATCGCCTATCAGCGCGCCATCGGCCAGGGCACCCGCAGCCGGTTGATCGGTCGTGAGCGCGGTTATCATGGCGTCGGTTTCGGCGGCATCTCCGTGGGCGGCCTCGTCAACAACCGTCGCGTTTTCCCGCAAATTCCCGCAGACCACCTGCGTCATACCCATGATCCGGCGAAGAACAGCTTCGTGAAGGGCCAGCCCGAGCACGGCGCCGAGCTTGCTGACGATCTGGAACGTCTGGTCGCCCTGCATGGTGCGGAAACCATCGCAGCCTGCATCGTCGAGCCGGTCGCCGGCTCCACCGGCGTGCTGGTGCCGCCCAAGGGTTATCTGGAGCGCCTGCGCGCCATCTGCGACAAGCACGGCATCCTCTTGATCTTCGATGAGGTCATCACCGGTTTCGGCCGCATGGGCTCCACCTTCGCCACCAATTATTTCGGCGTTACGCCCGATATCGTCACCACCGCCAAGGGACTGACCAACGGCGCGATCCCGATGGGCGCGGTCTTCACCAGCCGCAAGGTGCACGATGCGCTGATGCATGGGCCGGAAAACCAGATCGAGCTGTTCCACGGCTATACCTATTCCGGCCACCCGGTCGCCTGCGCCGCCGGTATAGCGACGCTCGACATCTATCGCGATGAGGGCCTTTTCACCCGCGCGGCCGAATTGCAGGATGTCTGGCACGACGCCATCCATTCCCTGAAGGGCCTGCCGAATGTCATCGACATCCGCACCATCGGCTTCATCGCCGGCATCGAGCTGCAATCGCGCGACGGTGCTGCTGGCGCACGCGCCTATGATGTCTTCGTGGATTGCTTCGAGCGCGGCCTGCTCATTCGCGTTACCGGCGACATCATCGCCCTTTCGCCGCCGCTGATCGCCGAAAAATCCCATTTCGACGATATCGTCTCGATCCTCGGCGATGCGCTGAAGCGCGCGCAGTAAAGACCATGCAAACAAAAAGGCCGCGCCTGGAAGCGCGGCCTTTTTTGTGCCCTGTCAGTAGGTCTGCATCGGTTGCGAGAGGCCGTCGCCGATCACGCCGTTACCATATTGCGCCACGGGCACACCTTCCTGACCGATCGGCACGCCCTGCTGTGCTGGGCCGAGCGCCGTCACCACGATCGGCGTGCCATCGGGCACACGGTTGTAAAGGTCGATGATATCCTGGTTGAGCAAGCGCACGCAGCCGGAGGATACCGACTTGCCGATGGTCCACCATTCCGGCGAGCCGTGCAGGCGGTAGATCGTGTCCTTGCCATCCTTGAAGATATAGAGCGCGCGCGCACCGAGCGGGTTCTTGAGGCCCGGCTCCATGCCGCCGTTGCGGCTGCTATAGGGTTCGAGTTCCGGCTGGCGCGCGATCATCTCATCGGGCGGCGTCCAGCGCGGCCATTGCCGCTTGTACTGAATGACGCCGCGACCGGCCCATTCAAAGCCCGCGCGGCCGAGGCCGACGCCATAACGCATGGCCTGATTGTTCTCATAGGTGAGATAGAGGAAATGATTGGCGGTATCGACAACGATAACGCCGGGGCGTTCACCCGTCGGGTTCGCCACCATCTGCCGCAGGAACTGACGCGGAATCCGCTTGTAGGGGATTTCCGGCAGCGGGAACTGCTCGTCCGGCTTGGGGCCGTACATCAGGGCATACATCGGGTCGTCCGCGGGTGCTGCAGGCCGGGCGGCCTCACGCGCGGTTGTGTTGCAGCCCGCAAGGCCGGCAAGCGCCAGTCCACCTGCTCCAAGCAGGAAACCCCGCCGGGTCGTCGTCGTCTCGTTCAATTGAAAAACCTCATTTACGTCATCTCACGCCGGCAAAGGGATCTGCCAGCGCCGCCTCGGGGCGGCTGATAGGGTACTTCGTGCCGGAAACCTGCGATGCCATGGCCTTGGCGCCGTTCGATTTCAAAATGGCCCGGAAGCTCGGATGCATGCCGCCGTCTACATACGCGCTGAGCGGGCTGGAAGTTCCCTCACTCATGGCGGCGGCAAATTTTTGTTGCTCTTCGGCCAGTTTCGAAGCCACCAGCGGATCCTGCTGGTTGATGGCCGGCGGGCAGGCCGCCAGCGGATCGGCAGGTTCGCCTTCGGCAAATTCGCTGTTGAAGACATAACGGCGACCGCAGACAGAAACCTTGGGCTGCCGGCGCGTCACCTCGAAATAGTCGTAGCCTTCCTTCAGCGTCTTCCAGAACGGCATATTGGGGTCGTCCCGATGCGCCACCATGTTCCTTGCGCTCATGCGGAAGGGATAGGCCTGTACCTGAAAGCGGTCCTGCCCGCCCTGAAGCGCACGCGCGACGATGGCGTAAATCTCGCCCACCTGGGCATCCGTCATGGCGTAGCAGCCGGAAGAGGAGCAGGCGCCATGCACCATCAACGCCTCCCCGGTGTAACCGAGCGCCGATTCCAGCCGGTTGGGATAACCGAGATTGAAGGAAACGTAATATTGTGAGTTCGGGTTCAGCATGCCGGCCGAGACATGATAAAACCCTTCCGGCGCCTGCCGGTCGCCCGTTTTCATCTTGGGGCCGAGCTTTCCGGACCAGCGGCACATGGGATAGGCCTTGAGCAACGCGTAATTTCCGGTCTTGTCGACCTTCCAGACCTCAAGCTCGCTTTCCTGCTTGAAAATGCGAACGAGGACAGGGCTTTCCGGGCGCATGCTCTTGGCCGACATCTGCGCCATCATCTTGGACGACAGTTTCGGCGGGTCTTTCTTGACGCTATCGAGCCCCATGGAAGTGCACGCGGCAAGGCCGCCACCGATCGCAACGATCGCGGCCATTCTTGCCCCTGCCCTTACCTTTTGCCGCAACCCCGCAACCGCGAAATCCAGCAATGCCTGCATGCCCATGGATCGTTCTGCCCGCCTGATTTGCCCGCCTTTCCGGCAGACGCTTAACTATCGAAGGTGGCCACAACACGGCAACCTCGCCCATGGACAAAGTCTCGTGAACAGACGTTACCCATTCGTTAATCATAAGGACACAAGCCCGTGATGGTGTGGCAGTGAAAGTGCGAGCCGCGATTATCGAAGCAGCCCCTGACCGCCATCGATCCATACCGGCGTGCCGGTAATGTGGCGGGACGCATCCGACGCCAGGAAACCGATCAGCGCAGCGACATCGTCGCTGGTTCCGGCCACGCCGCCGGTTACCGGAATATCCCCAGCCGGAAAACGAACTGGAACCTCCGTTTTTTCCCGCCCGCGTATATCGGTATTTTCATCGATTGCCGTTTCGATTTCGCCCGGACACACCGCATTGACGCGAATACGGTGACGCCCCAGCTCCAGCGCCAGTTGTTGCGCCATGGCGAATTGCCCGGCCTTCGTCACGGAATAGGCCGTAGCACCGGGCGACGTGAAGGTGCGGGTGCCATTGATCGATGAAATGATGACGATGGACCCGCCGCCGACCGCTTTCAGATGCGGCACACTGGCATGGACGGTGAGATAGGTGCCGCGCAGGTTGATGCGGATCGTATCGTCCCATTCGGACGGTTTCAGTTCATCGATGGGCGCCCAGACGCCGTTGACGCCGGCATTGGCCACCACGACATCAAGCCGGCCGAAATCCTCAACCAGCGCTGCGACCGCGTGACGCATCGCCGTTTCATCAGCCACATCGGCCAAAAGCACCTTCGCAGACCCGGATGCAGCGCCGATTTCCCGGGCGACATCGTTCAATTCCGATTCGGTGCGACCCAACAGGCCGAGCGAGAAACCCTGCGCCGACAGATGAAGGGCGGCGGCGCGCCCAATGCCGGAGCCAGCGCCGGTTACCAGAGCGACTTTGCGAACGGCCAATGTCACCGCCCTCCTTTTCGGGAAGCAATGGACGTGACCGTCGCCGAGACGGGGTCACTCGCCGGAAAACTGTCTTCCAGCCCCTCCTCAAGCTCTTCCTCCAGAATGTCGCGATCCTTCGATGTGCGGGCGCTCGCCTGTCCGTGCGGAGCTTCATCCTGCGCCGTACCCAGAACGGAAAATTGCGAAGGCGCATCCGCACCATGGCGCGTTCCGAACGCGGTCAGTTGCACCATCACCGCGCTCGCCCGCTTGATGGCCTCGGCATCGTCGATCCCCTCAAGACCGTCGGCGAGGCGAACCGAGACCTGATCGCCGTCGTTGCCGACGAACTCGACGGAGATAAACCCGTTATTGCGTTTTACATAGGTCGTCGAAAGTTGCATGACATGCCCTCCGGCTTGGAAAGCACCGGTACGAATCCGATGCTGGAAAACGGTTAGAACCTGAATTCACAACGACGGCAGAGCGGAAGGGTTCCAGATGGATCAGGCCTTTGGCCCGGAAATGCAGGAGAGTTTCTTCCTGCGCGATGCGCTGGATGTGGCCCGCGCCCTCATCGGCGCGGAGTTCCGCATCGGCAATACCGGCGGCATCATCGTGGAAACCGAAGCCTATCATCCGGACGACCCGGCATCCCACAGTTTTAACGGGCAGACCCCGCGCAACAGGGCAATGTTCGGCCCGGCCGGCCGTCTTTATGTCTACCGGTCCTATGGTATTCACTGGTGCGCCAACTTTGTCTGCGCCCCGGGTTCCGCCGTGCTTCTGCGCGCCATCGAACCCCTGACCGGCATAGACATGATGAAACTGCGACGGGGAACTGACAAGCCGAAACTTCTCTGCTCAGGTCCGGGCAGGCTCTGTCAGGCGCTGGCGATTACGGCGGAGATGGACGGCGCGCCGTTGAACGCAGCGCCGTTTTTCCTGCGGTTGCCGAAAGAAGCCGCCGCCGTCACCAGCGGCAGACGAATCGGCATCAGCCGCGCGACGGAATATCCGTGGCGCTTCGGGCTCAAGGGCTCGGCTTTCGTCAGCAAGAAATTCGAGAACGGAGAGGCGTGACAGGCGCGAGCACCTTCGGCGGCCCATCATTTTCGTCGGGGTTGGGTGTCGGCGCCTCGTCCGGCAACCGGTCAGGTTCCGGTTCTTCCACCGGCGGAATATCCGGCTGCGGCGGCACGGGCATCGGCGGTTCGGGATAGGGTTCGACGGGAACGGCTGGCATCGCGGCCTCCTGATAAACACGCTTAGCCACGATGGGCACAAGCTGCGTTTTTATCTCGTGGGACAGCGCGTTTGCGCTGTCGCCAATCAGGCGGCGCAACACCCAATTCGCCCATCGGTCAAATGCCGGTCAGGTCCCTTCGGTCCGGTTGCGCCGCCCTGCGGGTCGTACAGGGAAAACGCGGGCACGGCCTGTCCGTTCCGTTTTTTAGGAAGGTTTTTGCGATGGCTCAGGCGAAACCGAGCGCGCTGCGGGAAATATCGCGATTTTCGCAATAGTCGCGGGAGTGGGCCTCGTGCCCATGCTCACGAGCGGTCGAACGGTTCAGTTCCGGGCTCGGAACGTTGAGCAGCGCATCGGCATAGGTGCCGGTCGCCTCGACATCATCGATCACAGTCTGCTGTTGCGGTTTTAAAAATTCAAACATCCGTCCACCTCCTTCGACACGTCCCCTCAACGCGCCGGCCCGGGTCCTGTTCCATAACACCCGTGACTGTCCCGATTATACATGAGACGGCGCGGACGTATAGATGACGAAAGGCGAACGTTATCAACTGACGTTCACGAAATGGAGTGGAATCAGTGAGCTATGCCGACAAGTTCAGGCAGGGCCGACCGATTCCCGCAAGATCAGTTCGACCGGCCACAATTCCTGAACCTCGCGAACGGGACGGCCGCCGATGATCTGCAAAAGCAGGTCCGTCACCCGCATGCCCGCCATGCGCATGGGCGAGCGGGTGGTGGAAAGCGGCGGCATCATGCTTTCCGGCGTAAGGTAAGGAAACACGTCGTCATGGGCGATGACTGAGACATCCCTGCCGATCGTCAGCCCCATCTGCGTCGCGGCGCGATAGACACCCTGCGCCGTCATCATCGCGCCCGCCACAAAAGCCGTCGGGCGCGGCGTCTGTTCCAGCAGCGAGCGGGCGAAGCGAAAGGCCGTCTCTTCGCTGAAGTGCTCATTCATCATGAAACGCGGATCCGGCGTAATGCCGTGCGTGGCCAGCGCCTCGCGAAAACCCTGCTCGCGGTCCTGCACGAAGGTGCGGCCGACCGGACCATTGATAAGGGCGATCCGCCTGTGTCCGCGCTCCAGAAAATGAATCGTCGGACGATAGGTGACGTCGTGGTTGTCGATATCGAGCCAGGCATGTTCGAAAGGCGTCTTTGAGCGGCCATGCACGATGAAGGGCACACCCAGCCGGTTGAGCAGAGCGATGCGTTCATCTTCCGGGCGGGGGGAATGCACGATGATGCCATCCACCCGGCCGCTCGACGCCAGCCGGCTGAAAATCGCCAGTTCCTCATCGAGATTATTGTCGACGGTGACGCTAACGAGAATGTCGGTCTCTTCCCGTTCCAGCCGGGTCGCCATGCCGCCCATGAATTCGGAAAAGAAGTGCCCGCCGCCCGAACGGCCCATGACGACGCCGATGGCGCCTGCCCTGCCCGTCGCCAGCCTGACAGCGTTTGCATTCGGCCGGTAGCCGTATTTCAGCGCAGCCTCCATCACCCGCTGGCGCGTTTCCTCGCGCACCTCGGGGTAGCCGCCCAGCGCCCGGCTGACGGTGGTGGGCGAGAGCCCGACTTTCTCTGCGAATTCCTTGAGCTTCATAATTTTTTGCCAATTTGCCCCTGCATGCGTCGCCGCTGCGGATTTTTCAAGCCGACAAAAATTGAAAACGATTTCAATTTTCCTCCACCTGAAACCTTACAGTTGATCATTCCCAAAGGCAAACGCCGAAAAATTGCAGGCGAAAACAGCCGATTTCCGGGGGATTAGAAAGAGTATTGACAGATTGCTCGGCTTTTGAGAGCCTCGCGTCAGTCAAAAGCGCTTTCAATTTTGAGGACAATCGGAAGCGTCAACGGAGGAGTTTGACAATGAATATTTCCATGAAGACTTTGTTCCTGTGCGGAGCGGCGTTTTCCGCCGCCGTTTCGGCTGAGGCGGCCGAGCTTTCCATCGCCGCCAATTCGACCGGCAAGAACGTCGCGTTCTTCCGCGAACGGATCGCCGCCTTCGAGAAAGAGACCGGTCACAAGGTCAATCTCGTCACCATGCCGTCATCGTCCAGCGAACAGTTCAGCCAGTACCGGCTGTGGCTTGCCGCCGGCAACAAGGATGTCGATGTCTACCAGACGGACGTGATCTGGGCGCCGCAACTGGCCGACCAGTTCGTGGATCTGACCGCAGCGACAAAGGATGTCATCGGCGATCATTTCCCTTCCATCGTCGCCTCACAGACGGTTGACGGCAAGCTCGTCGCCATGCCGATGTTCACCGACGCACCGGCGCTTTTCTATCGCAAGGACCTTTTGGAAAAATACGGCAAGCAGCCGCCGAAGACCTGGAAGGAACTGAGCGAGACCGCCAAGGAAATCCAGGACAAGGAGCGCGAAGGCGGACAGAAGGACCTCTGGGGCTTCGTTTTCCAGGGTAGCGCCTATGAGGGCCTGACCTGCAACGCGCTGGAATGGATCGCTTCCGCCGGCGGCGGCCATATTGTCGAGACCAACGGCGATATCTCCGTCAACAATGAGAAGGCCGCAGCCGCCATCGAAACCGCCAAGGGCTGGGTCGGCACCATCGCGCCGCAGGGCGTGCTCGCTTATAAGGAAGAGGAAGCGCGCGGCGTCTGGCAGACCGGCAATTCCGTCTTCATGCGCAACTGGCCCTATGCATATGCACTGGGTAATGGCGACGACAGCGCCATCAAGGGCAAGTTCGGCGTCACTCCGCTGCCGGCTGGTACGGAAGGCGAAGCCCCTGCCTCGACACTCGGCGGCTGGAACCTCGCCGTTTCGAAATATTCCGACGATCAGGAAGCTGCCATTCAGCTCGTGAAATTCCTGGCGTCGAAAGACACCCAGAAAATGCGCGCGATCCAGCTCTCCAACATGCCGACGATCGCATCCCTCTACGACGACAAGGATGTCGCTGCCGCGCAGCCCTTCATGCCGACATGGAAGCCGATCTTCCAGACCGCCGTTCCCCGTCCTTCGGCCTCGGCGAAGGTGAAATATAACGAGGTTTCCGCCAAGTTCTGGGGCGCCGTGCACAACACGCTCTCCGGCAACGGCACGGCGGCTGAAAATCTCGAACTTCTCGAGGTTGAACTGACCGATCTCAAAGGCAACGGCTGGTAATCCGGCCCGCGCGGGAGGCGGTCTCGCCTGATCGCCTCCCGCGCCCCAACCGCGAGATATCCCCATGAACGACATAGCCCTTCAAAGACCGGTCGCGGCATCCGGCACCGGCTCCGACCTGCAGTCGGAACGACTGAAATCTGCCTGGCTGTTCCTTGCCCCCACATTTCTGGTGCTGGCGCTGGTGGCGGGCTGGCCGCTGGTGCGCACCGTGTGGTTCAGCCTCACCGACGCCTCGCTCACCAATCTCGACGGGGCGCAGTTCGTCGGCCTTAAGAACTACCTCACCTGGATCACGCTCAGCAGCGGCCGCACCATCTATCGCGGCCTGCTTGCCGATCCCGCATGGTGGGGCGCGGTTCTCAACACCCTCAAATTTACCATCCTTTCCGTCAGCTTCGAAACCGTGCTCGGTCTCATCGTCGCGCTGGTGCTGAATGCCGAATTCAAGGGACGCGGCCTCGTGCGCGCCGCGATCCTCGTGCCCTGGGCCATTCCCACCATCGTTTCGGCGCAGATGTGGGCGTGGATGCTGAACGACCAGTTCGGCATATTGAACGACCTGTTCCTCAATCTCGGGCTGATCTCCAGCAAGATCGCCTGGACTGCCAATCCCGAGACCGCGATGATCGCCGTGCTGATCGTCGATATCTGGAAGACCACGCCCTTCATGGCGCTGCTCATTCTCGCCGGCCTGCAAATGGTGCCGAAGGACATGTATGAGGCGGCAAAGGTGGATGGCATTCATCCCGTCAAGGTATTCTTCCGCGTCACTTTGCCGATGATCCGCCCGGCCCTCATGGTCGCCGTCATCTTCCGCATGCTGGATGCGATGCGCGTCTTCGACCTCATCTATATCCTGACGCCCAACAACGCCCAGACCCGCACCATGTCGGTGCTGGCGCGCGAGAACCTGTTCGATTTCGACAAGTTCTCCTACGGTGCTGCAGCCTCCACCATGCTGTTCCTCATCATCGCCTCGATCACCGTCATCTACATGTGGCTCGGGCGCGTCAACACCGATGGAGCCGCGCGATGACCCTGCCAAGCATCCTGAAAACCACCGCTTTTTATGCGCTGGTCGCCATCATCATGGTGATTTCGGTATTCCCTTTCTATTATGCGATCCTGACGAGCCTGAAATCCGGCTCGGCGCTGTTCCAGGTCAATTATTGGCCGCGTGACTTCTCGCTGACCAATTACAGCTTCGTCATCGGCAACGGCACTTTCCTGCGCAATCTCGGCAATTCGTTGTTCGTTGCATCTTCCGTCGTCATATTGTCGCTGTTCCTTGCGGTAACGGCGTCTTATGCCCTGGCCCGTGTCCGCTTCCGTGGCCGCGCGCTGCTGCTGCTTACCATCCTGTCGGTTTCGATGTTTCCGCAGATCGCCGTTCTCGCCGGCCTGTTCGAACTGATCCGCTGGGCGGGCATCTTCAACACGCCGCTCGCGCTGATCTTTTCCTACATGATCTTCACCCTGCCCTTCACGGTCTGGGTGCTGACAACCTTCATGCGCGACCTGCCGATCGAGATTGAGGAAGCGGCTATCGTCGATGGTGCAACGCCATGGGTCATCATCACCCAGGTGTTCATGCCGCTGATGTGGCCGGCACTCGTCACGACAGGGCTTCTCGCCTTCATCGCGGCGTGGAACGAATTCCTCTTCGCACTTACCTTCACCTCATCGAACGAGCAGCGCACGGTGCCTGTCGCCATCGCGCTTCTGTCGGGCGGCTCGCAGTTCGAAATTCCCTGGGGAACGATCATGGCCGCATCCGTCATCGTTACCGCACCCCTCGTCGTCCTCGTTCTGATCTTCCAGCGACGCATCATCTCCGGCCTCACCGCCGGCGGCGTCAAAGGCTAGGAGAAAACAAATGACCACCATTCAACTGCGCGATCTTCGCAAATCCTTCGGCGCCTTCGATGTCATCAAGGGCATCGACATGGACATCCGCTCCGGCGAATTCATGGTCTTCGTCGGACCTTCCGGCTGCGGCAAGTCCACGCTTTTGCGCCTCATCTGCGGGCTGGAGGAAATTACCAGTGGCACGCTTTCCTTCGACAGCGAGACGGTGAACCGCCTGCCGCCCGCCAAACGCGGCGTCGCCATGGTCTTCCAGTCCTATGCGCTTTATCCGCATATGACCGTGTTCGAGAACATGGCCTTCGGCATGAAACTGTCAGGCGCGGACAAGGAACAGCGCAGGAAGCGCGTCGAAGCCGCCGCCGAGATGCTGCAGCTCACGCCCTATCTGGAACGTCTGCCGAAGCAGCTTTCCGGCGGCCAGCGCCAGCGTGTCGCCATCGGCCGCGCCATCGTGCGCGATCCCAAGGTCTTCCTCTTCGACGAGCCGCTCTCCAATCTCGATGCGGCATTGCGCGTCGCCACGCGTCTCGAAATCGCCAAGCTGCATCGCTCGATGCATGACACGACGATGATCTACGTCACCCACGACCAGGTGGAGGCGATGACACTCGCCGACCGTATCTGTGTGCTGCGTGACGGCCGTGTCGAGCAGATCGGCACGCCGCTGGAGCTTTACGAAAGCCCGGTCAACACCTTCGTCGCCGGCTTCATCGGCTCGCCGAAGATGAACTTCCTCACCGGTAAATATGCGGAGGCCGAAGGGGCGAAAACCATCGGCATCCGCCCCGAACACATCACCATCGCCACCGATGGCAGCGGCTGGAGCGGCGAGATCGTGCATTCGGAAATGCTGGGATCGGACAGCTATATCTATGTCGAGATCGGCGCGGGTGAACCCGTCGTCGTTCGTGAAGAGGGCGTGACCGGCCGCACGGCCGGTGAACGCATCGCCATTGCGCCGGATGCGGCGCAGATACATCGTTTCGACGCAGACGGCCGGGCGCTTGCCCGCAACCCTGCCCGGGGTGCCGCCTGAACATTCAACTTTCGCCGGGCTCACCCAAGGTCCCGGCTTTCACCGAGGAGCATGACAATGACCATCAACACCGTTGTATGGGGCGAAAATATCCACGAACACATCAATGAGACGGTGCGTTCTATCTATCCGAACGGCATGCACAATACCATTGCCGACGCGCTGAACCAGAATCCTGAGATCAACGCCACGACCGCCACGCTGCAGGAGCCGGAACACGGGCTTTCGCAGGAGCGCCTCGACAAGACCGACGTGCTGGTCTGGTGGGGCCACAAGGACCATGGCGCGGTGCAGGACGAGATCGTCGAGCGTGTCGCCAAGCGCGTTTGGGAAGGCATGGGCCTCATCGTCCTGCATTCCGGCCACTTTTCCAAGCCGTTCAAGCGCCTGATGGGCACGCCTTGCGCGCTTAAATGGCGTGAGGCGGGCGAGCGTGAACGCCTGTGGACCATCAATCCGCGCCACCCGATTGCAGCCGGCCTGCCCGAGCATTTCGAGCTGGAAAACGAGGAAATGTACGGCGAACAGTTCTCCGTGCCGGAGCCGCTGGAAACCGTCTTCATCTCCTGGTTCCAGGGCGGCGAAGTCTTTCGGTCCGGTCTTACCTGGCGCCGTGGTGCAGGCAATATCTTCTATTTCCGCCCCGGCCACGAGACCTATCCCACCTATCACGACGCCAATGTGCAGAAGGTCATCAGCAACTCGGTGAAATGGGCCTATAATCCCGTTGGCGCATTGAAGAGCATTCATGACGCCCCCAATGTTCCCGTCGACAAGGCTCTGGAGCCAATCGAAGAACGCGGCCCCAAGCTGCACAAAGCAGGCGAAGCAGGTTACAGGTAACAAGCCATGAGACTTCTCATTCTCGGAACCGGCGGCATGGCCAACAACCATGCCACATATTTCTCTGAAATCCCCGGCGTCGAACTCGTCGCAGCGGTGGATGTGGACGATGTGGTGGTGCGGGCCTTTGCGCTGCGCCACAACATCCCGCTCTCCTTCACCTCGCTGGATGACGCCATTGCCTGGGGTGAATTCGACGCGGCGGCCAATGTCACGCCGGACGCGATCCACCACCCGACCAGCCTGAAGCTTCTGGCGGCCGGCAAACATGTCTTCTGCGAAAAGCCGCTGGCGGAAAACTACGCCAAGGCCGCCGAAATGGCCGACGCCGCTGAAAAGGCCGGCCTCGTCGCCATGGTCAACCTCACCTATCGCAACGTCGCACCCTTGCAGGCGGCGCGCGAGATGGTGCTGGCAGGCAAGATCGGCAAGGTGCGGCATCTCGAAGCCTCCTATCTCCAGAGCTGGCTCGTTTCCAAGGCCTGGGGCGACTGGATGACGGAGAGCAAGTGGCTGTGGCGACTTTCCACCAAGCATGGCTCGAACGGCGTGCTGGGCGATGTCGGCATCCACATTCTCGACTTCGCCTCCTATGGTGCGGGCAGCGATGTGGAGCGCATCTTCACGCGGCTGAAGACCTTCGACAAATATGAAGGCAATAAAATCGGCGTCTACGACCTCGATGCCAATGACAGCTTCACCATGACCGCCGAGCTTGAAAACGGCGCCATGGGCGTCATCCATGCCAGCCGCTGGGCGACGGGTCACCTCAACGAACTTCGCCTGCGCATCCATGGCGACAAGGGCGCATTGGAAGTGATCCACACGCCGGATTATTCCAGCCTGCGCGCCTGCATCGGCGAGGATGTGGAAAAGGCGATCTGGAAGACCATCGATGTCGACCCGGTGCCGACGAATTACGAAAAATTCGCCAGGGCCGTCATGGAAGGCGGCCCCGCCGATCCGGATTTCCGTCATGCGGCAAATCTGCAGAAGGTGCTCGATCTGTCGATCATCGCCGACCGCGAAAGGCGCGAGCTGGCCGTTTCGGCCTGATTTGCGAAAGTGCGGCGGCACAAGCCGCCGCATGGATTGCTGCAAAGGGCTCGTCGCTCTCCGTCACCCCGGACTTGATCCGGGGTCCAGCGCGATCAAGTCTTTGATCGAAAAAGACTCTTTTCACGGCGCAGACGCGCCGTGGCTGGATGCCGGATCAAGTCCGGCATGACGGAGGGAACTTATAACTCCCTCAAACCCCGCGCTTATTCCCCCACAACAGCACATGAAGCTGCGGCAGCACCCGGGCGGAAAACCAGCGATCTTCGCTGACCTTCTCCACCAGCCACAACATCCGATCCATCACCCCATCGATATCCACACGCGCATCGTCGTCATCCGGCGGCGGCGGAGTGTGGTTGCCGGGCTGGAGATAGACCGGCAGATGCGGGAAACGCGCGGATGCCGCCTTGGCATAGGCATAGTCCGCATCGTCGAACACCACGATCTTCAGCGCCACCTTCGGTCCGTCACCGGCGGCGGCAAGACAGTCTTCTAAGGCCTGCCAGTCCGTTTCCATGCCGCTCGATGGCGGCTTGGGGCTCAGCACCAGGTGGTCGAGATCGGCAAACCAGTCTTTCGCGATGCTGCCCTGCGTTTCCAGCGCGAAGCGATACCCCTCGCCCTGCCCCTTCGCGATCAAGGCCCCGAGCGGCTGGATGGCCGGATTGCCGCCTGAAAGCGAGACCGTCAGCGGCACGCCGCCGGAAAGCCGCCGCACCTCCTGCCAGATCGCCTCGACCGGCATCGGCTTCCATGTATCGCGGTACTCGCTGTCAACGGCATGCAGCGTATCGCACCAGGAGCAGCGGTAATCGCAGCCGCCGGTACGCACGAAAACGGTCGGCAGACCGATCAGCAGGCCTTCGCCCTGAATGGTCGGGCCGAAGATTTCGCTGATGCGGATCGTGGTCTCCTTGGCTGCAATCTTGTGTGCAACCGCCGTCATGGCCGGTATTCCGCCCAGGTCTTGGCGGTTTCGCTGACCCGCACGGCGCTGGTTTCCGGCAGGCGATCCTTGCACCAGTCGTAAAAATGCTTCGCCAGACATTCCGCCGTCACCCGGTCATGGCCAAGAACGTCGTTCAGGTGGCGATGGTCGAAATGATCGTCGATATAGCGTTTCAGCGGTGCAAGCTCGTGATAGTCGCGCACAAAACCGTGCTCGTTCAGCGCTTCGCCCGCAAGCTCGATCTCAACAATGTAATTATGCCCGTGGAGGCGATTGCACTGGTGATCCGACGGCAGGCTTTTCAACTGGTGCGAGGCGGAGAAGTGAAATTCCTTGGTGATGCGGAACATCAGCGCACCTCCTGCGCCGCATAGGCATGGGTGGCCGCCACCCAGAAATCCGGATCCTCATAGTCGGTCGGATCGGTGACACCGGCCAGATGAAAGGCCTCGCGCCGTTCGACGCAGGTGCCGCAGCGGCCGCAGTGGCGCAAGCCGCCCTTGTAACAGGACCATGTTTCGCCAAAGGGCGTGCCGTATTTCGCACCATCGGTCACGATCGCCGCCTTGGAAACGGTGACATAGGGCGCGAAGAGCTTGACGTCGGCATAACCTTCCAGCGCATGCGCCTGCATGGCATTGAAGCTGTCGATGAAGCCCGGCCGGCAATCGGGGTAGATGAAGTGATCGCCGCCGTGCACGGCAATCGCCACGGCATCCGCCTGCTGCGCGGCGGCCAGCCCGAAAGCGATGGTGAGCATGATGGCATTGCGGTTCGGCACCACGGTGGAGCGCATGGTCTCTTCCGCGTAGTGCCCGTCCGGCACCTCCACGTCGTCAGTCAGCGCCGAACCGGTGAGATGGGCGCCGATGGTTCTGATATCGATGACATGATGCGGCACGCCGAGACGCCTTGCGCAATCGGCCGCGAAATCCAGCTCCTTCTTGTGGCGCTGGCCATAGTCGAAGGAGACGAGAGCGAGAAGTTCGTGTTCCGCCGCAATTTTATGCGCAAGCGAAACGGAGTCCAATCCGCCGGAGCAGATGACGATGGTTTTCATAATTTGGGATCCCTTGTTTTGACCGGGTGGGCTGCGACCGGATTACGGGGAGCGGCTTTAAACCAAACCGACGGGCTTGTGAAGGGCCTTGCGGAAATCGCGCAAAGCCGCGCCATCACGAAAATGCCCTGCGGCAGCAACAAGATGAAACAATCGGGACATATGCGGGAAACCGGCACGATCTAGAACGATGCGAAATCTGCTGTTCTTGAAGGGTCTTGCCAATGGTGGCGGCTGATACATTTCTGTTTTCGCTGAGCAACCTCAGCTCTCTCGGCACCGGCCTGCTGATGGCGATGGCAGGCATGCTTTATGTCACGCTCACCATTCGCGGGCTGGTTGCCGCCGTTCGCCATGGATAAGGCTCTCGACACCAAACGCCACCGGTTCAGGCGCAATCTCACCACGGCGCTCGTTGTCGCCTCCGCGGCGCTCGTCGCGGCCGTTGGCATAGCCCCTTTCGTGTTCCTGATCTGGATGGTCAGGACCGTTGCGCGCTGGCTGGGTCTTTTTATCGGCCTATGAAAATCTGATGAACACGCACGCTCGCCACTACATGGCTGAGCGGAAAAGGCCCGGCGAACTGGCAGTGCGCCGGGCCTTTTTTGGCTGTGCGCTCAGCGCAGCAGCGCCTGCGCCTCCTCGATACCGAGTGCCGCCGGCTGGGTGCAGGTCGTCGTCATTTCGATGAAACGGCCCTCTTCACCGGACTTCAGGATCGAGGTCATCACATCGATGCCGTGCAGGGAGCGCTCCAGCGAGCAACGGGCATCGCGGCCTTCCAGAATAGCGATTGCCATATCGGCAAGGCCCGCCGTGCGATAATTGGCACGCGGGCCATTGGGGCTTTCCTGATTGGCGATGCCGAAAGGATGCGCCCAATCTTCCAGCGGCTGGATATTCTTGTCGCGACCGCTCGCTTCCACCACGCCGCCGAAGAAGTTCGGGTCCGGCACGTAGATCGAGCCTTCCGTGCCGTAAAGCTCCATATTGGCGTGGCGGTGCGACCAGACATCCCAGCTTGCCGAAAGCGTGATCGTCGCGCCGTTCACGAATTCCAGCAGGGCATGGATATTGGTCGGTGTTTCGACTGGGATGATTTCGCCGTTCAGCGGCTGGCTGGTCACCGTACGGGTCGGATTTGCCATCGAGGTCAGTGCGCCGACACGCTTCACCGGACCGATGAGGTTGATGAGATTGGCGACGTAATAGGGACCAAGATCGAGGATCGGCCCGCCGCCCCTCAGGAAGAAGAAGCCCGGATTGGGGTGCCACATCTCCATGCCGGGGCTCATCACATGGCAGGTGCCGGAGGTGATGCGCCCGACCTTGCCGTCATCGATATATTGCCGGGCAAGCTGATGTGCGCCGCCGAGGAAGGTATCCGGCGCGCAACCGACGGAAAGGTTCTTCTCGCGGGCAATGCGCCGCAGCTCCTCGCCTTCCTCCAGCGAAAGCACCAGCGGCTTTTCCGAATAGACGTGCTTGCCCGCCTCAAGGGCGGCTTTCGACACCGGAAAATGTGCGGCGGGAATGGTGAGGTTCACCACCACATCGATATCCTTGTTGGCGAGCAGCTCCTCGATGGACTGCGCGACAACACCGAATTCTTCCGCCCTCAGCTCCGCCGCATTGCGGTTGAGGTCGGCGCAGGCAAGCACCTTGATGCCCTTGAAGAGCGGTGCCAGCGAGAAATAAGCAGACGAGATATTGCCGCATCCGATGATGCCGACGCCAAGATCCCTGGCCATGATGCAAACTCCGAAATTGAAACTTAGTAGGTTTTGAAAGATACGATCGAGCGGGTGATCAGCCGGTCGATATCCTTGGGATTGTCGTGCTCAACCACAAAATGTTTCGTGGCGGATTTCGCCTTCAGCGCCGCGACGAGACCCTTCCAGTCCACTGTACCGTGGCCGACATCGGCCCAGCCATCCTCATCCGCATTCTCGCCTGCTGGTGCGATATCCTTCACATGTACCGCAGTAATGCGTTTGCCATAGCTTTCGATCCATGCAAGCGGATCGGCATTACCTCTGATAATCCAGGCGATATCCGCCTCCCATTTCAAATCCGGCCCACCGGCAAATATCTGCTCCTGCGGTGTGGAGCCATCGCCAAGCGTCTTGAACTCGAAATCATGGTTATGCCAGCCGAAGGTCAGCCCTGCATCCACGAAGGGCTTTCCGGCTTCCTGCAGGCGCTTGCCGAAAGCAAACCAGCCTGCGGCATCTGTCGGGCGCTGGTCAGGCATCAGGTAAGGGCAATAGATCGCCTCAACACCCAGAACTTTCGCGATGTTCAGCGCCTTTTTCGGATCGCCTTCCAGAAGGTCGAGGCCGAAATGGCCGGTCGGCATGGCAAGGCCATTGGCGTCGAGTTCGGCGCGCAGGCCTTTCAAACCGGCATCATCCAGCGAAGCGTACATCGCGCCATAACCTTCGACATGTTTATAACCCGCCGCCGAAAGCTTCTTCAGAATGTTGGAAAAAGGCTGGAAATTACGGGCGCTGTAAAGCTGGAAACCGAGTTCTGTCATTGTCTCCTCCATAGAGATCTGGGTCTTGGGATTGTGTGTGGGGGGTAAATCGAAGCTGTTCTAGAGCCGGTCCTCGCTTTGCGAGTCGAACAGCGAGGCCATCGTCATGTCGAGGCCGAGGCGCACCTTGGTGCCCGGCGAAAACCGCCTGTGCCCACCGACGCGCACGGACATGGTATGCCCGGCATGTTTCAGCCAAATCAGATTGTCGGCGCCCATCGGCTCCTCGATATCGACAATCGCCTCATGCACTTCACCGCCAACGATATCGGCATCGACGCGCACGTGTTCGGGGCGGACACCCAGAACCACGGCGCGGCCGGCGGCGAGCGGCGTTTCCGCATGATAACCGTCCAGCGCGAAAGTCACGCCATTGGTGGTGAAGACCACCTTGCCGTCCTTTTCGATCAATTCGCCGCGCAGGAAATTCATCGAGGGCGAGCCGATGAAGCCGGCGACGAAGAGGTTTCGCGGCTTGTTGTAGATGGTGACGGGATCGGCGAGCTGCTGGATGACACCGCTTTTCATGATGGCGATGCGGTCCGCCAGCGTCAGCGCCTCGATCTGGTCGTGCGTCACATAAATCATGGTGTTCTTCAGCGACTGGTGCAGCCGCTTGATTTCGACGCGCAGTTCCGAGCGCAACTTGGCGTCAAGGTTCGAGAGCGGCTCGTCGAACAGGAAAACATCCACATCCCGCACCAGCGCCCGGCCGATGGCCACACGCTGGCGCTGGCCGCCGGAAAGCTCGGCGGGCTTGCGTTTCAGCAGCGGCTCGATCTGCAATATGCCGGCCGCCCTTTTGACGCGGCGGTCGATCTCCTCTTTTGGCACCTTGGCGACCTGGAGGCCGAAGGACAGGTTCTTCTCCACCGTCATCTGCGGATAAAGCGCATAGGACTGGAACACCATGCCAATGCCGCGATCCTTCGGTTCCTCCCAGGTGACATTGCGGTCCTTGATGAAGATCTGCCCATCGGTCGGCTCCAGAAGGCCGGCAATGCAGTTGAGAAGGGTCGACTTTCCGCAACCGGAAGAGCCGAGCAGCACGAGGAATTCGCCGTCGTAAATATCGAGATTGAGGTCTTTCAGCACGGTAACGGCGCCGAAGGACAGGGAAAGATCGCGAATGGAAACGCTTTTGTTCATATAGCTCAACCTTTTACTGCGCCTGCGGCAATGCCGCGGACGAAAAGCCTGCCGGAGACGAAATAAACGATCAGCGGCACGGCACCCGTCAGAAGGGTTGCGGCCATGTTGACGTTATATTCCTTCACGCCCTGCACGGAGTTGACGATATTATTGAGCTGCACCGTCATCGGATAATATTCCGGCCGCGTGAACACCACGCCGAACAGGAAGTCATTCCAGATACCGGTCACCTGCAGGATCATCGCGACAACGAAGATCGGCAGCGACATGGGCAGCATGATGCGGAAATAGATCTGCCAGAAATTCGCGCCATCGATGCGCGCCGCCTTGAACAGTTCTTCCGGCAGCGAGGCGAAGTAGTTGCGGAACAGCAGCGTCAGGATCGGCATGCCGAAGATGGTGTGCACGATGACGAGACCGGTCAGCGTGCCATAAACGCCCATTTCCCGCAGCACGATGACGATCGGATAGATCATCACCTGATAGGGTATGAAAGCGCCGATGATGAGGATCGAGAAGAACAGCTCCGACCCCTTGAACTTCCAGTTGGCCATGGCGTAGCCGCTGACGGAAGCGACGACGATCGAGATCACCACCGAAGGCACGAGGATGCGCACGGAATTCCAGAAGCCGCGCGAAAGTCCGTCGCAGTTCAAGCCCGTGCAGGCATTGGCCCAGGCCTTCACCCACGGCTCGAAGGTGATTTCCACCGGCGGCGCGAAGATGTTGCCGAGACGGATTTCCGGCATGCCTTTCAGCGAGGTGACGACCATCACGTAAAGCGGCAGCAGATAATAGGCAGCAGCCACGAACAGCGTGCCGTAAAGAATGATGTTGCGGCGGGAAAAGGTCTTCCTCGGCTTCCTGCCGCGCGGGCCGGAAAGATCTTTGGCAACCGCATCGGTGGCGGCCACGACCGTGTTTAATGTGCTGATATTAGCCACGCTTCTTGCCTCCGAATTCGAGGTAGGCCCATGGAATGATGATAATGGCGACAGTCAGAAGCATCATGGTCGAGGCGGCAAAGCCCTGCCCCAGGTTCTGCGCCTGGAACATGTAGTCATAGACATATTTCGCCGGCACTTCAGAAGCGATGCCCGGCCCGCCGCTGGTCTGCGCCACCACCAGATCGTAGACCTTGACGATGCCGCTGGCGATGATGACCAGCGTGGTGATGAAGACCGGCCGCATCATGGGAATGATGATGAGAATATAGGTCTTCCACATCGGAATGCCGTCGACGCGCGTCGCTTTCCAGATGTCCTCGTCGATACCGCGAAGACCGGCCAGCATCAGGCACATGACGAGCCCCGTGCCCTGCCAGAGTGCCGCGATCAGGATACCGTAGATGACGATCTGGGAGTTATAGAGCGGATCGAAGGTGAAACTTTCCCAGCCCATCGAGCGAACCACGGACTGGATGCCGAATTCCGGGTTCAGCAGCCATTGCCAGACGAGGCCTGTGACAATGAAGGACAGGGCGAAAGGATAGAGGAAAATGGTGCGGAAGGTGTTTTCGAAACGGATTTTCTGATCCATCAGCGCCGCCAACACGAAGCCGATGACGAGACTGAAAATCAAAGACAAAATGCCGTAGATCGCCAGATTCTGGATGGAAACGATCCAGCGTGGTGCTGCCCACAGCCGCTCATATTGATCGAAACCGATGAAACTCGCGCGCGGCAGAAGCTTTGAATTGGTGAAGGAATAAACCACGGTCCAGATCGTTCCGCCGAGGAAGATCACCATGGCGGTCAGTATCATGGGAATGGAGGCAATCTTGGAATTGAGATTGCGGAAAAGCTGGTTGGGGCGCCCCGAGCGCGCTTGACCCGCCATGTTACCTCATCCTGTAACGTTACAGTCAACAGTCAGGCAAAAGCCTCACCGCATGAAACCCCTGCCCGTGCTGGTGATTGTTGCACAGGCAGGACGCTGGAAAGGAAAGCGGCGAACCGCTTTCCCACCCGGAGAGATCACACTCAGTCCGCCGAACCGATAATGTCCGCGAAGCGCTTCTGCCCGTCTTCCGCCGACATCGAGCCCGCGAAGAATTCCGCCATCAGGTCTTCCTTCTGTTTCTGCGTATCGGCGGAAATCAGCTGGTCGGTGCTGGTCAGCGCATTACCCTTGGCCAGAATTTCGAGACCCTTCTTCATGCAGTCATTGGCGGCGTTGAGATCGACGTCGCCACGGATCGGCAGCGAACCCTTCTTGAGGTTGAAAGCAACCTGGGTTTTCGGATCGACGATGGTTTCGGCCAGCACATCCTGCGCCTTGGATTTCGCCTCATCCTTCAGGAGCGGGAAATAGAAAGCGTCGCCGCCGGTGGTTATGTAATCGTTGAGGCCGAGACCCGGCAGGCAGGTGTAATCCGTGCCGGCCTTCTGGTTGGCAAGCTGGAATTCACCCTGTGCCCAGTCACCCATGATCTGGCCGCCGGCCTTGCCGGTGATCACCATGTTGGTGGCCTGGTTCCAGTCCTGAACATTGGTGCCCTTGGCCATATCGCGCGCCTCGACGGCAGCCGCGAAAATCTTCGCCATCTCGGGCCCGGCTGCCGCCTCGGCATCCTTGTCGCCATAGACTTTCTGATAAAGATCCTTGCCGCCGATCGAAAGCGTCAGCGTGTCGAACAGGCCGTTGGCCTGCCATGCCTGCCCACCGAGCGCGAGCGGCTGGATGCCAGCCTTTTTCAGCGCCGGCGCGGCGGCGACAAATTCCGTCCAGTTCTTCGGAACTTCGACGCCCGCCTTCTTGAAGGCTTCATTGGAAAGCCACAGCCATTGCCAGGAATGGATGTTGACCGGCGCGCAGTAAATCTTGCCGTCGATGGTGCAGCTGTCGAGCAGGCTTGCCGGCTTGATGACGTCCTTCCAGTTGCCCTTTGCGGCAACATCGGACAGGTCGCGCATCAGACCTGCCTGCACCAGCTCTTCCGCCTGACGGCCGTGGTTGAACTGGGTCGCGCCCATCGGGTCGCCGCCGGTGATGCGGCTGATCATGATCGGACGGGCCGTGCCGCCCGAACCGGCAATCGCGCCATCCACCCATTTGTTGCCGGTGGCGTCGAAAGCCTTGGCCAGTTCGGCCACCGCTGCGGCTTCGCCGCCCGATGTCCACCAATGGGTCACCTCAAGATCGGTGGCCCCGGCGACACCCGCCGGAATCATGACGCTGGCCAAAAAGGCCGCAGAAATAACACGCATTCGCATGAGTCTCCTCCCTCACTGAAACGTTGCAGTTGGAACGTATGCGAAGATTTTTGATTAGGCAACCGCCTAAAATACGAATCTCACAGCGCCCTCAGGAGGCATTTCGAACCATTGGAAAATGCGCCGAATAAGCTTGCGACACAGGGGATTGCGCTGCGTAATCCACACGCAATGCCAGTCTCTTACAAAACTTCGCAGCGAGGAAAACAGGTGAAGAGACCATGAAGCGCTGGCATATTCTTTTGGTCATCGGACTGGCCGGTGTCGCATCGCTTTTATTGGCGACATTTGAACAGCTTGTACCGGGACAGCAACTTTCATTCGGAATGCGCCTGCTGATCCTCATCCAGCCGGCAATGCTGACCATCGCGGCGGCTGCAACCGGTCAGGCTCTGGCCGCAAAACTCGGGCTTGGCGCGCCCTTGGTCGATAGCTGGCTGACGGGTGGCAACCCGCGAGCGGTGCTGCGAACACAGGTGCCGCCCGCACTGGCCGTGGGCATTGCCGTCGGCCTGCTGATGATCGCCTATTCATCGGCGATCCTGCCATCGGTCGCGGATGCGGCCACCGTGGCAAGAATGACCGCATTTAATGTCCCGCTGGTGACCCGGATTCTCTATGGCGGGATCACGGAAGAGCTATTGACCCGATGGGGCCTGATGTCGTTTTTCGCCTGGGCGTTCTGGCGCATGACAGGAAGAGAACAGATTCGACCGGTGATTTTGTGGGCCGCCATCCTTCTGGCGGCGGCACTCTTCGCCGCCGGTCATCTGCCGTTTCTGTTTGCGATTGTCGCTCAACCGCAAGCGGCGCTGATCCTTGCAGTCCTGCTCACCAATTTCATTCCCGGCCTGCTGTTCGGATGGCTGTTCTGGCGTCGGGGGCTGGAGGCAGCGATGCTTTCCCATGCCCTTGCCCATTGCGTGAACGCGCTGATCTCCTGAGCCGAAAAGGCGAGCCGGACAACTATCCGCTCACCTTCCCTAAACCTTCGGCGCTGGGGCAGTTCTATTGCCTTTTATAATCGTCCTCGATACGGATGACATCATCCTCGCCGATATAGGCTCCGGTCTGGATTTCGACCAGTTCGAGCGGGATCTGCCCCTCATTGGCAAGCCGGTGCGGCTGGCCGATCGGGATATAGACCGACTGGTTCTCCGTCAGCAACTTCGTCTCTTCGCCGATCGTCACCGTCGCCGTGCCCTTGACGACGATCCAGTGTTCCGAGCGATGATAATGTTTCTGGAACGAGATGCGGTGGCCGGGATCGACCGTGATGTGGCCCACCCGGTAACGCTCGTCCACATACATGTGTTCGATATAACCCCAGGGGCGATAGACGCGTTTGTGGCTTTGCGTCTGCGGTGCGTGTTCGCCGTCCTTCAGCGTCTCCACCAGACCCTTCACATCCTGCACCCGGTTTTTCGGCACCACCAGAACCGCATCCTTGGTGGCCACCACCACCATGTCTTTGGCGCCCACCACCGTCGTCAGCAATTGCGTCGAATGGATGAGGCAGCCTTCGGAATCGATGAAGACGCCGTTGCCTTCCAGCGCATTGTCGTTGCCGCGCTTGTCGGCGATCTCCCAGATCGCATCCCAGCTGCCTATATCCGACCAGCGGAAATGGCCATGCACCACCGCCATGCGTTTGGTCTTCTCGATCACCGCATAGTCGATGGAGTTTTTCGGCGAGGCCTCGAAACTTGCCTGATGCAGGCGCACGAAGCCGAGGTCGCTTTCATATTGCTCGACCGCCTGCGTCACCGCCGCAAGAATCTCCGGGGCGAAGGCCTTCAGTTCGGCGATCATCACATCGGAGCGGAACAGGAAGTTGCCGGAATTCCAGAGATAACCCTTTTCCAGATAGGAGATCGCCGTCTTCATATCCGGCTTTTCCACGAAGGCGTCGACGGCGCTGAGGTCTTTTTCGCCGTCGATCGCCTCGCCCGGCTTGATATAACCGTAGGAGGTGCGCGGTTCGGTCGGCACCAGCCCGAAGACGACGATATTGCCCTGATCGGCGGCTTTTGCGCCGAGTTTCACGGCGTCGGAGAACTTGTCGGCATCGAGCACCACATGATCGGCGGCAAGCGCCAGCACCAGGCATCCGGGCTCGCGGCGCTCGGCCAGCACGGCGGCGGCGGCCATGGCGGCGGCGCTGTCGCGGCGGGCGGGCTCCAGCACCACGGTTGCCGGCAGATCGATCTCTTCGGCCTGACGGCGGGCGAAGAAACGGAAATCCTCATTGGTGATCACCAGCGGCTCGGCATAAAGCCCCTTGTCGCCCACCCGCTGCAGCGTCTGCTGATAGGTCGAAAGATTGCCGACCAGCGGCTGGAACTGCTTGGGCAACTGATCGCGCGATACCGGCCAAAGCCGCGAACCAGCACCGCCGGCCAGAAGAACCGGCGTGATCTTTCGAGAGTGTTCCTTCACAACAAAACCTTTCCAACTCTAAAAATTTCCCGGCGCGCCGGACAATATACATATTTCGAAATACCGCCATCATCGGTTCACGGGCGGATAAGCGCAAGCTCATAAATTCGCCTTGTGAAAGCTTGGTGAACGGCGGGGGCATTTGCCGGCAGGCCCGTTTTCCTAACGCAAGCGGGAATGCGAGGTTCCGCACGGAATGGCCGCTCAAACCGACCACAGGCAAAGAAAAAGCCCCGGGACCATGCCCCGGAGCTTCTTTTCAAAACGATGAACCGTCCGGATCAATCCGGTAGCGCATAGGCGATCACATAGTCGCCGCGATCGGGCGACTGGCGTGCACCGCCGGCCGAGATGACCACATATTGCTTGCCTGTCTTCGGAGACTTGTAACTCATCGGGCCGCCCTGGCTTCCGACCGGAAGGCGGGCCTTCCAGACTTCCTTGCCGGTCGCCGTATCGAAGGCGCGCAGATAATAATCCTGCGTGCCGGCGATGAAGACGAGACCGCCCTGGGTGGCAAGCGTGCCGCCGAGCGTCGGCATGCCGATCGGGATGGGCAGGCCCATCTTGATGCCGAGCGGACCCGTATCCTCGACGGTGCCAACAGGCACCTGCCACTTGATCTTCTGGGTCTTCATGTCGATGGCCGTCATCGTGCCATAGGGCGGAGCCTGGCAGGGAATGCCGAGAGCCGAAAGGAAACGGTTCTTGTCGACGGCATAGGGCGTGCCCTTCATCGGCACGAGGCCCATGCCGGTATTGACACTTTCGCCGCCGCTTGCCGTCGCCTTGCTGGGCGCGGCTTCCTTCATCTGAATCCAGAGGCCGAGGCGCATGTCATTGACGAAAATGGTGTTCGTCGTCGGGTCCGTCGAAAGACCGCCCCAGTTCATGCCGCCGAGCGAGCCCGGAAACGACAGGGAGAGGTCCGTACCCGGCGCCGTATAAAGCCCTTCGTAGCGCATGCCCTTGAAGGCGATGCGGCAAAGAAGCTGGTCAAATGGGGTAGCACCCCACATGTCCGCTTCCGTCAGGGTCTGCGCGCCGATCTCAGGCATGCCGACCGAGCGCGGCTGTGTGGGCGCATAGGGCTCGTTCGGAATATTGGCAGGCTTGACGGGAACCTCTTCCACCTTGGTCAGCGGCTGGCCGGTCGCCCGGTCGAGGACATAGATCTGGGCAGCCTTGGTGCCGAAAACCAGTGCCGGAACAGTCGTTCCATCCGCTTTCGGGAAATCGATGAAGCTTGGCTGCATCGGCACATCGAAATCCCAGAGGTCGTTATGAACCGTCTGGTAGACCCACTTTTCCCGACCGGTGGTGGCATCGAGCGCCAGCATCGAAGCACCATATTTATGGTCGAGCGGCGTGCGCGTCGCGCCGTACAAATCCACCGAAGGGCTGCCGACCGGCATGAAGACGGTGTTCAGCTCCGGATCGTAGGACATGGATGCCCAGACGTTGGGTGTGGAGCGCGTGTAGGTCTGCCCTTCGGGCGGCAGTCCGGTGATCTCCGGGTTGCCGGGGTCGAAGGCCCAGCGAAGCGCGCCGGTCACCACATCGAAACCGCGCATCACGCCACCGGGCATGTCCACCTGCACGTTGTCGGCGATACGGCCGCCGACAACGACGGTGGTGCCGGCAAGAGTGGGAGCCGAGGTCAGAACATATTGCGGGTCCGGCGCATTTCCGAGGCCGATCTTCAGATCGACGCGACCATTGGTGCCGAAATCCGGGCAGAATGCGCCGGTATCTGCATCGAGCGCGATCAATTCGGCATTGATGGTGTTTATCAGAATGCGGCGCTGGCAAAGCGCGCCTTCAGCCACCACCGCCGGCGTGACAGGTGTTGCGCCCGGCGCAGTCGGCTGCTTCAGCGGCGCCTTCGCATCGAAATAGGCAAGGCCGCGGCAACGCATCCAGACGGAGGATTTCGCGTTGATTTCCGTCTTCCACTTCTCAGCGCCGGTATCGGCATCGAGGGCGATGACATTATTGTGCGGCGTGCAAAGGAACACGGTGTCGCCAACCTGCAGCGGTGTTTCCTGATCTTCCGCACCATTCGCGCCGGGGCTGATGGGGGTGTCGCCGGTATGATAGGTCCATGCGACTTCAAGGTTCTTGACGTTATCACGCGTGATCTCGTCAAGCGCGACAAAGCGGCTGCCGCCGGATGTATTGCCGTAATGCTCCCAGTTCTTCTGCTCCGTTTCCGGAGTTACCGGCGTCAGCGCGGCCGCCTCGCCATTGAAGGCGACGGTCGGATGCGGCACGAACATGCCGGCAAAACCGGCACCGGAAGCGATGGCAAGAATGGCGGCGATGGTGAAAGAAGAGCCATATGCCGGGGCCTTGCCGGCCGCGCGGCGCAAGAGCGGATAGGAGAGCGCAACGACCGTGGCGCCGACACCCATCGCCAGAAGACGGGAAATGAGCGGCCAGAAGTGCAACCCGGCTTCCCACACCGCCCAGACGCCGGTGAGAACGAAGACGAGGCCGAAGAGAAGCGCGCCGGCAGGCTTGCGCAGCAGGATGAGCAGGCCGGAGACAATCAGCCCGATACCCGCCGCGATGAAATAAAGGCTGCCGCCAAGGGCCACGAGCTGGCCGCCGCCAATGGCAAAGAACAGGCCTGCGGCAACGATGACCGCGCCGAGCACCAACAGCCATAATCTGGCTGGGAACGATAATGAAGTTGCTGGATTACCCATGAAAGAATGTCCGTTTGGAAGAGCCGCCCATAAGGCTGACGCCCGATGATCGTTCAGTGTCCGGCAAAGCCCGGACAGTCCACCGCCACTGCGGCCAGACGAAGTTGCGCCAGAGGCGGCGCGGCTGAACGGGGAACAATAGTGGGGAAGACTTCCATCGTGACTGTCATTTTGACCCATTCACTGCAGGTAACCGCCGGTCCCATGGACGGCGGACAAGGTGCTTGAACAAATCCTCCCCGGTCCGCATCGCCAAACCCCGCAAAAGCGGCAAAGACGACCGAAACACTGGCTGCGGTATAACGTCGCCTGCGACAAGATGACAATGCGCAAGATGGGCAATTTTGATAAGCTGTACTTATACCACACCAAGCCCCTCAACACAAAGACCTGTCCGCCGATGGATATTCGCCAGCTCACAATATTCGTGGAAGCCGCAAGGGCCAGGAACTTTCGCGCCGCCGCCCTGCAGCTCGGCATCGCCCAGCCCGCCGTGACACAACGCATCCGCCAGTTGGAGGAAAATCTGGGCTTCAAGCTCTTTCATCGCATCAATCGCGGCGTCGAACTCACCCCGGCCGGTCAGTCTATGCTCATCGAGGCGGAAGAAATCCTCGCCCGTACCAAGGGCGCGCTGGAAAAGGCGCAGCAGATCAGGCGCGGCCAGCTCGGCACGCTGCGCATCGGTTACGGCACCAGTGTCATGGCCGAGCGCAAACTTCCGGCGTTGATCACCCGCTACGGCGATGAGCACAGGGATGTGACGCTGGAACTGTTGCCCGGCATGACAATGGAACAGCTGATCGAGCAGGTGACGACACGCAAGACCGACGTCGCCTTCATCCGCGCGCCCCTTCCCTCGCTACCGCAGACCCTGCGGGCCATGCCCTTCGATCGCTCGAGGCTTTGCGTCGCCCTGCCGGAACGTCACGCACTCGCCGGTCGCTCCCGGATTTCGGTCAACGATATCGTGCGGGAAAAACTACTGCTGCCGGTTGACGAGATCGGTCTTGGCCTCAGTAGCAGCGCACTTTCGCTTTTCGAGGATGCTGGCTGTGCGCCGGAAATCGGCATGCGCATCGCCAACGTCAATACGATCCTCGCGCTCGTGGAGGCCGGCGCGGGCATTTCCATCCTGCCGGAAACCACGGTGCGCTCCGCAAGAGGCATTGTCGGCGTGCCGCTGGAGAGCGCCGATGCATGGTCCGATTGTGTGCTGGTCGTCAGGCGCGGCGCCCTCGCCCTGCATGTCGAAGCCTTCGTGAACATGGCCCGACAGGCCTATCGGCCAAGCCTCTGACGCGAACCAGGGGAATTAATCGATTGAATCGGCCGCAAATTTCATCACGCTTAAATTTGCTGCACTGAACAACATTCAAGGCTTGGCAGGGGCGCGAAAAATACAATAACAACGGCGGATATTTTTACACTGTTATCGACACGAAAGCACGCTCAGCCCATGTCCGACACGACGAAACCCGCCAGCACCAGAACATCGGTTACGGATCAGGAAGCCCTGGATTTCCACGCGGAAGGCCGACCGGGGAAACTGGAAATCACCCCGACCAAACCGATGGCGACGCAGCGGGACCTGTCGCTCGCCTATTCGCCGGGCGTGGCCGTGCCGGTGAAAGCCATCGCCGAAAATCCGGCGACCGCTTACGACTATACAACACGCGGCAACATGGTTGCGGTCATCTCCAACGGCACGGCCATCCTCGGCCTCGGCAATCTCGGCGCACTCGCCTCCAAGCCCGTGATGGAAGGCAAGTCGGTCCTTTTCAAGCGCTTCGCCGACGTCGATTCCATCGATCTCGAGGTCGACACCGAAGACGCCGATGAGTTCATCAATTGCGTGCGCTACCTCGGCCCCTCCTTCGGCGGCATCAATCTGGAAGACATCAAGGCGCCGGAATGTTTCATCATCGAAAGCCGCCTGCGCGAGTTGATGGACATTCCCGTTTTCCATGACGACCAGCACGGCACCGCCATCATCGCCGCTGCCGGCCTCATCAACGCCATCGAACTGACGGGCCGCGACTTCAAGACGACGAAGCTCGTCTGCAACGGTGCGGGTGCGGCGGCAATCGCCTGTATGGACCTCATCAAGGCCATGGGGTTCAACCCTGAAAACATCACGCTCTGCGATACCAAGGGCGTGATCTATCAAGGCCGTACCGAAGGCATGAACCAGTGGAAATCCGCCCACGCGGTGAAAACCAACAACCGCACGCTGGCGGAAGCCATGAAGGGTGCGGATGTGGTGTTCGGCCTGTCGCAGAAGGGCGCCTTCAGCGAGGAGATGATCCGTTCCATGGCGCCGAAGCCGATTATCTTCGCCATGGCCAATCCGGACCCGGAAATTACGCCGGAAGAAGTGTCGCGCATCCGCGACGACGCCATTATGGCGACCGGGCGTTCGGACTACCCGAACCAGGTCAACAATGTCCTCGGCTTCCCCTATATCTTCCGCGGTGCTCTCGATGTTCGCGCCAGCCAGATCAACGACGCGATGAAGATCGCGGCGGCACAGGCGCTCGCCGATCTTGCCCGCGAGGATGTGCCTGACGATGTGGCCGCCGCCTATCAGGGCAACCGCCCGCGCTTCGGATCGCAATATATCATTCCGGTTCCCTTCGATCCGCGCCTGATCTCGGCCATTCCGGTGGCCGTGGCCAAAGCCGCCATCGAAACCGGCGTCGCCCGCCGCGAATTGCCCGATCTCGACGCCTATGCCCGCGAGCTTTCCGCCCGCCGCGACCCGATGGCCTCCACCACGCAGCGCCTTTACGAGCGCGTGCGCCGCTCGCCGAAGCGGGTCGTTTTTGCGGAAGCCGAAGAAGAACAGGTCATGCGCGCGGCGATTTCGTTCACCGCGCAGGGCCTCGGCACCGCCATCCTGCTCGGCCGTGACGATATCATCAAGGCCAATGCGGAGCGCGCCGGCATCGATCTCGACCGCGCCAATATCGAGATCACCAACGCCCGCCTTTCCAGCCGCGTCGATGCCTATGTCGATTATCTCTATGCGCGTTTGCAGCGCGGCGGTTTCCTGCTGCGCGACGTGCAGCGTCTGGTTCACAACGACCGCAACCATTTCGCCGCCTGCATGGTGGCTATGGGCGATGCGGATGCCGTGGTGACAGGCGTTACCCGTAACTATTCAACGGCGCTGGAAGATATCCGCCGCTGCATCAACACCAAGCCTGGCCATCGCGTCATCGGCGTTTCGCTGGTCGTCTCGCGCAACCGCACCGTCTTCGTTGCCGATACCGCCGTGCATGATATGCCGAATGCGGAAGACCTTGCCGATATCGCCGAAGAAGCAGCCGGCCTTGCCCGTCGTTTCGGTTACGAGCCGCGCGTTGCCATGCTCGCCTATTCCACCTTCGGCCAGCCGACCGGCGAACGCTCCGACAAGGTGCGCGAGGCGGTGAAAATCCTCGACAGGCGCAACGTCAATTTCGAGGTCGACGGCGAAATGTCGGCTGATGTGGCGCTGAACCATCACCGCATGCAGAGCCAGTATCCTTTCGCCCGGCTTTCCGGCCCGGCCAATGTGCTGGTCATGCCCGCCATCCATTCCGCTTCCATCTCCACCAAGATGCTGCAGGAACTGGGCGGCGCAACCGTCATCGGCCCGCTTCTCGTCGGCCTCGACAAGTCGGTACAGATCACCTCGATGGGGGCGAAGGACAGCGATATCGTTAATATGGCGGCAATTGCGGCCTATAACGCCGGACGGTGACGGCAGGGGCGGAACGTTTGCGGCACGTTTCTTCTCCCCGCCGGGGAGAAGGTGGCCCGAAGGGTCGGATGAGGGGGCGACGTTGGCTATAAACCGAGAGCTTGCCCCCTCATCCCGCTGCCGCGACCTTCTCCCCGGCGGGGAGAAGAAACAAGCGGCATTCGCTCGCTCTCCCTGTGGCCATTTGGCCCACACACGGCATCTTGATTATCCTCCCGCCCTCACGGCCAGACATAAAATAGCGGAAGCAAAGAACAAGATTCTACGATCTCAAATTATTAGGATAATTTTTCCCTCCAAAAGATTTATTGGAACCGGATTTTATTCATACTATTTTTCACGCAATGCCAATTCTCGCTCTTGGCGGGTGCCTCATGTAGTTTCCACCTACAATCAAAAGGAAATACCCATGGCCCTCTCTTTCTCCAAATTTGCCGCAAAACTCATCGCCGGAACCGTTGTCATCGCTTCGATGGCCACTGCCGCTTACGCGGATGCAACGCTCGACCGCATCAAGGGTCGCGGCAAGCTTACCGTCGGTGTCATCCTCTCCGGCGCGCCTTTCGGTTTCATCGATCCGAAGACGCAGGAGCAGAAGGGCCTCAACATCGACGTCGCCAAGGCGCTGGCCGCCGGACTCGGTGTCGAGCTGGTCACCGAAACCGTGACCCCGCCCAACCGCGTGCAGTTCCTGCAGCAGGGCAAGGTCGATATTCTGATCGCCAACATGCAGTACACGGAAGAGCGCGCCAAAACGCTCGATTACGTACCGACCCCCTATGACCGCCAGGGTGGCGCCGCCATCGGCCGCAAGGACAGTGGCATCAAGGACTGGTCGGATCTGAAGGGCAAGATCGCCTGCGTTTCGCAAGGCTCGAACTACACCCAGCCGCTGATCGAACAATATGGCGCTCAGGTAAAGGCGCTGCCGAGCCAGCCGGAATCGCTGCTGGCTCTCAAGGGCGGCAATTGCGACGTCTCCGTTCACGTCAACGGCACGCTGAGTCTGATGCTTCAGGACCGCGCCGATGAGTGGAAGGATTACGGCATCCTCATCCCCACCGACCTTATCCCGTCTGATTCTGTGATCTGGCTGCGCAAGGGCGAAAGCGACGCGCAGGCCGCTCTCGACAAGATCGTCAAGGAACTGCACGCCTCCGGCAAGATGCTCGAATTCGCCAAGGCCAACCGTCTGCCGAGCATCGGCTATATGGAAGAGCAGCAGAAGAAGCTTTCGGCGCAATAAGACAGGCGCAGGGTCTCTCCGTTCCTTGCCTGTCCTCACCGCAGGGTGAGGATGATGCCGAACAGGCGGAGTGATTTCCTATGACCATCAGGAACGGCCGGTTTCGCCCGCCGTTCTTTTCTGCTTTAAAGCAAGACAGGTCATTCTGGCGCCGCCTGCAGGGCGGCGCACCCGCGACAACAGCATGGATTTCCGATGCAGGATGGATTTACAGCGCGCTTCATAGAACTGGCCGCGCATCTCGGCCTCAACTATGATTTTCTGAACAGCGGTTACGAGGTTCAGATCTGGCTCGACGGCATGAAGATGACGCTGATCCTCGTCGCCGTCACTTTGCCGCTCAGCCTCGTCTTCGGCTTCATCTTCGCGGCCATGCTGACATCCGGCAAGGTGTGGCTCGCCGGCCCCGTGCGCGCCTATGTGGAACTGACACGCAACACGCCGACGCTGGTGCAGCTGATGTGCGGTTTCCTTGTGCTCAACATGCTGATTTCCAATGCGCTGGGCGGCGCGCAGAACAATCCGCTGACACCCTTTTTCTGGGTCGTCGCCATTACCGGCCTGCACATTGCCGCTTTCCACGCGGAGGCCTTGCGCGGCGGTATCGAAGCGGTACCGGCCACCACCATCGAGGCGGCGCGCGCGATCGGTTTCAGCTCCTTCGAGATTTTACGCTATGTGGAGTTTCCGCTGGCCATCCGCACGGCACTGCCCTCCATCATCAACAACCTCGTCAATCTGGTGAAGCTCACCACGGTCGGCTCGGCAATTGCGGTGGGTGAAATCACCTATGCCTCGATCCTGATCTGGACGCAGCGCGACAATGTGGTCGAGCTGATGATCGTCATCCTGATCTTCTTCAGCGTCATCAATTTTATCGTCGCAAGAGCCGGTCTCTGGCTTGAACGGCGTCTTGCGGTTCCGGGGTTCGGTCAATGAGTGCGGTGGTTTCTCCAACACAGGCGGTAAAGAAGCCGCCCTTCGGCACCATTCTGCTGCTCGGCGTGCTGATATCAGTCATTCTGTGGCTGATCCTCGATCCCTCGCTCGGCCAGGTGCTGCTGCAATGGCTGCCCTATCTGGCCAAGGGTTTTGCCATGAATGTGCTGATCAGCATCCTTGCGATTGCCATCGGCACCTTCATCGGCGTCCTGCTCGGCATCATGGAGCTTGCGCCCTACCGCCTCGTGCGGGCGCCGGCGCTGACCTATGTGCAGATATTCCGCAACGCCCCGCATCTGGTGCTGATCTTTGCCGCGACCTACATCTTCCCTTTCGAGATCGTCGCCTTCGGCAACTACATTCCCTTCCCGGACTGGATCAAGGCCGTCGTCGGTCTCGCCATTCCGGCCAGCGCCCATATCGCCGAAATCACCCGCGGCGCCATCCAGTCGATCCCGACAGCGCAATGGGAAGCGGCGCAGGGGCTGGGCTTTTCGCGCAACCAGACACTGCGCTGGATCATCCTGCCGCAGTGCGTGAAGCGCTCGCTGCCGCCATGGATGAACCTCTATGCGTCAATCACCATGGGCACAGCGCTCGCCTCGCTGGTGGGCGTGCATGAGCTTCTGCACGCCGCGACGGACGCCAGCACCGCCGTGCAGCGCAACGATTTCACCGTCGTGGTCTATCTCACCGTTCTGATGGCGTTCTTCCTGTTCTGCTATCCCGTCTCCCGTTTCACGCAGCGCCTCGAGCGGCGCTTCGCTTCCCGCTGATTGGAACAAGCCATGTCCGCACCCGCACCACAAACCGCCGCAAAAGCTCTGGTTGAACTGGAAGACATACACCTGTCCTTCGGCGACAATCAGGTCCTGAAGGGCATCGACCTTACGGTCAACAAGGGCGATGCCGTCTCCATCATCGGCCCTTCCGGCTCCGGCAAGTCGACCATCCTGCGCTGCATCAACGGCCTGCTCATTCCGCAATCGGGCAAGATCACCGTCGGCGGCACGCGGGTGGACCAGCTGAAGACCGAGGCGGAGCGCATTGCGCTGCGCAAGCGCATCGGCATCGTTTTCCAGCAGTTCAACCTCTTTCCGCATCTGACGGTGATGGAAAACATCACCATCGCGCCGATCAAGATTCTCGGCACGCCGAAGGCGGAAACCGAGCGCCATGCCCGCGAACTGCTGGAAAAGGTCCGTCTTTCCCAGAAGGTCGATGCCTATCCCGGCCAGCTTTCCGGCGGCCAGCAGCAGCGCGTGGCGATTGCCCGCGCGCTTGCCATGCGGCCGGAACTGGTGTTGTTCGATGAGGTCACTTCCGCACTCGACCCCGAAACCGTGGGCGAAGTGCTCGCCGTCATCCGCGATCTCGTCAATGACGGCATGACCAGCATTCTCGTCACGCATGAAATGCGTTTTGCGGAAGAAATCAGCGACAATATCGTCTTCACCGAAAACGGCCTGATCGTCGATCAGGGCACGCCGGAGCACATCTTCTACAAGTCGACCAATCCGCGCATCAACGCCTTCGTCAAGGGGCTCGGCGGACAGGTGGCACGGGTCAATGACGGCGAAGGGATTTGATGCCATGGCCGCCGACGAAAAACTCACCCTTCATCTCGCCGAAGCGATTGCCGCCTCCGATCCTTTACGCGACGACGAGGCAGTGGCCATCGCCCGCACGGCGCTGATCGATTTTTTCGCCTGCGTGCTGGGCGGCGCTGCCGACAGAAGCACGAAAATCCTGATCGACAGCTTCACACCCGGCACGTCAGGTACGGCGGGCATTATCGGCCACGATCTGCGCACGGATGCCTTTACCGCCGCCCTCATCAACGGCCACGCCGGGCATGTGCTTGATTATGACGATGTCCATGGCAGTGTGCGCGGCCACCCGACCGTTGCCATCATTCCCGCTTTGCTGGCTATCGCGGTCGAAGAGGGCTCCACGGCGGACGCCTTCATCGCCGCCTATATCGTCGGGCTGGAAACCATGGCGCGTCTCGGCCTCTCGCTCGGCACCAAGCATTACGAAAACGGCTTCCACGCCACCGCCACGCTCGGCCCCATCGGTGCCGCGGCGGCGATTGCCCATCTCCTGAAATTCGATCCGCAAACCACGGCCGTGGCGCTCGGCCTCGCTGCCACCCAATCGGCTGGGCTTCGTCTGCAATTCGGTTATGACGCCAAGCCGCTGCATGCCGGGCTCGCCACACGTGCCGGCCTTACCGCCGCGCGGCTGGCGCGATCGGGCTTTCAGGGCGCGCCGGATTTTCTGGAAAACCCCATCGGTTTTTATTCCGCCTACGCCTTCGGCGCCGAGCAGCCGAAACGTGTTCTCTCCGGCTGGGGCGCACCCTGGCAGATCGTCTCGCCCGGCCTCACCCTCAAGGCCTTTCCCTGCTGCACCGCCAGCCATCCCGTTGCCGTCGGCGCGCTGGCGCTGCGCAACAGCAATGATCTGACGCCGGATGAGATCGAAACTGTCACCATCACCTTCCCGCCGGGCGGCGATGCCGCCCTCGTCGGACCGGCCACGCCCACGACCGGCATCGATGCACGCTTCAGCGCCGAATATGTCTTTGCCGCAGCGCTAACTGATGGAGCGCTCGGCATCGGCCATTTCGATGAGCGCCCGACGCGCGCCGACCTGCTTGCCCTTTCCGCCAGAGTCTCGCGCCGGCATGACGAGACCGCCCGCCGCCTCTCGCCCGATCCGACCACCCGGTTCGTGGTCATCGACGTGACGAAGAAGGACGGCACGGTGCTGTCGCGCCGTGTCGATGGCCTCCCCGGCATCGATGACCCGACCGAAAAATTTGCCGACGCGACCGGCGGCAATGAGAAATTCGCCGGCATTCCGGCACTGGTGCGGTCCATGAAAACCGCAGCCGACCTCAAGAAGCTCGAAACGCTTCTGGTATCGCAAATATAACTCGACCGACATGAAGGCATGATCCCCATGACCACCACGACACGCAAAAGACAGATGCATCTCGGCCTTTTCCTGCAGGGCGCCGGGCACCACGTTTCCGGCTGGCGTCACCCCGATGCGGAGGCCGGCAGCGAGAATTTCGATCTGCTTACCCGTGTGACGAAAATGGCCGAAGCGGCGAAGTTCGACATGGTATTCTTGGCCGACGGCCTGACCAGCGGCGTCGACGCCCATCCCTCGATGATCGCCCGTTTCGAGCCGCTGACCCTGCTTGCCGCACTGGCCATGGTCACCGACAAGATCGGGCTGGCCGCCACCGCCTCCACCACCTATGGCGAGCCCTACCACACCGCCCGCGCCTTCGCTTCCATCGATCATCTGAGCCACGGCCGCGCGGCGTGGAACATCGTCACCACCTCCTATGCCCGCACGGCGGCCAATTTTTCCAAGGACCATCCCGAGCATGACGAACGTTATGCGGTGGCGGAAGAATATGTGAATGTCGTTCGCGGCCTGTGGGACAGCTGGGATGACGATGCCTTCGTCAAGGACAAGCAGGCGGGCCGTTATGTCGATCCGGAAAAGGTCCATATCCTCAACCACGAGGGCAAATATTTCACGGTCAAGGGACCGCTCAATATTCCGCGTTCGCCGCAGGGCCACCCGGTTCTCATCCAGGCCGGATCTTCCGGTCCGGGGCAGGATCTCGCCGCCCGCACCGCCGATATCGTCTTCACCGCCCAGCAGGCGATTTCCGAAGCGCAGGCCTTCTATACCAGCCTCAAGGCGCGCGTGGAGAAGTTCGGCCGCGATCCGGCCAGCGTCGCCGTGATGCCCGGCTTCATGCCGATCATCGGCAGAAGCTTCGAAGAGGCCGGCGAAAAGCTGAAGGAACTGAACCGCTGGACCGATATCAAGAGCGCCATGCCGCTGCTTGAAGAACGCATCGGCCACAGCCTCACTGATTACGATCTCGACGGCCCGCTGCCGGACCTGCCGATTTCCGACCAGCTGCGCAGCCGCGCCGAACTCCTGACCGAACTGGCGCGCCGCGAAAAGCTGACGATCCGGGAGCTTGCGCTGCGCGTCGCCGCCGGCCGCGGCCACCATATTGTCATGGGCACAGCCAAGGATGTGGCCGACCGCATGCAGGAATGGTTCGAAAACGGCGCGGCCGATGGCTTCAACGTCATGCCGCCCTTCTTCCCTGGCGGGCTGGAGGAATTCAACCGCGAGGTCGTTCCGCTGCTGCAGGAGCGCGGCCTGTTCCGCAAGGATTACGAAGGCTCGACGCTGCGCGACCACCTCGGTATCGAACGACCGGCGCTGCGGTGAAAAAGCCATGCGGATGCCCGTTCAAAGGCATCCGCATCCACCGAATCTCATTCTCAAGCTGAAGCGGGCCTGAGCCCGCTCCTTTACGCGGCCGCCCGTGCCGACGTCTGGTCGCGCCGGGCCGTATTCGGAGTATCCGAGCGGGTGGACGATCCGTCTTCCCGCTGAACCGTGCGGCGGTTCAGCTTGAACAGGCTAACAAGCTGCGCCAGCGCATCCGCACCCTGCGCCAGCGTCGTGCTGATCACCGTGGTACGGGCGCTCATCGCGGCGTTTTCCTGTGTCATCCGGTCCAGCCGGTTGACCGCCTTGTTGATCTCGCTGATGCCGACAGCCTGCTCGTCCGCCGCCTTGGCGATCATGTCGACATTGCCGTCAATGTGCCTGACCAGCGCGTCGATCTGCTTCAGCGCTTCGCCGGTTTCGCCCACCAGCCTGACGCCTTCCAGAACCTCGGTGCCGGAATTGTTGATCAGCGCCTTGATTTCCTTTGCGGCATTGGCGGAACGCTGCGCCAGCTCGCGCACTTCCTGCGCCACCACCGCAAAACCCTTGCCCGCTTCACCCGCACGTGCAGCTTCCACGCCGGCATTCAGCGCCAGCAGGTTCGTCTGGAAGGCGATTTCGTCGATCACACCGATGATCTGGCTGATTTCCCGCGAAGCCGTCTCGATACGCTGCATGGCATCGACGGTTCGCTCCACGACCTCGGTGGAGGCCACGGTGGATGTCCGCGCGCTCTGAACGAGCTTGCGTGTCTCTTTCATATTTTCTGTCGACGAACGGACCGTCGCGGTGATTTCTTCGAGTGCTGCCGAAGTTTCCTCAAGCGCCACCGCCTGCTCACGCGAACGTTCGGCGAGATTGACGGAGGCTTCGCTGACTTCCTGGCTGCTGCGGGTCAGGTCTCCGGTCTGCCCGAGAACGTTTTCCAGCGTCTTCTGGAATTCGGCGATGGATTTATTGAAATCGCAACGCAGCCGTTCGAACTCGCCGACGAAAGGTTTGTCCAGCGTAATACGGATATTGCATTGGGAAAGCCGCTCGAGCGCAGCACCAAGTTCCTCGACCGCATGCATCCGGTCCGTCACATCGAAAGCGAATTTCACTACCTTGAAGACGCGGCCCCGATCATCGATGATCGGATTATAGGAGGCCTGAATGAAGACGCGTTTGCCATCCTTGCCAAGGCGCATAAACTGCCCCGTCGAGAAATGGCCCTTTCCGAGTTCCTTCCAGAAATCCCGATAGTCCTGGGACTGGACATAGGCCGGCTCGCAGAACATCGAATGATGTTTGCCGACGATGTCTTCCGCCGTGTAACCGAGCGTCGAGAGGAAATTTTCGTTGGCGCTGAGGATTTTTCCGTCCGGCGTAAATTCGATCATGGCCTGCGCGCGGGAGAGCGCCGCCAGTTTCCCGTCATCCTCGGCGCTCTTGCGCTTGATCGAGGTGATGTCGGTTGCAATCTTGACCACCTTGTAGGGCTTACCGAAACGGAACACCGGATTGTAGGAAGCTTCGATCCAGATTTCGTCGCCATTCTTGGCCCGACGTCGATACTGACCCTGATCGTATTCGCCACGCGACAGCTTCGCCCAGAAGCTCTTGTATTCAGGCGAGGCCGCATCTTCGGGGGACAGGAACATGCTGTGGGTACGCCCAACGATTTCAGACTGCTGATAGCCGACGGCCTTGCAGAAATTATCGTTCGCTTTCAAAATCTTGCCGGTCAGATCGAACTCGATGATGGCCTGTGAGCGGCTCAGCGCATCAAGCACCGCAGAAGCATCCAGACCGAGTTTGGAAAAGTGAGACATCTTTTTGAACCCTCAAACAGTAATCCATATGCAGACCTGTTCCACCCTCGAAATATAGAGATGAAAAACGGTCGGCCCGCCTGAACGCGAAACTAGCCGGACACCGTTAAATAGCGATTAATAATGAACTATAACTATTGATCCGGAGCCTCAATCGACTGCCGGTATGCTTCATCGCGAATATATTCGCCTTGTCTATTTCGGACCGCTTATTTGCCACAGTGCTGATATTTCTGCGCCGGCAACACGATACGGCCTTTCATCGGGGCGGCATTCATTGTTATGCGGGGTTGAAAGATTTGTGTTGCAGGAGCGCCGATGACCAAAACCCTGAAATGCGATGTGCTGGTGATCGGCACCGGCATTATCGGTTCCATGGCGGCGCTTTATCTGCAGAATGCCGGACGCGAGGTGGTGCTGCTGGAGCGCGGCGAGGTTGCCCGGGGCGCGAGTTCCGGCAATGCCGGCATTCTGGCCTTCCCCGAAATCATCCCCATTCCCGCTCCCGGCATCATGAAAAAAGCGCCGCGCTGGCTGTTCGATCCGCTCGGCCCGCTCAGTGTGCCGCCGGCCTATGCGGCAAAGATCGCACCCTGGCTGTGGCGTTTCTGGCGCGCGAGCGCCGAGCGCAACTTTCGCCATGGGCTGAAATCACTCACCGACATAAACCGGCTGGCTGCCATGGAAATGGCCCATGTCGCCGCGATGCCGGAACTTTCGCATCTCGTTTCGAAAACCGGCACGCTCGATCTTTATGACAGCGAGGCAAGTCTCAATGCTGCCCGCAGGGACTGGGACGAAAAGGAAAGCGCCGGTTTCACCTTTCAGCGCGTCGGCCGCCCCGAAATCGAGGAACTGCAGCCGGGTCTCGCGCCCCAGTTCCGCCATGCCATGTTTTCGCCGGATGGCCTGCAGGTCTCCGACCCTTACGATTTCACCCGCGCCATTTTCGATCTGGTAATCGCCCGCGGCGCCAGCCTGCGCAAAGGCGAGGCCGAACGCATCGACGCCGTGGGCGAAAGTACGATCGTGACGCTGGAAAATGGCGACAAGATCGATGCCGACAAAGTGGTGATCGCCTGCGGCGCCTGGTCGAGAAAACTTGCCGCGACGCTTGGCAACATCGTGCCGCTGGAAACCGAACGTGGTTACAACACCACCCTTTCCCCCGAGGCTTTCAACCTGACGCGCCAGCTTTATTTCAACGACCATGGCTTCGTCGTCACTCCGCTATCGACGGGCATCCGCATTGGCGGCGCGGTCGAACTCGGCGGGCTGGAACTGAAGCCGAATTTCCGCCGTGCGGAAGCCATGCTGAAGAAAGCGGGACGCTTCCTGCCCGGCCTCAAACTGGAAGGCGGGAAACAATGGATGGGGTTCCGCCCGTCCATGCCGGACTGTCTTCCCGTCATCGGCACGGCACGCGCCACGCCCTCCGTCATCTATGCCTTCGGCCATGGCCATCTGGGGCTGACACAATCGGCAGCAACCGCCCGTCTGGTGACGCAACTGGCCAGCGGCGAGGAGACGGAAATCTCGGTCGATCCTTTCCGTCCGGGACGTTTTTCCTGAGTTCAGGAAGACGGGACTATTTCACCGGCTGCATGGAACCGTCGGGAAACACCACCTCGGCGAAGGACGGATAGACCTTGCGCAGGATCGTGACCTGCTGCTGGTCGCTTACCCGCAGCAAATACCAGTCGGCACCGTCCATCAGCGCCAGCGTGTGGGATTTCGCCTCGATCGTCTGGCCGCCGGTCTCCATCACCGTCCTGGTCGGAATAAGTGCATAGGGCGTTCCATCAGGCGTTTGCGCAAGGCTGATCGCCTGCGTATCCATGGTAAACTCGGTTATCTTGACCGCCGCGAGCGCCATCTGCATCTGCGCGGTCAAAGCGCCGCGCAATTGCTCCACGGTAATACCCGCTTCGCCTGCGATGAATTCAAAGATTTTCGGCGGCACCGTCTTGCCGACGACATCGAAATCCTGTGCGCTCAAAGCCGTCTGAAATCGCTCTATCTGCGTGCGAAGACTATCCTGCTCGGCAGGTGAGAGATCGCGTGACAAAGCGGGATGCGCAATCGCCACCAGCAGAAACAGACAATAGAACAGACGCTTCATGGCTTGGCCTTTCCGGTTATCCGGCATCGCCCGGTCCCCGCAACGGGAACCGCTCATGAACGGGATCGTTCAGCGCAGCAAAAAGAAACCCGCAGCCGACAGCACGACGAAGACGACCAGACCGCCAAGGAAGCCGGCGGTGGTGAAGAAACCCGCGACCATGGCCAGCATCAGCACGCACAGCATCATGGTGCCGTACTTCGTCAAGGCCAGAAAACCGTTATAGGTCTTTTCGTGCTCGGCGTAGTTCATCTCGGCGCCGACTTCGACAGGACCCGTGTGGTGTTCGCTCATTCCGCTTCCCCTTGTGCTCCATCCGTCATGCCCGTTGTGCGGGGAAATCTGCCCGCGAACGATCACGGGCCCATGCCGGATTCTCCGTAGCCAGAGGTAACATGAAGTCGCCGAAAAGCGCAATGCGTTCTCAATGAAAGAGCGGCAGCGGCATGCATCGTTGCCGCTCAACCGGGCAAAACATGTCATAGGGCAACATTCTTTCGCAAACGGTTGAAAAGGACGGTCCACCAAGCTGTTTCATGGTGGTTTTGGTTGCTTTTCGAACCGCCTGACCATACACGGGATTCTGTGGGGAGGAACTCTGGAACCTGTGGCAGCGGAAGCACGTGGAGGCGTGGCCGCAGCAGGGGCGCCCGGCTTTGCTCTCCGCCATAAACCCGCAAAGGGCCCGAAAAGGGAAGAGGGGAAAGTTATGAAATCGCTTTTAAAACTAAGTGCGCTGATAGACCTTGCAAGCGAAGCTCTGGGCAAGGTTGCCGGTTATCTCGTGCTCATCTGCTGCCTTGTCAGCGCCGGCAACGCCATGGTCCGTTACGCCCTGAACTACAGTTCAAACGGCTGGCTGGAAATCCAGTGGTACATGTTCGCTTTCATCGTGCTGATCGGCGCATCCTACACGCTGCGCATGAATGAACATGTGCGAGTGGACATCATTTATGGCGCGATTTCACCGCGCAGCCGCATCTGGGTGGACATTATCGGCATCGTGCTGTTCCTGCTTCCCGGCTGCTTTTACCTCGCCTGGCTTTCCTGGCCCATGTTCACGCTATCCTGGCATCAGAGCGAAATGTCCTCCAATGCCGGCGGCCTCATCCGCTGGCCGGTGAAATTCATCATCTTCGCCGGTTTCGCCCTTTTGGTTCTTCAGGGTTTTTCCGAACTCATCAAGCGCATAGGCGCCCTCAACGGGCTTTATGCGCTCGATACGAAGTACGAAAAACCCCTGCAATGATCGCACCGATCTGAACCTTCAGGATATTTCCCATGTTCGAATATGGTATTCTTCCGCCACTGATGTTCCTCGGCATGATCATCTTCATGCTTTACGGATTTCCGGTTGCTTTCTCGCTCGCCACCGTCGGTCTCGTTTTCGGCGTCATCGGCATCTTCACGGAGCATTTTTCGCCGGCCTTTCTTCAGGCCCTGCCGCTGCGCATCTTCGGCATCGTCTCGAACGACCTTCTGCTGGCCATCCCCTTCTTCACCTTCATGGGCGCGATCCTCGAGCGATGCGGGCTTGCGGAAGATCTGCTTGAAGGGACGGGCAAGCTGTTCGGCGCCATTCCCGGCGGCCTCGCTTATGCCGTCATCATCGTCGGCGCGATCCTTGGCGCGATTACTGGCACGGTTGCCGCCTCGGTCATCACCATGGGCGTCATCTCGCTGCCGATCATGCTGAAATATGGTTACAACCCTCGGCTTGCCACCGGCGTCATCGCCGCATCGGGAACGATCACGCAGGTCATCCCGCCTTCGCTGGTGCTGATTGTGCTTGCCGACCAGCTCGGCAAATCCGTTGGCGACATGTATCTGGGCGCCATCGGCCCTTCGATCCTGCAGGTCGCCATCTTCATGCTCTTCATCCTGTTCATGTCGGTCGTGCGGCCGAAGGACCTGCCGGCGCTGCCGCCGGAAGCGCGGGGAGAACTCAACCGGGCGCTGGTGTTCCGCGTGCTGGCAGGCATGATCCCCTCCATCGTGCTGATCTTCCTCGTGCTCGGCACCATCTTCCTCGGCCTCGCAACGCCCACCGAAGCCGGTGCGCTCGGGGTCGTTGGCGCCATGGCGCTGGCCGCCGCGCACCGCCGCCTCACCTGGGACCTCATCAAGCAAGGCATGCATTCCACCATGCATATCACCTCGATGGTGGTGTTCATTCTGGTCGGCGCCACCTGCTTCTCCCTCGTCTTTCAGGGCATGGACGGTTCGCTCTGGATCGAGCATATGCTGTCGGGCATTCCGGGCGGCCCCATCGGCTTCCTGATCTTCGTCAACATCTTCATCTTCTTCCTCGCCTTCTTCCTCGATTTCTTCGAAATCGCCTTCATCGTCATTCCGATGCTGGCGCCGATCGCCCAGTCGCTCGGCATCGATCTGATCTGGTTCGGCGTTCTGATCTGCATCAACATGCAGACGAGCTTCATGCATCCGCCCTTCGGATTTGCGTTGTTCTACCTGCGCTCCATCGCGCCACGCACGGTCAAGACATCGGACATCTACATGGGCGCCATCCCATGGCTCGGCATGCAGCTCATCCTCGTCGCCATCGTGATCTTCTGGCCGGAATCCGTCACCTACTGGTTGGACAAGGCGCCCGAGGTCGATCTGAATTCCATCAAGATCGAAGTTCCCGCCTTCGGCAATCAGGGTGGCAACACCATGCCCAATTTCGGCCAGCCGGGTGGATTGCCGGGCATGCCGAATCTTGGCGAGCCACCGAAGATCGGGCCCTGATCGGCGTCTTGTAAGGACTGGGCGAAACGCTTATGATTGCGGAGTGGAAGACAGGGTTGCGCCCCTGCCTTCCGTTTATTCTCTTTAGAAATTGAACCGGACAGTCACTGACCAGCCTGTCCGGTTTTTCCTAATGACGAATGCAATGCTCAGCGTTTTCCACATCGCATCACCTCCACAGTTGAGAGCAAGGCCTTTGCCGAGGTCGGCGTGGCCAATCCTCGCCGACACTCCGGCTGGCCCCGGAGCCTGCTGCTTTTGCCCACAACGGAATTGATCGTAAATCATCCTTTGTTGTCGGATGCGTGAAGGCATGCACGCACAACAAAAACCCCGGAGACCGAAATCCCCAGGGCCTTTGCTCGGTCCGCCGTCACCGAATAATCAGAGCTTGCCGTTACGCTGCTGGATCATCATGAAAGTATCGAAAGTGTATTCCGCAAGCTGCATCCACAGATAACCTTCGCGCTTGAAGGCGACCTGATCTTCGTAGATCTTCTTGAAGTCCGGATTGGAGGCCGAAATATTGGCATAGACTTCCAGCGCGGCCTTGTAGCAGGCCTCGAGGATTTCCTGGCTGAACGGCCTGAGCACCGCACCTTCAGAGACGAGCTGCTTGATGGCGATCGGGTTTTTCGCGTCGTATTTCGCCATCATGCTGGTGTTGGCGAAGGCGCAGGCGTCCTGCAGCGCCGTCTGGTAGTTTTTCGGCAGGCTGTTCCACTTCTCCAGATTGACGAAGGAGTGGATGACCGGGCCACCTTCCCAGAAGGCGGGATAATAGTAATATTTCGCCACCTTCTGGAAACCGAGCTTGTGGTCGTCATAAGGGCCGACCCATTCCGCCGCGTCGATGGTGCCTTTTTCCAGCGCCGGATAGATGTCGCCGCCGGCGATCTGCTGCGGCACTACGCCGAGCTTTTCCACCACCTTGCCGGCCAGACCGGCGATGCGCATCTTCACACCCTTGAAATCGTCAACGGTGTTGATTTCCTTGCGGAACCAGCCGCCCATCTGCGCACCGGTATTGCCCGAAATCATGCCGTAGAGATTGTGCTTGGCGTAAAACTCGTTGAGCAGCTTGTTGCCGTTGCCTTCATAGAACCATGAATTGGTCAGGCGGGCATTGAGGCCGAAAGGTATTGCCGTGCCGATGGCGAAGGTCGGGTCCTTGCCGACGTAATAATAGGAGCAGGTGTGGCACATTTCCACCGTGCCGGATGATACGGCATCGGCTGCCTGCAGGCCGGGCACGATTTCGCCGGCGGCAAAGGGCTGGATGGTGAAATTGCCGTCGGTTGCGGCGGCGACATGCTTGGCAATATCTTCCGCGCCGCCATAGATCGTGTCGAGCGATTTCGGAAACGACGACGTCAGGCGCCAGTTGATCTTGGTATTTTGCTGTGCAATGGCGGGCGCGGCCAGCGCTGCCGTGGCAGCTCCCGCAAGCGCACCTTTTTTCATAAAGGAACGGCGATCCATCTATATCCTCCCAGATATGAACGCTGCCCGCAGCTTTGAATTCCCCTCGTTGCTGTTCAGGCATCGCAGCAAAGTAAGCACGGTTACGGCCCGGCTGACAAGCACCCGCACCAAGAATTAATCGCGGAAAAACCGGCCTTTCGGGGAATTTTCGGAAACTCTGCTTCGTATTTTATTTTCAACTGAAATATCCCGGCATCGCCTTATACTTTAGGCGCATAAAGGATCGTCATAACGCAAAACGCGTGCTTGACTTGGCCAGCCGGCAGTCGCACAAATTTCGAAGATTCGTCCCGGAGCCACCATGCCAAAACCCATTATCGCCGTCCCCGCCGACATCCGGCATTTCACCGGAGCCGACTGGCACGCCGCGCAGAACCAATATGTTTCCGCCGCGCTGAAAGTGGCTGGCGTCATGTCCTTCATCGTCCCCGCCTTCGAAGACGGGAACGAGGTCGACGCCATTCTCGACCGGGTGGACGGCCTGCTCGTGTCCGGCTCCGCCACCAATGTGCATCCTGCCCTTTACGGAAAAGAAGCGCAGGAAAGTGACGGCCCGTTCGATCAGGCCCGCGACGCCACCAGCCTGCCGCTCATCCGCCGCGCCATCGAACGCGGCATCCCGATGCTGGCCATCTGCCGCGGCATTCAGGAGCTGAACGTCGCGCTGGGCGGCACGCTTGCGTCCGAAATTCAAGAGCAGCCCGGCATATGGGACCACCGCAAGCCGGAACATGACGACCGCGACGTGGCCTTCGCCATCCGCCAGCCGGTGCATGTGCGCGAAGGTTCCTGCATTGCACAGCATCTCGGCATGTCGGGTGAAATCCAGATCAATTCGCTGCATCGGCAGGCGATTGCTGAAACTGCGCCACGCCTGCAGGTGGAGGCGACGGCGGCAGACGGCACCATCGAGGCCGTTTCAGTCATCGACGCCAAGGGATTTGCCGTCGGCGTGCAATGGCACCCGGAATATTGGGCTGAAACCGACGCGCCGTCGCGCGCTTTGTTCGAGGCCTTCGGCAAGGCCGTCTACGGCTATCGGAACAGCAAGGCATGAGCCTTAGCCGATCCCCCTCGGCTCACGGGAACACAAAAAAGGGGCAAGCCTGAAGGCCTGCCCCAAGTCTGGGAGGAGGATTTAGCGCTTTGCGCGTTTCTTCTGTCGGTAGACGTCGGCAACGACCGCAGCCACGATGATCAGGCCCTTGACGATTTCCTGATAATAGGCATCCACCCGGAGGAAGGTGAAGCCAGACGTCATGACACCGAGGATGATGGTGCCGATCACCGTTCCGGTGATGCGGCCGGCACCGCCGGCGAGCGATGTGCCACCGATGACGGCTGCGGCGATGGCGTCGAGTTCATACATCACGCCCATGCCGGCCTGCGCCGTCTGTGCGCGAGCGGCGGTGACAACACCGGCGAGGCCGGCGAGCAGGCCAGCAATGGCATAGACCTTGATCAGATGCGCCTCGATATTGATACCGGACACGCGTGCCGCCTGCTGGTTGGCGCCGATGGCATAGGTGAACTTGCCGTAGCGGGTGTAACGCAGCGCCACGTGGAAGATGACGGCGACGACGAGGAACACCACGACCGGCCAGATGCCCGTGCCGATGAAGTTGAAACCGTCCGTCAGACCGGAGATCGGCTGGCCCTTCGTATACCACTTGGAAAGACCACGCGCCGTCACCATCATGCCAAGCGTTGCGATGAAGGGCGGAATTTTGGTGCGGGCGATGAGTTGCCCGTTGATGAAGCCCGCAAGGGCGCCAGCCAATATGCCGACGGCGAGCGGTATGAAGAAGGGCAGATCGGTCAACCCCGGATAAAGCGCCCGCGGCCATGTGGACGATTGCGCCACGCTGGCGGACAGCATCGCCGTCAGGCCGACCACGGAACCGGAAGAGAGATCGATACCGCCGGTGATGATGACCTGCGTGACACCAACCGCGATGATGCCGATCACCGAGACCTGCAGGATCATGATCGTCAGGCGCTGCTGGTTCATCAGGAAGCTCTGGCCGATGAAAATCCAGCCGAGAATTTCATAAACCAGCGCGATGCCGATCAGCACGAAAAAGATATTGGCCTCCGGCGGGATGCGCCGGTGCGGCTTGCGTCCGGACTTTGCGTCCAACTCTGTGTTGGCGGCGGCGTTCGTATTCATAGTCATTCCTCCTCGAGAAATCCCGGCGCGCCTCACCGCGATGCGAGATCCATCACTTTAACCTGCGTGGCTTCACTTCTATCAAGGAAGCCCGTCACCCGACCTTCATGCATGACCATGACACGGTCGCTCATACCCAGAACCTCCGGCATTTCGGAGGAAATCATGATGACGGCGACGCCCTGGCGCGCCATCTCGCAAACCAGCTTGTGAATTTCCGCCTTGGCCCCGACATCGATGCCGCGCGTCGGTTCATCCAGAATGAGAATACGCGGCTTCGTCAGCATCCAGCGGCCTATCAGCACCTTTTGCTGGTTGCCGCCCGACAGGTTCTCGATGCGCTCGTAAAGATGCGGCGTCTTGACCCGGAGCTTGCGGCACATCTCCTCGCAGGCATCCGACAGCGCATTTTCCTGCACGAAGCCATTGGCGACATATTTGTCCTGCAGGACGGCGATCTGCATGTTCTCCAGAATATTCAGGATCAGCAGGCACCCCGTGTCCTTGCGATCCTCCGTCAGGAACGCCATGCGGTGACTGATAGCCTTCGTCGGGCTGTCGATCGAAACCGGCTTGCCGTCGATTGCAATCGTGCCCGAGGATGCGGGCGTTACACCGAACACCGTTTCCGCCACATTGGAGCGGCCCGATCCGACAAGGCCAGCAACGCCGAGAATTTCACCGGCGCGCACATCGAAGGAAATGTCATGGAAAACGCCGTCGAGCGTGAGATTCTTGACCGAAAGCACCACGTCGCCGATCGGAACCTCTTCCTTCGGGAACATCTGGGTGATTTCACGGCCCACCATCATGCGGATGATGTCGTCACGCGTTACATCGGTCGAGGCGTGGGTGCCGATATATTTGCCGTCGCGGAAAACCGAAAATTCATCGGCGATCTCGAACAGCTCGTTCATCTTGTGGGTGATGTAGACGATACCGATACCGCGTTCCCGGAGATCGCGGATGATGCGGAAGAGATGCTCGACCTCGCGCTCCGTCAACGCAGATGTCGGCTCATCCATGATGAGAACGTCGGAATCATAGGAAACCGCCTTGGCGATCTCGACCATCTGGCGACTTGCCACCGAAAGCTCGCCGACGCGGGTTTCCGGGTCTAGATCGATGCCGAGTCTTTCCAGCAGCGTTTCGGTGCGGCGATACATTTCGCCATGGTCGATGAGGCCCAGCCGGTTCTTCGGCTCGCGGCGTATCCAGATGTTTTCGGCCACCGTCATATAGGCCATCAGGTTCAGTTCCTGATGGATCATGGCAATGCCGTTTTCCAGCGCATCGAGCGGGGAATCGAGACGTATGTCGGCGCCTTTCAGGCGAATTTCGCCACTGTCCGGTTGATAGATGCCGGCCAGGATCTTCATCAGCGTCGATTTTCCGGCGCCATTCTCACCCATCAGCGCATGCACGGTGCCGCGCTTCAGCTTGAACTGCACATCATCAAGCGCCACGACGCCGGGAAATTCCTTGCGTATGCCTTCCGCCGCGAGAAGATACTCCGCATTCGGCACGGCTCCGCTGGCGCGCACGGCGGCCATTGTCGATGGACTGACGACCATCTCATCCTCCACAATAGACAAAAATGACCGGAAACAGGCTTTGCCAGACGGCGCACCTTGCCTCCGGGGAGGCTTGCAGCGCCATGTCGATCACGACATGAAAGGCGCTGCAACACTTTGAATTCACTGAAATTCAATCGTAATCCGCTCGCGCACCGAAGCTTGTCTTCGGCGCCGTCGGAAACCGGCATCTGCCTCCAATATCGATCTGAACGGGCGCAGATGCCGGAAGGCGGCCGTTAGTTCTTGGCCACGTAGTCCTTGACGTTTTCAGGCGTGACGAGCTGGAAAGGAATGTAGACCTTCTTCTCCACCTTGTCGCCCTTGACGAGCTTCAGCGCAGCATCGAGAGCGCCCTTGCCCTGCCCTGCCGCATCCTGGAACACAGTTACATCCAGATCGCCCGCCTGCATCGCGGCAAGGGCGTCCTGCGTGGCGTCAACGCCGGCGACGACATAGCTCTTCATGTCCTTGCCTGCGGCCTTCAGGGCCTGGATCGCGCCAATCGCCATTTCATCGTTGTTGGCGATGACGGCATTGAATTCGATGCCGCTGGAGAGCCAGTTGGTCACAAGGTCGGAACCCTGCGTGCGCTGCCAGTTCGCGGTCTGCTCTTCAACAACCGAAATACCCTTGCATTCGTCGGTCTTCAGAACGTCCTTGGCAGACTGCGTGCGCATGCGCGCCGCCTGATTGGAAAGCTCACCCATCATGATGACCGCATTGCCCTTGCCACCGAGAAGGCGGCAAACTTCTTTCGCTTCAAGCGTGCCGGCCACTGTCTCGTCGGAGGCGACGAATGCCTGGCCGTCCGGCAGGCTATCGACGTTCACCGGCTGGCGGTTGACGTAAACCAGCGGAATCTTGGCGTCGGCGGCGAGCTTCGACATGGCCGCCGTCGCATCCGTATCAACCGGGTTGACGATGATCGCGTCGACCTTGGACGCGATGAAATTCTGGATCTGGCTCTGCTGCTTGGCGACGTCGTTCTGGGCGTCCTCGACCTGCAGGGTCACGCCCTTCAGTTCCTTGGAATAATCCTGCATGCCGTTGCGCAGCACGGTCAGGAAGTTGTCGTCGAACAGCGCCATCGAGACGCCCACGGTCTCCGCATGCGCCGCCGTGCCCAGAAGCACAGACATGGCTGCGCCGATGATAAATTTCTTCATTGTTTTCTCCTCCTCGGTGTCCGGCGCCACCTCTCCCAGCCGGAGGCGAACCCGAGAGCCCGCCGCTACCTCCTCACAGCGAGAAAACGGAATAATGAAACCGATTTTCTGTCTGTTCGATATATTTATTCCATTTTTGGTCCGAACGTCAATGCTTTCTTCACGGCAAGGCGGCGAAGCGGCACACAAGGCGGTGATTAAGGAGGATTTCAGGAGGAAGGAGTTCCGGGGCGGATTGCCGGGAACCACGCCGAAGCTTTTTCAATGTTACCCCCGCTCGTCAGGCGAGGATCGATAAGCCGTTGAAATCATGGATCCTCGGGCCGAAACCGAGGATCACGAGGAATATGGCGGAAGGTCCGTTTCCAATGCCGGACCCGCAAACCCTGCCATTGGCAAGACCACCGGCGGGTCACATTTTTTCGCTTGCCGCGCCCATGTGAGGCACCATTCCACCGGCGAAAATACGCGATAAGGGAACAGGTTCAGCAGAATGGGCGTGTTGGTGCACCACGTTCTATCGATGGGAACCGGGCATGACATCGGCGGGAATCGGGCAGACATATTTGCTGCCCTCGGTCTTTTCCTGCCATTCCCTTTTGGCACTGGCGAGCAGTTCCGGCGAGGTCATCAGCGCAAAGCCGGTCGATGCGAGTGTTTTGGCGGCATGGGCCATGGCCTTGTGGGCGGCGGGGCTTTTGCCCTGCGCCACCACCTGCCAGGTATGCGGATTGGTGCCGATCGCCCAGGCGGGCGTCCAGCACTGTGCGGTTGGCGTCACCCAGCTGACATCACCGACATCGGTGGAACCCGCCCGAAAATGCGACTGGCCCTCGAAATCGCGCAGGCCGAGATGCAGCGGCGTCGACCCGTCGATCCTCCGATTGGAAAAGACATCGCCCTTTATCTGATAGAGCCGGATGCTGCTTTTGATCGCCTCGTCGGTGAAAGTGTCCTGAATAAGTTTGGCGAAAGCGATATCCGCCTCGTCGAAAGCGATGGGGCCGAGCGCCACCATGTTTTCATGCATCGCCGTTTCCAGCGTAATATTGGGCAGGAGATTGGTGGAAGCGGTATCGAAGACGATTTCCACCTCCGTTTCGGTCATCATCGCCGCGCCGCGCGCCACCTTGTCCACCCTTGCGGCGAGATCGAGCGCCTGACGCATCTCCGGGGCGCGGATCAGGTAGAGCACTTCCGCCTTCGCCTGTACCACATTCGCCGCCTTGCCGCCGGTATCGGTGATCGCATAATGCACCCGGCAATCCTGCGGCATGTGTTCGCGCAGGAAATTGACGCCGACATTCATCAGTTCGACGGCATCGAGCGCCGAACGCCCGAGATGGGCAGCGTTGGAGGCATGGGCCGCAACACCCTTGAAACGGTAAAAATATTCCAGCACGGCCAGATTATTGGTCGAGCGTACGCCGTTGAAAGGTGCCGGATGCCAGGTCAGCGCCGCATCGACATCGTCAAAAAGGCCGGCGCGCACCATGAAGGTTTTGCCGGAACCGCCCTCCTCGCCGGGGCAACCGTAATAACGCACGGTGCCGGGCAGATTATTGGTTTCCAGATGCCGGGCGAGCGCAATAGCGGCCATCAATGAGCCGACGCCAAGCAGGTTGTGGCCGCAGCCATGGCCGGTGGCACCCGCCTCGCGCGGCTGCACCTTAGCCACATCGGCCACCTGGCTCATGCCGGCCAGCGCATCGAATTCACCGAGAAAAGCGATAACCGGCTTGCCGCTGCCGAATTCGCCGATGAAGGCCGTCTCCATGCCTGCCACGCCACGGCGAACCGCAAAGCCATTTTCCTCGAGCGCGCCCGCCAGAACGCCGGCAGATTGCTGTTCCTCGAATTTGAGTTCGGCAAAATCCCAGATGCTGTCGCTCAAGGTGGTGAAATCGGGCTTCATCACCTCGACTTCGGCGGCAATCGACATCACGGCGTCACGGTTCATGGCTTGTCCTCGCATTTCCGCCCTTTACGGGCACGCGCAAGCGCTTCGGCGGATGCACCGCCAAATCCTTGCACCCTATGATGGAAAGCCCGCGCCGGGGTCCGCCTCCGGCGCGGGCAACAGTGGATCAGTTGTCGACCGAGACTTCCCAGAGACGGGCGTTCGACTGCCAGACCGGCTGGCCCTTGAGCTTCTTCGTGGCGCCCCAGACATCGACCATGTCGTAGAGGAAGATACCCGGCATTTCCTTCAGCATCAGCTCGTGGAACTCGTCGAAAATCTTCTGGCGCTTGGTCTGGTCGGCCTCCACATAAGCGGCCTTCATCAGTTCTATCGCCTTCGGATCGTCCCACATCAGGGAGGCGTTCTTGTCCTTGTTGCCGACATAGAAGGCATACATCAGGGCCGGGTCGAGACGCGGGGCGACCGACTGCGAGATCACCTGATAATTGCCGGAACGGCGGCGATCCACCTGCGTGGCATAGTCCAGCACCTCGATCTGCACGTTGAGACCCGCCTGCTGCATCATGGCCTGCGCCATGACGGCGGCCGGGAAGCTCGGCACGTTGCCGCGCTTGTTGGCGATGATGGAGATCGGCTCGCCCTTGTAACCGGCGGCCTCCAGCTCCTTCTTCGCGGCCTCGACATCATAGGCCGGGCGCTTTTTCTGGGCCTCGTCATAATAAACCGAGTCCTGCGAGACCATCGAGCCGTTGGCTTCGCCAGTACCGTTCGATGCGGCCGCGACCAGTTCATCGAGATCAAGCGCCATCGCCATGGCGCGGCGCACGCCGGGATTGCTCAGCACCTTGTCGCGGGTCTGGATGTAGAACAGGTTCTTGCCGTTGTTGCGGGCGACGATGAGCTGCATCTTCTCATTGGTCTTGAACTCCGGAATGAGATCGGGCGAAATCTCGGCCGTATCGAGCACACCCGATTCAAGCCCGGCCTTCACGGTCGAAGCATCGGGAATAACCATGAACTTGATGCCGTCGGCGAGCGGCCGCTTGGAGCCGACCATGCCGTCCGGCTTGCCGTCATTTGCCGGCGAAACATAATCGGCAAATTTGGCGAGGCGGATATATTCGCCTTTCTTCCACTCGTCCCACTGGAACGGCCCGGTGCCGATGGGCTTGGCGAAGCTGCCATCGGCAGCAACCGATTCCGGCGAGATCATGCCGGTATAACCGCATTCCGGCCGCGACATGAGACCGAGGAAAACGGCGGAGGGTTTTTCAAGGGTAATCTGAACCGTGGATGCATCCGTGGCCTTGACGCCCGTGACGTGAGCTGCTCCGCCCTCGGCGAAATCGTTGAGGCAGGCCCATTTGGTTTCCGGCTTCAGATAGCGCGTCCAGTTCCAGACGACATCCTCTGCGGTCAGCGGCTTGCCATTGTGGAACTTCACATCCTTGCGCAGCTTGAACGTATAGGTCAGGCCATCGGGCGAAACGTCGACGCTCTCGGCGAGAAGCGGCTTCACCTCGCCGGCGTTGTTGTAGCCGACAAGACCTTCGACGATATGCAGGATCACCCCGTCCGTATTGCCGTCGCGGTTCACACCCGGATTGTTGCTGCGCAGATCCGAGCTTTGGGCGATGGTGATATCGCGTGCTGCGGCCATATTGGCGGTCACGAGCAGGGCAACGCCTGCGAGAAGAAGTTTTTTCACTGTTCTACCCTCTTTGTTGTCATTGATTGTCATTGGTGAAAGCCATCCCAGCAGGCCTGTGCCAGCCGGCCGATCGTTTCGAGCGCGATGGTGTATCCCGGCGTGCCATCAGGCATGGTTTGCGGCACCTCATCGGTATAGGTGGTGATGATGAAGGACGGCGCGCCGTTTCTGTAGACGATACCGGCATCCATGCGCCCGCGCTTGCCGCGACCGCTCTTGCTGGCCACCACGGCCTCGAAAGGCAGGCGGGAGCGGATTCCATAACGCAAAATCTGGTTCTTCAGCGTCTGCATGGCCCACTCGCACAATTGCGGGCTGCAACCGAGCTTTGCCTGCGCCTCCGGCGACGATTGCGCATCGAGAATGGTCTGCAGCAGAAGTACCTGATCCGCCGCCGAGGTGGTCGTAACTGTCTTCAACGGATGGTCGGCCGCCAGCGCCAGCGGTGGGATGAGGAAACGGTGGTGGGTATTGGCCATGCCGAGCGATTTGCAATAACCGTCCACCTCTTCCAGCGTCAGCCTCTCCAGCACCATCTTGGTGCAGACATTGTCGCTCAGCACCATCATGCCGGCAACGGCATCGCGTAGTGAGATGACGATACCCGGCGTCATATAACGGAACATGCCGCTCGCAACCTCTTCCGCCAGCCGCTTTTCATAGGTGACGGGCTGGTCGAGATCGATCCGCCCTTCGCTGGCGGCCTTGAGCACGGCCATCATGATCGACGTCTTGCGGGTGCTGCCGGATGGCGTCTCCTCGTTTTCTCCGCGCCCAATCTCTTCGCCGGTCAGGAGATTGCGCACCATGAAGCGCGTCACGAAAGGCTGTGCATCACAGATCGCATTCAGTTGGGCAGCCACGGTCATAGTCATCTTCCTGTTAAACTTCATCTTCCAGACGCCATTTGAGTGTCACGCCGCCCTTTTCATTCTGGTCGAGGGCGGGAATGGCCGAGAGCAGCCGGCGCGTATAGGCCTCTCTCGGGCTGTCGAAAATCGTGTCGCGATCACCCTCTTCGATGATGCGGCCGTCCTGCATGACGACGACACGGTCGGCCACCTGCTCCACCACACCGAGATCGTGGCTGATGAACAGGCAGGAAAAACCGTAACGTTTCTGCAGATCGGAAAAGAGATCGAGCACCTGCGCCCGCACCGTCACGTCAAGTGCTGAAACCGGTTCGTCGGCAATCAGGAACCGCGGACGGCGGGCAATGGCGCGGGCAATCGCCACGCGCTGGCGCTGGCCACCGGAAAGCTCGTGCGGGTAGCGGGCGGCAAAATCGGCGCCGAGCCCCACTTCCTCCAGCGTTTCCAGCGCCCGCTTGCGCTTGGCGGCCTGGTCGAGGTCAGGCACGAGGCGCAGCGCCTCCTCCACCAGCGCCTGAATGGTCATGCGCGGATCAAGCGAGGAATAGGGATCCTGAAACACCATCTGGCAATTCAGGCGATAATCCTTCCAGTCCTCGTTGCGCTCCCGGCCCTGAAAGCGGATATGCCCTTCGCTCTCCTGCACAAGCCCGGCAATGGTGCGGCCAAGCGTCGTCTTGCCGGAACCGGAACCGCCGACGAGCGCCACGACCTCGCCCTCATGAATATCGATGCTGACACCATGCAGCGCCCGCTTCGGTTTGGCCTTCTTCAGCAGGGATTTACGGCCGGCATAATCGACAACGATATCGCGGGCCGAAACCATCGGCGCCTTGGAGGTGTCGATACTGCGCGGCTCGCCGCGGAATGGCAGGGAGGAAAGCAGTTTTTTCGTATAGGGGTGCTGCGGGGCATCCAGCAGGTCGTCGGTGCGGCCCTGCTCGACAATTGCGCCTTTTTCCATCACCACGATGCGGCTGGTATAACGCGCCACCATCGGCAGATCGTGGCTGATGAGGAGAACGGCAGTGCCTTCCGCCCGCGTCAGCTCCACCATCAGCTCCATGACATCGCGCTGGATGACCGCGTCCAGCGCCGTTGTCGGCTCGTCGGCAATCAGCAAAGCGGGTTTCAGGAGCATGACCGAGGCCAGCATGATGCGCTGGCGCATGCCGCCGGAAAACTCATGCGGATAGGCCGTCAGCGCGCCTTCGGGATCGCGGATGCCGACCCGGCGCAGCATGTCGAGAATTTTCTCACGTCGCTCTTCGGGCGACAGCTTCGTGTGAAGGATCAGCCCCTCCTCCAGCTGCCGGCCAATCGTCATTGACGGATTGAGGGAGGTCATCGGCTCCTGAAACACCACGCCGATCTCCGCGCCGCGCAGACGCCGAAGCTCCTTCAACGGCAGGGACATGACATCCTGCCCCTTGTAGATGATCGACCCGCCTGTGACGGCGATGGCCGGAGGCAAAAGCGAGATGAGCGCGCGGGTTGCGAGCGTCTTGCCCGAGCCGCTTTCGCCGACGATGCCGAAGATTTCGCCCGCGGCAATATCGAAGGAGACATCCTTGACCACCCGGTGGCCGGTTCTGGCGACTTCGAGCGAAAGGCCGCGAACGGTGAGAAGTGTGTTGTCCGTCATTTGAGACCTCTCATGCGCGGGTCAAGCCTGTCGCGAAGGGCATCGCCCAGAAGATTGATGCCAAGCAGCGTCAGTGCGATGCAGAGACCGGGGAAAAGCCCGAGCCAAACGGCCTGCTGGATGAAGGGACGGCCGGCGGCCAGCATGTTGCCCCAGGTGGGCGCCGGCGGCGGCACGCCGAGGCCGAGGAAGGAGAGCGCGCTTTCCGAAAGGATGGCCCAGCCGAACATGGAGGTGGCAAGAACCGTTATCGGCGCGATGCAATTGGGCAGGATGTGGCGGAACATGGTGTAGATCTCACCATTGCCCATTACCAGCGACGCCTCGATGAATTCCCGCTCACGCAATGAGAGGACCGCACCGCGCACCACACGCGCCATGGATGGCGTATAGGCGATGCCGAGCGCGAAGATGATGCCATACTGGTTTGCGCCGAAAACCGCGAGCAGGCCGAGCGCCAGCAGAATGCCCGGAAAGGCGAGAAGCGCATTGTTGATGGCCATGATGACGCCATCCACCCAGCCCCGCGCATAACCGCTGACAAGGCCGATCAGCGTGCCGCAGATCGTCGCGAAGCTGACCGTCAGAAAGCCGATCCAGACACTGGCGCGCGCGCCGACCATCAGACGGCTCAAAACATCGCGCCCGAATTCGTCGGTGCCGAGAAGATGGCTCGGACCGGGTGCGGCCAGACGCGAGGCAAAGCCGAGCTTCATCGGGTCATAGGGCGTCCAGAACAGGCCGGTCACGGCGGTGATGAGCAGGAGGGCGATGAGAAAGCCGCCGATAAGCCCGTTAAGTGTGAACTTTTTCATTCGGCAACCACACGCGGATCGAAGAGGGGATAAAGAAGGTCGACAAACAGGTTGACCAGCACATAGGACAGCGAGACGAACAGCAGGCATCCCTGAATGACGGGGTAATCGCGGGCGAAAATACTGTCGACCATCAGCCGTCCGAGGCCGGGAATGGTGAACACGGTCTCGATGACGGCGATACCGCCGAGGAGATTGCCGAGGATCAGGCCGATCATCGTCCATGTCGGGCCGAAGGCGTTCTTGAACGCATGCCGCCAGAGAACGGCGCTTTCCGAAAGGCCCTTGGCGCGAGCGTGGGTAATATAATCCAGCCGCAGCACCTCCAGTGTCGAGGCGCGTGCCATGCGGATCAGGACGCCCATTTCATGGATCACCAGCGTCATGACAGGCAGGACAAGATAAAGCATGCCGCCGACGAGATTGTCGCTGATCGACACATATCCGAGCACCGGCAACCAGCCGAGCTTGAGGCCGAAAAACAGAAGAAGCAGAAGACCCAGCCAGAATGTCGGAATAGACAGAAGCAGGGTTGCCGTCCCAACAAGTGCCAGATCGGTCAGGCTATTCTGTTTCCAGGCGGCGATCACACCCGCCGGAACCGCAATCAGGCTGGCGAGCAGCACGGCGACCACGACGATCTCGGCGCTGACGAGAAAACGCGACACGACCAGCGGCAGCACCGCCTCATCATTGACGATGGAGCGGCCGAAATCGCCCTGCACCACATTGCCGGCCCAGATGAGGAACTGTTGCGGCATGGATTTGTCGAGGCCGAGTTCAGTCCTCATGGCTTCGATCTGTTCCGGTTGCGCCATGTCGCCCAGCATCAGGGCAGCCGGATCGCCCGGAATGAAGCGGATGAGCGCAAAAACCGTGATCGACACGAATGCGATCGTCGGCAGCGCCATCAAAAGACGGCTCAGTATGAATCTTATCATCGGTTCCCCACGATTGATGGCGGGGAATGGTATCCCGCCTCTATCGGTTTCGTTGCTGGTGACTATGACGGATTGATAAATAAGGCGCAATATTATGCATAAACGTCATATATCTATGCAGAATGACGGCGCATTTCATCCTGATGAGGACAATGAGATTTTCCGCCCAAAATCCCGTTTTCAGTCGATTTTTTGCGAAAGCTGGATTTCCCGCTTCAAGGCATCGCTCAGCGCCTGCGCAGCGATGGACAGCGGTGCGCCGGAAGCACGGGCTAGGCCGAATTCCTGCGTCGCCTGCGGAACGAATGGCCGGGCGACAACGGGAAGATGCCGGTAGAGGTTGGCATAAAAACTGCTGATGATCGTGACCCCCAGCCCATGCGCGACATAGGCGCAAGCGGAACTGTTGGTGTGGGTCTCGATCTTCACCATCGGCTTGACGCCGGCCTTCTTGAAAACCTGATCGAGCGCCATGCGGTTCGGCCGCTGCCGGCCGATCAGGATGAGCGGAACATTGCGCAGGTCCTTGACGGTAATTTCCTCGAGCTTGGCCAAGGGATGATCCTCCCGCACCACACAGACGCTCTTGCCGGTCGCGACACGCTCGACATCAATGCCCGGCCCGATCTCGCCTTCCATCCGCAGGAAACCGAGATCGATCACCCGCTCGCCGACGAGCTTGTTGATGGCCGTCGTCGTTTCGAAAAAAGTCTCGATGCGAACGCCGGGAAAATCCCGGACATAGTCGATCAGCATGGCGGGCGCGAAATTTTCCCACATGCTGCTCGGCAGGCCGATGCGGACGATTTCCGGACCGGCCGCGCCATTGCGCAAATCCTCGGCGTGGCCGGACATGCGGTCCACGGCAAGCAGCACGCTTTCCGCATCCCGGGCGAGAAGCACCGCCTCCGGTGTCGGGATCAATCGCCCCTTGTCACGGGCAAACAGCGTCAGCGACAGGTCGGCCTCGAGCTGGGCCAGAAGCCGGCTGATACCGGACTGGCTGAGCCCCATGGCCTTGGCCGTGGCGATGGTCGAGCCAGTGGAAAGAAGCGTGCGCAGGACTTCGAGCTGCTTGATGTTCATGAGGCCAGCACCATGGGTGAAGAGACGAGCCGGTTTCGGTTCAAACGTTTTGCCGCCGATAGACCTTGATGTCACCGTTTTTTTTAACGCCGCCACTTGGCCGGCACGGTCGCCGGTTACAATTCCACCTCATAGATCGTGTCATGGGTGGCCACACGCGCCTCTCCCGATGGTGTTACCCAGCCGCGAAACATGCCTGATGTATTATAGGGCGCGGATATGCCGCCTTCGGCATCGATTGCGACGAGGCCCGCGCCGATATCGTAGGGCGCCAGATCCTTGTGAACGAGATCGCCGGCGGCGGTCTCCAGATCCTGCCCGAGATAGGCGACGCGGGACGCGATCTCGTGGCCAACGACATAACGGATGAAAAACTCGCCCTTGCCGGTGCCGGAAACGGCGCAGGCCCCATCCCGCGCATAGGTGCCAGCCCCGATCACCGGACTGTCACCCACACGGCCATCCGGCTTGTTGGTGTAGCCGCCGGTCGAAGTGGCCGCCGCGAGATGACCCATCGCATCGAGCGCAACTGCACCGACGGTTCCGTGCTTTTCGTTTTCCGTCGCTTCCGTGCCGGCGGAGGCATGGCGCTTCATCGCCGCCAGTGCCTCGAGGCGCTTTGGGGTGGTGAAATAGGATTGAGGCTCGGTGGTGAGCCCCTTTTCCTTCGCAAAGCGGTCGGCCGCCTCCCCCGTCAGATAGACGGCACGCTCATCCGCCATCAGCGCACGGGCCGCCTTTACCGGGTTGCGGATGGCGCGAGACGCACTGATCGCACCCACTGCCAGCGTTTCACCATCCATGATCGAAGCATCGAGTTCGTGAATGCCGTTTTCGTTGAGCGCGGCCCCGTGGCCGGCATTGAAATGCGGACTGTCCTCCATGACGACGACCGCCGCCTCAACCGCTTCAAGCGCCGTTCCGCCAGCCTTCAGCACGCCATAACCGGCGCGCAGCGCCGCTGCCAGATCGTCGCGCGCGGCAGCCCACTCCCCGGCCGTCATGCTGCCTTCCGGCATCACGCCGCAACCACCGTGAATGGCCAGTGCGATCTTCGTCATGTTCTCACTCCCTCGTCGCCCCACCAGCGGCGGGGCCTCTTACCATCAATGAAAGGCGATATCGCCGATGACCCGCACCCGGACCCGCCGCGCGCCGCCAGGCAGATAGGCGATCGGAATATCCTCCACCTCAAGCGTCTTGAGGCTCGCCCGCTCCGCGCCGGATGCGACCGCGGCGTTCTGCGCCTCGGTCTCGGCTTTCGCAAGGGCTTCATCGCGGCTCAGGCCGGAAAAGACCTGATCGACCTCGCCGGAAACCTGCGCCATCGCCGCGCCCAGCGCATTGGCAACGCCGGCATTTTCCACCCGCAACACTTCCGATGCACCCGGAACAGTCTCAGGGATCAGGAACGCCCCGCCGCCGACCGCAACCAGCGGCACGTCTTCGGCGGAAGTCTTCATCTGGTCGAAACTGTCGGCCACCATATCACGGATGCGTTGAAGCGTGGCCTGCACGAAAGCCGGATCGAGGTCTTTCACACGGTCGCGGTCACCCATCTCGATCAGGCCGGCGGCAACGGCGATATCCGATGTCGTCAGCGTCTCACCGCCGAAAACGCGGGCTTCCGTCAGGATGCGATAACCGACCGAGCGCGGACCGATCTTGCCCGTCTCAGGGTCGACGATAGTACCGCCGCCGAGCGCAATCGGCAGAAGATCGGGCATACGGAAGAGCGTGCGCACCCCACCGATATGGACGATATTGTTCGCCTCGCGCGGAAAACCGCCGACAAGGCAGCCGATATCGGAGGTGGTGCCGCCGACATCCACCACCATGGCATCGGAAAGACCGGTGAGGAAGGCCGCACCGCGCATCGAGTTGGTCGGGCCGGACGCGAAGCTGTGCACCGGGTTGGCAGCGGCGACATCCGCGAGCGCCACCGTGCCGTCATTCTGGGTCAGATAGAACGGCGCCTTCACACCGGCGTCGCGCAGCGCATCCGAAAATGCCTGCACCGTGGTCTTGCCGAGTGTTTGCAGCGCTGCGTTCAGGAGGGCGACATTTTCTCGCTCGAGCAGCCCGATGCGGCCAAGCGTATGAGAGAGCGTGATGCGTGCATCAGGGATCACAGAACGGACGATTTCCGCCGCCCTCACCTCGCACTCCGTCGTCAGCGGTGAGAAGGTCGCGGAAATGGCGATGGAGGTGATGCCCGCATCGCGGATTTTCATCGCCGCTTCGCGGATTTCATCGGGAACCATGGGCACCAGCGGGCTGCCGTCATATTCATGGCCGCCATGCACCATGAAGATGAGCGGATCCACGGCCTCGCGAAGATCCTTCGGCCAGTCGCACATCGGCGGCAGTGAAGAACCTGTTGGCAACGCAATGCGGATCGCCGCGACCCGTTCCAGGCGGGCGCGCTCCACCACCGCATTGGTGAAATGGGTGGTGCCGATCATTACCGCATCAATCGGCCGGTCAGCCGCGCCGACATGGCTTGCCACATGGGCAAGCGCCGCCTTTACGCCGGAGAGGACATCCTGCGTAGTCGGAACCTTGATGGAAGCGACGATGGTGTCGCCATCGATCAGAACGGCATCCGTATTGGTGCCGCCAACGTCAATACCGATGCGTTTCATGGGAATACCGATCTGAAATCAATGTCATAACCGAAGGCGCGCGGGCCGACGGCGGCGATACCGGCAGGTGTTGTCAAAAGCTCCGGCGCCGGCAGGGCGACAACCGTGACACGCTGGCCGTAACGCACCGATTCCGTGCCGATGGCACCGCCGGAAACCGTGTCGAGAAGGCAGAGCAGGTCCGGCGTCATGGCGACCGGCTGGCCATCGCGGAAGGCGACCGCCCATTCGTTCTGGAAGGCCAGTTCCATGCGTGAACCCCGGTCGGCATCGATACCTTCAATGGTCGTGCTGCCGCGCAGGAAACCACCGGTGGTCTCACGCGCCACATCCACCACCTTGCCGCGGAACAGCTGCTTGCCGCCCTCATGGTCAAGAACCGCCTGAACCGGATCGTCGTGGCGCGCACGCGCCTCCATCACAGCACGCCCAAGTTCAGTCGCCTTGGTGACGGTGTAGTGAATCCCCCACTCCTTCACTTCCTTGCCGGTGCGCGGCGCCTTGCAGGTGGCGGCGGTGGAGCCGACTTCGGTGCAGACCTTGCGAGAGATGCGCTCCATCCACTTCCAGGAGGCAGCACGCGTCACGATCACCTCATTGTCGCGCACATCGACCAGCGACAGCGGAAACATCGGCAGGTTGCCGATGGCGAAGGATGTCATCTGCGCTTCGGGATAGGCGCGCCCCATGGCATCGGCATTAACGACCGGCCGGTCGAGCACGGCAGCGGCGAGGAAGGATGACAGCGCATTCGAGCCGCCGATTTCCACGCTCATGATCGCCCGGAACGGCTTGCCGAGATAATCCTCCATCACCTCGACGGCGCGGGCAAGATGCACGGGGTCCCCCAGCCGCTCCTGACCGACAAGCGGCGCACCCATCTTGGAGACGACGGCAACCATGTCGTCATCGGCAAGCGCCATGGGGTCCATGACCTTTACCCGCCTGCCCTCGGCATAAAGACGGCGCAGATTGAGCGTCGAGATATAGGGGTTGCCGCCGCCGCCGGTTCCAAGGATCCAGGCGCCGGTGGCCAGAGGTTCGATATCGTCTTCGGAAAATTCCTGGATCATGCGTCATCCTCGGGCATGCCGCAGCCTTTCCGGCCGCAGGCGATGCTCCTTCCCTTTGAAGTTCCAAGTCTGGCCAACCCCGCCTTTGTGGCGGGGCCGGTTTTCATAAGGCGGAGATCACTCCGCCTTGCAGTCCCAATGGAAGTTGGAGAAGTTCAGGTCCCAGCTCTGCATGGGAATGAACTCGTAACCCTGAAGGCACTTGTTCGCCGCATAACGGCGGTTCGGCGCAACGGCCCAGACGTCAGGCTGAAGATCGGCGATCTTCGTCTGCAGTTCCTTGTAGGTCGTGTTCTGCTCGTTCACATCGGTGGTGGCGCGGACCTTGTCGATCAGGCCGTCGATTTCCGCATTCTGCAGCCATTCCATCGACATCCAGGTGCCGGATGCCTTGGAGTGATACTGATTGTAGAACATCGAATCCGGCGACGGATAGGTCGGCGAAATATTCACCTGCGTCGATGCCGGCGTCGTTTCCGGCTTGGAGGAAAGCTCAACGATGCGGTTCCACGGCTCCGGCTTGATGTCGAGCGTGATGCCGATCTGCTCGAGGCTGGATTGCAGAAGCAGCGCCACTTCCGCCTCAAAGGCCAGCGAAGCGACATAGCTGTTGACGAGCGTAATCTTCTGGCCGGCATATTTCGACTTCGCGAGTTCTTCCTTGGCTTTGTCCAGATCATAGACGCCGGGCTGGATATCGCCGTTATGCGCATCCTTGAACGCGTCGGAGAGCGGTCCCTTCATGTCGAAACCGGGATAGATCACTTCCTGGATCGTCTTGTAGTCGGTCGCATAGGCGATGGCGCGGCGAACGTGCACGTCGTCGGTGGGATAGACCTTGGTGTTGAGCTTGATGACGAAACCGCCGGCGGTGCGGGTCTGGATCAACTTGTAACCCTTCATCCGGCCGATGGATTCATAGGTGTCGTTGCCAAGCCCGTGCGAGGAAAGGCCGAGTTCGCCCTTTTCCGCCAGCGCCTTGACGGTGGCGTCGTCGCTGGTCTGCACGAAGCGCACTTCATCGATCGGCTTGCCCTTGGTCCAGCCGAGGAAATAATCGGCATTGCGGGCGATGACCATATCGGCGGAACGGTTATAGCTGACGAGCTTGTAGGGTCCGGAACCGGCGGAATGTTCGCCGACATAGGCCTCGCCCCATTTGTCTTCCGGCTTGGCATTGGCTTCGATCAGCGTCTTGTTCATTGCCATCATCAGCGGCGTCGCCGCCATGAAGGGCGAGAACTGACGCTCGATCTTCATGACCAGCGTGGCATCGTCAGGCGCGGTAACGTTTTCGGGTTTCAGAACGCCGACGATGAGGTTCGACGGACCCTTGTTGATGCCGAGCAGGCGCTGGATCGACCAGGCAAGATCGGCAGCCTTTACCGCCGTGCCATCCTGAAACTTCGCATCGTCGCGCAGGTGGAAGGTATAGGTCAGGCCGTCTTCCGAAATCTCCCAGGATTTCGCCAGATGCGGCACGATTTCGCCCTTGGCGTTCACCGTGGTCAGGCCGTCATACATGTTCACGATGGCCATGTAGCCGGTGTAATCAGTCACCTTCGCCGGATCGAGCGAGCTGAATATCTGCATGGTGTTGACCGCGACCGATACCTTGTCTTCCGCAAGGACTGCGGAAGAGACAAGCGGCAGGGCGATTGCCGTGCCGAGCGCCAGCGCGGCGAGACGGGAAGCAAGTACAGGCATTTTCATTATCGTTCTCCTCTTTATTGCGGAGCATTGGCCCCACTTATGGTTAGGCAGCCTTGCTGACCGGGACGGGCAGCGGTGAGAAAGGAATGTCCGGATAGCCAAATGCCGCCGGCCCGACGACTTCAAGCGCGCGGGCGCTGCGCAGCAGGTCGTGGCAGGGGATGGCGATGACGGCCACGCGCTGGCCGTAGCGCAGCACTTCGGTGGTGATCGGATAACCCGTATCGACATCCAGCAGGACGATCAGATCGGGTACCGTCACTTCCACTTTGCCGTCACGGGAGAACAGCAGGAATTCGTTCTGGATAGCGACGCCCGCCGTCTGGCCGGCGCAATCATCGAAGCCGGAGAGCGTAAGATCGCCGACCGCGAAACCGCCGCGAAGGTGGCGCTTCAGATCGGTGATCTTGCCGTTGAAGATGCGCCGCCCGCCTTCGAGTGCGCAGACCGCGGCAATCGGATCTTCCTGCTGCTTGCGGGCGCGGATCACCGCCTCACCGATGGCGATCGCCTTGGTGTAGGTTTTCGGAATGCCATACTGATGCACGTAATGCGCCTGCATCGGTGCGGTCGCCAGCATCGCGCCGCCACCCTGCGAAACGACGCAGGCGCGCGCCATGCGCTCGTGCCAGACTTCGGAGACGGCATGGCTGAAGATAACAGCATTGCCGTGCAGATCGCACATCACCGACGGCGTGGAACTGTGGCCGTAGATGGAAAAGGTGGTCATCTGCATTTCCGGGAATGCCCGGCCCATGCCGTCGCAATCGAGGATCGGCAGGCCGCCCAGTGCCGCCGTCACCAGCGGGTTCATGGAGTTCGAGCCGCCGATTTCCTCGCAGACGATGGCGTCGACAGGCGTGCGGATCAACTCTTCCATCGCACGCAGGCAGCGCAGGCCTTCGCGGCCTTCACGAATGCGCTCGACGCCGACGACAGGCGCGCCGATGCCGCCGATGGACATGCAGAGCGCGTCCGGCTCGATGGCGTCGGTTGCGAGGATCTTCATCTCGTAACCGGCCTTCATGGCTTCCAGCGCCAGCAGCTTGCCGAGATAGGGATTGCCGCCGCCGCCCGTGCCGAGAATGCCGGCGCCGATTTCCAGCGCGTCGAGGTCTTCACGGGTCAACGTCCGCAATGCCGCTTCGTCATATTTCAGCTTGCGTGTCTCAGCCATGATTGGCTCCCATTTCTCCAACAACTTTCACATGAATGCGGGTGGCGTTGCCGGGCAGGTATGCAAGCGGCATGTCCTCGCGTTCGATGACTTCCAGCGTTTCGGCAACCGCGCCGGCTGCAATCGCCTTTTCGCGAGCCTCCGCTTCCGCCTCGGCCAGTGCGCTCTCGCGCGTGCGTCCGTCGATCAGCGAGAAGACCCGGTCGGTCTCGCCGCTGATCTGCGCGATTGCCGCACCGACGGCATTGGCCACCGCGAAATTCTCGGGCCGGATGACTTCCAGGTCACCGATCCGATCCGGCATCAGGATGGAACCGCCGCCAACCGCGATTACCGGCACCGGTGACGACGAAATGCGGCTGCGCTCCACGCAGGCCTCGAGCATGTCATTGATCTTGTCGACCGCCGCATTCACGAGCTTTTTGTCGAGGCTGGAGACCAGCGCCTTCTCGCCCACATCGGCCTTGCCGGAGGCAACGGCGATATCGGTCGCCGTCAGGGTCGAGCCGCCGAAGCAGAGCGCCTCGCGGCGAACCCGGTAACCGACGGATTTCGGGCCAACGGTCAGGCCATGGTCGCCATTGACCACCAGCGAACCGCCGCCGAGACCGATGGAGAAGACGTCAGGCATGCGGAAATTGGTGCGCACGCCGCCAATATCCACCGTGGTCGAAGCCTGACGCGGGAAACCGTGCGAGAGCGAGCCGACGTCGGAAGTTGTGCCGCCGACATCTACCACCACGGCATCCTTGAGGCCGGTGAGGAAGGCCGCACCGCGCATGGAATTCGTCGGGCCGGACGCGAAGGTGAGCACGGGGAAGCCGCGCACGACGTCGGCCGCCATCAGCGTGCCGTCGTTCTGGGTAATATAAAACGGGCAGGTAATGCCCGCAGCCTTCAGCGCCTCGCCGAAAGCAGCAACGGTACGGTCGGCAAGCGACAGCAGGCTGGCATTCATGATTGCAGCACTTTCACGCGCAAGCAGACCGTGACGGCCAATATCCTTGGACATGACCACCGGCAGGCCGGGGCAGCGTTCCTGCAGGATTTCCTTCGTCCGCAGCTCCATCGCTTCGTTGATGCCGCTGAAAACGCAGGTGACAGCTGCGGCCTTCAGGCCCTTGGCGCGGATATCGGCGGCGATGCGGACAATCTCGTCCTCATCGAGCGGCGAAATTTCCCGACCATCGAATTCGTAACCGCCGCGCACCTGATAACCGTGGTTGCCGACGATTTCCCGGAGATCGTCCGGCCAGTCCACCATGGGCGGCAGGCCGGCGCCGGACGGCAGGCCGAGACGGATGGCGGCCACCTCGTCCATATGCCGGCGCTCGATCACTGCATTGGTGAAATGCGTGGTGCCGATCATCACGGCGCCGATGCGCGCCCTGTCGATGCCCGAAGCCTCGATGACCTTTTCAAGGGCTTCGATGACACCGGACGTCACATCCTCTGTCGTGGAGGCCTTCACCCCCGCCAGAACGGTTTTATCCTGCAACACAACGGCATCGGTATTCGTGCCGCCGACGTCAATTCCAACGCGATACACGTCAGGCTCCTCTTTCATCAATCGGTCGTTTTTACGAGGAAACGCATGCGCTCTTCCTCGGTCACGGTGGGTTTGAGACGTTCTTCCTCGTCGGTGACGACGGGGATGGCCGCGATCAGGGCGCGGGTATAGGGATGGGCCGGCTCGGCAAAGACCGCCGACGTCACGCCTTCCTCGACAATCTCGCCGCGCAGCATGATGGCGATGCGCGAGCAGAAATTGCGCATCAGCGACAGGTCGTGCGAGATCATCAGATAGGTGAGGCCAAGCTCCTCGCGCAGCTGCAGCAGAAGGTCGATCACCGTCTTCTGCACGGAGACATCGAGCGCTGCCGTCGGCTCATCGAGGATAAGGATTTTCGGCTCGGCCGCCAGCGCACGGGCAATCGCCACGCGCTGCTTCTGGCCGCCGGAAAGCTCATGCGGATATTTGCCGAGATAGGATTGCGGCAACCGCACCAGCCCCATCAGTTCCTGCATGCGGCTTTCCCGCGCCTGCCCATCCATGCCGATGGATTTCAACGGCAGGGCAAGCGTCTGTTTCACCGTGCGCTTCGGATTGAGCGAGGTGCCCGGATTTTGATAGACGATCTGCGTCAGCCGCTTGCCGCGCTCAGGCGCTGGGGCGTCAATGACAAGATTGCCGGAGGTAGGACGCGAAAGGCCCATGATCATGCGCGCAACCGAGGTCTTGCCGGAACCGGATTCGCCCGCAAGACCAAAAACCTCGCCCTGCTTCAGCGTCAGGTTCACGTCGCGCACGGCATGGTAGCCATTGCGCCTGCCGTAAATCTTGTTCAGAGCTTCGATGGTGATGATCGGCTGCCGCGTGCTTTGCGTGAGGTCCGTGACGCGTGGGCCATAGAGCGGCGGCACCGCATCCAGCAGCGAACGCGTATAGTCCTTGGCAGGGCTATGCAGGATTTGCGTGCAGGGACCGGTCTCGACGATATCGCCGTGATGCATAACCACGACCCTGTCCGCCACCTTGCGCACGACGCCAAGATTGTGGGTAATCATCAGCAGCGCCATGTTTTCTTCGGCAACCAGCTGGTTGATGAGGTTGAGGATTTCATCCTGTGTCGTCACGTCGAGCGCCGTGCCCGGCTCATCGGCGATCAGGAGCTTCGGCTGGTGCAGCAGGGCAAGCCCGATCAGCACGCGCTGGCGCATACCGCCCGAAAGCTCGGACGGATAGGCATTCATCACCCGCTCGGTATCGGCAAGCTGTACTCGGCGCAGCACCGCCGCTATGCGGTTGCGACGCTCTGCCTTGGACGAGTTGACGCCGTCGCGCTTGTCGGCAAAACGCATGACATCATCGAGATGCGTGCCGATCTTGAAGACCGGATTGAAGGACGAGAGCGGGTCCTGCATGATCAGCGAAAACGCCGTGCCCTTCAGCGCCTCACGCTCCCTGCGCGACATGGACAGCACATCCCGGCCATCGATGACGATCGCGCCGGAGGTGATCGCGGCATTTTTCGGCAAAGTGCCGATGATCGCCTTGGCGGTGACGGACTTGCCCGATCCGGTTTCGCCGATCAGCGCCACGCGTTCGCCGGCGGCAACCGTGAAGGCAACATCGCGCAGAACCTGCCGCGTGCGGCCGTAATTGGTGAAGGTGACGTTGAGGTTTTCGACCTTGAGAAGCGGTTCAGTCATGGCCTTAGCTTTCCACGTCGAACATGTCACGCAGGCCGTCGCCCAGCAGGTTGAAACCCAGCGTCACGTAAAGCACGGCCGCACCGGGGCAGAGCACTTCCCACCAGAAATCCGGCATGAACTGGCGCCCGTCGGCAACCATCGATCCAAGGTCAGGGGTCGGCGGTTTGACGCCGAAACCGAGGAAGCTCAGCGTCGCGCCGAACAGGATGACAAAGGCGGCATCGAGCGTGGTCTTGACCGATATGACCGAGACGCAATTGGGCAGGATTTCGCGAAAAAGAATGTGCAGGGGGCCGGCACCGGCAAGACGCGCCGCCTCGATATAGTCTTCCGAGGCGATGGACTTCGACACCGAATAGATCAGCCGCGCATGCCAGGTCCACCACAGCAGCGTGATCGCGATCATGGCGTTCATCAGCGTCGGTTCCAGGAGGTTGGAAACCGCGAGCGCCATGACAAGCGGCGGCATGGCCAGCATCACATTCGTCAGGCCGCTGATGAGCTTCTCGGTCCAGCCGCCGAAATAACCGGCGATGAGGCCAAGTACGGTGCCGACCGGCACGGAAATGCCGAGTACGCCGATGACGAGAAGCAGCGAGACCCGGAGCCCGAAGATGGTGCGGGAGAAGATATCGCGTCCGGCCTTATCGGTGCCGAACCAGTGCTCCAGATCCGGCGGCATGTGGCGGGCACGGAAATCGACGACCGCACCGATATGTTTGGGATAGGGCGTGAGCCATGGCGCGAAGACCGCCAACACCAGCACCGATAGGAGGATCAGCGAGCCGATGACGGCTGCCGGATTGCGGCTGAAGCGATACCACATCATGTAACCGGCGCTTAGGCCGCGATCGGTGGGTTCGAGCATTTTCATATCAGCCATCAGCGAGCCTCCTTGCGGCGCAGGCGCGGGTCGATGATCGAGATCAGAACATCCACGATCAGGTTAGCAACGATGAAGAACAGGCCGGCCACCAGCACCACGGCGGTCACGGCATTGAGGTCTTTCTGCAGGATGGCGTTCAGCCCGTAGGAAGCGAACCCGCCCCAGGCGAAGACCATCTCAATCACGAAGGCATTGCCGATCAGCGACGCGAATTCGAGACCCATGATCGTCAGCGGCGCGATGGAAGAGAGCTTCAGCAGATAACGGAAGATGATGACCCTCTCCGGCACGCCGAAGCTCTGCAGGGTCAGCACATGGTCCTTGCGCTGGTTCTCGATCATCGAGGAGCGGGTGATGCGGGTGATCTGGCCGATGCCGGCCATGGAAAGCGCAAAAGCCGGCAGTGCGAGATGCTTCAGCGCATCGAGCACGACGTCGAAACGTCCGGCCAGCGTACCGTCGATCAGGATGAAGCCCGTCGGGCCGCCCTGCCAGCCAAGCCCATGGTCGAGCCTGCCGATGATCGGCCAGCCGGAGAGAAACCGGGCGGCCAGCAATTGCAGCGTGATGGCGAAAAGAAAGCTTGGGATCGTGACCCCGGTAAGCGACAGGATGCGACCGATATGGTCCAGCGGTCGATCGCGGTAATGCGCCGTGATGACGCCGAGCGGGATGGCGACGGCAAACATGAAGATGACCGAGACCAGCACCAGCTCCACGGTGGCCGGAACGGTCTGCGCCAGATCGGTAGTCACCGGGCGTTGCGACACCAGCGAGAAACCAAGATCGCCATGCAGGGCATTGCCGATATAGTCGAGATATTGGACGGCAAGCGGCTTATCGAGACCCATCTCGCCGCGCAGCGCATCCACCTGCTCCTGCGTTGCCGCAGGACCGAGCGCCATGCGGGCGGGATCGCCAGGCACCACGCGGGCCAGCACGAAAATCATGATGGACAGGGCGATCATGACCAGCACGAAGGTGCCGAGCCTGTTCAAAATCGCGACCAGCGGATGTTGCTGCATCGGTGGAACGTTCCTTGTGCATCGGTTGCGTGAGCACAAGTTTTCACCACATGTCCGTTTGAACAATTGCCGAAAGGTATAGTTTTTTAAAAGATGAGTATAGGTTTTTAAGATTAAATCCCCTATCCCTTTGCGAATGACGCTCCTGCCCCGCACCCGCCTCTGCCGCCGCATCGCCAGCGAAACCGCCGGCGTGATCTTTCTGCGGGCGCCTGCGGGTGCGGGAAAAAGCGTGCTATTGGAAATGCTCGCAAAAGAGCTCGGCACCGAGGTGTGCCGCACGCACCAGCCGCGAAGCGACGAGGCCGCGAATGGTTGCCTCCTGTGGGACGTGCCGGTTTTCGCACGGGCGGCGCGCATGCCGGCCGCCATTCTGGAGGCGGTGCGCTTGGTGGTCATAGCCTGCCGGCCGGATCAGCGGATCAGCGGACTGGCCCGGCAAATCCTGCATCGCGGCTCGCTCACCATCGGGCCGAATGAACTGCTTTTTGGTGCGGACGGGGTGGAAGACCTGCCACCTGAGCAGAAACGTCTCGCACTCCACGACTATGCGGGTTGGCCGGCTTTTCTGTCACTGGCGCGTCTTCCGGATGAAACGCTGTGTGCCGACTATCTGCGGGAAAACTACCTGCCGCATCTTTCTCCCGCCCAGACGGTTGAACTTTCGTTCTGGCTGGAAAACCCGTCTGCGGAGCCCGAGGCGGACTGGACCGAACTGCTGCCGCCTTTCCTCACCGGAAATCCCGAAAACCACCCCACGCTGATACGGCTTCTGAGCGTGGCTGCACGGGAACGTCTCGCTACCCTGCAGGCCGGCAGCGCCGTGGTGGAGGTCGCATCGGCTTTCGAAAAGGAAGGACGGGCGCTTGCGGCCATGGCGATGCTGCTCGACCGCGGTTATGAGACCCATGCCGCGCAAATCCTGGAACGCGCCCATGGCCGCGAACTGATCTACAGGAGCAGCGTCGACAGGTTTCGCGAGATCATCATGCGGTTTTCGCAGGATATGATCGCAACGAATGAAACCGTGCTCTTCGCCGTTACCCGCGCCCTGCTGAAACAGGGTGAGTTGCAGCGCGTGCGCCATCTGCTCGGCAAAAGCCTCGGATCGGACTACCTCGATCCGCTGAAGGTGCTTGCCCGGGGTTCACGGTTTTCCTTCGCCGCACGCACCTTCCGACTGAACCTGATGATTGCCGAGGACCTGACGCCCAATGACGCGGTGATAACCCGTCTCGCCGAGTTCATGGCCGACTACCCCATGGACGACCACGGCAAATGGGCGGCCTATTACAATGCGCTGCTGGAATTCGAAATTCGTCGCCGCAATTTCCGCGAGGCGGAGGCGGCCGCCGCCCGTGCGCTCATCTATCTGCGCAAGATGGGCGGTCAGCCGCTGCTCGAATTTTTCATCCATCTGCACCAGATCGTGCTGCGGCTGATGAGCGGCGATGTGCTTCTGGCCCGTCGAGCGGCGCAGGAGGCGCGTGCGCGGCTGGAACAGGTGCCGCATGATGCCGCCCAGGAGTTCCGGATGCTGCGGCTGGCGGAAGCCTGTCTTGCCTATGAGGCGGGAAAACCGCGCGACTTGCTGCATTTCGTCGAACATGAATTCGATCATTTCGCTGCGGCCGAGATATGGCCGAGCCTGATGCAGTTCGCTCTGCACTATGCCTCGCAGGTGCTGATCGATCATTTTCCGATGACCGTGCGCCCCGGTTTTCTCGACGGTCTGTGGATCCATCTTTCGGAAGGGCTGCAATTTCATGCGATGATGGAAATCAGGACGGCCATCGCCTATCAGAACGCCAACCGCTGGGCGGATGCGGCCGCGACGCTTTCGGCGATCCGCATGCCCATGGGCCGCAACTGGGTAGAGAGCGCGCATGAGGATCTTTCCCGGCTGACGCGCCGCGATGAGATCGCCTATGTGATGGCCTGGCTACGCGATGCCGTGCATCTTTTCACGCCGCGTGCCTATCTCTCCCGCCAGATCGACGCGATGATCGCCAATCCCAAGGTCACCAACCGCGAAAAGGTCGCGCTGCGAATCTGGCAGAGCTACGCCGCGCACCAGCGCCGCGACAACGCCGCCGCCCGCGCCCATATCCTCACCGCCATTGAATCCGCGACCCGCCTTGGCTGCAGCGGCGTCCTGTCGGAGGAGCGCATCTTCCTCTCACCGCTCCTGAACAATCGCCGCATCCGCAGTTTCATCGAAACCTCGTCCGATGTCCGCACCGCGCTGTCGATTTTCGCCGCTTCGGTGAATTCGCCGCAGGCGCGCGCCCTGCATGGCGGGCTTTCACAGCGGGAGGCGCAGATGCTGCAACTGCTGGCCAGTGGCATGTCAAACAAGAAGATTGCCCAGACGCTCAATATCTCGGAAGTGACGGTGAAGTTTCACCTCGGCAACCTGTTCCGCAAGCTGGATTGCAAACGCCGCGCGGAGGCGATCTGCGCGGCGAAAGCACTGGGTTGGCTGTAAGGTTCAGCGGTTGTTCTTCTTGCGCCATTCGGCAAAAGCCGTCTGGTGCTCCTCCTTGGTGCAGGGGTAAAGCCCGATGATCGTCTGGCCGGCCTTGACCTGCTCCACCACGAAATCCTCGTAAGCCGTCATTTCCACCGCCTCGGTCGCGACGTCGTCGGCAATGCCCGCAGGGATGACGATGACGCAATCGGCGTCACCGACGATGATATCGCCCGGAAACACGGGCGCATCGCCGCAGCCAATCGGACCGTTGATCTCGATTGCCTCGTGTTTGGTGAGGTTAGTGGGGCTGGAAGGGCGGGTGTGGTAGGCCGGAATATCGAGCTCGGCAATGGTAGCCGCATCCCGGAAACCGCCATCGGAGACGATGCCGGCACCGCCGCGAACCATCAGGCGGGTCACCAGAATATCGCCGGCCGAGGCGGCGGTCGCATCCTTGCGGCTGTCCATGACAAGCACATGGCCCGGCGGGCATGTTTCGATGGCGACGCGCTGCGGATGGGCGGGATTGCGGAATTCAACAAGCTGGTTGCGGTCTTCGCGGGCCGGCATGTAGCGCAGGGTAAAGGCCGGGCCGACCATATTCTTGCCCTTGTAGCCCAGCGGGCGCACACCCTGAATGACCTGGTTGCGCAGACCCCGCTTGTAAAGCGCCGTCGCCAGGGTAGCGACGGAAATCGTCAGCAGTTTTTCGCGCGTTTCATTGTTCATGTCTGTCTCCTCGCAATGGGCGGATGGGTGTGTTTCAAGTCCGGTGAATGGGCTCGTCTGTGAAGATACCGCCCTGATATTTTGCGATTGCGGCCTCAGGATCGGGGCGCGGCACATCGCGTTCGATTTCCGCACGGTAGCGCGCGGCATTGTCGCGGCGCTGCCAGCCGAGAAAATCGACATGGGAATTATCCCACCAGCTGTCGTCATTGGCGGAAACGCCCCAGATGACCGGGCAGCCGAGTTTCTGCACGCGGAAGGTGGCCTCGATCAGCGAGACGAAGTCGCCGTAGCTGAGCCAGGTCGACAACATCCGCCAGTTCGAGGGCTTTTCTTCGCACGACCCTATACGGACGATGGCCGTCTCCTGGCCGAATTTGGAATGGTAGAGGCTTGCCATGGCCTCACCGAAAATCTTCGAGACACCGTAAAGGCCGTCCGGCAGGAAAGGTGTTTCCGGCTCGAGCTGCTGTCCCTGCGGATAATAACCGATCGTGTGGTTGCTGGAGGCGAAGAGAATGCGCGGCAGGCCGTTTTGCCTCGCCGCCTCGTAAAGATTGTAAACGCCGCGAAGATTGGCGGCCTCGATGGGATCAAAAGCCTTTTCCACCGAAATGCCGCCGAGATGGACGATGCCGTCACAGCCCTTCACCAGTTCATGAACCGCCGTCTCATCTTCGAGCCGGCAGTGAAAAAGCTCCTCATGGGGGGCTGCCTCCCCGAGATCGACGACGTCCGAAAGGCGGATGGTCTCGGAGATATGGCCGAGCCGTCCGCGCAGCATGCTGCCCAGCTTGCCGCCGGCGCCGGTGATGAGCAATCGCTTTAACATGTCGCGTCCTTAGAAAATATCGGGCTCGCCGGCGGTGCGGCCGAAATCCGTCTGCAGGAAGTCGAAATCGCAACCTTGATCGGCCTGGGTGACGTGTTTGGAGAAGAGATAGCCATAACCGCGTTCATAACGTGGCGCGGGCGCCTGCCAGGCGGCGCGGCGGCTGGCGATTTCCTCTTCGCTGACCAGCATATCGAGACGACGTTGCGGCAGATCGAGGCGCACGATATCGCCGGTCTTCAGGAGCGCCAGCGGGCCGCCGACGAAGCTCTCCGGCGCGACATGCAGCACGCAGGCGCCATAGGAGGTGCCGGACATGCGGGCATCGGAAATGCGCACCATGTCGCGGTGGCCCTTCTTGATCAGCGCCTTGGGGATGGGCAGCATGCCCCATTCCGGAAAACCGGGACCGCCGAGTGGGCCGGCATTGCGCAGCACCAGCACATGATCCGGCGTGACATCGAGGTTTTCGTCATCAATCGCCTTCTTCATCTCGGGATAGCTGTCGAAAACCAGCGCGGGGCCTTCATGGATATGGTATTTCGGATCGCAGGCGGCAGGCTTGATGACGGCGCCATCCGGGCAAAGATTGCCGCGCAGCACCGCAAGCGAGCCCTCCGCATAGACGGGATTATCCAGCGAGCGGATGACATCGTCATTGTAGACCTTCGCACCCTCGAGGTTTTCGCCCATGCTGCGGCCGGTCACGGTGAGCGCCGAACAGTCGAGACGGCTTTCCAGCTGCTTCATCAGTGCGCGCAGACCGCCGGCATAATAGAAATCCTCCATTAGATAGTCTTTGCCGGACGGGCGGACGTTGGCGATCAGCGGCGTGACCCGGCCAAGCTCGTCCAGCTCATCGAGCGTCATCGGCACGCCGGCGCGGCGGGCCATGGCGATCAAATGCACGACGGCATTGGTGGAGCAACCGGTCGCCATGGCGACGATGGCGGCATTGCGAAACGCGGTCGCGGTCAGGATACGGTCCGGCGTCAGCTCCTCGGCCACCATTTCCACGATACGCCGGCCGCAACCTGCCGACATGCGCTGGTGTTCGGCATCCACCGCCGGAATGGAAGAGGCACCCGGCAGGGTGAGGCCAAGGGCGTCGGCGATGGCGGTCATGGTCGAGGCAGTGCCCATGGTCATGCACACACCGGCGGAGCGGGCGATGCCGCCCTGCACGCCGCGCCATTCCTCGTCCGTGACATTGCCGGCACGGCGCTCGTCCCAATATTTCCAGGCATCCGAACCCGAACCCAGCACCTTGCCGGCATAGTTGCCGCGCAACATCGGGCCTGCCGGCAGATAGATCATCGGCACGCCGGCCGAGATCGCGCCCATGACGAGGCCGGGTGTCGTCTTGTCGCAACCGCCCATCAGCACCACGCCGTCGAGCGGATGCGAGCGGATCATTTCCTCCGTCTCCATCGCCAGCATGTTGCGGTAGAGCATCGATGTCGGTTTGGTGAAGCTCTCATCCACCGAAAGCGACGGCATCTCGACGGGGAAACCGCCAGCCTGCAGCACACCGCGTTTCACATCCTGTACGCGCTCGGGAAAATGCGAGTGACAGGTATTCAGCTCGGACCAGGTGTTCAGGATACCGATGACGGGTTTGCCGACAAAATCCTCCTCCGCATAACCGAGCTGCATCATGCGTGAGCGGTGGCCGAAGCTGCGCAGGTCGTCGGGAGCAAACCAGCGGTCGGAACGGAGTTTTTTATCGGTCATGTCAATGGTCCTGCGTTGCGGGTTGCGCCAAAGGCTGTCAGTCCTGCCGGAGCGTCAGCCCGCTCGTCGTATCGAAAAGATGGATATGTTCCAGCGGCGCCGACAGGCGGATGACTTCGCCCGCCGAGGTCGAGGTCTGACCTGAAAGGTGCAGCGTCACCGGAGTGCCGTCGCCGAGATTACCATAGAGATAGGATTCCCCGCCCAGCTGTTCTGCAGTGCGCACAGACATGGTCAGTGCGCCGCCCTCACCCGGCTGTACATGGTTCGGCCGGATGCCCAGTGTCACCTTCTGGCCGGGCTTGTAGGAAAAGCCGGTCTGCGGCAGCGGGATCAATTCGCCGGTCGCGATCTTCAGCGACGGCGCTGCATCCGAAGTCACTTCGCCGGCAAAGAAGTTCATCTTCGGCGAGCCGATGAAGCCCGCCACGAAGAGATTGGCCGGACGGTTATAAAGATCCAGCGGCACGCCGAATTGCTCCAGCTTGCCGGCGCGCAGAACGGCGATCTTGTCGGCCATGGTCATGGCTTCCACCTGATCGTGCGTCACATAGATCATGGTATTGCCGAGACGCCGGTGAAGACTGGAAATCTCACCGCGCATGTCGACGCGCAGTTCCGCATCGAGGTTGGAAAGCGGCTCGTCGAAGAGGAACACACGCGGTTCGCGCACCACGGCGCGGCCGATGGCGACGCGCTGGCGCTGGCCGCCCGAGAGATCCTTGGGACGACGCTCCAGCAGCTGGTCGATCTGTAGCATCTTGGAAACCTGGGAAATCTTTTCGGCGATATCCTTCTTGGAGGTGCCGATGTTCTCAAGTCCGAAGGACAGGTTTTCACGCACCGTCATATGCGGATAAAGGGCATAGGACTGGAACACCATGGCAAGGCCGCGATCTGCGGCCGGAACCGTGTTGACCACGTCGCCGCCGATGACGATATCGCCGCCGCTCAGTTCTTCGAGACCGGAGATCATGCGCAGCAGGGTCGACTTGCCGCAGCCGGAAGGACCGACGAAAACACAAAACTCGCCGTGCTTGATATCGAGATCGACACCCTTGATGACATCGAGGGCACCATATGTCTTTTTGACCTGACGAAGCTCTATACTTGCCATTGTCGTGTTTCCTCCCTCAGGATTATTTGCCGCCCGTCGATGCAATGCCGGTGGCGATGTATTTTTGCAGGAACATGAAGACCAGCGCGATCGGGGCGAGTGTCAGCACCGTCATGGCCAGAAGGTTGCTCCATTCCGTCGTCATCTCCCCCTGGAAGGAGTTGAGCGCCAGTTGCAGGGTGAAGTTGTCGTTGCGCGTCAGCACGATCAACGGCCAGAGGAAGTCGTTCCAGCGCCACATGATCGCAAGGATCGCAAGAACGGCAAGCGCCGGGGCCGAAAGCGGCAGGATGATGCGCCAGTAGATTTTCCACTCGCTCGCCTTGTCCATGCGGGCGGCATCGAGGATTTCATCCGGGATCGTCAGCATATATTGCCGCAGCAGGAAGACACCTGTGGGTGTCGCGGCTCCCGGAATGATGACGCCCCAGAGACTGTTGATCATGCCGAGTTGGCTGGTGATGAGAAACAGCGGCACCAGCACGACGGTCTGCGGGATCATCAGCGTGCCGACAACCAGCGCCAGCACCACACCCCTGCCCTTGAACTGGTATTTCGAGAGCGCGAAGGCCGCCATGGAATTGACGATCAGCATGATGATGGTTGACGTCACCGTGATGAAGGTCGAGTTCCAGAAATAGAGCGGGAAATTGAAGCGCTGGAAAAGCTCTGTGTAGTTTTCAGTCGCCAGCGCCACTTTTTCAGCCGGCTTCAGCTCGTTGAACGGCATCTTCAGGACTTCGCTTGGCTTGGCGGGGTCAACCACCTGGGCCACGAGACCGATGCGGCGGACCATGCCGAACTTGCGGCCATCCTTGTCCACGTAGGCCGGCAGCGGCGCTGCCTGCCCATCCACCACCACGGTTTCCTGCGTATAGGGCAGGAGGCGCGGCGGAAAGCGCTGGAGATCGGCTTCCGTCTTGAACGAGGAGAGCACGAGCCAGACGACGGGACCGAACATCATAAGCACGGCCACGCCGAGATAGGCGTAGGACAACCAGTCGGTCCAATGCAGCTTGCCGTTTCGGCCGCGGGTACGGGTCAGAAATGCGCCAATCCTAGCCATCGACCTTGCTCCTGTTTGCCCGGAATTGCAGGGCGGTCAGCACCACCAGCACCACCGCGAGCAGCAGCGAAGCAGCAGCCGCCAGGCCGAAATTGCGGGGCGTCCCGGCAAAGCCGGTCTGATAGATGAACTGAATGATGAAGGTGGTCGCCGAGCCCGGGCCGCCACCCGTGAAGGCAAAGACTTCATCAAAGGTCTGCACGCCCTTGATGAGCGACAGGACGAGAACGACGAGCATGGTGGGCGCAAGCAGCGGCAGCGTGATGCGCCGGAAGATGCGCCAAGGGCTCGCCTTGTCGAGCTGCGCCGCCTCATAGACATCGCGCGGGATCGCCTGCAGCCCGGCCAGAAGAATGAGCGTGTAAAAGCCCATATGCGCCCAGACCGACAGGAACACCGACCAGCCGAAGGCAAGATTGGCTTCAAGCAACCAGTCGACCGAACCGAGGCCCAGACCCTCCATCGCTGCGTTGAGAACGCCGAAACGCTGGAGAATCCACTTCCAGATCAAGGCCACAACCACGGGCGACAGCAGCACGGGGAAGAAGAAGACGGCACGGAAGAACCCACGCGCCCGGATATCGCGGTTAAGCACGATGGCTGTGATCAGTGAAAAACCGACCATGAAACCGACCTGCAGCACCACGAAGAAAACCGTGTTCCAGACCGAGCGCCAGAACAGGTCGCGCTGACAGGAATTGGGTTCAAGGTAGTTCTGACAGGAAAGAAGGACCGAAAAGTTTTCACCGCCCACCGAAGGGCGCTCAGAAAGCAATATGTGTTCGCTGCCGGTCACGGAATAGGCCATGTTCAGCACGATCGGCAGAAAGGCGAAGACCGCAAACAGAATCAGGTTGGGTGTAAGAAACACCCAGGCGATCCGCCGGTGGCCGAGAACCTTCTGCAGGAAGGCGAAGGGCAGTTCGACGATGCCCATGACGGGCGCAAGAAATTTATACATGAGGGTCCTCCTTCGATCCGGCGCGGCGCGGCATGCGCCGCGCCGGAAGGCGATGGATCACTTCGCCTGTTTCAACGCTTCCTCGAGGTCCGTCTTCGCGCGGGCCATGGCTTCATCGACGGTGCTTTCACCGACGATGGCCTGCGTGATGCGCTGGACGGAGATGTTGAACATGGCGCGATTATTCTTGTAACCCTGATAGGTGTAGGCAATCGGGCTGAGGCCAGGGATCTGGTCCAGCCAGGCGTTCATGGCCTTCTGCGTCGCCGGCGTCGCACCCGTATAGGTCACGCCCTTGTCAGCCACGGCCTTGTGGGCCGGAACGTTGCGGGTGCGCACGGTGAAGTCGAGATAATTCTCGTCCTGAGCGAGGAAGTTCAGGATATCGGCAACGATTTTCGGGTTCTTGGTCTGCTTGAAGCCGACAACGCCGGTGCCGCCCGGCATGCCAGTGCAGGCAGCGCCGCCGCAGGGCTGCGGCACGACTTCCCAGTCGAAAGCATCGCCGACCTGGCTGTCGAACCGCGCCGTCTGCCAGCTGCCCGAGTAATAATATACGAGCTGGCCGTTGATGAATTCCTGCGCGGCATCGCGATAGGTATTGCCGCCCTGCCCGGCCCAGACGTCACGCGCCATGGTGCCGTCCTTGTTCCACTCCACGAATTTCTTCACGAAGGTCGTGAAGCCTTCATCGACCAGAATTGGCTTGCCGTCCGCATCGAAAATCTTCGCGCCGTAGGAAATGGCCGGACCGGCAATGCGGTGGCCGGAACGGTCGATGGCCATCGGGTATGGCGTGCCGGTTGCCTTGGCGACGGCACTTGCAGCCTTCGCCCAGTCGTCCAGCGTTGCATCCTTACCGGGTACGGCGACATTGGCCTGATCGAACAGGGTGCGGTTGATGAAGGCGCCGGTGATGGTGAGCTGGGTATGCATGCCGTAGATGCCCTTGTCGTCGGGGCCGCTGCGGTACCATTTCAGCACGTTGGAGAAATTATCTTCCCAATATTTCGCGTCCACATAGGGCGTGAGATCGAGATAATAGCGGTTGAGACCGCCAAGGTCGGTCACGGTTGCGAAATCCGGGCCGCTGCCGCCGGCGAGCTGCACGGGCAAGCCTTCCAGCAGCGCCTTGTAGGGCACGACGTCGGTGACGATCTTCACGTCCGGATGCTGCTTTTCGTAACGCGCGAGAATGTCTTTCAGAATTTCGCAGCCGTTGCCGTCATAAGCGCAGGTGAAGCGCACTTCCTCAGCCGCCTGGGCGGCGCCTGCAAAGGACGCCGCGCCAATGGCGAGCGCCAATGCCATGCTGTATTTACCGATCATCTCTTTTCCTCCCTTAGATGATTATGCGTTGGCGGATGCGCGCGGAGCCCAGCCCTTGATCCATTCGCCTTCTGCGGCGTCGGACAGGCGAACCGGCTTTCCTTCCCGCACCGAGCGGTAGATGGCGGTGACGAGTTCGATGGACTGCAAGCCATCGTTCACAGTCACTTCCTTGCCGCCGCGTCCTTCCATCGCGTCGGCAATGGCTTCGACAAAACCGGCAAAGCCGTTTTCGCCATCGGCCACCGTCGCCAGAACGGCGTCGATCTGGTCCTGCGTGGTCGGCGCACGGGCGATGAAACGCCATGTGTCTTCGGCCGGGCGATAGGGCAGCGTGCCGCTCTCGGCGGTGAAGCCTTCGAAGCAGAAACGCAGGCGGGACGTATCTTCGGCGGCACCGAGCGTCACCGAGCTCGTCGCCAGCGCACCGCTTTTCATGCGGAAGCTGAGCGCCGCGCAGTCTTCGGTTTCGATCTTGTTGACGCGCGTATCGGCCATGGCGAATACTTCGTCGACCGGGCCGAGAACGTGGCAGAGAAGATCATGAGCGTGTATGGCGTGGCCGAGAATAGCGCCGCCGCACTCGCCCTTCCACGTACCGCGCCACGGAATGTCGTAATAGCTGGCGCCACGGTTCCAGTGAACTTCCGAACTCGCGACGAAAGCCTTGCCCGCAAGGCCGGCATCGATGAGCGCGCGAAGCTGCCGCATCGCATGTCCGAAACGGTACTGGAAGACCGGAAACACGCCACGGCCGGTCTTTTTGACGGAGTCGATCAGCGCATTTGCCTCTTCAAGCGAGCGGACGAGCGGCTTTTCGCAGACCACATCCTTGCCCGCCGCGTGCGCCTTCAGCGTCACGGGGAAATGCAGGTGCGGCGGCAGGCAGACGTCGATGAGCTGGATGCTCTCATCGGCCAGAATCTCATCGAGATCGGTTGTCAGACGGATGGACGCATCCTCACCCGCCACGGAGCGGGCGCGCTCCAGATCGAGGTCGCAGATCGCCTTGACGACGAAGCGCTTCGGCAGGGCCCGATAGCCGCTTAGATGCTGGGCGCCGATGCCGGCGCCAATGATGGCAACACCGATCATTTCGAAGCTCCCTCGGCCTTGGCCTGCGCCTGCAGCGACAGGTCGCATACCTTGAACACATGCTCCTGCGTCATCGCCGTTTCGGTGCGGTTGCGGATGTCGTCGCACAGGCGGCCGAAATAGGGCAGGCCGGCACCGGAGGCGTCGATATATTCGCAGCGGTCCCCATTCACGAGAATGAGACGGTCGGTGCCTTCCTTGTTGCCGACATCGACATATTTACGCAGCTCGATGTAGCCCTCGGTGCCGAGGATCGTGAGGCGGCCGTCGCCCCAGGTCGGCAGCGCATCGGGCGTGTACCAGTCGACGCGGATATAGCCGTGGCCCTTGTCGCCGCGCAGCACCACTTCGCCGAAATCCTGCAGGCCCGGATCGCGCGGGTTGGCATAGTTGGCAACGGTGGCAGCCACGATCTCCACTTCGGTCGAACCGGTGAAGAACATGAACTGGTCGATCTGGTGGCTGGCGATATCGGTGATGATGCCGCCATAGGCCTCGCGCTCGAAGAACCACTTCGGGCGGATCTGGCGGTTCAGACGATGCGGGCCGAGGCCCACGGTCTGAATGACGCGGCCGATGGCGCCCTGCGCAACGAGTTCGGCCGCCTTGGTCACGCTCGGAACTTCAAAACGCTCGGAGAAATCGACGGTCCAGATGCGCTTGGTCTTTGCCACGGTCTGGCGAAGGCGATCGAGCTGTTCGAAAGTGGTGCAGCCGGGCTTGTCGGACATGACGTCCTTGCCCGCTTCCATGGCGGCGATCGCCAGATCGGCGCGCTTGGAAGGAATATCAGCGATCACCACGAGATCGACGGTGCCATCGGCAAGCAGAGCCTCTTTCGATGCCGCGCGCGGCACGGTCGGGAAGCGCTTGACGAAGCCTTCCACCACGTCGGGTTCGCCTTCGGTCCACCAGCCAGCGAATTCCGCGCCGGCGTCCAGCAGGTTCTGGGCCATGCCGAAAATGTGCCGGTGCTCTATGCCGAGAGCGACGAACTTGATTGCTTTAGTCATCCTGCAGTTCCACTTCCTTGCCGGTGTCGGCCGAGTTGATGATCGCGTCGATCAATCTGTGAGACAAAAGAGCCGCTTCACCGGTGACGACCGGGGCGCGCCCTGAGGAGATGGCGTCTGCGAAATCTTCGAAGACGCCCTGATGCCATTCATGCGTGAAAGCCATGGGGTCGCCGCCGCCGCCGGTGCCGGATGCCGCGCCGCCAAAGGTCTCCTGCCGGCCATCGCGCCAGTCGACATGCAGGAGGCCCGAAGCGAGCCGCAGGCTGGCATTGTCGAAATGCAGGACAATCGATTCCGGAGCGCCGGGAAAACTTGCGGTGCTTGCCACCAGCGAGCCAACGGCGCCATTTTTGAAGCGCAGGCCGGCCGCGACATAATCCTCGGTTTCCATGCGATGAAACCGCGTCGCCGCCGCCATGGCCTGAACGCGCGAGACCGGCCCGGCAAGGCTCAGCGCCAGATCGATGGCGTGGATTGCCTGGGAGATCAGAACACCGCCACCGTCGCGTGCGAGGGTGCCGCGGCCGGGTTCATCATAATAGGATTGCGCGCGCCACCACGGCACGGAAATTTCGCAAAGACCGAGCGCTCCGAGCGTCCCGTCATCGACCAGTTCACGGGCTTTTTGCGATGCAGCCCGCATGCGGTGCTGGAAGATGATGCCGAGCGTGACGCCGGCCTCACGACAGAGGGCGACAAGGCCGCCGGCTTCCTGCGTGTTACGGGCGACGGGCTTTTCCATCAGAATGTGTTTGCCCGCCTTTGCGAGCTGTCCGACGATATCGACGCGGGCATTCGGCGGCGTTGCGACGATGGCGAAATCGACATCCGCATCGCGCGCGGCTTCCTCGACCGAGGAATAAACGGCGACATCGTATCCGGTATGTTTCGACGCTTCGGCGGCCAGCGCCCTGGCGCGGCCGGAGCCGCCATCGACTAAACCCTTCAGGCGAATTTTTTCCGGACTTGCCGCACAGGCGAGCACATGCGTCTTCGCCACCATTCCGGCGCCAACAATGACGCAGGTCTTGATATTTTGCATTTCGGGAGCCTCCTTCCCAATACGCAATCATTTGCATACCGGTATGCCGGTTGTCAACAGACTTGTGTTCCGGTATACCGGTTATGAAAACGCTGGAGGGTATATGCCGAAAATTCCCGTAACAGGTGGCACCGTGCCGACAATGGAACGACTGGACCTTAACCGTCCGGTCGTGGACCAGATCTATTCCGCGCTGAAATCGGCCATCCTGTCCCGGGAGCTTTTTCCCGGCCAGGCGGTTTCGGAAAACGAAATCGGACAGTTGTTCAATTCCAGTCGAACGCCGGTGCGCGAAGCGCTGAGCCGCCTGCGGGATGACGGCCTGATCGTCACCCTGCCAAGCCGCGGCACCTATGTCTCCAGATTATCGGAAAAGCACATTCGCAGCGCGCAATTCATCCGCGAGGCGCTGGAGGTCGCTGCGGTTTGCAGGCTGTGCCAGATCGGCATAACGGCGGAGGCCGAGCAGGAGATCGAACACGCCCTCACCGGCCAGCGCGCAGCCATGCACCGCGGGGACAGAAAGGCTTTTCGTGTGCATGACGACCAGTTCCACAGCGCGCTTGCCGCCGCGACGGGGCTTGAGAGGCTGGAAACGCTGTTGATCCGCGAGAAGGCGGGGCTGGACCGCCTGCGCGCGCTCGCCATCACCGACGAGGCGCATATGGCGCGACTGCTCTCCGAACATGAGGCGGTTTACGATGCGATCAAGGCCGGGGACGAAGCCCGTGCGACCGATGGTTTGCGCAAGCACCTGAGACGCGTTCTCGGCATTCTTTCGCAGGTTTTCGAGAACCACCAGGACTATTTCGAATAATTCCGCGCCATCATCTTCAACGGTTCGAGCATCATGAATACGGCAAATCCCGAAAAAGCGCTTGCCATGTCGCAGGCGAAACTTCTGTGCGACACGATGAGCACACTTGCGGAATCCCCCGTTTGGGATGAGCGGCGACAGGTGCTTTTCTGGTGCGATATACTCGGCGGGACGGTGCGGTCCGCAGCGCTTGAGCCCGGTCTCTATCGCGAATGGGCGTTTCCCCATACGGTCTCGAGTCTCGGTCTCTGTCAGAACGGCGACCTCATCGTCGCCTGCGGCATGGATATTGTCATCCTCAATCCGGAGAGCGGCGAAACACGCCTTCTCCACTCCCTCCCGTCACCGGACGGCATTCCCTGCCGGCTGAATGACGGACGGATCGGCCCCGACGGCGCCTTCTGGGTGGGAACCATGCATAATGTGCCACTCGCGGACATGGAGCCCCATGGTGAACTCTGGCGGATCACCGAAAAAAGCGCCGAGCGCATGCAGACCGGCCTGACATGCCCGAACGGCCTCGCCTTTTCCCCGGACGGCTCCATCATGTGGCAGAGCGATTCCGTCCAGAAATGGATACGCCGGCGAAAATTCGACAGCAGGAACGGCACATTCGATGAGGGCGTGCTGGTGGCCCGGATGACGGAAGAGACGGGAAGACCCGATGGCGGCTGTCTCGACAGCAGCGGCACCTATTACAGCGCGGGCGTTTCCGCCGGCCTGTTGAACGTTTTCACGCCCGATGGCAAGCATGCGGAGGTGCTCGCAGCGCCCGTCCCGCACCCCACCATGCCGTGCTTCGGAGGACCTGATTTCAGCATCCTTTTCCTGACATCGCACCGCCACAACATGTCTGAAGACCGGCTGGCGAAAGCACCATTTTCGGGCGGTGTCTGGGCGATCCCGACACGGACGAAAGGCTTTGCCGCCTTCCGTTTTGGCGAAGGTGGATAGAGCCCGGAAACCGGACCCAGATTCCTACTCCTCACGGAACGCGCGGCTGATCTGGTCGGTCAGCGGTTTGGTGATATAGGACAGCGCCGTCCTTTCGCTGGTCTGAATGAACGCCTCGGCCGGCATGCCCGGCACCAGCGGCGCATTGTTCAGCTTCTGCCGCTCGGAAACCGGCACGGAAATCCGCGCCAGATAATAGGAGAGACCGCTGCGCTGATCGGTGGTGATATCCGCCGCGATGCGGCTGACATGGCCTTCCAGTTCCGGCGTGACACGCTGATTGAAAGCGGTCATGCGTAGCATGGCCTTTTGCCCCACCTGAAGCTGATCGATATCCTTCGGCACGATCTGCACCTCCAGCGCCAGCTCGTCTCCGTCAGGCACGATGAGCATGATCGGATCCGCCGGCGTCACCACGCCGCCCACCGTGTGCACGGCCATTTCATGCACCACGCCGGATTGCGGCGCGACGATATCGATGCGCTTCAGCTCGTCTTCGGCGGCAACCTTGCGCTCGACGAATTCACCCATCTGCGCCTGTATTTCCCGCAGTTCCCGCCCGACCTCGGTGCGCAATTCCTGATCGATCTGCAGGATTTGCAGCCTGGTTTCGGTAATGCGCCCCGCCGTCTGCGCCTGATAGGCGATTTTTTCGCCGCGCTCGCCGCCGAATGTCGCGGCCTGCGTCTGCAGGCTGTTCAGCCTCTGCACCGAAACGATACCCTGTTCGCGCAGGGATTTCTGCGAGGTGATTTCAGCCTCCAGCACGGCAAGGCCGTTATCATAGGCGACTTCCTGCGCCTTCAGCCCTTCGATCTCATGTTCGAACTGGGTGATGCGTTCGGAAAGCTGTGCTTTACGCCCTTCGCGATAGGATTTGCGGAATTCGAACAGTTTGGTCTCGCTGCGCATGGCGGAGGCGACATCGGCATCGTCTTTTCGCGCCATCAGCGCCTGCGGAAAAACGAGCTCCGGCAGATCGTCGCGCTCGGCCTCCAACCTTGCCATGCGCGCATTCAGCTCATCCAGACGCTTGGTCACGATGGCGAGATTGGCGCGGGTCTGGGTCGCATCAAGGCGCATGACCACATCCCCGGCCTTCACCCTGTCGCCCTCATTCACCAGAATTTCACCGACGACACCACCGCTCGGGTGCTGCACCTTCTTGCTGTAGGAATCCACAACCAGGTGGCCGGAGGCGACAACCGCGCCGGCAAGATTGGTCGTCGCAGCCCATCCGCCGACACCGGCCAGCAGCGCCACACCCGCAGCAAGGCCGGCAACAAGATGTTTGCGGATGGAACGGGACACATGTCTGCGCTGATCAATGTTTGACATCCGCATCTCCTTCCTGGCTGTTCTCTTCACGGACGTCTTCCAGCACCAACGCCTGCGGCTGGGTATTGGCGACGACGCGCAGCGGCGAGATCGTCTGGGCGGATGCGGTAAATCCCTTGGCCGCCTGCGCCTGCGGAACGCGCAGTACCTTCGAAAGCACCTCGTCGCGCGGGCCGAAGGCCTTCATCCGCCCCTCTTCCATCATAAGAATGAAATCGACAGCACCGATGGCACTCGGCCGGTGGGCAACGACGACGGCAATACCGCCCCGCGCCTTGACCGAGGAAATCGCCTTGACCACGGCGGCTTCGCCTTCCGCATCGAGATTGGCGTTGGGTTCGTCCAGCACCACGATGAAGGGATCGCGGTATAGCGCACGGGCAAGGCCGATGCGCTGGCGCTGCCCGGCGGAAAGCGCCGAACCCGCCTCGCCGATATCGCTGTCATAACCCTTTTCGAAACGCAGGATCAGTTCATGCGCGCCCGCAGCCCTGGCCGCCGCGATGATGGCGTCAGGATCGGGATTATCCTCGAAACGGGAGATATTTTCACCGATCGTGCCATCGAACAGCTCCACGCCCTGCGGCAGATAGCCGATATGGCGGCCCAGCGCCTCACGGTCCCACTGCTCGAAACTTGCACCGTCCAGCCTTACCTTGCCGGCCGCCGGCATCCACGCGCCGGTGAGAATGCGCGCGAGCGTGGATTTGCCCGAGCCGGAGGGGCCGATGACGCCGAGCGCGTTTCCGGCGGTCACGATGAAGCCAAGCCCGGTGACGGTCGGTTTTCTTTCCCCCGGCGGAACGATGGTGACGTTTTCGACCCGCAGTTCCTTTTCAGGCTTCGGCAGGGCCATAGCGGCGGCATTGGCCGGCATCTGCGCAAAAAGCTCCCTCAGCCGCGCCCAGCTCTGCCGGGCGGCCACGAAGGACTTCCAGTTGGAAATGGCGAGATCGACGGGCGCGAGCGCCCGGCCCATCATGATCGAACTGGCGATCATCACGCCGCCGGAGGCCTCCTGATTGATGACGAGCCAAGCGCCGACCGCCAGAATGGCCGATTGCAGCACGACCCGCAAAGACTTCGCGATGTTGCCGAGACCGCCGGCCACGTCGCCCGCCTTGCGATTGGCGGCGAGATACGCCTCGTTGGAATTTTGCCAGCGTTTTCCGAGCCGGCCGCCAAGCCCCATGGCCTGCACGACTTCGGCATTGCGGCGCGAGGCCTCCAGTTGCCGGTTGCGGGCCATATTCTCGACCATGGTGTCGCGGATCGGCTTCTGCGAGAAGATATTGGTGAGGATCGTGAGGGAGACAAGCAATATCGCGCCGGCAAGCGCCGTCACGCCGATCCAGAAATGAAACAGAAAACATATGCCGAGATAAAGCGGCATCCACGGCAGATCGAAAAAGGCGGTCGGCCCGGTGCCGGAGAGAAAACCGCGCACATTATCGAGATCGCGCAGCGGCTGCAGACCGTCGCCCGGCATGCGGTTGACGAGCGGCAGACGCACCACCGCATCATGCACCCTGCCGGAATAACGCATGTCGAAATCTTCACCGATGCGGATCAGAACGCGGGCGCGGATGATATCGAGCAGGCACTGGAAGCCATAAAGGCCAAGCGCGAGAATGGCGAGCCCGATCAGCGTCGGCAGGCTGCCGCTTGCCAGAACCCGGTCATAAACCTGCAGCATGAAGAGCGGCGACGTGAGCGCGAGTATATTGACCACGCCGCTGACCAGCGCAACGCCGAGAAATGTGCTTTTAAGGGGCGAAACAACCGCCGCAGTGAGGGACTGCGGCGGCGTCTGCTGGTGGTTTTGAAAGCCCACAGCCTGATTTTCCTTTACGCGGCAAGCGCCGATGCGCTGGCGAAAATGAAGTCCGATGCGTCGAGTACGCTGGAATCTACACCAACGAGGGTGATAGTGTCGCCACCAAAAATGTTTTCGATGACAGCATCGCCATTTGTATTGTTGCTGATGAAGACATCGTCAATGCTCCCGGAGCCCCAAGCGGAAACGTCCAGTTTGTCCGTACCGTCCTGGTAGCCGTAGGTCCCGGTGGGACCGGCCTGCACCACATCATTGCCGCCGGAGAATACGAACGTATCTGCACCAGCAAAGCCTGTCAGGGTGTTGGAGGCCGTCGTATCCTCGATCACCGTGCCGGTGGCGGCAAAGTAATCATAGAAGCCGGCCAGCGAACCGAAGCGGGCAAGCTGGTAGACGGCGAGATCGAGAAGATCGCGGGCACCGGCGAGCGAATAGGCGCTGTCGGGATCGATCAGCAGTTCCTGCTGGCTGACGGCGATGCCGCTGGTGGACTGGCTGTAGCCGGTGCCCAGAACGATGCTGTCGACCGAACCCGTCAGGTTACCCTGGGAGTACTGCAGAGCGCCGCTCATGACGATGCCCTTGCCGCCGGTGCTGCCATCGCCCCACGCCTCATAGGTCGTGTTCGGATCGATGGTGGTGGTGGCGAGAGAGCTGGTCTGAGCGTCGTAGAACGCACCGTAGGTCGAACCGAAACCGCTCGTCCAACCGTTGAGGTAGCCGATCAGATCGGAGGAAGACTGCGTCAGTTGAATTGTGGTAGCCATAGGTGTACTCCTTTGCTGGCCAATATCGATACCTTCGTCCTGTGGCGAAGGCGTTTCATCTCCGGGACGGGCTGCAACCCAGCCCGGAGAATTTCTTCCACGGTTCAGAACTTCACGTTCATCGTCGCGATAAAGGTGCGGCCTGGCGCCGTGTAGGCGCTTGCCGCCGGGATGTATTTGCGGTCCGTCAGGTTATTGACGGCGAAGCGAAGCGTGGCCTTGTCGTTGAAGGCATAGGAACCGTAGAGATCCACCGTCGTGTAGGGATCGGTCACCTCGCGCAGATTGCCTTCCGTATCCAGCGTGCGCGACTGCGTCGGCGTAACGTGGTTGAGCCTTGCGCCCAGCGAGAATTTTTCATCGAAGAAACGCATGCCGCCATCGAGCGTCAGCTTCACCTTGGGCGCGACGTCGCCCGGCCAGGCAACGATTTCGCCCGTTGTGGTGGTCGTGCCGTTGGAAAAAACCTGTGTCTTTTCAGGCCATTCTGTTTTCAGAAATGTTGCCGAGCCGCCGATCCAGAAACTGCGGGCATCGTAGTTGCCCTCGAACTCAAGCCCGCGCATATAGGTCGTGCCGTCCAGATTGACGAAGCTGGTATAGGTGCGGTCGAGAACCTGATCCGTAACGAGATAACCGAGCGCGATATAGTCCTTCACCTCGCGGCGAAAGGCAGCCATTTTGATGCGAATGGAATCGTCGTCCAGCAGCACGCCGTCGAAGCTCATATTCGCGCCGACTTCGTAGGTCGTCGCCTTTTCGGCACGCAGGGCCTGGTTCGGAGCGTATTCGTATCCGGGGCTATCGCCCGGACGCGCACCGGCAAAAAACGCCTCGAGAATTGTCGGCGGACGCAGACTCTGGGAATAGCTCACATAGGGGCGGAACCAGTCGACGGGTTTCAGTTCGATCGTCGCGGAAGGTAGCCATGCGCTGTAGGTATGGTCTATCTCCACGTCATAGGAGGGATATTCCGTTGAGTAAGTGGTAGCATAGTAAGTCGTTCCGGCATCGCGCCACCGGCCGTCAATGATTTCGCCCCTGGTGGCGGGCCAAACGTTGTTCAAAGTATTGCAGGAACTTGCCCTCTGGGCCGCAGTGAAAGTACGGCCACCAAACACCCCAGTCATGCAGATGGCGTAGACGCGGCTGTAGGTCGCCGGCAGGTATTGTGAAACATACGTGAGATAACTGTCTGCCGAGCCAACAATACGGTTTGAGCCTGTAGCGACTGTAACCTGATTGTAATATGTCGTGCGCCCCTTCAGTCGCGACCAGTCATACCGAACACCGCCGCTTAACGTGATCCAGTCTGCAGGTTCCAGCTCACCGTTGAAAAATAGGCTCGCTACATCACGTCGCCCTGCCGGGCTAAAAGCGGTATAACTACTGGCATAAGAGGGGTTATTTTCGATGGTGGAACTGGTGGCAATCGAAGAAGCAATATCTCGAAAAGCCTCGACGCCGTAGTTAAGGCTAAGCTCGCCTGCCGGTGTAGTGGCACGACTGGTGTTTTCAACGCTAACGCCGAAACTCCGTAGGCCCATGTCAAGATTGGTTTCAGCCGCATATCCTGCGCTCCCGGCTCCAGTGCGCGCCGCCCGCAGTTCATGCGTCATATTATCGTTGAGCCACAGCGACGACTTGAGGTCTATGAGTTCACTCTCCGGGTCCCAGTCAAGCTTCGCGACGACGCTGTCGTTTCGCACGCTTTCCCGGTCGATCACCGTGGAAGCGCCCTGAACGAAGTCATTCTCCTGATGCATCCAGGACAGCGAAGCCTTCACGTCGCCGAAGTCGCCTTCGCCCTTGAAAAAGGTCGACCAGCCGTCGCGGCCGAGCAAATCCTTCATCGTCAGCGCGGTGCTGCGAGCCTCGCCTTTTGTTCCGATCTTGTATTCATCCATGATCGTGCGGCTGTAGCCGGCGACGAAGGAGAGAGGACCATCCGGCGAGCGAACGGCGCCAAGAACCGAGCCCTGAAAATCATAACCATTGGTGCCGCGGGAAACATTCACTTCCCCGCCCTTGTTTTCACCCTCGGCAATCAGATCATCAGCGCTGACGGTTCGGAACTCGACCTTGCCGCCCAGAGAGCCGGCATTGCCTGAGCGCGCATTGGTTATTTTCTCGATCTCGACGGCACGGATGAAAGCGACATCCACATAACCCTGCCCGGCGCTTGCGGTGTAGCTCGTGGCGCCGCCGAAGGCCGCACCACGCTGCGCATTCTGCCGCGCGCCATCGATGGAGACGACCACGCGGCCGCTTTCCTGCAAACCGCGCACATTGGGCGAAACGGTAGGGAAGCTGCCATTGCCCTCGCCGGCATAAACACCGGAAACCCGGTTGAAAACATCGCGCGTGTTGCGCACCCCGGCCGACTGGATCGCCTCACGGCCGACCACGCTGACACTGGCGGGCGTTTCATAAACCCAGTCGGGCGTCCCCTGATAACCGGAACCGGCAATGGAGTTGCGCCCGGTCTTGCCGGTCAGGGTAATGGTTTCCAGAACCGTCGTACCCTCCGCGGCGGAAAGATCGACGGTCGATTGCCCCGTGCCGATGACGACGGTTCTGCCATTGCCGGCGATACGGAAATTGACGCCCGTTCCCGCCAGCAACCGTGACAGCGCCTCCCGCACCGTGAAACTGCCGGTGACGGCATTGGTGCGCACATTGCCCGCCGCCGGCGTGGCAAGCGTGACCTGAAGGCCGGATTGCCGCCCGAAAGCACCCACGACCGATGACAGCGACTGGGCGGGAATATTGAACGGCCGCGTCGCCCCCTGCTCACCGCCTGGACGCTGGGAATTGGCGGTGTCAGCTCCGGTCTGGGCCAGAACGGGCGTCGCGAATGAAACGGCGACCGCCGTTGTCGCCAGCAGCAAAGCCCTGCGAGCCTGCTTTGCTGCTTTTTCCCCTGAACCGGTCTTGCATGTCTGGAGGCGCATATTGCTTTTGTCTTCCTGTCTTTCGCTCCGGATATATCTTGACCGGATTACTCAACAAAAAGACGATTGCCTCGTCGATTTTTTTCAGGCTTTCGGAAGAAATTTTATAAATTACTGAAAATAAATATGATTTTTTGTTTCGCAATATTTCAGAAGCGGGTGATGATGCGGGCGCTGCCGCCAATCGCATGCACCTTGCCCTTGTAGGGTTCCACCAGGGCTTCCAGCGCGCGATCCGGATCGCGCAGATCGTAAAATCCTGTCACCCTCTGCTCGGCAAGCCGCTTGTCGGCCATGGTCAGCCACGCCGGATGGTAACGCTGGATCTGCTCCACGACCGAGCCTATCGTCGCATCGACCACATAGAGTTCACCGTTGCGCCAGCCGCCAATATCCTCGACGGAAACAGTCTCTTTGCGGATCGCGCCGGAAGCGTCGACAATCAGCATCTCGCCCGGCACCAGCCGCGTTGGCGGCGCATTGCGGAAAGACGCCTCCACGGAACCGTGCGCCAGCGCCACCTGGGTTACGCCATCCGTCAGGTCGACGTCGAAAGCTGTGCCCAGCACCTGAACGGTCACGTTTTTTGCCTCCACGACGAAGGGACGCGTTTTGTCCGGCACGACGTCGAAAAAGGCTTCGCCCTTCAGCACCGTCACGTTGCGGCGGCCATTCGTGAAATCCGTTGAAAGCGCGCTCGCGGCGGCAAGCTGCACTTTGCTGCCGTCTTCGAGGGTGATCGTGCGGCTTTCGGCAGTGGTGGTCTGATAGTCAGCCTCCAGGCGAACGAAAAATGCCGGAACGAACAGCGCCGCAAGACAGAGGGACGCAGCCGCCACGGCCGCGCCGGCATAGTGCCGCACGGACCAGCGCCGCCGCTGCGGCTTTGTCGCGGCCTTGCCGGGCAGATGCGGCGCATCTTCCCAGAGGTTCTTAAATTCTGGCTCCGCCAGGCCGAGATTGCGCCACGTCTTGCATGTTCGTTCCCAGGCGAGACGGTTTGCCGGCGCTGCCGCCAGCCATTGCTCGAATTCCGCCTTCAGCCGCGGTTCCGCCGAGCCAGACTGCAAGCGCAGCAGCCAGTCGGCCGCCTCTTCCGCCTTACCGGCCGGCAATTCAATTTTTTTCTCTGGATCAATGGTCATTGAACCGGGCCAGTTCCTTTGCGGGGCGGAGGAGAAGCGTCGTCTTCTGCATTGCTATAAAGACGTTTGAGGAAGAGATTTTTTTCACAGGGCGGGACAATCGGGACTATTTTACTTCATTTCTTTGGTAATCGCGGCAATGCTGCCCTTGATCAGACGATGTGCGCTGGCCACGGACACGCCAAGGTGACGCGCAATCTCCTCCATATTGTAACCACCGAATCTGTGCATTTCCAATGCCACCCTTGCCTGAACCGGCAGGCCGGCCAAAATAGTCCGCATCTGCCGGACTTCGTCACAGAAAAGGGCATGCTCCTCCGGCGTACCATTGTCCTGCGGCACGCCCCAGAACGGCGTATCGTCCGGCCGTTCCCGAAGGTCCTGGCGGCTGCGCCGGCGATTGTCGAGCGCAAGATTGCGAACGATGCGAAACAGATAGGATTTGAGATTGGAAGGATTGCCGGAGGCCTCGGGAACGAATTTCAGGAAGGCTTCCTGAACCACGTCCTCCGCATCCGCCCGCGACCCCAGAATGAGGGTGGCGTATTTGATCAGGTCGACCCTATGCGCGACGTAAGCGTTATAACGCTTGTCATCTTCCCGTATGCCCATGTCTCAACCGAGAGAAATTTCAAGGATCGACGAAACCTGCCGCCCCCGAATGGCCGCGCAGTTCTGCCGCTCAAAGCTCTAGCATCCAAACCGTGGATCGAACAGATATTTCATGACTATTATCATCAAGAATTTGTGCAGGCCGCATCGAGCAGACCCGGCAGCAAGCGCGGCCGGGTCTTGACCTGTCAGATGGCCCCGTCGACGATGACCATCGGCCTGCCCTGCGAGCAGGGCTCGATACGGGCATCGATGCGATAGATATCGCGCAGCATCTCCGGGGTTATCACCGCCTCCGTGCTACCGCTCACCACCATTTCACCGCGCGCGATAACCATCGTATTGGCGCAATAACGAAGCGCATGGTTGAGGTCATGCAGGGCGATCAGCACGATCATACCGGTCTTCTGCGCCAGATCGGTAACGAAGCCCAGAACCTCGATCTGCCGGTGAAGATCGAGCGCGGATGTCGGCTCGTCCATCAGCAGCACTTCCGGCTTGCGCGCCAGCGCCTGCGCCAGCGAAACAAGCTGGCGTTGACCGCCGGACAATTCGCCAAGCCCGCGGAAAGCAAGGTCATGGATTTTCAGCGCCTTGAGAATGGCGTCGATCTCGAACAGCTCATCGTCATGGACTCGCCAGCCGCCGCCCTGCTTGGCGGAAAGAAGTACGGATTCATAAACGGTCAGCACGGCGTTGGCGCCGGTATCCTGCGGCATGTAGCAGATGGCGCGGTTGCCGCGGGCCGTATCGGAGAGTTCCACCAATCCGGGACCGGAAATCAGGCTGGCGATGCGCTTGAAAAGCGTCGACTTGCCGGCGGCATTCGGGCCGATCACAGCCGTCACACTGCCGCTTTCCAGCGTATCGATGCCGACCTTGGAGAGAACCGTGATGCGCCCATAGGCGGCGCCGACATCTTTCAGTGCGAGCGCTACCATGCGCGCCTCCTGTTGCCGAAAATAAGCGCGAAGAAGAACGGAACGCCGACGAGCGCCGTGATGACGCCGATCGGCAGAATAGCGCCGGGAATGAGAATCTTGCTGATGACCGAGGTTGCCGACAGAAGCAGCGCACCGCAGATCACCGAGCCGGGCAGGAAGAAACGCTGGTCCTCACCCACCACCATGCGGGCTATGTGCGGACCGACCAGCCCGACGAAACCGATTGTGCCGACAAAAGAGACTGGAATGGCCGCCAGCAGGCTGACCGTCAGCATGGTCGTCAACCGCAGCCGCCGGACATTGATGCCCATGCTGGCCGCCTTGTCATCGCCGAGCCTCAGCGCCGTCAGCGCCCAGGCATTGCGCATGAACAACGGCACGGTGACGAGGAGGATGGCGGCGGTGATATAGACCTTGTCCCAGGTCGCCTTCGTCAGGCTGCCCATGGTCCAGAAAACCACGGCGGCAAGCGCCTGTTCGGAGGCCAGATATTCGAGCAGCGACAACGCCGCATTGAAGGTGAACACCAGCGCGATGCCGAGCAGCACGATGGTTTCGACCGTCACCCCGCGAAGCGTCGAGGCGAAATGGATGAAGAGAGCAGCGACCATGGCCATGATGAAGGCGTTGATCGGCACCATGTAATGCACGGCGCCCGGAAAGATCGCCACGCCGCCAACCAGCGCCAGCGCCGCACCGAAGCTTGCCGCAGCCGAAATGCCGAGCGTGAAGGGGCTGGCGAGCGGGTTCGACAGGATGGTTTGCATCTGCGCACCTGCAACCGAAAGCGACGCTCCCACGGTCACCGCCATCAGCGCGATCGGCATGCGAATATCCCAGATCACCACCCGAAGCTGGTTTCCGACGGCGGCCGGATCGGCAATCGTCGCCAGAACCTCGGAGAGCGTGTAGCGCGCCGGACCGAGCGCCATGTCGGCGGCCATGCTGAAACACAGCGCGATAAAAAGCCCGAAGAGGATGATTATCCTGCGCGCGGCAAGGGCGCGATATTGATCGCGCCCACTGATGCCAACCGCGCTTTCATTCAGCGAACTCATTGGTTCAAACCTTTTTCGAGCGAGGCGAAATAGCCCGGCTTGTAGGTGACGGGCAGGAATTTGCGGTGAAATTCCTCAAAATTCTTTTCCGGATCGAGATCGGCGAAGAGATCGGGATGGAACCACTTGGCGAATTGCTGGATCGGGAAGAATTCGTAGGGCGCGCCATAGAACTGGTGCCAGACGGCATGGACATTGCCTTGCTTCACGGCCTTCAGTTCCGGAAACGGCGTGCGCTTCATCAGGTTGGCCAGTCGCTCACGCGAGAGAGCCATATCCGCCCCGCGTCCGACCGGAACGAACTGGTTGATGTCGGATTCGGCAGCCCAATTGGAACCGGTGACGATGACGTGGTCCGGATCGGCAACGACGAGCTGTTCGGGATTGAGATCGCCGAAGGTCGTCTTGATGATGCCGTCGGCAATGTTGTGGCCACCGGCGAGATCGACCATCGCGCCGAAATTGACCGGTCCGAAAGTGCGGCAGCAATTGTTTTCGCCGGAAATGCCGGGCGCGCGTTCAATGAAGACGTTCGGGCGCTTCAGGTCCTTGACGCTGGCGAGCCGGTCGGTCACGCGGGCGATTTCGGCGCGGCGATAGGCGATGAATTCCTTCGCCCGCTCTTCGGCGCCGAAGAGTTTGCCGAGAATTTCGACCGAGGCTTCGCTGTTCTTTTCAGGATCGATGCGGAAATCGAGATAGATGATCTTGATGCCTGCGGCGGCGGCCTTTTCTTCGAAACCGCTCTCCTTGGCGGATTTCTCCGCTTCCAGATTGAGGGTGATCACATCGGGCGAAAGGGTGATGGCCGTTTCCAGGCTGAAATCGCCCTGCGGCACGTAACCGAAGCGCGGCAGCTTCTCGATCTGCGGAAAACGCTCGACATAGGCGGTGTAGCTGTCGGGGTCCTTCTTGAGAAGATCGTCACGCCAGCCGACAATGGTGTCGAAGGTCTTGTCGCCCTTGAGCGCGGCAATGACATGCACCTGGCGCGCCTCACCGACGATGACGCGTCTGGCCGGCAGGTCCAGCTCGACTTTGCGACCGGTGACATCGGTAATCTCGGCAGCCAGAACCGGCACGGCGAGAAGGGAGAAAGCCAGCACCGCAAGATGCCTGAGAGCGTTGAGCCGCATGAGAAGTCCTCATTGAGTTCCAAAACAAAGCGATAAAGCCGCATGGCTGCGGCTTTATCCATCGGTTGGACGGCGCTCCCCTTCACCGTCCCTTTATTACCTGGCGTCCTTCAGCGAAACGAAGTAGCCGGGCTTGTAATCGAGCGGCAGGAAGCGGGCATGCAGTTCCTTGAAGGTCGCCTCCGGGTCGAGGTCCTTGAAGAGGTCCGGATGCAGCCACTTGGCGATTTCCTGAACGGCCACGAACTGATAGGGGTTGTTGTAGAACTGATGCCAGATGGCGTGGACATTACCGTCCTTCACCGCCTGCACGCCGGTGAAAGCCGGGCGCTTGGTCAGGTTTTCAAGCTTGCGATGGGCTTCCTTCAGATCCGCGCCATAACCGACGCCGACCCAGTTGCCGCCCGGAACATAACCGTTCCAGTTGCCGCCGGTGATGATGATCTGCTCCGGGTTGGAGGCAATGATCTGTTCCGGATTGACGGTGCCGAAGGTGCCGGGAATGATGTCCTTGGCCATGTTGACGCCGCCGGCAAGCTCCACCATCTTGCCGAAATTCTCGTTGCCGAAGGACATGCAGCAATCGTCGGAGTAACCGCCGGCGCGCTCCATGAACACGACAGGCTTCTTCGGATTGGCCTTTTCGAGCGTATCGGTAACCTTGGCGATGGAGTCGGCGCGGAACTTGATGAAGTCCTCGGCGATCTTTTCCTTGCCCGTCAGCTGGCCCATGAGGCGCATGCTCGGCTCGGTATTTTCCATCGGCTTTTCACGGAAATCGACGTAGACCAGCGGAATGCCGACCTTGGCGAGCTTTTCGATATAGCCCGCTTCTTCGGTCGCCGTCTTGGCGTCGATATTCATCAGGATCACGTCAGGCTTCAGGGCGACAGCCTGTTCTATGTCGAAAGTGCCGTCCTTCATGCCGCCGAATGTCGGCAGCTTGGCGATTTCCGGATACTTTGCGAGATAGGCCGCATAGGTTTCCGGGTCGGCTTTCGTCAGATCGTCGCGCCAGCCAACCACGTGCTGGAAAGGGTTTTCCTTGTCGAGCGCAGCCAGGAAATAAATCTGGCGACCTTCACCGAGGATGACGTGCGATACCGGCACATTCACCTCGACATCGCGGCCCGTCACATCCTTGACGGTGACCTTTTCGGCGAATGCCGGCCATGCGGCGGATACGAGAAGGCCAAGGGCAAGTGCCGCAGATTTGGCTGAGATGCGCATCGGATATTGCTCTCCAGTGTTGACTGGCGCGGCTGTATTATTTTCTGACTATACTAGTCAACATTTATGTTTTAGAGCCATTCTTAACTGACCGGTACGTGAGTTGAAGACCGATGATCGACACAATCCAATATGGCAAAAACGACAGTCTGAGAGACGAAATCAAATCCTATTGGTCCGGCCGCGCCGCGACTTTCGACCTTTCCCCCGGACATGAAATTTTCTCCGAAGACGAGCGCGAGGCCTGGCACGCGCTTATCCTGAAACATCTCGGCCGCGGAGAAGGCCGCAGGGCGCTCGATCTTGCCAGCGGCACCGGCGTCATCTCGCACCTGATGGACGATCTCGGTTTTCAGGTCACCGGCATGGACTGGTCGGAAACCATGCTGGCGCTTGCCCGTGAAAAAGCGAAAAGCCGTGGCCGCAGCATCCGCTTTTTCGTCGGCGATGCCGAAAACACGATGGAGCCGGATGAAAGCGCCGATGTCATCATCACCCGTCATCTGGTCTGGACGCTGGTGGACCCGCAGGCAAGCTTTGCCGAATGGTTCCGCGTTCTGAAACCGGGCGGACGGCTTCTGATCGTCGACGGCGATTTCGTGAATACCGGCTGGCGCGAAAAACTGGTGAAGAAACTGGCGGCCAGCCTCGAAAGCATCGGCCTCGTCAAACCGGACCAGCCGCACAAGCCGGCGGACCCGGAAAACACCTTCAACAGCATTCTTTCCCGCGTTTATTTTTCGAAGGGCGCAAGGGCCGGCGATGTCGCGGCGCTGTTACGTGCGACCGGCTTCGAACCTGTCGCAATCGATCAGGAGCTTCAGGCCATCCACCGTGCCCAGGCGAAAAATTTCAGCCTGCTGAAAGGCATTCTGCGCGGGCTGCAGCATCGTTATGCCGTGTGCGCGGTGAAGCCGGGAGACTACTCCGTCACCCCGGACTAGATCGGGGACCCAGTGCGATCAAGTCCTTGATCGCAAAAGACTCTTCCCACGGCGCAGACGCGCCGTGGCTGGATACCGGATCAAGTCCGGCATGACGGATGAGAGCTCAGTGCGGCCTCATTTTTCCGCCTGCTCGAAGAGGTCCTCGAACCTTGGCTTCGCCCGGCCGGGTACGTCCACTGTCCGGTAGCTCTGCGGCAGGGTCGCCTCGCCGACCTTGATCAGCATGACCATGCCCATACCGTAATGCGGCGAGCATTTGATGCCGTAAAAGCCCGGCTTTTCAAACCCGGTCTCGAATTCGTCATTGATCCGGCTTTTGAAACCTTCGACACTTTCCGGGATCATGCCATCGATGGTCGCGGCATTGTGGCTCTTGTGGGTGGGCACGAAGCGCACGCGGTCGCCAGGCGCTATTTCGAGAAAATCGGGTTCGAATACCATCGGGCCTTTTTCGCCCCGGCTCAGCATTTTCACCTCGAAGGTTTCGGCTGAAGCCTGAAGCGGAAAGCCCGTGAACGCCACGGCAATAACGGCAGCGGCGCAAAACAGTCTGGTCGTTGCAGCAGCGTTTGTGAGCGTCGTCAATGTCATCATCGTACCAGTACTTTCCTTGGATGCTCGGCCCGCCCATGGGCCGGCAGAAACCGAATATGGGAAAAGCCGCCCTCATCCGTGGTGACGACGCATTCCACCCCGAAGACGGCGGCTATTCTCGCCGGTGTCAGAACCTCCCGCGGCGGACCGACCGCAATCATCTCGCCCCGGTGCATGATGGCGACGCGATCGCAGAACATGGCGGCGTGATTGAGATCGTGTAGCGCCGCTACGACGGTCAGGCCCTGCCGGCGCACCAGATCGAGCAGGCCGATCTGGTGACCGATATCGAGGTGGTTGGTCGGTTCGTCCAGAAGCAGGATATGCGGCTCCTGCGTCAATGCGCGGGCGATATGCAGGCGCTGGCGTTCGCCGCCCGACAGATGGTGCCAGTTGCGCTCCGCCTTGTCGGCCATGTCGACATTGGCAAGTGCTGCATCAACGATGGCGTCATCCTGCTGCGACCAGGCGGAAAGCGGCCCGAGATAGGGCGTGCGCCCAAGCTCCACCGCCTGTCGTGCGGTGATGCGTTCGGTGGTTTCGGCCTGCTGCTCCACGAAGGCGAGCCGGCGGGCAAGGTCTCGCCGTCCCAATGAGGCAAGCGGCTCACCCCCGAGCGTAACATGCCCCCGGCGTGGTTTGCGAATGCCTGCCAGCATGGAAAGCAGCGTGCTTTTGCCGGAACCGTTCGGTCCGATGACGCCGAGAAACTCACCGGAACCGACATCGAGCGAAACGCCGCGCACGATATCGATATTGCCGGCGTGGAAATGCAGGTCGCGGGCGGATAATTTCATGAACGCCCCCTCTTCTGCCCGAGGATGAAGGCAAAGGCGGGCGCGCCGACGAGCGCGGTGATGACGCCGATGGGCAGCACCTGCCCCGGAATGACGATGCGCGAGAGAATATCCGCGATGATCATGAAAACCGCGCCGGTCAGCGCCGTCACCGGCAGCAATATGCCATGACGAACGCCGACGAAGATGCGCGCGGCATGCGGAATGACGAGGCCCACGAAGCCGATGGAGCCGACCAGAGACACCATCGCAGCCGTCATGATCGCCGAAACGGAGATCAGCACGGCATAGACCCAGCGCACCGGAATGCCGAGCGAGGCAGCCGCCTGACCGCCGAAGGCGAAGGCATCGAGCGCCCGGGCATACCAGAGACACACTGCAAGTCCCGCAAGGCTGACCGGAAGCGCCAGCCAGACATCCGGCCAGCGCACGCCCGAGAGGTTGCCCAGCAGCCAGAACATGATGCCGCGCGCCTGTTCGGCATTAGCGGATTTGGTGACGATGAAAGAGGTCATGGCATTAAACAGCTGCGACCCGGCCACCCCCGCCAGAATGATGGCGCTGTTGCCATGTCCCGCCCGCACAGCCAGAAGGCTGACCAGCGAAAACGCGACGAAGGCACCGATGAGCGCCCCGGCCGGCATCGTCAGGAACCCCGCTCCGAAGCCAAGCAGCGCGACAGCGACGGCACCGGTGGAGGCGCCGGCGGAAATGCCGAGAATATAAGGATCGGCAAGCGGATTGCGCAAAAGCGATTGCAGCACCGCCCCGGCAAGCGCCAAAGAAGCGCCGCAACAGGCGGCGACGACCGCGCGGCTGAGACGATAACTCCAGACAATGCCCTCATCCAGCGGTTCCAGCGGATAGGCCGCATGGAAGACGCGGTTGGCGATTGTTTTCGCCACGACGTCAAAAGGAATGGCGGTCTCGCCGATGGCCGCCCCGGCCATCAGCGCGACGAGCAGCAGGGCGAGCGCGGCAAAAGCCAGCCCTACCCTGCCGAGATGGATGGAAAGACCGTTCACTTGGCGAGGCCGGCAGCCGAAATCGCCTCGGCCAGCGTTTCGATGCCTTCAATGGTGCGAATGGTCGGGTTCATCGCCTGCGCATCCATCTCGAACACATGACCTTCCTTGACGGCGGGCATGATGCTGGCCACGGGATCGGTGGCGAGGAACTTCAGCTTGACGGCGACATCGTCAGCCGGGAAACGGCGGCGATCCATCTTGCCGGCAACGATGATGGAGGGATTTGCCTTGGCGATGGTTTCCCAGCCGACGGTCGGCCATTCTTCATCGCTTTCGATGACGTTCTTTAAGCCCAGCGCGGACATGATGTAGCCGGGAGCGCCATTGCGGCCGGCCACATAGGGATCGATATCCAGCTCGGCGCTGGAGAACCAGAAGACGGCCGAGAGCTTGCCGTTGGCGGAGGCGATCTTGGCGCGGGCGGCTTCTTCACGCTTCTTCAGGTCGGCAACGACTTCTTCACCGCGATCCTGCACGTTGAAGATTTTGGCGAGATCGCGGATTTCCTGGTAGATCAGATCCATGGTGAAGACGGTGTTGCGCACGCCGTCGCCGCCGCCGGAATTGTCCTTGCCCATGCAATCGGCGGGCGAGGTATAAACGGGAACGCCAAGCTCGGCGAATTGCGCCGGTGTTCCGACAACGCCTTCCGGGCCGATCTGCCACTGGAACTGCGTCGTCACAAGGTCCGGCTTCTTGCCGACGACAGCCTCGAAGCTCGGATCATTGTCAGCCAGACGCTCGACCCTGGCATTGGCCTCCTCGTAGCCCTTCAGAACCGGACCGATCCACAGCGCCGTGCCGACCACCTTGTCGGCGAGGCCGAGGAGGTAAAGAACCTCGGTTGTGCTCTGGCCGACGGACACGGTGCGGGCGGGCGCCTGCCTGAAGGTGATCTCCTGACCGCAGCTGTTGATCGTCAGGGGATAGGTGGTTTCGGCAGCATTGGCGGCGGCGACAGGCAAAACCGCAAGCGCAGCGGCCAGAAAGCCGGCATGGACCGGCAGGCGTCTAGAATGAAACATGTGTTCTCCAGTCGAAAGTAAATCTTATTCCAGAGCAGCAGGCGTCAGAACGCGCAGCAACAGCGGGACGTCTTGTACGGAGAACGGCAATAGGACGCAAACGAAATGTTATGAAATAACATTACAATCTCCTCCTCCGGGCTTCCCCGCCCGTAACGATGGTTTATATTTCGACGGCAGGTCTCCTGGCTCACGGATTTGCGTCACTCATCTGCCTTCCCGCATTCCGGAGAATACAGTGGCATGACGCCTTGAAGCGTCACGGGGATGAACGACAATCCGCTTACAGTTGCGGGGGCAGCCACGGCATTGGGCGAAAAAGATCGCCCGCACCATGTTCCCTATTAATCCCTTCGCCTTTCGGCTGCAGGAACCGTCGCTTTTTCACATAAGGGGCAAGAGGCGGGGCGTCAATTGCGATAGTGCCGCACCTCAGCACAAAGACGGGCCTGCCAGGGCGAAAATCTTTGCGGAACCGGAGCCTGCCGGTTGCGGCGCGCCTTTCGACATGGTGGTGAGCGTTTCGATCACCACCAGCCCGGATTGCGCTAGGAACTCGGTCAGAAGACCGCTATCCCGCACGGCGTCGAGACGGACAAGCTGATCGTCGAGATCGGAAAAATGCCGCCTGACCAGCGCAATCGCATCCGCCTCGTCACCGGCGACGACCGGGCCGACAATATGACCCCGCCCCGCCGCACGCCGCAATGCAAAGGCGGCAAGACGATCGGCCTCGAACAGGCCGTAACCCGTATTTTCCCGGAGAAGGCGTTGCAGGACACCCCGGCGCGAAACACCGAAAGCCGTCCGATCCAGATCCGCCACGGCGGACAAATGATCCTCGGACAGCGGCTCGATTCTCTGTTTTCTTCCAAGTGTCGGCATCTCGGCAGGGCAGCGCGCCTTGCCGCGCAGGAGATGTACTTTTTCCGTATCTCCGACAAAACCCAGCCGTGCGAAAAGCCGTCGCGAGGCTTCCGTGGCGTTCAACCGCAGGGCCGCGTCAGGGTAGCCCGCAATGAGCTGGCCCACCAGCCATGGTGCGACGCCCTGCCCCTGCAAACGGGGGGAAACGATGACCATGCCGACCGTCGCGAAACCCTCATCATAGGGAAACAGCATTGCCGTTGCGACAACGCGATCGATTTCGTCAAGCGCGGCAAGGCCGACGCCGCACTGCCGCAGGAAACACCATTCGTTCGCGTGATATCGCCATCCGACAGCCATTGACAAAGCATGCAGATGATCGGCCTCTACATCGGCGATATCCACTGTCCGCAACTCGAAACTATCGACTTTGAGCAGCTCCATGACAAACGGCTCTCATTCCCTCCGGCGCGGAACCTTGATCCCGGCAGCCCAGCTCACGACATCCGAAGATAACCAGCCTCGTCAGCAGGAATTTTCCGAAAGCGCTGGAAGGACACAACAATCTACTGAAATCACCCGTATTTCAGCAGATAAACGCCGCAGGCCGCTCTAAGCTTTTCGGCGTTGAAGCGACGGAGACAGCCATGAACGCAATCGACATTCTGGAGCGTCTTGTCGGCTTCCCGTCGGTGGTCGGAACCGCCAATGGCGACATTGCCGGATGGATCGCCGATTATCTGGAAAGCCACGGCGCGAAAGTATCGCTGCTTGCCGGCCCGGAGGGCGACCGCGCCAATCTCTTTGCCAGCTTCGGCCCGACCGATATCAGCGGATACATCTTGTCCGGCCATATGGATGTGGTGCCTGCCGGTGAGCCGGAATGGTCTTCCGATCCCTTCACGTTGAGAGCCGAAGGAGAGCGTCTCTACGGACGCGGAACCACCGACATGAAAGGGTTTCTGGCCACGGTTCTCGCCGCAGCACCGGCATTTTCACGCATGGCGCTGAAGCGGCCCGTTCACATCGCCTTTTCCTATGACGAGGAGGCGGGCTGCCGCGGCGTTCCGCATCTCATCGCCCGATTGCCGGAACTATGCGCAAAACCGGCGGGCGCGATCATCGGCGAACCGAGCAATCTGCGCGCCGTGCGCGCCCACAAGGGCAAGGCCGCCGCACGCATCACCATTCGCGGCCGCTCCGGCCATTCCTCGCGGCCGGATCAGGGCGTGAACGCCATTCATCTGATGACCGGCATCATGGCAAAGGCGGTCGAGACCGCACAGGCTCTCACCGAGGGTCCTTTCGAAGCGACGTTCGAGCCGCCCTATTCCTCCCTGCAGATCGGCACGGCGAAAGGCGGACAGGCGATCAATATCATCCCCGATCTCTGCGCCATCGAACTGGAGGCGCGGGCGATTGCTGGCGTGTCGCCGGTCGCCCTGCTCCAGCCGGTGCGCGACGGCGTCGAAGCGCTCGCCGCCGAGGGCATCGACATAGAATGGACGCCGATGAGCGATTATCCGGCGCTGTCCCTTGCCGCCGATGCGCCGCTCGTGAAGCTTCTGGAAGAATTGACCGACGCGCCCTGCATCGCCGCCGTCAGCTATGGCACGGAGGCCGGGCTTTTTCAGGCGGCCGGCATCGACGCCATCATCTGCGGCCCGGGCGATATCGGCCGCGCCCACAAACCGGACGAATTCATAACGGCCGGCGAACTGTCGGCTTGCCAGTCAATGCTGGAAACACTGGCGAACCGCTGCACGGTTTAAACCTTCGGAACCACGGATTTCAGATGACTTTCTTCTTCAATTCCGACGCGAAGCGCGGCGAGATTTTCCGGCAGGCTCTGGCCCGCGACCTGCCGGAACTGCCCTTTTCGATGGATGCCGAAAGCGTCGATCCGAATGCTGTTCGATACCTCATTACCTGGACCGTGCCGGAGGATATCGGCCGCTACCGCAATCTCGAAATCCTGTTTTCCATCGGTGCGGGCGTCGATCAGTTTCACATCGATGCCGTCCCTGCGCATGTGAAGGTCGTGCGCATGGTGGATGAAGGCATCATCCGCATGATGCAGGAATATGTGAGCCTCGGCGTGCTGGCGCTTCACCGCAACCTGCCGGTCTATTTGAAGCAGCAGCGCCAGCAACTCTGGAAGGCCTTGCCGCAGCGTCAGGCGGAAGACTGCCGGGTGGGCGTTCTCGGCCTCGGCATGCTGGGCGTTGCGGCGCTGGAACGGCTGAAACCCTTCGGTTTTCCTCTTTCCGGCTGGAGCCGTTCACCGCGCGAGATCGATGGCGTGACCTGCCATCATGGCGAAGCCGGATTATCCACGATCCTTTCGACCAGCGATATTCTCGTTTGCCTGCTGCCGCTGACCGACGAAACGACGGGACTTCTGAATGGCGAACGCCTGGGGATGCTTCCCGAGGGTGCGGGGCTGGTTCACGCCGGGCGCGGCAAACAGCTCGACCACGACGCCCTCATCGATGCGCTGGACAGCAGCAGGCTTTCGGGCGCCGTGATCGACGTCACCGATCCGGAACCGCTTCCGGAAGACCATGCCTTCTGGACGCATCCGAAAATTCTCCTGACGCCGCACATCGCCAGTGTCACCCAGCCGCATTCGGCAGCACGCACCGTTGTCGAGAACATAAAACGATACCAGTCCGGCCTCGAGCCGCTCGGCCTCGTCGACCGCAATCGCGGATATTGATCATCCCGTTCCAGGAAAGGACACCCATGCCACTTCTCAAGACCATCGACACGCACCCTGCCTTCGAACCGAAAGCCTCCAAGGCCCTGCCGGAACGCCTTATCTCCGGCGATCCGTCCTTCAAGACCTGGCCGCTGGACGAAGCCCGCAACGGCACCGTCCACACCGGCATCTGGGAAGCGACGCCAGGCGAAAGCCGTTCGATCAAGGGCGAAACCTTCGAATTCTGCCATATTCTCGAAGGCGTCATCGAAATCACGCCGGAAGGCGGCGAACCGCTGCGTTATACGGCTGGCGACAGCTTCGTCATGAAGCCGGGCTTCGTCGGCGTGTGGAAAACCATCGAAACCGTCCGCAAGATCTATGTTACGGTGAACGGATGAACTGGGAACCGGCCATTTTCGAAATCACCCGCGACGGCTACGTGCTGAGCACCGATCCGGCACGGGTGGATTTCGATCTGGTCCATGGTTTTCTCGCCCGCGATTCCTACTGGGCGCAGGGAATGACCGCCGACCGGCTGAAGCGGGCGCTTTCGCATTCGCTGCCGGTCGGCGTTTACGCCCCTGACGGCTCCATGGCCGCCTTCGCCCGTCTGGTGACGGATTATGCCGTTTTCGGCTATCTGCGCGATGTCTTCACGGTGGAGGATCATCGCGGTCGCGGCCTTGCGTCCTGGATCGCCACCGAGATACGCAAACACCCGGAGCTTTCGACGGTATCGAGCTGGATGCTGGCGACCCGCGACGCCCATGGCGTTTACGAAAAGGCCGGCTATCGCGCAGCACCTCATCCCGAATATTACATGACGGTGCCGAAACCCGGCGAGGGTTGAACAACCCTCCCTATGGGTCACCCCGGCCATCCTCATAACCTGGGGCTATGACCCTTACCCCATAAATGCTTGGCCCTTTTCCGGTCCCGATGACAGCATCGTCCGCACTGGAAAAGGAGACGGAAGAGATGGGATATCGCATTGGCGTCGATGTTGGCGGGTCGTTTACGGATTTTGCCGTGTTCGACGATGGCACAGGCGCGCTTTCCACCCTGAAGGTGTTTTCCCGCCCCGATGCGCCCGGAGAAGAAATCCTTCTCGCGCTCGATACGCTGAAAAAGCGCGACGGCATCGAAGCGAAGGACGTTTCCTATTTCACCCATGGAACCACCGTCGGCGTCAACACCGTCATCCAGCGCAACGGCCAGAACGTCGCGCTGTTCACCACCGAAAATTTCGAGGACGTGCTGGGCGTTGCACGCCTGAAAATTCCGCAGATCCACAATCTCTATTCCGTGCGACCGGAACCGCTCATCCCGCGCGAACGGGTTTTCGGTATCGCCGAGCGCATGCTGGCGACCGGCGAGGTAAAGCTCACCCCGAACGAAGAGAATGTGGCGCAGGCTGTCGCCGGCGCACTTGCAGCCGGTTGCGACGGTATTGTGCTCGCCTTCCTGCATTCCTACCGCAACCCTGAAAACGAACGGGCCGTGAAGGCGATGATCGAACGCATCGCGCCGCAATTGCCGGTGGTCTCCTCTGCCGAGACATGGCCGATCATCCGCGAATATGAGCGCACGGTCACCGCCGTCATCAGCGGTTATGTCCAGCCGCGCGTCGCACATTACCTCGACCGTTTCGAAACGGTGCTACGCAGGCAAGGCATTGCCTGCCCGCTGCTCATCACCAAGACCAATGGCGGCGTCATGGGCATCGATCAGGCGCGGCGGGAATGTGTGCAGATGATCCTCTCGGGCACCGCTTCCGGCGTCATCGGCGCGGGTTATCTGGCAAAGGCCAGCGGCTTTGAGCGAGTGATGAGCCTCGATATCGGCGGCACCAGCGCCGATGTCGCCGTTATCCTTGATGGCGAGGCCCAATATGGGGTCGGCGAGCTGATCGGCGATTTCCAGATTCATGTCCCCTCCGTTTCGGTCAGCTCCGTCGGCCAGGGCGGCGGCTCGGTCGCATGGGTCGACAGCCTCGGCCTGTTGCAGGTGGGGCCTGAAAGTGCCGGCTCGACGCCGGGACCCGCCTGTTACGGACGCGGCGGCGACCGCCCGACGATCACGGACGCCATGGCGGCCGCCAATCTCATCGGCCATATGCCGCTCGGTTATGGCGCGGTAACCGTCGATCACGCCGCATCGCGCGCCGCGCTCTCGCCGCTCGCCGAAAAGCTCGGCCTTTCCGTCGAGGCGCTCGCCGGAAACATCGTCGATATCGCCGTCTCCGGCATGTATGCGGAGGTGAACGCCCTGACCTCCCGTTTCGCCATCGACCCGCGCGAATTTCACCTCTTCGCTTTCGGCGGCGCCGGCGCGATGCTCGCCTGCTTCCTCGCCCGTGAGCTGGATATGAAGGGTGTGGTGGTGCCGCCCACCCCGGGCGTCGTTTCCGCGCTCGGCGGCCTGATTGCCGATCTGAAGAACGATTTTATCCGCACCACCTATTGCGATGTGAACGACGGGGAGGTCTCCGATCTCGCCCCCCTTCTCGCCGAAATGCAGGAAACCGGCCGCAACTGGCTGAAGGAACAGGGTTTTAACAGTGATTGCGAGATGCGGCTTTCCGCCGACATGCGCTATCGCGGCCAATCCTACGAAATCGAAACCACGCTGCAGCCGGAGTGGCTGGGCAGCGGCGACGCCGGCGCGATAAACAGGGCTTTCCATGAGGAACATGCCCGCCTCTACGGTCATTCCGATGAACGGGCGGCCGTGCAGATGGTCAATCTCAGACTTGTCGTCTCCGGGAAAACACCGAAGCCGCCGCTTCGCGAGACAGGCATGGCCGCCGGCCCCGCAACACCTCGCTTTCACACGAAAGGCTGGTTTGGCGGCATGGAACACGACATGGCAATCTATCACCGCGACGATCTGGCGAGCGGTCACGATTTCGACGGCCCCGCCATCGTCCTTCAGGACGATACCACCACCGTGGTGCCGCCCGGCTTTACGGTCCATGTGGACCGTTTCGGCAATCTCGTCATTACCAAGCGGGAGTTTTGACCCATGACCATCGATCGCCGCAATCTCAAGGTGCTCGCCAATTTCTGCTCGGCCGCCGCCGATGCCATGGCCTTTACGCTGATGCGCACCGCCCATTCCGCCTTCGTCAAGGAAACCGAGGATTTTTCCTGCCAGGTGGTGACGCGCGAGGGGCTGGCCTTCGCCAATCCCCGGCAATTCGGTGCGCCCTGGTATAGCGGCATCGATTACGCGCCGCTGCTTTCCATGTTCGAGGAATATGAAGAGGGCGATATCTGCATCACCAACGATCCCTATAGCGGTTTCGTCGCCACTCACTCGCCGGATATTCACATCTGGAAACCGGTCTTCCATGAGGGCAAAATCGCCTGTTTCGTGGTTGGGCATATCCACAATACCGATGTCGGCGGCGCGGTTCCCGCCTCATTGTCCCGCTCGCTTTCCGAAATCGAGCAGGAAGGCCTGCGCATTCCGCCGGTCAAGCTCGTTCGCAAAGGCAGGCTCGACCCCTTCATCATCGACATGATGAAGGCCAATGTCCGCATGCCGGAACAGAATATCGGCGACCTCCACGCCCAGATCGCCTCCGTCAATATCGGCGAACGCAAAATGCAGGAGATCGTCGCCCGTTTCGGCTTTGACGATTTTCTGGACGGTGTGCGCCAGATTTTCGACTATGCGGAAGAGCAGACCCGGCAAATCCTCACCCGGGTGCCCGATGGCGACTATTTCTTTGCCGATTATGCCGATGAGGATTCCGTTGGCGGCCGGCCATGCCGCGTGGCGCTGACGCTGAAAATCCGCGGCGGCGAAGCCATCCTCGACTATACCGGCAGCGACCCGCAGCTCGGCTCGTCGCTGAACATGCCAACCGGCGGCCGCGAGCGGCATTCACTCGTCATGGTCGGACTGACCTATGTGCTTTATACGCTCGATAACAGCCTGCTTCTGAATGCCGGCACCCTGCGCCCGGCGCGGGCCGTGCTGCCGGAAGGCACGATCGTCAATTGCCAGCGCCCGGCCGCCGTCGGCATGCGTTCGCTGACCTGCGCCATGACGCAGATCGTCACCATCGGCGCTTTTGCAAAGGCCCTGCCGGAGCTTATTCCCGCCGCCTCACCCGGCGGAAACGCCATCATGAACATCAAGACCAGCGATAGGAACGGCCGTCCGGTCATGGCCTCCATAGGCCCGGTTGGCGGCGGCGGCGGCGGCACGCCCTTCTGCGACGGCAGCGACGGCGCGGGCGGCGCCACCGGTTTTCTGCGCAACACGCCGATTGAAATCAGCGAAGCGGAAGTACCGATCCTTTTCCGCCGTTATGGGCTGCAACGCGACACCGGCGGGGCGGGCCGTTTTCGCGGCGGGCTTTCGGCTGTCATGGAGTTTGAAATATCCTCCCCGGAAACGGTGGTCACGGCCCGCAACCGCAACCGTTCGGTGATGGCGAGCTGGGGTGTCAATGGCGCAGGTCCGGGGCTGATTTCCCGCTTCCTCCGCAATCCCGATACCGAGGGCGAAATCTCGCTCGGCAATACCGATATCGTCCATTGCGATCCGGGCGATGTCATTCGAGTCGTCGGGCCGGGAGCCGGCGGTTACGGCGACCCCTTCACCCGCCCGCCGCAGGCCGTGCTGCGCGATGTGCGGCGTGGTGCGGTCTCGGCAGAAAATGCTGCAAGACACTATGGGGTGGCGCTCAATGGTGATGATATCGACGAAGAGGCGACGGCTGCCCTGCGCGCCGCGCCGCGCCGGAAGACGGACGATATCATCAGCTACGGACCGGAGCGGCTCGCCTTCGAGGCGGTATGGACCCGGGAACGCTATGATCTTCTGACGCAATTCCTGCAAAAATCGCCCGTGGGATGGCGCTTCTTCCTGAAACACCGGGTGTTTGAAGCGGTCGAAAACGAGGGCGATGATCCTCGCCCCCTTAGCGAGCGGATGGCCGGGATTTTCGACCGGATAAGCGCCCGCTACGGCGTTTGACCTGCGGCATATACCGGCCGCCGAAGATTGCGCTGTCTGCCGGTGGCAAAACAGGATTTTCATTCACCGCCCGCGCCGCAGTCGGTCGATGCTGCTTGCCATCAGGGATTAGCGTTGGGGCATATCCAAAGAGGATTCCACATGACGCTCAGCTTCGATCCAGACAGCTTATCCCTGCCGATCGGCCACTTCATCGGCGACCGGCTGGTTCCAGCGGCAAACGGCATCGACATGCACCGCCCATCGGACGGCATCGAATATGCCGGTTGCCCCAAGGCGGATGCGGCGCTGGTCGATGAGGCAGTACAGACTGCCAAGGCCGCGTTGAAGAGCAGCAACTGGGGCGGCGTGCGCCCGCGCGAGCGCACAAAGGTCTTGCAGCGCTGGGCCGACCTGATCGAACAGGAAGCCGAGACGCTGGCGAAAATCGAGGCACTCTCTTCGACCCGACCGGTAGGCCAGCTGATCGCCGGCGATATCGCCGTCACCGCCGAACAGATCCGTTTCTTCGCCGAATTCGCGGACAAGGAAGGCGGCGATCTGGTGCCGACAGACGATGCAAGCCTCGGCATGATCATGACCGAACCCTATGGCGTCGTCGGCGCCATCACGCCGTGGAATTTCCCCGTCTCCATGGCCGGCTGGAAGCTCGGCCCGGCGCTCGCGGCAGGCAATGCCGTAGTGCTGAAACCGTCTGAAATGACGCCCTTCTCCAGCATCTTCATGGCGCAGCTGGCGATCAAGGCCGGATTGCCGGCAGGTCTCATCAACATCGTGCTGGGCGACGGGCCCATGACCGGCAATGCCATCACCGGACACCCTGATATCTCCAAGGTCAGCTTCACCGGCTCCACGGCCGCGGGCGCCGCCATCATGGCCAACATTGCCCGCACCGGCATCAAGCCCATGACGCTGGAACTCGGCGGCAAGAGCCCGCAACTCGTCTTCGCCGATGCCGATATCGAGAAGGCGGCAGCGGCCATCGCCGGCAATATCCTCTCCAATGCCGGGCAGGCCTGTGTGGCGGGCTCGCGCATCATCGTCGAGGAAAGTGCTGCGGATGCCCTTTCCACTGCCATCATCGCCCGCATGAAGGCGGTGAAGCCCGGCCCGACCTGGGACGAGACGACGCAATATTCGCCGATCATCTCAGAGGTGCAGCGCAAGCGCATCGACGGCATCGTGCAGGCGGCGGTCGCCCATGGCGGCGAATGCCTGACCGGCGGCGCGATCATGGACGGTCCCGGCTATTTTTATCAGCCGACGTTGATCGCCAATGTCGACCAGACCTCCCCTGCCGTCACCGAGGAAATCTTCGGGCCGGTGCTGACGCTGCAGACCTTCCGCACGGAAGAAGAGGCTCTGGCGCTTTCCGACCATCCGACCTACGGTCTGGCGGCGGGTCTTTTCAGCCGTGACGTCTCGCGCGTCATGCGCCTGTCCCGCGCCATTCAGGCGGGCACGATCTGGGTCAACCGTTATGGCCGCTCGCGCGACCATATATTGCCGACCGGCGGTTACAAACGCTCCGGCATCGGCAAGGATCTCGGACGCGAGGCCTATCTCGCCAACCGCAAGAGCAAAAGCGTCCTTATCGGACTGTAACAGGGGAAATGTCTTGAAAACGCATCGCATCGCACTCATTCCCGGAGACGGCATCGGCAAAAGCGTGACGGACGCCGCATGGCAGGTTCTCAACGCCGCCGCCAAAACCTCCGGTTTTGCGCTTGAAGGAACGGAACTCCCCTGGTCCTGCGCCTTCTACAAGGAAACCGGCGCGATGATGCCGAAGGACGGCATCGAAACCCTGCGCGGCTTCGACGCCATCCTGCTCGGCGCGGTCGGCTGGCCGGCGGAAGTGCCGGACTCGGTCTCGCTGCACGGCCTGCTGCTGCCGATCCGCAAGGCTTTCGTGCAATATGCCAATATCCGCCCGCACCGGCTTCTGCCCGGCGTGCAGGGGCCTTTGAAGGCCGATGGCTTCGACATTCTCTGCATCCGTGAAAACACGGAGGGCGAATATTCCGGCGCCGGCGGCCGCGTGCATCAGGGCACCGATGACGAAGTTGCGGTCGAAACCTCGATCTTCACCCGCAAGGGCGTGGAGCGCATCCTGCGCTTCGGCTTCGAACAGGCGCAGAAGCGTCGCGGCAAGCTTGCCTCCATCACCAAGTCCAATGCCCAGAAGTATTCGATGGTGTTCTGGGACGAGGTGACCCACAAGCTCGCCACTGAGTATCCCGACGTCGAGGTTTCCAGCTATCACATCGACGCCATGGCGGCCCGCATGGTTATGGCCCCGGAAAGCCTCGATGTCGTCGTCGCCTCCAACCTCTTCGGCGATATTCTGACCGACCTCGGCGCAGCCATTCAGGGCGGTCTCGGCTTTGCCGCTTCCGCCAATATCAATCCTGACCGCAGCGCGCCTTCGATGTTCGAGCCGGTGCACGGTTCGGCCCCGGATATTGCCCATCTCGGCATTGCCAACCCCATCGCCGCCATCTGGTCCGGCGCGATGATGCTCGAGCATCTCGGCGAAAAAGACGCGGCCGTGCGTATCATGACGGCGCTGGAAACGGCGACCGGCCGGGGTATAGGCACAGTGCCGGGCAAGGACAAGACAGACGCCATCACCGCCGCCATTCTTGCGGCGCTCGACTGATTTCGGAGAATTATGATGCAGGGCTTGAAGGACAAGGAACTCTTTCGCCAGACGGGCTTGATCGGCGGCGCATGGAAAGCGGCGGCATCGGGCAAGGCGGTCGACGTGATCGACCCGGCGACGCAGGCGGTCATCGGCACCGTACCGGATATGGACGGCGCGGAAACCCGCGCGGCCATCGAAGCCGCCAACGCCGCCTTCGGCCCGTGGAAAAAGAAAACCCACGCGGAGCGCGCAGCGCTTCTGGAAAAATGGTTCGCGCTGATGATCGACAATGTCGACGATCTCGGCCTGATCCTGACCACCGAACAGGGCAAGCCGCTGGATGAAGCGAAGGGCGAAATCCGCTATGGCGCATCCTTCGTCAAATGGTTCGCGGAAGAGGCTCGTCGTATCGGCGGCAGCACCATTCCTTCCCCAACGCCGGATCGGCGTATCGTGGTGCTGAAAGAAGCAGTCGGCGTCTGCGGCATCATCACCCCGTGGAATTTCCCGAACGCCATGATCACCCGCAAGGTCGCGCCCGCACTTGCGGCCGGCTGCACCGTGGTCATCAAGCCTTCGGAATTCACGCCCTATTCGGCGCTGGCGCTCGGCGTTCTTGCCGAACGGGCCGGCATTCCCGCGGGCGTCATCAACATCGTCACCGGCATGCCGACGGAAATCGGCAATGAAATCATGGCCAACGAGACGGTTCGGAAAATTTCCTTCACCGGCTCCACCCGCGTCGGTTCGCTTTTGATGCGGGGGGCTGCAGATAGCGTCAAGCGCCTGTCGCTGGAACTGGGTGGCAACGCGCCCTTCATCGTTTTCGACGATGCCGATCTCGATCTCGCCATCGAAGGCGCGCTGGTTTCGAAATTCCGCAACGGCGGCCAGACCTGCGTTTGCGCCAACCGCATTCTCGTGCAGTCGAGCGTTTATGACGCGTTTGCGAAAAAACTGGCGGATCGTGTCGACGCCATGAGGGTCGGACCCGGAACGGAAGCAGGCGTTTCCATCGGCCCGATGATCAACGAGCCGGCCATCGCCAAGATCCGCGCCCATATCGATGACGCGGTTTCCAAGGGTGCGAAGATCATCACCAGGCCGCACGATCTGCCGGAAGGTCCGCAATATACCGCCCCCGTGGTGCTGACCGGCGCCACGACCGGGATGCGGCTGGCAAGCGAAGAAACCTTCGGACCGGTAGCACCGCTCTTCCGTTTCGAGACGGAAGAAGAAGCCATCGCCATCGCCAACGGTACGCCCTTCGGCCTCGCCGCCTATTTCTATACCGAAAGCCTGAAACGCGCCTGGCGCGTGGGTGAGGCGCTGGAATTCGGCATGGTCGGCCTCAACACCGGCGCGATCTCCACCGAAGTCGCCCCCTTCGGCGGCGTCAAACAATCCGGCCTCGGCCGTGAGGGCGCACAGGTCGGCATCGAGGAATATCTGGAGATCAAGACGTTTCATATTGGCGGGCTTTCCTGAGCCCGCTTCCTTCTCCCCGCCTAAAGGGCCGCTCTGCGGCCCTTCTTTTTGTGTGGAGGCAATAAAACGGCCGGACAGCTGCTGTTAGACTGATGGAACGCCCACAAACCTCTCCTCCGTCATGCTCGGGCCTGTCCCGAGCATCTGCTACCGATTGATTTTACGATAGGTGGACAGATCCTCGGGACAAGTGTACAGCCCGGAGACATAGTTGACAGATGTTCGGAGACATCCCTGACACTTTTTCTGCTTGGCGGAGGAGTGTCGGGATGGCTTGGCGGGAGATTTCTGTCATGGATCAACGCACAGAGTTTGTGA
>NZ_JADQWB010000006.1 GCF_015704895.1 Agrobacterium leguminum | reverse complement strand
CACGTTTCTCTTTCTTCTCATATTCAATTGTCAAATAACAGACCGCTCAAACAGTCACAAAATCAATCGCCCCAAAGCCATAAGCCCCGAAACCCAACAAGCAATCCGCTCATCAACTTGATTTCTTGAGAACGAAAGTCGCCGTCGCCAGCAGCGCCGCCGCCCTCGTTCAGTGAGCGGACTTATAAATCCACCCAACCAAACAAGTCAACACAGCAATATCAAAAAAATAGAAAAATATGTCATGTCGCTGATTGTAAAAGGGAATTTCGTTTTCATGAGGTTATCGGCATAAAAAGACGCAACCACACTCCTGGTTTTGCACAGGAGAACAGGCAGCCGGGCGTCAAGCCAGGGCTCGCGCCTTCTTTTAGCCCCCTTCCTCGCTAATTGCTTCGTCAACGAAGCGTTAATACGAGACATGCCTGCGCGTGTCCTTATATGGGCTGCTGCGACATGTCCCGCTGGTGCGTCGACCGATTTGACTCCCAGCTTTGAAAGTTGCACACCTTCGCCTGAAGTTTCTGGAGAGCGCATGACCGACGGGGCACAGCTGGTATGACTGCGGATCGCAATGTGATCCGGTCGCTAGGCACGGAACCGCCAATTCTGGCGGAAGGGCGCCGTGCACCCGATCGTCGCGAAATTTCGCTCCGATGGCTTTCCGGCACGTTCCTCACCGGCATTACCTCTTCCATATTGATGGGCGTGGCGCTGTTTGCCGCTCTTGACGGTCGCCAGCAGCTCGCCATTCCCGCCGAAGCCTTCGCCAAGGCGGATATGGGCAACAATGCCACGGAAGCCGCCCGTCGCGGAACGCGCCTCGTCGCACCGAATATCGCGGCCCGGCCGTCCGACCGGTCGATCATGGAAGTTTCCACCGTCATCAATGAAGGCGACAAGGAAGTGGTCCGCAAGGTCCCCTTCTCCCACGTCAAGATTCCGCTGGCGTCAAATTATGCCAAGCAGGATGACTATCCCGCCTTCGATCCCCTGAATATTTTTGCCAGCAACGAGGACAAGGACGCATCGGCACCCGCGCCTAGCCGGACGGGAACGATCTATGGCTCCGAAGTTGAATCCGAAGTCAGCCTGAAGACTGTCGCCTTTCCCGTACAGCATTCCAAATATGCCTTCGCCGGCTCATTGAGCTTCGACGAGGTCGAGGAGGCGGTGCGCTCGAACGGTTCGATCCTGACGGATGGCAACGAGCAGCTGGCCGCGCTCTATTATATCGACCCACGCCGTTTCGATAATGACGACGGCGATGTCGACATTACCGCGGGCCTTGCCGCCCGTGTCGTCGAACAGAACATGTCGGTCTCGACCCCGCAGTCCGCTTCGGTGCCTATCAAGGAATATGCCGACGACGTGATCCCTGCCCGCCAGACCGAAACCATCGAGGCCGCCCTTTTCGGCGCCGGCTATTCGAAGGCGCAATCCTCGGAAATCGCCGGGCTGCTATCGCCGCAAATCCAGTCGAACAATGTCGAAAGCGGCGATGTGCTGCGCGTCGGCATTATTCAGGAAGACGAGAAAAGCGATATCGTTCGCGTCAGCCTTTATCGCAAGGGCCGCCACATGGTCACCATGGCCATCGATGACAGCAAGCGCTTCATCAAGGCCAGCGAACCGCCGAAGCTCGATGCCGTGGCGACCGCCTTCGACAGCACCCCGGCACCTGCCGCTGGACGCGATCTGCCGAGCGTTTATGACGGGGTCTACCGTGCGGCCCTTGCCTACGGCATGAACCAGGGCATGGTTTCGCAGCTCATCAAGCTTCTGGCCAGCAGCGTCGATTTTCAGGCGCAGCTCAAGCCGGCGGATACGCTGGAAGCCTTCTTCTCCGTGGAGGACGCGGATGGCAAGGCGACGGACAAGTCGGAACTGCTCTACGTCAACGCCAAGTTCGGCGACAACGAGACACGTTTTTACCGGTTCCAGAACCCGGACGACAACAGCATCGATTATTTCGACGAGAACGGCAAAAGCATCCGGCAGTTCCTGTTGCGCAACCCGGTTCCGAACGGCCGCATGACATCCGGTTTCGGCATGCGCCGTCACCCGGTTCTGAAATTCAGCCGCATGCATACCGGCACAGACTGGGCCGCCGCCCGCGGCACGCCGATCATCGCGACGGGCAACGGCACCGTCGAAAAGGCAGGATGGGCCTCCGGTTATGGCAACCAGACGCTGATCCGCCATGCCAATGGCTATGTCTCGTCCTATAACCACCAGAGCGCCATCGCCAAGGGTGTCACCGAAGGCGCAAAGGTCCGGCAGGGCCAGGTCATCGGTTATGTGGGATCGACCGGCCTTTCGACCGGCGCGCATCTGCATTACGAGCTGATCGTCAACGGCACCAAGGTGGACGCGATGAAGGTGCGCCTGCCGGGCGGCAAGTCGCTTTCCGGCGAGGCGCTGGCGCGTTTCTCCGATGAGAGAAAGCGCATCGACAATCTGCTGAATATTGACGAAAAGCCCAATCAGGTGGCGAGCCGCTGATCTGCGGGCAGACCCGAACGACAATCCCGGTCATGTGAAAAGGGCCCGGTCATGTGAAAAGGGCTCCGTTTCCGGAGCCCTTTCATTTTATGCTGCATCGGCCGTTTCAGCTTCGGCCTCGCCCTTGGCGGGCTTGACCTTGAACAGCAGCCGGTCCGTGCCTGAGGTCACCTTGACCCGCGATCCATCCGGGACTTCGCCGCCGAGGATCATTTCGGCAAGCCTGTCCTGAACCGCCTTCTGGATCACCCGCTTCAGCGGACGCGCGCCGTAAGCCGGATCGTAACCTTTATTGGCAAGCCAGTTGCGTGCATCCTCATCCAGTTCGAGCGAAATCTTGCGATCGCCGAGCAGCGAGATGAGGCGCTTGAGCTGGATTTCGACAATTGCACCCATTTCGTCGCGCCGCAGGCGGTGGAAGAGGATGATATCGTCGATACGGTTGAGGAATTCCGGCCGGAAATGCGACCGGACCCGCTCCATCACCAAATCGCGAACCGAATCCACATCGTCATTGTCGCCCATCTGCGTCATGAATTCCGAACCGAGGTTCGAGGTCATGATGATGATGGTGTTCTTAAAATCGACGGTCCGGCCCTGGCCGTCCGTGAGGCGGCCATCATCCAGCACCTGCAAGAGGACGTTGAACACGTCCGGATGCGCTTTCTCGATCTCGTCGAACAGCACGACCTGATAGGGCCGGCGGCGAACCGCTTCCGTGAGCGCCCCACCCTCTTCGTAACCAACATAGCCGGGAGGCGCACCGATCAGCCGGGCAACGGAGTGTTTCTCCATATATTCCGACATGTCGAGGCGAACCATCGCGGTTTCGTCGTCGAACAGGAAGCGCGCGAGCGACTTGGTCAGCTCGGTCTTGCCCACGCCCGTCGGGCCGAGGAAGATGAACGAACCGATCGGCCGGTTGGGATCCTGAAGGCCGGCGCGCGAACGGCGAACCGCCTTGGAAACCGCCTGAACGGCCTCGCCCTGTCCGACAACGGACTTGGCAAGCTCGTCTTCCATACGCAGCAGCTTTTCGCGCTGACCTTCCAGCATCTTGTCGACCGGAATGCCGGTCCAGCGGGAAACGACATGGGCGATATTGTCCGCCGTCACCACTTCCTGAACCATCGAGCCGGCACCGCTGCTATCGCGGGCTTCCGCCGCAGCCAGTTCCTTTTCGAGACCCGGAATGATGCCATAGGTCAACTCGCCGGCGCGCTGGAACTGGCCATTGCGCTGGGCAATCGCCAATTCGTTGCGGGCTTCGTCCAGCCGCTTCTTGAGGTCTGCGGCATGGCCGAGCTTCTGCTTTTCCGCCTGCCAGCGGGCCGTCAGCGCATCCGCCTTTTCTTCCGTATCGGCCAACTCGTCCTCGAGCTTCTTGAGGCGGTCGGCGGACGACTGGTCCGTTTCCTGCTTCAAGGCTTCGCGCTCGATCTTGAGCTGAATGATGCGACGATCCAGTTCGTCCAGTTCTTCCGGCTTGGAATCCACCTGCATGCGAAGACGCGAAGCGGCTTCGTCCATCAGGTCGATTGCCTTGTCGGGCAGGAAGCGATCGGTGATATAACGGTTGGAAAGCGTCGCAGCCGCAACCAGGGCCGAATCCGAGATACGGACCTTGTGGTGCTGTTCGTATTTTTCCTTCAACCCGCGCAGGATCGAGATCGTGTCCTCAACGGTCGGCTCATCCACAAGAACGGGCTGGAAACGGCGGGCAAGGGCCGGGTCCTTTTCCACATGCTTGCGGTATTCATCGAGCGTGGTGGCGCCGACGCAGTGCAACTCGCCACGGGCAAGCGCGGGCTTCAGGAGGTTGGACGCATCCATCGCACCATCGGCCTTGCCGGCGCCGACCAGCGTGTGCATCTCATCGATGAACAGGATGATGCCGCCATTTTCGGCCTGCACTTCATTGAGCACAGCCTTCAGGCGCTCTTCGAACTCACCGCGATATTTCGCACCGGCGATCAGCGCGCCCATATCGAGCGCCATCAGCTTCTTGTCCTTCAGGCTTTCCGGCACATCGCCATTGACGATGCGCAGCGCAAGTCCTTCGGCAATCGCCGTTTTACCGACGCCCGGTTCACCGATCAGCACGGGATTGTTCTTGGTACGGCGCGAGAGCACCTGGATGGTGCGGCGGATTTCGTCGTCGCGACCGATCACCGGGTCGAGCTTGCCTTCGCGGGCCTCTTCCGTCAGGTCGCGCGCGAACTTCTTCAGCGCATCGAAGCCCTGTTCGGCATTGGCGCTGTCGGCCGTGCGGCCCTTGCGGATGTCGTTGATGACCTGATTGAGCGCCTGCGCGGTTGCGCCGGCCTTCTTCAGGGAAGCCGAGGTGGTGGCGGAGCTTTCAATTGCAAGCGCCTGCAGCAGACGCTCGACAGTGACGAAACTGTCGCCGGCCTTCTTGGCGAGATCTTCCGCGGTCGAGAACACTTTGGCGAGCGGCGCGGTGAGCGAAAGGCCGCCATTGCCGCCGGAAACCTTGGGCAATTTGGCAAGCGCCGCATCATTGGCAAGACGCGCTTCCTTGGCGTTGCCGCCGGCGCGCTCGATCAGCGATGCCGCCATACCCTGCTCGTCATCGAGCAGAACCTTCAGAACATGTTCGGGCGAAAACTGCTGATGGTTCTCCGCCAGCGCAAAGGTCTGCGCCGATTGCAGAAAACCGCGAACGCGCTCGGAGTATTTTTCAATATTCATAGTCGAACCTCCATAGACCGGCCCGCCCGCTTTCGGCACGGCTCCGGGTGTTAGGGTTGAGGCTCCCTCAAAAGGCAAGCCCCGCTGCGACAGCCGTGCTTAAAGGATTTCACGATTGCCGCCTCTCGACGGTCGGTTGCCGGCGAATGCGGCTTCCGTCCGTTCTGCACGAATATGGGAGGCATTTTCATCGGTTTAAAGGGAGAAAAACCCATCACCCGGGAAATTTTCATATGATTTGACAGGCATCAAATCCCACCGGCTGCGAACGGAATGTGCATAGCCAACCGCCAAAAGCAAAAAACTCCGGCAGGCCGGAGTTTTTCGATTGCAGAGTGATTTGCAGAAGCTGCTTATTCGGCAGCGTTCTCAAGCGTGGCGGGTGCCGCCTCTTCACCGGCCGACGCATCTTCGCCTTCGGCACCTTCCGCAGCGGCGGTGCGGCGCGGGCGGCGCTGGCGCGGTCCGGTCGCACGGCGCGTCTTCGGTGCGCGTTCGCCCGCCGGAGCTTCCGCCTGCTGCTGTTCTTCCTCGACGGCAACTTCCATGGGCGTGCCTTCGATGACGGGCTGCGGCGCCTGGCTGGCGTCGTAAACCGGCGGCTGCTGTTCGGCGGCCACCTGCGGCTGGCGCGGCTGACGCTCCTGCCGTTCGCGGCGGTCCGGGCGCTCACGACGCTCCTGACGCTGTTCGTTCCGCTCAGTACGCTCCTGACGTTCCGGCTGCTGCGCGCGCTCGGCCTGTTCGGCCTGCTGCTGCGGTGCAACGACGCCTTCATCGCCGTCGTTCACATCCATATCGTCGCCATCGGCAGCATTGTACTCGCCGCGGTCGTCGCGCTGGAAACGTTCCTGCATCTGGGCCTGAGCCGAAGCGATGATGCGGTTATAGTGTTCAGCGTGCTGCAGATAGTTCTCAGCGATCACGCGGTCGCCGGAACTCTGCGCGTCGCGCGCCAGAGCCGCGTATTTTTCCGCTATGTGCTGGGCTGTGCCACGGATTTTAACATCGGGGCCGGAACTGTCATAAGTCCTGGTGAGCGGGTTGCCGCCCTTGCGGTTGAAGTTGTTGTTACCGCCACCATTGTTATTGTTGTTGTTTCCACGCCCCCGGCCGCGCTTGTTTTGCTGTCCTGGCCTCATCAATTGCTCACCTGAATTCTGTTTTGCTGACAATCTGGTTGTTTTCATGCAATTCCGGGCGGAAAACCGCTGGAAATTTTTCCTGAAATTGCTCCATCACGCGCCTTGCCGAAGATAACCCCAAGGCAAGACCTCGCGTATGACGACCGGCTGCGCAAATGCTGCACCGAGCCGCCTGCGAACAAAGTTTACTGATTCACATGCCGGAAACGCCCAGCCTTTCAGGGCTCTTTAAAGAACCCGCTTCGGGACTGACCCATACCCTGACGAATCTGTGTTCGTCCTCAGCCACCCGGCATGTGGCCGCAAACTATCCCGCTTCCCGCGGAAATCCAAGCCTTTTCTTTTGCTGTGCAAAATATCCTTGCAAAAAATCCGCAGACATATCGCGAACAACTATCTCCGGAAGGTCAAAACTCTGTCGTTACCGCCATAATCCTTCACGGCGTCCAGAAGAGAGAAGCCGTAGGAAGCAAATATAGCGGAAACATCAAGCCTTTGATCGAAACCGATCTCCACACCGACAATCCCGTTTTCCACAAGAAAGCGGCCTGCATCGGCAGCGATGAGGCGGTACGGTGCAAGGCCGTCCTGACCTCCATCCAGCGCCGCCATCGGGTCGTGGATACGAACCTCCTGGTCAAGCGTTGCGACGATATCAGTCCTTATATAAGGCGGATTCGACACAATTATGTCAAAGCGGCCAGAGATTTTTTCAAACCAGTCGCTGCGGATGGCGTCGAAGCGCGCGCCGAGATCGTTTCGGGCCGCATTCCGGGCCGCCGTTTCCAGCGCATCGGCGGAAATATCGCTGCCGATGCCGGTTGCTTCGGGACATTCCTTCAACAGCGCCAGACAGATCGCCCCCGTGCCCGTGCCCATATCCAGAATGCGGGCGCCACCCTTGGCGGAAACGGCTTTTTTCAGCGCCGGCAACAGGGTATCGACAAGAACTTCCGTATCCGGCCGGGGTTCGAGCGTCTCCTTCGACAAAAGAAGGTCAAGGCCATGAAATTCCCGGTGGCCGAGAATACGATGAACGGGTTCGCCATTCGCCCGTCTTTCGATCATGGCCGCAATACGGGCGCTTTCTTCCGGCGTAACGGCACGATCAGGCTTCATCACGAAATCGGTCAATGAAAAACCGACAACCTCCGCAATCAAAAGCCGCGCATCGAGAAGCGGATCGGCGATCCCCGCCGCCTGCAGCCTTTTGCGGGCTGCGGCAAGCGCGTTCGCAACACTCGCTTCAGCGGCCGTGCTCAAAGCTGTTCGCCGAGCTGTGCAAGCTGCCCCGCCTGATAGTCGGCGATCAGCGCATCCACAAGTTCATCGATCTCGCCTTCGATCATCCGGTCCAGCTTGTAGAGCGTGAGGTTGATGCGGTGATCGGTAACGCGGCCCTGCGGAAAATTATAGGTGCGGATGCGCTCGGAACGGTCGCCGGAACCAACCTGGCTCTTGCGGTCGGCCGAACGTTCGCTATCCACTTTCTGGCGCTCGATGTCGTAAAGGCGCGAGCGCAGAACCTGCATGGCCTTGGCGCGGTTCTGGTGCTGCGATTTCTCCGAGCTGGTAACGATCAGGCCCGTCGGCAGATGGGTGATACGAACGGCGGAGTCGGTGGTGTTGACGTGCTGGCCGCCCGCACCCGAAGCACGCATCGTGTCGATGCGAATGTCTTCCGGGCGGATTTCGATATCGATATCTTCCGCTTCCGGCAGCACAGCAACGGTGGCAGCAGACGTGTGGATGCGGCCGCTCGCTTCCGTTTCCGGCACGCGCTGCACCCGGTGCACGCCGGATTCGAATTTCAGCTTGGAAAATACCCCGCGCCCGCTGATCGTCGCGATGATTTCCTTGTAACCGCCCGCTTCGCCCTCGCTTGCGGAAAGCACTTCCACCTTCCAGCCCTTGGTCGAGGCGAAACGTTCATACATGCGGAACAGATCGCCGGCGAAGAGCGCGGCCTCGGAGCCGCCGGTGCCTGCGCGAATTTCGAGAATCGCGCTTTTTTCGTCCGCCGCATCCTTCGGCAGCAGCAGAACCTGCATGTCCTTTTCAAGCTCGCCGATGCGGACCTCGACATCCGGCAGCTCCATTTCCGCCAGGTCGCGCATATCCTTGTCGGTCGACTTGTCGGCCAGCAGCGCCTCCAGATCGGCGGCCTCGGAAACCGCCTTCTCGTAGTCGCGGATTTTCTTCACCACCGGCTCGAGTTCGGAATATTCCGACGCCAGCTTCACATAGACATCCGCAGCAGGCCCGGCCGACATACGCGCTTCGATCTCACCGAAACGCCTTTCCAACTCGCGCATTTTTTCGACGGGAAGCTTCGCCACCAGTCACTCCAATAATGAAACAGGTCTTTTAGAGCGTTTCCGGACGGAAAACCGGGGTCCACTTTTCCTGGAAATGCTCTAAACGGGAATGGAATGCGTCGCGGCAAAGCGTAATAACACCTCGCGCGCGCTTTCCAGCGAATTATGGTCGTCCAGCGCCGCGTTCAGCTCTTCGGCCAGGCGCGCGGCATCGAGCCCGAGCAGCATGGCCTTGACCGGCCCGATGGCCGTCGGCGACATGGAAACAGAACGGAAGCCGAGGCCGATCAACGCCATGGCCGAAAGCGGCTTGCCCGCCATTTCGCCGCACAGCGTAACCGACGTGTGGTGCCTTTCGCCGGCGCGGACAATATCGCGCAGAATGCGCAGGAACGGCTTGCCGAGATTGTCGAAACGATCCGAAACACGCGCATTCCCGCGATCCACCGCCATCGAGAACTGGAACAGGTCGTTCGAACCGACGGAGACGAAATCCACCTCCTGCATCAGCTCATCGAGCTGCCACATCAGCGATGGCACTTCCAGCATGGCGCCGAATTGCAGCTTTTTCGGCAGCGCGTGGCTGAATTTCGAAAGATGCTGCACTTCCTTCTGCAGAAGATCACGCGCGGCGCGGATTTCCGACACTTCCGTTACCATCGGCAGCATCATGCGCAGCTCGGCGCCCGAGGCGGCACGGAGCAGCGCGCGCATCTGCGTGCGCATCAGGCCCGGCCGGTCGAGCGACAGGCGGATCGCCCGCCAGCCCAGCGCCGGGTTTTCCTCTTCCTGACCGCGCATATAGGAAACGACCTTGTCGCCGCCGATATCGAGCGTGCGGAAGGTGACGCTCTTGCCCTTCGCCTGCCGCAGAACGGAGCGGTAGAACGCCTCCTGCTCCTCGCCCTTCGGCATGTTGGAGGCGATCATGAATTGCAGCTCGGTGCGGAACAGGCCAATGCCGTCGGCGCCGGATTCGTCAAGCTGCGGCAAGTCCACCAAAAGGCCCGCATTCATCTTCAGATTGACCTTCTGGCCATCCTTGGTGATCGGCTCGACGTTGCGCAGCGCTCGGAACTGCTCCTGCCGCTTGGCGCGCAGGCGCACCTTTTCTTCATAGGCACGCTGCAAATCCGACATCGGGCGCAAATGCACCTGACCGTCATCGCCATCGATAATGATGGGATCGTTGTTTTCCGCCAGAGCGACGATACCGGTCGCCTGCCCTATGATCGGAATGCCCATGGCGCGCGCGACGATGACGACATGGCTCGTCACCGCACCGTCTTCGAGCACCAGACCACGCAGTTTTTCACGCGGGTAATCGAGCAGTTCGGCAGCACCCATGGCGCGCGCCAGCACGATGGCGTCGAGCGGGAAATCCTGCTCCGGACCACGACCGCCAAAACCGATCAACTGCCGCAGTAGCCGGTTGGCGAGATCGTCGAAATCATGCATGCGCTCGCGCAGATAGGGATCGGTCAGGCGCATCATGCGCGCCTTGGTGTCGCTCTGCACCTTCTCGACCGCCGCTTCCGCCGTCAGGCCGTTGCGGATCGCCTCTTCCATGCGTCGCACCCAGCCCTGATCGTGGGCGAACATGCGGTAGGTTTCCAGAACCTCGCGGTGCTCACCCTCGGTCGGCACATCGCGACGCTGCAGCATATCGTCGATGGAGAGACGCAGCGAACCGATGGCATCGGCAAGACGCCGGATTTCCGTATCGGCATCTTCATTGAGCAGATTGGTGACGACGATGCGCGGATCGTGCAACACGACATGGCCAAGACCGATGCCTTCGCCATAGCCGTCGCCATCGATGGAAACGGCGCGCGTCAGATCCAGCTCCACCCCGGGGCGGGTGATCTTCTTCAACTCGCCGCTCGCCACTATTTCGGCAATGAGCATCGCGGTTGTCTCAAGCGCTTCCACTTCATCCTCCCGGTATGTTCGGCTGGCCTTGTTCTGGACCACAAGAACGCCAAGAGTGCGACCGGAACGCAAAATCGGCACGCCGAGGAAGGAATGATAAATTTCCTCACCGGTTTCAGGAAGATAGCGGAAAGCGGGATGCGCCTGCGCATCGGAAAGATTGAGCGGTTGGGCGGAAGCGGCGATGGTGCCGACAAGACCCTGCCCCATTTTCAGCTGGGCAAGATGCACGGCATCCTTGTTCAGACCTTCGGTCGCGTAAAGCTCGAGCACGCTGTCGGAGCGCAGCACATAGACCGAGCAAACCTCCGCCACCATGTTGCTGGCAATCTGACGGACGATCTGGTCCAGACGGTCCTGCGGTTCAAGGTGCTCCGCCATCATTTCGCGCAGCCGCTTGAGCAGGACGCGCGGACCTGCGGAAAGGTCTCTCATCGCGTTTGCTCCCCGACACTTCCGATCCGAATGTCATAATATTCGAGAATCAAAAGGTCATTTAAAAATTTATAGCGCGAGAAGCGCGTCCCGCAAGGGACACGCTTTCATGAAACGCCACATCGGAAGAACGCAACTCCGAAGAATCGGAGCATCGGGAACCGATGTCTCGGCTTAGCTCTTATCGAGACCGTAGGCGGAATGCAAAGTGCGAACCGCAAGTTCGGCATAGGCGCCGTCGATCAGGATCGAAATCTTGATCTCGGAGGTGGTGATCGCCTTGATGTTGATGTTCTTCTCGGCAAGCGCCTTAAACGCGCTGGCGGCAACGCCGGCGTGGCTGCGCATGCCGATACCGATGACCGAAACCTTGGCGAGACCGGTCTCGTTCTGCGCGACGTCGAAGCCGATCTGGGCCTTGTTGTCTTCCAGAAGCTTGATCGCCTTGGCAACGTCGCCCGAAGGAACGGTGAAGGTCATGTCGGTGCGCGAACCGTCTTCGGAGATGTTCTGCACGATCATGTCGACGTTGATATGCGCTTCGGCGAGCGGCCCGAAGATCGCGGCGGAAACGCCCGGACGGTCGGCCACGCGGCGCAGCGAGATCTGTGCTTCATCCTTGGCATAGGCGATGCCGGTTACGACTTCCTGTTCCACGATTTCATCCTCGTCACAAATCAAAGTACCGGGCGGGTTGATGAGGTCGCCCATGCCCGGCGCATCGGGATCCTCGAAACTGGAGCGAACGAAGGTGCGCACCTTGTGTACCATGGCAAGCTCGACCGAGCGAACCTGCAGAACCTTCGCGCCGAGAGACGCCATTTCGAGCATTTCCTCGAAGGCGATCTTCTTCATGCGGCGAGCCTTGGGCTCGATGCGCGGATCGGTCGTATAAACGCCGTCGACATCGGTATAGATGTCGCAACGATCCGCCTTGACGGCGGCGGCAATCGCAACGGCGGACGTATCCGAACCGCCGCGTCCGAGCGTCGCGATGCGGTTGTCCGGGCCGATGCCCTGGAAACCGGCGACAACGGCCACCTGTCCTTCACCCATGCGATGGATGATATCCGAACCGTCGATTTCGAGAATGCGGGCGGCGCCATGCGCATTGTCGGTGCGGATCGGGATCTGCCAGCCCTGCCAGGAGCGCGCATTGATGCCCATGGATTGCAGCGTGATCGCCAGGAGACCCGATGTCACCTGTTCGCCGGATGCGACGACCGCGTCATATTCGCGCGCATCGAAAAAGGAGGCGGCGTTGGCGCCGGCCACCTTTGCTGCGTTCTGCACCCAGTCCACCAGCTCATTGGTTTTGCCGGACATGGCGGAAACGACCACGGCCACTTCATGGCCGGCATCCACTTCGCGTTTCACATGCCGTGCGACATTGTGAATGCGTTCGAGGTTCGCGACGGACGTGCCGCCGAATTTCATGACAATGCGAGCCATAGCCTTGACCAGTACCATCCCATTTTCCCGCCGGCTCCTTCGAAGAGCGGACGGACAAGAACAAACCCAGTCGGCTCTTCCTGACAAAGAGCCTCAAGTTGCGGGTCTCTTAGCGAAAAGGCGGGGGGCACGCAATGCCGTTTATGAACCATGCGGTACGCCTTTTTCGCAGCATCGCTCCGGAACAATGGCGGGATGAAAACGTCGACGGGATAAAGCACCCGCAAAAGAGCGTACCGCAGTGCACTGTACAAACCGGCCCATTCGCAGTATGAGCGCGGCAATGCAACCGGCCAGATGGCCGAAATGGCCTGTATCGGCTGCCCCGGAGACTTTAGGATCTATTGGTTTCGGGCGGATGCGGGCGGCTTCATATCCGAAAGACGGTAGATGACAGACACCCAGGGTATCGCCCCGGCGATCGCGCAGGCGTTGGAAAAACGCGGCTATAAAGATTTGACCCCCGTGCAGCAGGCGATGCTTGCACCCGAACTGGCCGACAAGGATGCGCTGGTTTCCGCACAGACCGGTTCCGGCAAGACCGTTGCCTTCGGCATTGCACTGGCGCCGACGCTGCTGCCGGAAAATGGCCGCTTCGGTCAGGCTTCCGCACCGCTGGCGCTCGCCATCGCGCCGACCCGCGAACTGGCCATGCAGGTCAAGCGCGAGCTGGAGTGGCTCTATGAATTCGCCGGTGTCTCGATTGCCTCCTGCGTCGGCGGCATGGATGTGCGCAACGAGCGCCGTGCGCTTGAACGCGGCGCTCACATCGTCGTCGGCACACCCGGGCGTCTTTGCGACCACATCAAGCGTGGCGCGCTCGATCTGTCGTCCATCCGCGCCGTGGTGCTGGATGAAGCCGACGAAATGCTCGATCTCGGTTTCCGTGAAGATCTGGAATTCATTCTGGAAGAATCGCCGGAAACCCGCCGCACGCTGATGTTCTCGGCCACCGTTCCGCGCAGCATCGCCAAGCTTGCGGAAAGCTACCAGAAGAACGCCGTGCGCATCGCCACCGCTTCCGAACAGAAGCAGCATGTGGATATCGAATATCGCGCCATGCTGGTGACGCCGGCCGACCGCGAGAACGCCATCATCAATGCGCTGCGCTTTTATGAAGCCCGCAACGCCATCGTCTTCTGCTCCACCCGTGCGGCGGTGAACCATCTGACGGCACGGCTCAACAATCGCGGCTTTGCCGTCGTGGCCCTTTCCGGCGAACTGACCCAGAACGAGCGCACCCATGCGCTGCAGGCCATGCGCGACGGTCGCGCCCGCGTCTGCGTGGCGACCGACGTTGCCGCCCGCGGCATCGACCTGCCGGGCCTCGAACTCGTCATCCATGCCGACCTGCCGACCAATTCCGAAACGCTTCTGCACCGCTCCGGCCGCACCGGCCGCGCCGGACAGAAGGGCGTCAGCGCCATCGTGGTGCCGATCAACCAGCGCCGCAAGGCAGAGCGCCTGCTGGAAGGCGCCAAGGTAAGCCCGGCATGGGTTCGCCCGCCTTCGGCCGAAGAGATCGTCGAGCGCGATGGCGCCCGGCTTCTGGCCGACCCGTCGCTGACCGAGGCTGTGGCCGAGGACGAGCGCGATTTCGTCACCAGGCTGCTCGAACAGCATGGCGCGGAAAAGGTCGCCGCCGCTTTCGTGCGCCTTTACCACGCCGGACGTTCCGCGCCGGAGGACATCGCCGAAGTCTCGCTGGACAACAATCGCAAGCCGCGCCGCGACAGCTTCGAGACGGTCGAGAACAATGCGCCGCGCCGTGAGCGTTCCGATTTCGCCGACAGCGCCTGGTTTTCGTTGTCCGTCGGCCGCAAGCAGAGCGCCGAACCGCGCTGGCTGATCCCCATGCTCTGCCGTTTCGGCAAGATCACCCGCCAGGATATCGGCGCGATCCGCATGCAGCAGACGGAGACCTTCGTGGAACTGGCGGCCGATGCCGTTGACCGTTTCACCTCCGCCATCGGCAAGGACATGACGCTCGAAAAGGGCATCCGTCTGAAGGCGCTGGAAGGCAAGCCGGAAATGACCGGCGGTTTCCGCGAAGACACGCGCCCGGCAAAGGCGCAGCGGAAATTCAGCAAGTCGGACAATGCAAGCGGCCCCCGCGACGACCGCAAGGGTGACGACAAGCCCTGGAAGAAGAAAAAGCCCTTTGGCGACAAGCCGAAATACGAGGGCAAGAAGGACAAGCCCTTCGAAAAGCGCGGGCCGAAGCCGACGAAGGGCTGAGGACGCCCTTCGTTTTTAGCTCTTGCAAGAAAATGGGTCCCTTTTTGTGGGACTCAAGCCGGTCGACAACCTCCTCCGTCATGCCGGACCTGATCCGGCATCCAGCCACGACGCGTCTGCGTCGTGAGAAGACCCTTTTGCGATCAAAGACTTGATCGCGCTAGACCCCGGATCAAGTCCGGGGTGACGGAGTGGGGATGCGAAAACTTTGCAATCGATTCAGGTCGACAGATTCAACAAAAAGCCCCGCTTTCGCGGGGCTTTTATTTTGCCTCAACTTCTCAGAGCACCGCCAATCAGAACTCCAGCGCGCGATCGCCGTTTTCGTCCTTGATGCGGTTCGGAAGGCCGATCTTGTTCAGGATGTTCAGGAACGGCTTCGGCGGCAGTTCTTCCACATTGGCCATCTGCTTCACGTCCCATTCGCCAGTCGCGATGAGCATGGCAGCGGCGACCGGCGGAACGCCGGCGGTGTAGGAAATGCCCTGCGAGCCGACTTCTTCGTAGGCTTCCTTATGGTCGGCCACGTTGTAGATGAAGACTTCGCGTTCCTTGCCGTCCTTGATGCCCTTGACGATATCGCCGATGCAGGTCTTGCCGACGTAATCGGGCGCCAGCGAAGACGGATCGGGCAGCACGGCCTTGACCACCTTCAGCGGCACGACTTCGAGACCTTCAGCCGTCTTGACCGGCTTTTCGGACAGAAGGCCGAGGTTCTTAAGCACGGTGAAGACGTTGATATAGTGATCGCCGAAGCCCATCCAGAAGCGCACATCGGCGCCGTCCATGTTCTTGGACAGCGAATGCACTTCGTCATGGCCGGTCATATAGGCCTTCTGCTTGCCGACGACCGGCAGGTCGAATTCCTGGCCGACTTCGAACATCTGGTTCGTCTGCCACTCACCCTTCTGCCAGGAGTAAACGACGCCGGTGAATTCGCGGAAGTTGATTTCCGGGTCGAAATTGGTCGAGAACCAGCGACCGTGGCTGCCGGCATTGATATCGACGATATCGACCGAGGTGACCTTGTCGAAATAATCATCCTTGGCAAGACGCGCATAGGCGTTCACCACGCCCGGATCAAAGCCGACGCCGAGAATGGCGGTAATGCCCTTTTCCTTGCACTCTTCCGCGCGCTTCCACTCGTAGTTTCCGTACCACGGCGGCGTCTCGCAAATCTTGGTCGGATCCTCGTGGATCGCCGTATCCATATAGGCAACACCCGTGTCCATGCAGGCACGAAGAACGGACATGTTGACGAAAGCCGAACCGACGTTGATGACGATTTCCACGCCGGTTTTACTGATCAAGGCTTTCGTCGCCTCGATATCCATCGCGTCAAGCGCATGGGCCTCAAGTTTCACATCTGTCTTGAGGCTCTTCTTTTCGCGTACGGACTCGACAATCTTGCGGCACTTTCCCAAAGTCCGTGACGCAATATGAATGTCTCCCAATACATCGCTGTTCTGGGCGCATTTATGCGCCACGACCTGTGCTACGCCACCGGCGCCGATGATCAGAACGTTCTTCTTCATTTCAGGTGATGCCTCCTTTTCCCCGCAGGGATGAGCTTCGTTTCATGTTAAAAACAGGGTTTAAGACAGGCTTTGCTCGAAATCGGCAAAGTCGAATTCTCGAACGGCGCGAACGGTACCGTCCAGTTCCTTGATGGCGATGGTCGGCATCTTCACGCCGTTGAACCAGTTCTTCTTGACCATGGTGTAGCCGGCCGCGTCCTGGAAGGAGATGCGGTCGCCGACCTTCAATTCCTTGTCGAAGCGGAAGTCGCCGAAAATATCGCCCGCAAGGCAGGATTTGCCGCAGACCATGTAGGGATGCTCGCCCTCGTTCGGCGAAACCTTGGCGGTTTCGCGATAGATCAGCAGATCGAGCATATGCGCTTCGATGGAGCTGTCGACGATGGCGAGGTTCTTGCCGTTGAACAGCGTGTCGAGAACCGTCACCTCGAGCGTCGTGCTTCTGGTGATCGAGGCTTCGCCCGGCTCCAGATAGACCTGCACGCCGTATTTTTCCGAGAAAGCCGCCAAGCGGTCGCAGAACTGGTCGAGCGGATAATTGTCGCCGGTGAAATGAATGCCGCCGCCGAGGCTGACCCATTCCGCACGCGACAGAAGCGATCCGAATTTCTCCTCGATCTGCGTCAACATGCGGTCGAACAGGGAAAAATCGCTGTTTTCGCAATTATTGTGGATCATGAAGCCGGAGATACGGTCCATGACCTTGTCCACCTTGGCGACATCCCATTCGCCGAGACGGCTGAACGGACGCGCAGGATCGGCAAGATCGAAGCTCGAAGAGCTGACCTGCGGGTTGAGGCGCAGACCGCGCGTAATGCCGGAAGCCTTTTCGGCGAAACGCTCGAGCTGACCGATGGAATTGAAGATGATCTTGTCCGCATTCGAGATCACCTCGTCGATTTCGTAGTCGGCATAGGCGACGGAATAGGCATGGGTTTCGCCGCCGAATTTCTCGCGGCCGAGACGGACTTCATAAAGCGAGGACGAGGTGGTGCCATCCATATATTGCGACATGAAATCGAACACCGACCATGTGGCGAAGCACTTCAGCGCCAAGAGCGCCTTGGCGCCGGATTTTTCCCGCACATAGGCAATCTTCTCCATGTTGCGAAGAAGTTTTGTCTTGTCGATGAGGTAATAGGGCGTCTGGAGCATGTCGTTTCACATATTGATTGAAGTCAAGGTACGTCTCGATGATGGGCCTTATAGGATGCTTGTGACAGGAAAACAAATGTCCGGCACCGAATTCCTCGAAAATCGCCCCCGAGCCGAAGTGCCATCAAGAAAACCCGTCCCGTTGCGGAACCAAGCCGGCATCGGCGCGTTTGACTGACGGACAGGCGGGTGTTTCGGCCGCCGAAACGAAGCTTCACGGACGGCGGTGATGTGTCGTCGTCCCATCAATGATGTTCAGGAAGGACCTCCCCTATGGCAAGCGTGCGTAGCAGCGTCAGCGACAAAATCCAGCAATCCCTCGAAAACGGCGATGCGGCCGATGTGGCAGCGCAGCTCGCCCAGCTTCGCGAAGATCTGGCTGGTCTTGCCAAGAGCGTGAAGGCGCTCGGCGTCGGCGCTTCGCATGAGCTGAAGGCGCAGGCCGCCCGTGTGGCCGATGACGCGCTTACCGCATCCGGAGAAATGGCCGACAGCGTTCGCAATGAAATCTCCACGCTCAACGACAACCTCACCGACCACGTCCAGAAGAACCCGCTCCAGTCCCTCGGCATCGCCGTCGGCGTCGGTTTCGTGCTCGCCCTCTTGACGCGTCGATAAGGCCGCGCTCATGCTTGAGGCATTGCTGGTCTATCTGGGGGAGACCCAGCGCGAGGGGCGCGTCGTTACACGGCGATTGCGCGCGACCATAATCCTGTCGGTTCTGACCGGGATATTTTTTCTGATCGCCTTCATCGCCGCCGTGGTGGCGGGGTCCATCTATCTTGCCCGGCATGTGGGTGCAGGCCCTGCGGCGCTCGTCGTCGCCGGGACCGCGTTCCTGCTCGGCGTCATCATGCTGGTGGCGCTGGCGATCGTCAAACGTCCGAGGGTCTATGCCGCACGGCCCGCTGTCGCGCCTTTGACGGCGGCGCCGCTTGCCGCAGCGCCGCTCGCCCTGCAATCGCTGCTGACGCTGGCGATCCAGGCGCGTCCCTATGCGACGCTCGCCGTGGCTGTCGCGGCCGGTTTCCTGGCCACAAGGGTCAATACGAAAAAGTCCAAGTAATTTCTTGGCGACACGACAAGGCAAACCGCGCGTCCAGACGATGGATGCGCGGTTTTTTTTATGTTACCCGCGAAGGATAGACTGGTTGATGGCGTTACCCGCCACGCCGCCCTTATTTGAACAAAGTGACATACAGTCTCGGGCAGTCTCGGCGCGTCCGTAATTTTCTGAAAGGCAATTGATGAAGAAGAAAGTCCTTGTCGTCGGCGGTGCCGGCTATATCGGTTCGCACACCTGCCTTCTCCTGTCTGAGCGAGGATATGAACCGGTCGTTTTCGACAATCTGTCCAACGGGCATGAGGAATTCGTCCGCTGGGGACCCTTCGAACAGGGCGATATTCGCGACCGGGCGCGGCTGGACGAAGTCTTCGCCAAACACCGGCCGGAAGCCGTTCTGCATTTCGCAGCGCTGATCGAAGTCGGTGAATCGGTCAAGCAGCCCGTGGCTTTCTACGACAACAATGTCATCGGCTCGCTCAACCTCCTCTCCGCCGCCATCGACGCCGGCGTCACGGCATTCGTTTTTTCGTCCACCTGCGCAACTTACGGATTGCCGGAACAGGTGCCGATCGACGAGACGCACCGGCAGGCGCCGATCAACCCCTATGGCCGCACCAAATGGGTGGTGGAGCAGGCGCTGAAGGACTACAGCACCTATAAGGGGCTGCGCTCCGTGATGCTGCGCTACTTCAATGCCGCCGGCGCGGATTTCGAAGGCCGCATCGGCGAATGGCACAAACCGGAGACCCACGCGATCCCGCTGGCCATCGAAGCCGCCCTCGGCCGGCGTCAAGGCTTCAAGGTGTTCGGCACGGATTACGACACGCGCGACGGCACCTGCGTGCGCGACTATATCCACATTCTCGATCTCGCCGATGCGCATGTGCGAGCCGTGGATTATCTGCTGGCCGGCGGAGAAACCGTCGAACTCAACCTCGGCACCGGCACCGGCACCACGGTGAAGGAACTGCTGGCGGCGATTTCGGACGTTTCCGGCCGCCCCTTCCCCGTTGAATATACCGGGCGGCGCGACGGCGATTCCACGACACTTGTTGCCAATAACGACAAGGCGAAGGAGGTTCTCGGCTGGGAACCGCGTTATTCCCTGTCGGACATCATCAAATCCGCCTGGGCGTGGCATTCCTCCCGCAATGCCGGGGATTGAACAGCCGGCGAACAAACATAAAAAGACACCGGCCTGTTGGCCGGTGCCTCCTGCGGGACAGCTTATTGAAGCCGGTCCCGCTCCTGCCTCCCAGGTATGGGAATTAGGGCTTGGTGGCGGACGTCGTCGTGCTGTCGGGAGCCGCCGGCATTGCCGCATTCTTTTCGCTGGCCTTCTGTTCCAGCGTCTTGAATTCGGGAGCGGCCTTCAGCGTTTCCGCCGTTTCGGTCGTGGTCAGGCGGATGGTGCCGTCCTGCGCGTTGCGCGTCATCGTTACCTTGTCCATGGGAACGGCAACGTCCTTTGCGCCGATACCCAGGAAGCCGCCGACGCCGATCACGGCCGCAACCAGACCACCATCTTCTTCCATGATGAGGTTGGTGACGTTACCGATGCTTTCATCGGCCGCAGTATAGACCGCCTTGCCGATATAATCGTTGGCGCTGACCTGCGTTTCGCCCTGTTCGGTGAGATAGGCGCCGCCTGTCGTTGTCGCCGCGCTGTCATTGGTCACGGGAGCGGCAGGCGCCATCGGGGTGGCAGGCTCCGTCTGCGCACTCGGATTTGCCGGCGCAGGCTGGGTCGTGCCCTGAGCGATGGCCAGCGGCGCGAAAGCCGTCGTGCCCATCAGAGCGGCAGTGACGAGGATTGTAAGTTTCTTTGCCATTTCGTACCTTCCTTTCATCGTTCTCAACTGGCCGGCGGTGATGAATTTCATGTCCGCTTCTCGGCCGGTTCGTCTGGCAAACGGGTTGGTCGTTGAAATAGTTCCGATTTTTTCAACCGAGCCGGTGCAATTGTGACCTGCCGCAACAACCGAAGGTAAAAATCAGGCATTGCTAAAGGGGGACGGCACGGTATTATCCGTGTCGTAACAATGCCATAACTGCCGGAGTTTTTTGTATGCCTCGACCCGGCGACAGACTGAAAGACATGATCTCGGCTTTGCGTCGGCGCAGTGCGAATTTTTTCCCGACCGCCTCCATCGGCACCTATCTGGTGGTGATGGCTACCGTCATTACCCTGCCGCTCATTCTTTTCGGCGGCTATCTGATGCTGCGCCTCGAGGCGGAAAAACGCGACGACCTGCAACGGGAAACCATCGAGGATGTGCGGGTGGTCTCCCGCAACATCGACCGCCGCCTGCAGGAAATCGCCACCTCGCTCAATCTCCTGTCGCAATTCCCGGAACTTGAGAGCGGCAACCTCGCCGCGTTTCAGGGGCGCGTTGCCGACAGTCTGAAGCGGGAGGGTCTCTACGCCATTCTCGCCACAAAAGATGGCCAGCAGCGCCTCAATACGCGCGTGCCCTATGGCCAGCCGCTCGGCAAGGTGCCGGCGGAAGCCAATCTGGCCAAAGCGATCGACTCCCGCCGCATCACCGTCTCGGACATGTTTTTCGGCTCGACCAGCAAGGAATGGGTGTTCAACGTCACCATGCCGCTCGGCCCGGACCTGGACCCCGCCGGAGACGCCCTGATCCTGACGCAGAATACCAGCGACCTGAGCAGGCTCATCCCCACGGAAAACCTGCCGCGCAACTGGGCGGTCGCCATCATTGACGGCAACAACCGCGTTGTCGTCTCAAGCGCGCCCGAAGAGGCGGAAGTGGGCAAGCCGTTTGTCACCCCCGATGTCCTTTCGGAAATGCAGGCCTTCAGCGGCAATTTTTTCGACGGCAAGGGTAATCTCTATGCCTATGCTCAATTGCCGGGCTGGCAATGGAAGACGGTGATGTGGGGTCCGCTCGCCGCAAGCCAGGCGGCGCTGATAGATACCTGGCGGCAGATGATGATCGGCAGCCTGCTGCTGGTGCTGATTGCCATTGGCGGCGCCTATCTGGTCGGCCGGCAATTGCGCAGCTCCATTCGTGACCTGACCCTGATGGCCGAGCGCATCGGCGAAGGCGAGATCGTCGCGCCCGTCGATACCAAGATAAAGGAGGCCAACCAGGTCGCCATCGCGCTCTCCAACGCATCCTTCGACAGAAGCCAGTCGGAAGAGCGGCTGCAACTGCTGCTGCACGAGCTGGTTCATCGTTCCAAGAACATTCTGACGCTGGTTCAGGCGATGATACGGCAATTGGGACGCGAAAATAAAAGCATTCCGGAATTCCAGAAGGAGGTGGATCACCGCCTGCGCGGCCTTGGAATGTCGATCCGGGCTCTGGCGGAGGTTCAATGGCAGGGTCTGCCGATCCGCAAGCTGATCGAGACCCACCTCGATGTTTTCGGAACCGTGGCGCAGCGTATCGTGCTGGTGGGAGACGATTTCATGCTTTCCCCGGAAGCGGCACAGAATTTCGGTCTGGTGATCCATGAGCTGACGACGAATTCCATCAAATATGGCTCATTGTCGGTTCCATCGGGAAAAATTACCCTGCGCTGGCAGTCGCGTGAAAAAGACGGGCGGCAGATGATCCATCTCGTCTGGACCGAAACGGGCGGACCGCCCGCCAGAGAACCGAGCCGCAAAGGCTTCGGCACCACGGTCATCAAAAGGCATGCGGAAGGCGCCTTCGGCGGGCAGGTGCTGACGGAATATCGTGAATCCGGCTTCGAGTGGTCGCTGGAAGCGCCGATGCGTTACTTCACGCCCAAACGATCGGAACAGACAGGCACGCATTAAGGCCGCGACTTGCGGACCTATCCGCTGTGCAGACGGCAAAAAACCGGCAAAATGGCCGGTATTTTGCGCAATGTTAAAAAAACGCATTTTTTGGGAACCGAATCCGGTCATGCGTGTTTTTACTGCAGGCCAAGCAATTCCCCCGTCCCCGCCTGAAGCTTGGCTGAAAATAAACAGGTTTCGCCCCTGAAAACCTGTCATAAAAATAGCACGGCTCTTTCATGAGCCGTGCTATTTGTTTTGGTTTTTATGAAATCAAAGATGAACCCGGCGCTGCGCGCGATATCGCGATTTCAGCCATCCGCGCCGTCGCCGGAAGGAAATTTCAGCCGGTAGACGATCCGTTCCGGCGTCAACTCGTATTCGGCGCTTCCCCCCAATGCGGAGGGAACCACCTTTTCCAGCACCACGCTGCCGAAGCTGCCGCGCCGGGTCTCCGCCGGCTCTTTCGACGGCATCATCGGCTCATTCCATTCAACGATATAAAAATCACCCTCCTGACGGCATTGCAGGGATATGGGCGGGTGATAGGCGAGATTGCCGCTGTGGCTGACGGTGTTGACGACCAGCTCGTGGAAGGCGAGCCCGATATAAAGCGCGCCATTCGGATTGAGCAGCAGGTTGTCGCCTTCCATATGGATCAGGTTCGGATATTCCGGCACATAAAGATCGAATTGCTGGCGCAACAACTCGAATATGCGCGCGCCCCGCCAGTCCGAATCCGTAATGAGATCCTGACTCTGGGCGAGAGCGTGTAGTCTGCCGCGGAACTTGCGCAGAAAATCATCCTTGGTCAGGCTGAACCGGGCCGTCTGGCCGGCAAGGCTCTGGATGATCGCCAGGAGGTTCTTGGAACGGTGGCTGACCTCACGCAGCAGCGAGCGCAGAAGCTGCTCGCGCCGCCTTTCCGCCGTCACCTCGCGAATGGTGGTTTTCATCACCACCTGGTTCGTCTGGTTAAGAGTGGAATGAACCTGAAACTGGAAGACGCGATCATTGCCGGCATTGACTTCCAGCATGCCGCGGCTGCCCGCCGTGTTCATGTCCTTCTTGAGATCGGCCAGTCGGGCGGAGAGATCGTTACCGAACAGATTTTCATCTGTGGGACGGGATTCTGCCGGAATTTTCCAGACATCCGGCAGATTGGCCACGAATATATAGTCGCGGTTCCAGTCCTGCAGCATGACTGTCTCACCCGAATCGAGCAAGGCGAGGACGAGCGAATCGTGAAGTTCGCTTTCGTCCCTCTCCGCGTTATGCCATGCCAGCCGATGCAAATTCGTCTCCTTGCAGAAAGCCGCGGGGCAGCCCCACGACCGTAACCGCCAACGCCCGGGCACCAGAGTGGTTCCCGGTCAGCCTGCGGTTTCGGCAAAATTCACGCCGCGACGCGTGAGCTTTCGTTGAAAAACAGGGCCTGGCTGATAAGCGCTTTCACCATGTCCGGATTAAACGGCTTCGTCACAAGGAAGGTCGGCTCCGGCCGCTCGCCCGTCAGAAGACGCTCGGGGAAGGCGGTGATGAAGATGACCGGCAGCGTGGTCATCTGCAGGATGTCCTTCATCGCATCGAGACCGGAACTGCCATCGGCGAGCTGAATATCGGCAAGGATCATCTTCGGCTGGGTGCGATGGAAGAGATCGAGCGCTTCCGTGTGGGTGCGGGCGATGCCCGTGACGCGGTGGCCGAGATCGGTGACCATCTGCTCGATATCCATGGCGATCAGAGGCTCGTCCTCGATGATCATGATATCGGTTGCGACCTGGCGGGCGATTTCAGAGGCTGCCTCATCGATCAGCTTGCCGACCTGATCCTCGGAGACTTTCAGAACCTCTGCGGTTTCCGAAGGTGTGAATTCTTCGACCGTGGTCAAAAGGAACGCCTGGCGGGCCAGCGCCGGCACGGCGGAGAGGTTGGCCGAGGCGCGTTTTTCCCATCCCGACAGGTTTTCGTCGGTCTTAATATTGATCGTGACGGAACTAAAGATCGATACGAACAATTGATAGAGCGAAACGCGATCGCTGCTTGTCTGCGGAAAAATGCTGATATCGGCGATCAGAGCTTCGAGTGTTGCCGCAACATAGGCATCGCCCGTCGATTGTGAGCCGCAAACGGCACGCGCGAACCTGCGCAGATATGGCAGGTGCGGTGCGATGCGTGTAGAAACTGACATGGAATTCTCCCCTTTCATGCGGTCTGCAACGCAAACCCACGATAGCAACGTGCGCGTTGCAAAAAAAGTTCCGTTCCGCCGGAACTATTTTTTTCACGGCGCATTCTTTGCCACGACGCAAAAGGAATACCGGACGTTATGAGCATATTTCAATCGGACCAAGATCAGCCGGACAATTCGGCCGCCCCCCAGGTTCCACACTCCGGGCGGGCGGTGATTTCCCGTAAGCTCAGGGAGCTTTATGATGCCGTTCAGGATGAAGGCATCCCTGACAAATTCCTCGACCTTCTCGAAAAACTCGATGAAGCCGAAAGCAGAGCCAAAATGAAGGCTTCGGAGGAATGATGGCGAAAGAGCCGGAGCTGACAGAATACAACTTCAAACGGGAAATGCTGGCGGCGCTGCCGAACCTGCGCGCCTTCGCTATTTCGCTGATCCGCTCGCGGGACCGTGCCGACGACCTCGTGCAGGACACGATCATGAAGGCATGGGCGAAACAGGACAGCTACCAGCCGGGCACCAATATGCGGGCATGGCTGGTAACGATCCTGCGCAACGAGTTCTACAGCCAGATCCGCAAATCCGGCCGTGAAGTGCAGGATACGGACGGGGTCTATACCTCGCGCCTGTCGGTACCGCCCGAACAGCATGGTTCGGTCGACCTTCAGGACTTCCGCGCAGCACTCGCAAAGCTGCCGGACGACCAGCGTGAAGCGATCCTGCTGATCGGAGCTTCGGGCTTTGCCTACGAGGAGGCCGCCGAAATTTGCGGTTGCCCCGTCGGCACCATCAAGAGCCGTGTCAGCCGCGCAAGGCTGCGGCTGCAGGAGCTGCTCGGCATCGAAAACGAAAACGAGTTCGGCCCGGACGCGCAGATGACCGCGGTGACCGCCGCCGCCACGGCGCGCTGAGAGCGCTGAATTCGAACAGCGGTGAACGGGCAGGCCTACGTCTGCCCGTTAAGACGATGACAAACGCCGCAAACCTCTCCTCCGTCATGCCGGACTAGATCCGGCATCCAGCCACGGCGCGTCTGCGCCGTGAAAGGACTCTCTCGCGATCAATGACTTGATCGCACTGGACCCCGGATCTAGTCCGGGGTGACGGTGTGCGGATGATACGGCGAGCGCGCGCCTGCCACTGTCTTCGTGTCACCCCTTCAGATGCCGGTTTCCTTGACCGATTGCATAACCACGAAGGTCGAGGTGTTGGCGACGGATGGCAGGCTTGAGATTTTCTCGCCGAGTACCCTTCGATACTTGCGGATATCGCTGGTGCGCACCTTCAGAAGATAATCGAAGGCGCCGGCGATCATGTGGCACTCCTCCACTTCCTTGATCTTGCGCACCGCCGCGTTAAATTCCTCCAGCGCCTTTTCGCGCGTATCGGAAAGCTTTACCTCGGCGAAGGCGATGTGATCGACACCGAGCTTCTGCGGATTGAGCATGGCGCGGAAGCCGAGAATATAGCCCTCATCCACCAGCCGTTTCAGCCGCGTCTGGCAGGGCGTCTTGGAAAGACCGACCCTTTTCGAGAGCTGCAGCACGGACATGCGCCCGTCTTCGCTCAGCGCCTCGAGGATCTTGAGATCGAAGTGATCCAGATCGTCTGTTTTTTGACTATTAGCCATGTTATTTTACGCCAAATCTCAAAAATAAAAGTTCATATTGCCTGTTTTAACCTGAAAATAGGGCCATAGCAATTTCTGCGGTGATGATATTGTCTGCCACAGGACGACAAGCGGCGGGCGGAGGACACGCTGCCGCCGAAGGTCTGTCTTCAACAGCGTTTTCAGGATTTTTTAGAATGGCCGATGGTGCAAGCAACGCCGGTGTAGTGGCGAACGGTATCTTCCAGAATTTTGCGCCGCCGGTGCGCGAGCAAAGCCTGCTGCGCAAGGCGATCACCGCCGCCTATCGTCGGCCGGAGGAAGAATGCCTGGCGCCGCTGATCGAGGCGGCAACGGTGACGGCGGAAGAAACGAAAGCCATTCGCGACACGGCCCGCAAACTGATCGAGGCATTGCGCGCCAAGACCAAGGGCACCGGCGTCGAGGGGCTGGTGCAGGAATATTCGCTCTCCAGCCACGAGGGCGTGGCGCTGATGTGCCTTGCCGAAGCGCTGCTGCGCATTCCCGACACAGCCACCCGCGACGCGCTGATCCGCGACAAGATCGCCCGCGGAGACTGGAAGTCCCATATTGGCGGCGGGCGCTCGCTCTTCGTCAACGCCGCCACCTGGGGCCTCGTCATCACCGGCAAGCTGACCTCGACGGTAAACGATAGCGGCCTTTCGGCGGCGCTGACCAAGCTGATTGCCCGCGCTGGCGAACCCGTCATCCGCCGTGGCGTCGATATGGCCATGCGCATGATGGGCGAACAGTTCGTGACCGGCGAAACGATCGGCGAAGCGATCAAGCGTTCGAAGCCGCTGGAAGAGCAAGGCTTCCAATATTCCTACGACATGCTGGGCGAAGCCGCGACAACCGCGAAGGATGCGGAGCGTTATTACAAGGACTACGAAAACGCCATCCACGCCATCGGCAAGGCGTCTGCCGGCCGCGGCATCTATGGCGGGCCCGGCATTTCCATCAAGCTTTCGGCGCTGCATCCGCGCTATGCGCGCGCGCAGGCCGAGCGGGTGATGGCGGAACTGCTGCCGCGCGTTAAATCGCTGATGCTGCTCAGCAAGAAATACGCTATCGGCCTCAACATCGATGCCGAGGAAGCCGACCGGCTGGAACTGTCGCTCGATCTTCTGGAAGAGCTGGCGCTCGACAGGGATCTAGCCGGCTGGAACGGCCTCGGTTTCGTGGTGCAGGCCTATGGCCGCCGCTGCCCCTTCGTTCTCGACTACATCATCGATCTCGCCCGCCGTTCGGGCCGGCGCATCATGGTGCGTCTCGTCAAGGGCGCCTATTGGGATGCGGAAATCAAGCGCGCGCAGGTGGAAGGGCTGGAGGACTTCCCGGTCTTCACCCGCAAGGTCCACACGGACGTCTCCTACATTGCCTGCGCCCGCAAGCTGCTCGCCGCACGCGATCTGGTCTTCCCGCAATTTGCGACCCACAACGCGCAGTCCATGGCGACCATCTACCATCTCGCCGGCCCCGGCTTCAAACTCGGCGACTACGAGTTCCAGTGCTTGCATGGCATGGGCGAACCGCTTTACAGCGAAGTCGTCGGCAAGAAGAAGCTCGACCGGCCCTGCCGCTTCTATGCCCCCGTCGGCACCCATGAGACGCTGCTCGCCTATCTCGTCCGCCGCCTGCTGGAAAACGGCGCGAACTCTTCCTTCGTCAACCGCATTGCCGATCCCGCCGTACCGGTGGATTCCCTGCTGGAAGACCCGGTTGCGGTCGTCAAGGCCTATGCCGTTCCCGGCGCGCGCCACGACCGCATCGCCGCTCCCGAAGGCCTGTTCGGAGCGGAACGCAAAAATTCCGCCGGCCTCGATCTTTCCAGCGAAACGACGCTCGCCGCACTGGACAAAACCCTGAAGGCAGGTGCTGCGACGGAATGGAAAGCCACAGCGCCGCAGGCGGGTGGCAACACGCGCCCGGTTCTCAACCCCGGCGACCACAATGATATCGTCGGCCATGTGACGGAGCCGACTGAAGGCGATGTCGAAGCCGCCATGCAGCGGGCGGCAGCCTCAAGCTGGCCTTCCACCCCGGTGGAAGAACGCGCCGCCTGCCTCGAGCGGGCCGCCGACGCGATGCAGGCAGAAATGCCCGCCCTGCTCGGCCTCATCATGCGCGAAGCGGGAAAATCCATGCCCAACGCGATTGCCGAGGTGCGCGAGGCGATCGACTTCCTGCGTTATTACGCGGCGGAAGCCCGCAGAAACTTCAAGACCGGCGAAACGCCGCTCGGCCCGGTCGTCTGCATCAGCCCGTGGAACTTCCCGCTCGCCATCTTCATCGGTCAGGTCACGGCGGCGCTGGTTGCCGGCAATCCGGTGCTGGCGAAGCCCGCCGAAGAAACGCCGCTGATCGCAGCGCAGGGCGTGCGCCTGCTGCATGAGGCCGGCGTTCCGCAGGATGCCGTGCAGCTTCTGCCGGGCGACGGCAAGACGGGTGCGGCGCTTGTTGGCTCACCCCTTACAGCCGGTGTAATGTTCACGGGTTCGACGGAAGTGGCGCGGCTCATTCAGGGCCAGCTTGCCGGCCGGGTTCTGGCCAATGGCCAGACGGTGCCGCTGATCGCCGAAACCGGCGGCCAGAACGCCATGATCGTCGATTCCTCCGCGCTTGCCGAGCAGGTCGTCGCCGATGTCATTGCATCCGCTTTCGACAGCGCCGGCCAGCGCTGCTCGGCGCTGCGTATTCTCTGCCTGCAGGAAGATGTGGCGGACCGCACGCTGACCATGCTGAAAGGCGCGCTGCACGAATTGCGCATCGGCCGCACCGACAAGCTTTCCGTCGATGTCGGCCCCGTCATTACCGCCGAGGCGAAAGGCATCATCGAAAAGCACATTGATGGCATGCGCTCGCTCGGCCACCGGATCGAACAGATCACGCTTGCCGGCGAAACCGGCAAGGGCACCTTCGTGCCGCCAACCATCATCGAAATGAAATCGCTCGCCGATCTGAAGCGCGAAGTCTTCGGCCCGGTGCTGCACGTCATCCGCTTCAAGCGTGACAATCTCGACCGGCTGATCGACGAGATCAACGCCACCGGTTACGGCCTGACCTTCGGCCTGCATACCCGTCTCGACGATACGATCCAGCACGTTCTGTCGCGCGTCGCGGCCGGCAATCTTTATGTGAACCGCAACATCATCGGCGCGGTCGTCGGCGTGCAGCCCTTTGGCGGACGCGGCCTTTCCGGCACTGGCCCAAAGGCCGGCGGACCGCTCTATCTCGGCCGCATGACGCAGGTTGCCCCAAAGATAGACAGGGTTGCGAGCCAGCAGGATCAGGCCGCAATCGATCTTGCCCGCTGGCTGGATGAAAACGGCGAAACCGTTGCGGCCGAAGCCGCACGGCAGGCGGCGGCTCTTTCCGGCCTCGGCTTCGAAACTGAGTTGGCGGGTCCCGTCGGCGAGCGCAATGTCTATGCGCTGCATCCGCGTGGAAAGGTTCTGCTGGTTCCGGCAACCGAACAGGGGCTTTACCGCCAGCTTGCGGCAGCGCTCGCGACCGGAAACGCGGTTGTCATCGATAATGCTTCGGGACTGGAGAAATCCATTTACGGACTGCCGGCAACCGTGACCTCGCGCATCGTCTGGGCCGATGACTGGGAAAAATCAGCGCCCTTCGCCGGCGCGCTGGTCGAGGGCGATGCGGAGCGTATCGTGGCGGTCAATAAAAAGATCGCCGCCCTGCCCGGCCCGCTGGTTCTCGTTCAGGCCGCGGCAACGGAAGCGCTTTCCGGGGAAAGCCAGCCCTATAATCTCGACTGGCTGGTCGAAGAAGTGTCCGTCAGCGTCAACACCACGGCCGCCGGCGGCAATGCCAGCCTGATGAGCATTGGCTGATGATATCGTCCGGCGGGGTCTCGGCCCTGCCGATTCATGCCTTATCCGTTGGTCTCGCCACGGCCGAAGAGCTGGTTCAGAACCTGCTCTTCCAGCCTTGCGAATTCCGCCGTGCCATGACGGCGCGGACGCGGCAGTTTCACATCGAGATCGAGCGCGATGCGCCCTTCGTCGATGACGACGATGCGATCCGCAAGCGCCACGGCCTCCGATACATCATGCGTGACGAGAACGGCGGTGAATTTCTGCTTGCGCCAGATGCGCTCCAGCAGAAGCTGCATTTCAATGCGGGTGAGCGCATCGAGCGCGCCAAGCGGCTCATCCAGCGCCAGGATTTGCGGATGGGCCACCAAGGCGCGCGCCAGCGCCACGCGCTGCTTCTGGCCGCCGGAAAGCACATAGGGCCATTCGCCAGCCCGGTCTTTCAGACCGACCTCCTCGAGAATTGTAAGCGCCTGCTCCTGCGCCGCCTCGCCCTTGGCGATGCCGGTCAGCCCCACGGAGACGTTGCTCGCGATACGTTCCCACGGCAGAAGACGCGGCTCCTGAAACATCATTCGGGTGCGGCTCGATGCATCTTTCGAGACGGTTCCGGTGGTCGGCGTGTCGAGGCCGGCCAGAATACGCAGGAGCGTGCTCTTGCCGCAGCCGCTCTTGCCGATGATGGCAAGAAACTCGCCTTCCCGCACATCGAGATCGATGCCGCGCAGAACCGGTTTGTCGCCAAAACTCTTCGCCACATTGCGGAAGCTGAAGGCGACCTTGCCTTCTGCCGTCTTCTCGCGTTGTTCGATTTTCCCCTGCGACGGGAGGGATGGCGGGGCATCCGGGCGTCTCAGCGTCGTCACATTGCCGGTCGACATGGGTTACCTCAGACTTTCTTGAAGGCTGGATGCCATTGCAGGAAGATGCTTTCGAGGAAGCGGGCGAAACTGTCGGCCAGCTTGCCGAGAAGCGCATAGATGAGGATCGACAGCACGACGACGTCGATCAGCAGGAACTCGCGCGCCTGCATGGCCATATAGCCAAGGCCGGACGAGGAAGAGATGGTTTCGGCGACGATCAACGTCAGCCACATGATGCCGAGCGCATAACGCAGGCCTGTGAAAATGGCGGGCAGCGCGCCGGGCAGGATCACCCGCCGGAACAGCGTGAAGGGCGACATGCCGTAGGTGCGGCCCATTTCCACCAGTTGCGGATCGACCCCCTGAATGCCGAGCAGCGTGTTGATGTAAATCGGGAAAAACACCCCGAGCGCGACGAGGAAAAGCTTCGCCTCCTCATCGATGCCGAACCAGAGGATGACCAGCGGAATGAGCGCCAGATGCGGAATGTTGCGGATCATCTGCAGCGTCGTGTCGGTGAAGCTGCGGGAGAATTTGGAGAGGCCGTTGGCCAGTCCGAAAATGAAGCCGATGGAGCCGCCAATGGCGAAACCGGCGAGTGCGCGGGCGGAACTGACGCCGATATTGGCGACAAGCTCACCCGAGAGCAGAAGCCGCCAGAAGGCTTCCGCGACAGCCGAAGGGGCCGGCAGCACATTGGCGGAAATCAGACCGGCACGCGCCGCCGCCTCCCAGCCCGCAAGAATGAGTGCGGGGAGCAGCCAGCCTGTGATGCCGCCAATCTCGATACGCTTTCCGGTGCTCATGGCATACCCTCCGGCTCTTGCTCAGTTCGTCGCGCCCGACCAGACGGCATCCTTGATGCTGATCTGTTTCGGGATCAGGCCGAGACGATAAAAGCGGTCGGCGGTCTCCTGCTGGCTGGCGACGATCTTGTCATCGATTTTGGTAATGCCGAATTCCGAGCGGTTCGCGGCCAGCGTCTGCGCCTCCAGCGGCACGCCCGTCACCTCATGCAAAGCTGCGGCGACCTTGTCGCGGTTGGCGGCGGACCATTTCGCCGCCTCGCCCAAAGCATCGATGGTAATGTTGATGGTATCCGCATTGGATTTGGCGTAATCGCGATTGGCGAGGAAATAGGTACTGACAGCAAGCACATCGCTGGTGCGGGCCAGAGTGACCGGCTTGTAGCGGGTTTCGGCAATCGCATAGAAGGGATCCCAGACGGCCCAGGCGTCGATCTTGTCGCTGGCGAAGGCGGCGGAAGCATCGGCGGGGCTGAGATAGACCACCTCGATATCGCTGAATTTCAGGCCGTTCTTCTCCAGCGCCGCCACCAGCAGATTGTGCGCGCTGGTGCCCTTGCCGACACCGACCTTCTTGCCCTTCAGGTCGTCAACCGATTTGATGCCACTCTCAGGCTTGGTGAAGATCGCCTCACCCTTGCCGTTCGAAGGAAGGGCCGCGACATAAACGATGGCGGAACCTGCCGCCTGGCCGAAGATCGGCGGCGCATCCCCCGTCCAGCCGACATTGATGGAGCCGACATTCAGGGCTTCCACCAGCGGCGGACCGGCGGTGAATTCGACCCAGGAAACCTTCACGCCCTTGGCCTCAAGCGCCTTTTCGATGACGCCCTGCTGGCGGGCGATCACCGGCAGGCCGGTTTTCTGATAACCGATCTTCAGCTCTTCCGCCGCCTGCACCTGTAGCGGCAGGACCGAGAATGCGGCGGCAACAAAAAGGCTGGCGGAAAGCGCGCGGCGGGTGATGGCTGGCATTTCATCTCCTTGTCACCAGCCCCTCTGGCCGGTTCACGATATGGAGCAATGCTAGGGTTTTCCATTAAAACGATAGAGAGACAATAATTCAATATGAGCAATGTTGCGGGAATAAAATTCCGCGCAAATGCCTCTTTTCCGCAAATCGTCGCGGACGCCCTCGTCCGAGCCATCGAATAGAAATGCCGGCGCGGATGGAGCCGCGCCGGCGTGATGGATCAATTTCTCTATAGGGACGCGATTATTCGATATCGAAGGAAACGCCCTGCGCCAGCGGCAGCGCCTTGGAGTAGTTGATGGTGTTGGTGGCGCGGCGCATATAGGCCTTCCACGCATCCGAACCGGATTCACGGCCGCCGCCGGTTTCCTTCTCACCGCCGAAAGCGCCGCCGATTTCCGCACCCGAGGTGCCGATATTGACGTTGGCAATGCCGCAATCCGAACCTTCCGACGACAGGAACCGTTCCGATTCCTGCATGTCGCGGGTGAAGATCGATGAGGAAAGACCAGCAGCGACGGCGTTATGGTCGTCTATCGCCTGATCGAGATCGCTGTATTTCATGACGTAGAGGATCGGCGCGAAAGTCTCTTCGAGCACCGGTCCCGCCTGCTTCGGCATTTCGACAAGCGCCGGCTTGACGTAATAGGCATCCGGCGCACCCGTATCCACGCGGCCGCCGCCATTCACCACACCGTCATGGGCTTTCGCCGCTTCGAGGGCCTTCTGCATGCCGTCGAAAGCCGCCTTGTCGACCAGCGGGCCGACGAGTGCGGAGGTTTCCAGCGGGTTGCCGACAGAAACGGAGGCATAGGCCTTTTTCAGGCGCGGCACGAGCTGGTCATAAACGCTGTCATGCACGAAGAGACGGCGAAGTGTGGTGCAGCGCTGGCCGGCCGTGCCCATGGCGCCGAAGGCGATGGCGCGCAGCGCCATGTCGAGATCGGCGGAAGGGCAGACTATGCCGGCATTGTTGCCGCCGAGTTCCAGAATGGCGCGGGCGAAGCGTTTCGCCAGACGCGGGCCGACATCGCGGCCCATGCGGGTGGAGCCGGTGGCCGAAACGAGCGGCACTTTGGGATTGTCCACCAGAGCTTCACCCACGGCGCGGTCGCCGATCAGCAGCTGCGAAAGACCTTCCGGCGCATCGCCGAAGCGGGCGGCGGCGCGTTCGAAGATGCCCTGCACGGCAAGCGCCGTGAGCGGGGTCTTTTCCGAAGGCTTCCAGACCACCGAATTACCGCAGACGATGGCGAGCGCCGCATTCCACGACCACACCGCGACCGGGAAGTTGAAGGCGGAGATGACGCCGACGACACCGAGCGGATGCCAGGTTTCCATCATGCGGTGGCCGGGACGTTCGGTGGCGATGGTGAGACCATAAAGCTGGCGGGAAAGACCGACGGCGAAATCGCAGATATCGATCATTTCCTGCACTTCGCCGAGGCCCTCGGAGGGAACCTTGCCCGCTTCCAGCGAGACGAGACGGCCGAGATCGGCCTTGAAGGCGCGCAGTTCCTCGCCGAGCAGCCGGATCAGTTCACCGCGACGGGGCGCCGGCACATTGCGCCATGCCTTGAAGGCGGCATCGGCCCGGTCGATCACGGCTGCGACACCTTCGACCGAAACGGTCTTCAGGCTCGCGACCTGTTCACCCGTCACCGGGCTGAAGGAGGCCATATCGCCGCCGGTATAAAGATCGCGGGCAACGCCCATCCTGTCGAGCAGGGCCGCGGCTTCCTGTTTCACGTCGAGCTTCGTGGTCGCATCCATGTCCATCGTCCTTTTGGCTTAAAAGGGGAGGAAAGGCCGTTATGATACGGCGCTTTCAACTCCCGTCACTCTTCTTTCCCCGAATTTGCCATTCGTTATGTGAAACTGATGTTTTACACCGTTCCATTCTTTCCCGTAATCATATATGGCCATAACGACCCTTTTCCAATGAGGAAAGCGGGTAAGTTGATGCGAGAATGGAATGGATCCGCGCAGAAGACTGGTCCCTGACATCGTTACCCTGCAGGCGTTCGAATGCGCGGCACGGCACGGCAATTTTACGCGTGCGGCGGAAGAACTCAACCTCACGCAGAGCGCGGTGAGCCGGCAGATCGGCGAACTCGAAGCGCAGACCGGAATGCAGCTTTTCGAGCGCATCCGCAGGCGGGTCGTGCTTTCGGAGGCGGGGCGTAAATTCCTGCCAGATGTGCGGCGCCTGTTGCAGCAATCCGAACAGTTGATGGTGCGCGCGGTGTCGGCCGGCACATCGCACGCATCGCTTTCCGTCGCCACATTGCCGACATTCGGCAGCCGCTGGCTGATGCCGCGCCTCCACCGCTTCATCGACGCCAATCCGGAAATAACGATCACCATCGGCTCGCGCTCGCATCCCTTCGATTTCGATGAGGAAGGTTTCGATCTCGCCATTCACTACGGCCAACCGGTCTGGGCGCATGGCACCTGCACATTTTTGTGCAACGAGGTGATCGTGCCGGTCGCAAGCCCCGCCCTTGTGCGCCGCGCCGGCGTGAACCAGCCGCAGGATCTGACAGGGCAGCCGCTGCTGCATGTGACGACGCGTCCGAAGCTATGGACGGAATGGCTGGAGATGAACGGGGTGACGGCGGAGAATGCCTATCAGGGCAGCCGTTTCGACCAATTCTCGATGATCATCGAGGCCGCCGCAAGCGGCATCGGTTTTGCCCTTCTGCCGAAATATCTCATCGAGGCGGAGATCGCCTCCGGCCGCCTCGCAATCGTCTTCGACATGCCCCTGCAGACCGACAAGAGCTATTACGTCGCCCTGCCGGAAGGACGGCAGGACAATGCACTGGCCCGCGCCTTTCAGGCATGGCTGCTCGATCAGGTCGGCAAGCCGGTCTAGTCCATCATCCGCTCAGTTCGATGAGCGGAGAGAAACGTCATACAGCCCCGGAAGATCGGGACCGACGGGCACGATGCGGGTCGGATTGAGCGCCTTGATGGAATAATAACCGCGCTTGATATGGTCGATATTGACCGTGTCGCGCACGCCCGGAATGGTCAGCACCCGCATCATATAGGCCTGAAGGGCCGGATAATCGGCGATGCGGCGAAGATTGCATTTGAACAGGCCAAAATAGGCGGCATCGAAACGAACCAGCGTCACGAAAAGCCGGACATCCGTTTCGGTCAGGTGATCGCCGAAAAGGAAAGGTCCGCCTGAGACGAGGCGGCTTTCGAGCTCCCCAAGCGTTGCGAACACATCGGCGAAGGCCTCCTCATAGGCGATCTGCGTGGTGGCGAAACCGGTTCTGTAAACGCCGTTGTTGAGGCGTGGATAGATGTGGTCATTGAGAGCATCGATCTCATCGCGCAGCGCTTCCGGATAGAGGTCCAGGCTATTATCGGCCAGATCGCCGAAACCGGAATTCAGCATGCGCAGAATATCGGCGGATTCGTTGTTGACGATGGTTTTCGTCTTTTTGTCCCAAAGCACGGGCACGGTGGCGCGGCCGGTATAGTGCGGATCCGCGCTGGTATAGACCTCGTGCATATAGGTGAAGCCGTTGAGCGTATCACGATCCGCGCCCGGATAGTCGCCGAATTTCCAGCCCTCGTCGGAAAGCGCCGGCTCGACAACGGAAACGGAAATCACCTCTTCCAGCTTCTTCAGCTTACGGCCGATCAGCGTGCGCGATGCCCAGGGGCAGATCAGCGCGACGTAAAGATGATAACGGCCGCTTTCGGCCGCAAAACCGCCCTCGCCCGTCGGCCCCGCCGAACCATCAGGCGTTACCCAATTGCGGAAACCGGAGGTCTGGCGAACGAAGCCGCCTTTCTTGTCGGTCGCCTGCACCGGATGCCATTCGGCGGTCCATTTTCCATCCACGAGCATTTGCGGCTCTCCGTTCATCTAAAGATGAAAGCCTTATGGGCCGGGTTGCCGCCGCTTCACAAGCCGCGCTTCGGTTGACGCACTGTTTCCGATCAACAGTGAATTCAGAGGCGATTGCGGAAAAACGGGTTCCAGCGCACGGTGCCGAGCCTCACCTTTTCGCGGATCATCGTCAGCAGTCCCGATGCGGCGATGACGGCCAGACCAAGCACGGCGACCGCATCCGGATATTCGTGGAAGAAAGCCATGCCGATCGCCACGGCCCAGAGGATTTGCGAATAATGCGATGGCGCGATCTGGCTTGCCGGCGCGATGCGGGTCGCGACCAGAAGGGTGATCTGCCCCGTGGCCGTGCAAAGGCCGATGAAGGCGAAAGCCAATAGCTGGTGTAGGGTGGGCATGACGAATTCGGGGAGGGAGGCAATGCCGTTGAAGGTGAGGCCATAGATCAGCAGCACGCCCATGATCGAGGTGCGCTTTTCCTTGCCCGCAAGCGAGCGCAGCAAAACGATGGTCATTGCCGCGAGGAACGCAACGCCGATGGCGGCGAAATGCCCGAGTTCGAGTGTCTTGAAGCCTGGCCGCACGACGAGGATGACACCGACGATGCCAGCCAGAACCGCCGCCCACCGCCATGGGCCGATATTCTCCTTCAGCACGACGGCGGAAAGCACGGTCACGAAGAGCGGCGACAGGAAGATCAGCGCATAGGCTTCCGCCAGCGGAATTGTGGTGAAGGCATAGATACCGAAAATACCGGCGAAAAGGCCGGAGATCGCGCGCCCGTGCACGGCGAAGGGCCGGCTCATGCGCCAGAATTCACGCCACCTTTCCTCGCGCGGCTTGCTGAAGAAAATGAAGATGCCGGAAAATAGAATGCTGAAGAAGCCGATTTCGAAAACGCTGATCTGCGATCCAAGCGACTTGATGGTGGCATCGCCCATGGAAAAGGTCGCATAAGCGAACAGACCGAGCAGAAAACCCTTTTGCATTTGAACGTCCCCAAACACCGACCGCAACGCAAAGCATCCCCCGGCCGCGTGGAACGCGACCCGGACGCCCCTTCAAGGGACAGACAGTCTGGCAGATTTGATCCTCAGCCCTATGGCTAGACCCGGCTACCTATGAGTGCAAGTCGGAAAAACGGCAAAATTGCCCTATTGGACCCGACCGATGAAAATGGCTGCAAGGTGCGGCAAATTTGTCCCGCCATGGCCATCACATCCCCGTCATGGAAAGAGGTTAGCCGGTGTTCATCGTGGCGCTTGGCGACGGGCATGAAGGCGGCTAAATATTATCGTGTGATTTTCACCCGCCGATTTCCCCGGCTGATATTGCTGCGTTACCATGGCCTCGCTAACCGAAAGGAAAAAGAATGCGGATTGTGATGATCGGTTCGGGTTATGTCGGCCTCGTGTCCGGCGCGTGTTTTGCGGATTTCGGCCATGACGTGGTCTGCGTCGACAAGATGCCGGAGAAGATCGAGGCCCTGAAAAACGGCCATATTCCGATCTTCGAACCGGGTCTGGAGACCATCGTCGCCAACAATGCCAAGGCCGGGCGGTTGAGCTTCACCACCGATCTTTCCGCAGCCGTTGCCAATGCCGATGTCGTCTTCATCGCGGTCGGCACACCCTCGCGGCGCGGCGATGGCCATGCCGATCTCGGCTATGTCTATGCGGCGGCGAAGGAAATCGCCCATGCGCTTGATGGTTTCACGGTCATCGTCACCAAATCCACCGTTCCCGTCGGCACCGGCGACGAGGTGGAGCGTATCATCCACGAGGAAAACCCCTCGGCCGATTTCGCCGTCGTCTCCAACCCGGAATTCCTGCGCGAAGGCGCCGCCATCGAGGATTTCAAGCGGCCGGACCGCATCGTCGTCGGCCTTTCGGATGAGCGCGCCCGCCCCGTCATGACCGAGGTTTACCGCCCGCTCTATCTCAACCAGTCGCCGCTGCTCTTCACCACAAGGCGCGCTTCCGAACTCATCAAATATGCCGCCAACGCCTTCCTGGCGATGAAGATCACCTTCATCAACGAGATGGCTGACCTCTGCGAGAAGGTCGGCGCCAATGTGCAGGACGTGTCGCGCGGCATCGGGCTGGATGGCCGCATCGGTCCGAAATTCCTGCATGCCGGCCCCGGTTATGGCGGCTCCTGTTTCCCGAAGGACACGCTGGCGCTTGCCAAGACCGCGCAGGATTATGATGCGCCGGTGCGGCTGATCGAGACCACCATCGCCATCAACGACAACCGCAAACGCGCCATGGGCCGCAAGGTCATCAACGCCGTGGGCGGCGATGTGCGCGGCAAGAAGATCGCCGTGCTTGGGCTGACCTTCAAGCCGAATACCGACGACATGCGCGACAGCCCGGCAATCGCCATCATCCAGACCCTGCAGGACGGCGGCGCAAAAGTGGTGGGTTACGACCCGGAAGGCATGGCGAATGCCCGCCACCTGATGGAAGACATCGAATACGCGGCCGGCCCCTACGAGGCGGCGGAAGATGCCGACGCCGTGGTGATCGTGACGGAATGGAACCAGTTCCGCGCGCTCGACCTGCCGCGGCTGAAGGCGATCATGAAAACCCCTGTTCTTGTGGACCTGCGCAATATCTACCGCACGGATGAGGTCGCCGCGCATGGTTTCATCTATGCCGCGGTCGGTCGCCCGCACGAAGGCGGTTCCGACAAGGGCGCATAGAGGTTTCGTTTTCGCCATTTCATTAAAAGGTTTTCTGCGCTTCGGTCAGACCGCAAACGCACCAACGGATTCGGGATATAATCATCATGCGTTATCTGGTTACCGGCACGGCTGGCTTCATCGGCTTTTATGTTGCGAAGCGGCTCTTGGACGCCGGCCATTTCGTGACCGGCTTCGACGGCATGACGAAATATTACGATGTCAGCCTCAAGGAAAAACGCCACGCCATTCTTTCCCGCTCCAACGGCTTCCGGGCCGAAATCGGCATGCTGGAAGATACGGATGCGCTGAAGCGCGCGGCAGAGGCCGCAGAACCGGAGATCATCATCCACCTCGCCGCACAGGCGGGCGTCCGTTACAGCCTTGAAAATCCGCGCGCCTATATCGATTCCAATCTCATCGGCTCGTTCAACATGCTGGAGCTCGCGAGAAGCTTGCAGGTCAAGCACCTGATGCTGGCATCGACCTCCTCCATCTATGGCGCCAACGAAAAAATACCCTTCGCGGAAAGCGACAAGGCCGACGAGCCGATGACGCTCTACGCCGCCACCAAAAAATCGATGGAGCTGATGGCGCATAGCTATGCCCATCTGCACAAGCTGCCCACCACCGCCTTCCGTTTCTTCACAGTCTACGGCCCGTGGGGACGGCCGGACATGGCGCCGATCAAATTCGTCGACGCCGTTTCCAACGGCCGGCCGATCGATATTTACGGGCAAGGCAATATGAGCCGCGATTTCACCTATATAGACGATCTGGTGGAGGGCATCGTCCGGTTGAGCACGGTCATCCCTTCCGAGGAAAACCGTGTTACACACGAAGGCGTCACCGACACGCTTTCGCACCATGCACCCTTCCGCGTGGTCAATATCGGCGGCGGCCAGCCGGTGGAGCTGATGCATTTCGTCGAAACGGTCGAAAAGGCAGTCGGGAAACCCGCGATCCGCAACATGCTGCCGATGCAGCAGGGCGATGTTCCCCGCACCTTCGCCTCGCCCGACCTTCTGAAGGCATTGACCGGCTATGTGCCGCAAACCCCGGTCGAGGAGGGCATCAAAGCCCTCGTCGCCTGGTATCGCGAGATGCACCCGGCCGAATTACGGGAATAACCTCACAACGTCGCCAGCAGGCGGTTGGAGATGGTGCCGCCGGAAGCGCTCTGCATGGCGATCTTGGTTTCCACGGCCTCGATGATCGTGTCGCTGAAATCCATCTCCGTGAGATCGCGGATATTGGAAAGCCCGCCCGGCGAAAACACGTTCACTTCCAGTATCTTGTCACCGACGATATCGAGCCCGACGAGGAACATGCCGTCCTCCACCAGCTTCGGCCGCACCATTTCGGCGAGCGCCACGATTTCATCGGTCACCGTCGCCGCCTCCGCCGTGCCATGGGCATGGATATTGGAGCGCAGGTCGCCCTTGGCCGGCACGCGGCGAAGGGCGGCATATTTGCCTTCACGCATCAACGGGCGGCCATTCATCATAAAGAAACGGATATCGCCGTCCTTGGCGGCTGGCAGATAGGCCTGCGCGATCAGATAACCTTCGAGGCTCACCGCCTCGAAAATCTGGTTGAGATTGGTCTCCTTGCTGGAGCCGATCTTGAAGACATTCTTGCCGCCGGAGCCCTGCAGCGGCTTGACGATGACGCCCTTGGGGTGCGCGTCGGCAAAGGCGCGGATTTCCTCGACATTGCGCGAAATGATCGTGGTCGGGCGGACGATTTCGGGAAAGCTCTGGAAATAGAGCTTGTTTTGCGCCAGCGCCAGACCTTCGGGATCGTTCAGAACCACGACGCCCCGTTGTTCGGCAAGCCGCCCGAACAGGATGCCGGCATGCACCGCCCATGGCCGTGTGGTCTGGTCGAGAGAGGGGTCGTTGCGCAGCATCAGCGCATCGATTTCCTCCACATCCATGGTCCGCCGTTCCAGCGCCTTGTCCTGCAGGGCAGCATGGAACGCATCCGATTTCTTGTATTTCGCCTTCGGCAGCACGGTCGCATGGATGGTCAAACTGTCGTCCGAGCGCAACGTGAAATCGCCGGGCGTCAGATAGACCACCTCGTGGCCGCGATTGAGCGCCGCCATGGCAAGCAGGCCGGTCGCGTAGTTCGGTCCCTCGGTTTCGATGGAATTGACGAAAAATGCGATACGCATGAAGCCCCTCCTATAATGTCGCCAGTTCGGCAATGGATAATCCCGCCCGTATTTTTTCCAGCCGCTCATTGGCCCGGGCGGGCAGCAGAAATGCGGGCCTGACAGCCGGCGGACGAAGGAGGCCGCGCAGGGCCAGCTCCTGCATCACCGGAAAATGGGCGGCGGCGATCTTGCCCATCCAGAACGGATCGAGCGCCCCGCCCCTGCGCAGATGCTCCAGCACCTCCGCCAGCCCGCGCAGATAGATCGCATCCTTGGAAAGACCGCCGCCGCGATAGATGCGCAGCACCATGTTGAAGGCCCCGGCCTCATCGAAACCGTGATCGCGGGTCATGATGCGGAAGGTCTCCACGAAGCTTGCCCCATCCAGCATGGCGGCGCAGCCAATAACGCGACCGGCGATCAGCCGCAGGCGCTCGCGCGTCATGCCGCCGGCCAGATGTTCCGCCAGCACCGCCAGCCCCTCCTGCACGCCCTCATAACCGGAAAGGCCGGTGCGGAAGAGGCGCAAGCCCTGAAACGAGCCGTTGAAATAGGTGAGAAGATGCACGCCGATCTCATGCGACAGCAGCGCCTCGACACGGCGCTGTTCCATGACGGTGTGGCGGGAAATCAGAAGCTTCTCGCCCGTCACCATCAGGCCCGGCGGCAGGTCGTCGCGGATCTCGACGCGCGCCTTGAATTCCGGGTCTTCCGCAAGATAGGTCTCGACCATCTCCCGCGACTTCTTGGCGACCGCGTAACAATCGACCATGGCGATTTCACCGGTCTCCTCCCCGCGCGGGCAATCCGCAAGCACCCGCAGCGCCAGCTGAAGGAGGGCCGGTTCGACAGCGCCATAAAGGGCGCGTGAAAAATCGGTGAAGGTGCGATGGTGCAGATTGGCGAGCATCGTCAGCTGCAGATCGATCTCCTGCTGTTTCTCCCGGTAGAGATTATAAAGCACCGGGTCTTCCAGATGATCGAAAACAACGGAATAAAGCTTGCGTTTCTGCTCCTCGACATCGACGCCGAGCGGCCGGTAAAGCAGGCGCGGCGCGAACTGAAAGCCGCCATCGCGAAACTCTTCGAAGGCCCGGCGAGCATTGATGGGCGTGACGGAAAGCAGAAAATCGAAGGATGAAACAATATCGTCGACGGACCGGTCGGCACGCCTGACGGCATCGACGAAGGCCTTGCGCCCCAGCGCCCGATGGCTGGTGACCTTGAGCGCATCCTTGCCCGAAGCGAAGGATGAAAAAGCCTGGAGACCGGCATCGAAAAGATCGGCGATCATCGTCACCCGCAGGCCCGGATAATCCGCACCGGATTCCGGCTGGCGGTAGATCGGCGCAAAACGCACGCTGATACAGGGAAAATCAAGGCCCGCTTTTTTGAACCGCAGAACCGGATCGGCATCCGGTTCCGGCCGGGTGATGCGCGGCGTGCGAAAACGCACTTCGGCATCGCAAACCGCCTTGATGAAGACCCGGCGGGCATTCTGCGTTTCTGGCTCAGCCGTCGCCGAGACGGAAACCTCATAATGCGGCAGGAAAGGCGAATCGTCGGCCAGCAGGATGTCATGCTCCAGCTCACCGATATCAAGGACCATGAAAGCGCCAAAGCGCTGCCGCATGACCGTGCCAACGGCCTCGATCAGCGGTGCTGCCTCCTGAATGGTCGACGCGATCAGATAGGAGGCGTGGGCGGCGGCGATATCGCGGGCGGCGAGATTTTTCGTGCCGCCGGTCAAATGCAGGCAGAGGAACGGCAGCGGCCGGTCGATATGCAGACGACCGTCTTTGCCGACATCGCGGCGGATGGCTTTGCCGGCCTCCAGGCAGGACACGACATCATCGACCAGATCGGCGATGGGAGACGGTGCGCTGCGGGCGGGAGAGAGATTCATCGCCGCGACCTCAGGCACTCTTCGAGCACCGGCTGGAGTGCTGTTATCGCTTGACGAATATCCGCCACCACACGCGCATCCGGCTTTCCCGTCCACTCGTCCATGAAGAATTTCTTGAACTCGATTGCGATGGCGCAGCCATTTTCGGCGAACCTTTCGTGGATGAAACGGGTCTGCTCCCCCTTGCCCTGAAACGCCACGTTCTCGCGAACATCGAGGCGGCGTCCGCCGATGGTCGCTGACGCGAAATGATGCCCGACCGCGCTCACGATATCGCCCCAGCGGCTGCGATCCATGGAAAAGGTGCCGATATTGATATCGGGCGCCTCCGCCTGCGCCGTCGGCGGCGCAGCGGCGCCCTGCCGGCGATGATTATAGCTGTGCACATCGAGCACCACGAAAGCCCCATGCCGCCTTTCGATTGCAGAGAGCACGGTCTCCAGCATCGCATAATAGTCGGCGTGAAAATCGAGCGACTGCCGGATGGCTTCCTGCGCCGGCTCCTCTTTCCAGACCTCAAGCCCCCAGGACTGTTCCGGCTTCAGATAGATCGCCTGATCGGCCGCACGGTTGAGATCGATTTCGAAACGCGAATGGTGAACGACGAGACGGTTCGTCAGTCCCGCAACCATCTCACCGGTGAAAGGGTCCTCCTCCCGCAGCCGCTGTTCCGGGGAAAGGGCGATGAGCCCGGATACGTCCGGTCTAATGCGATGACCGTCGTGAATGGCCGTGCCGATAACCGGTGAATTGCCGAAATCGATCGACCAGAAACCCTTGTTTTCGTTGTCACCGTGGTATTCGCCGTCACTCTGTCTGGCTGCCATGCTGCCTCCCCTGCATCGGGGATAAAACAGCGGGACATGCCCGTTTGTTCCCTTCTCCGCCCGCCGGTCGCGCCGGCCACAATATAAACGTTGCGCGCAACCGATCCGGAACCATGGGCGCAGCAAAGGGTTTGTCTCCCGTGCGCATGGGCGCACGTCATGCATTTTCACACATGGGAGAAGGAACAATGGCCGAGAAGAAACTCGACGACCTGTTTTACGATACGCTGAAGGATATCTACTACGCCGAGAGGCAGATCCTGAAAGCCCTGCCGAAAATGGCGCGGGCGGCGACCGATCCGAAGCTGAAACAGGCCTTTGAAAAACACAAGGAAGAAACGCAGGGACACATCGAACGCCTGCAGGAAGTGTTCGAGATCATCGGCAGGCGGGCGCAGGGCAAGACCTGCGAGGCGATCCAGGGCATCATTGCCGAAGGTGAGGAGATCATCGACGATTTCAAGGGCACCGCGGCTCTCGATGCCGGTCTCATCTCGTCGGCGCAGGCGGTCGAGCATTACGAGATCGCCCGCTACGGCACGTTGAAAGCCTGGGCGGAAAAGCTTGGACACCGCAATGTCGTTTCCCTGCTGGACGCCACGCTGAAGGAAGAGTCCAAGACCGATGACGCGCTGACTTCGCTCGCCAAGACTTCGATCAATGCGGCAGCCCAGAAAAAGGCGGCATGACGCTGTCTGAAACACAAACAAAAAACCGGAATGGGCGACCATTCCGGTTTTTTTAGTGTCTTGAAACCTGCGGAAGTTACGGCAGGGTATAGGCGATCACATAGTCGCCCGGCTTGGTTCCGACGGAGCCGTGACCACCCGCAACCATCACCACATATTGCTTGCCGCCATCCAGCGCATAGGTCATCGGCGTTGCCTGGCCGCCGGCCGGCAGGCGCGCTTCCCAAAGCTGCCTGCCGGTCGTCAGGTCATAGGCGCGCAGGTAGTTGTCGACGGCAGCACCGAGGAAGGCGACGCCGCCCTTGGTGATCATCGGCCCGCCAATGCCCGGCACGCCCAGTTTGAAGGGCAGCGGCAGCGGCGTCATGTCATGAACCGTGCCGTTTTTGTGCTTGTAAGCGATATCGCCGGTGCGCAGATCAGCACCCGCGACATAACCCCATGGCGGGGCCTGGCAGGGAATTTGCAACGGACCGAGGAACGGACCCATGAACACGCCATAGGGTGCGCCGTCATTGCGGTTGAGGCCCTGTTCGCTACCCTTTTCGTCCTGACCCTTCGGCGGAATGTCGGCGCGCGGCACCAGCTGCGAGGTGAAGGCGAGATAGGTCGGCATGCCGAACATCACCTGACGCTCGGGATCGACCGCCACGCTGCCCCAGTTGAAGGTGCCGAAATTGCCGGGATAGATGATCGAGCCGGTCAGCGAAGGCGGCGTATAGCGGCCCTTGTAGTTCAGCTGATGGAAGCGGATCCGGCAGGCGAGCTGATCGAACATGGAGACGCCCCACATGTCCTTTTCCTGCAAGGGCGCCGGCTTGAAGGACAGGGCCGTCGTCGGCTGCGTCGGAGAGGTGAAGTCCTCCGGGATGGCGCCGCCCGGCGCGGGCTCTTCGGTGATGGGCAGAAGCGGCTCGCCGGTGCGCCGGTCGAGAACGTAGATATCGCCCTGCTTGGTGGGGCCGACGAGAGCCGGCACGGTCTGGCCATCCTTGGTGATGTCGAGCAGCACCGGCTGGGCCGGCACGTCCATGTCCCAGAGATCGTGATGAACCGTCTGGCGCACCCAGCGATCCTTGCCGGTGTTTATATCCAGCGCAACGATGGAGGAGGAATATTTCTCCACATTCTCGCTGCGGCCCATGCCGAGCTGATCCGGCACCTGATTGCCGAGCGGGATATAAACGAGGCCGAGGCCTTCATCGTAACTGAAGACCGACCAGCTGTTGGGCGAATTGGTGGTGTAGGTTTCACCCGCCGCAATCGGTTCGGTTTTCGCGGGGTTGCCGGAATCCCAGTTCCAGACGAGCGCGCCGCTGTTCACATCGAAAGCGCGGATGACGCCGGACTGTTCCTGCGTGGAATAGTTGTCGTTCACCGCGCCGCCGATGATGATCTTGCCCGCCACGATGACGGGCGGCGAGGTAGAATAATAATAACCGGCGGGATTGTATTTCATGCCCTGCTCAAGATGCAGCACACCCTGATCGGCAAAGGAAGTGCAGACCTGACCGGTGGCGGCGTCGAGCGCGATCAGCCGCGCATCCGAAGTCGGCAGGTAGACGCGCTCGGCGCAGGCCGTGCCTTGAGCGGCATTCGGCTCGGCATAATAGGAAACGCCGCGGCATGTCTGGTGCTGGCGGTCCGGATTGAGACCGACATTCGGGTCGTATTTCCACTTTTCCTTGCCGGTGGCGGCATCGATGGCAATCGCCCAATTATGCGGCGTGCAGATATAAAGCGTGTTGCCGATCTTCAGCGGCGTCACCTGATAGGTGGTTTCACCCACATCATCGGGCAGCTTCACATCGCCCGTCTGGTAACGCCAGGCTTCCTTGAGCTGCGAGACATTGTCGACATTGACCTGGGTGAGCGGCGAATAACGCTGGCCATAGGGCGTGCGGCCATATTGATGCCAGTCACCGTCAGGCACATTGCCGCCATAGGCGGGCGTGGCGGAGGCCGTTTCCTGAGGCAGGGAACCTGCGGTATCGTGCGGATCCTGCGCCATGGAATATCCGGCCACGACGATGGAGGCGAGGACGGAAAGGGCAAGCGGCCAGGCATTCGGCCCATAGCTAAGCCCGGTCGGGCTCGAAAAACCGAGCGGCTTTCTGACCCAGGGAACCAGAAGCCAGAGGCCGATGAGAATGATGATGCCGCCGCGCGGGCCAAGTTGCCACCAGTCGAAGCCGACTTCCCAGATGGCCCAGGCGAGCGTCGCGACAATGAAGACGGCATAGACGTGAAGGGCTGCGCGATTGCGCTTGAACAGCAGAACGGCCGTCAACAGAAAGGCCAGTCCGGAAAGCACGTAATAAAAGCTCCCGCCCAGCATGACGAGCTGAGAGCCGAAACCGAACAGCGCAAGACCGATCAGCGTGAGAACAACTGCAGTGACGGTGACTGCCATGAATGAAACCCCCGATTCCTGTCACTTTGCGTGAAATGAAATCGGGCGCGATCTGGTTCCATGAAAATTATCATCGGCGCGAAAAAACTTCACGCCATGGTGGTCACGGGTTTTGCGGTGCTCCGGTCGAATCCTGCGGCGTGGGCGCAGTCTCAGTCTGCGGGTTCTGCGGCAGGTTCTCGTCTGGTTCGAAAACCGAATATTCGACAACGGCCCACACCACCAATGCAAGAAGCACGCTGACGATCAGAATGACGAGGACGGGACGTCCGCGCGATCCCTGCCGCGCACGCGTTGCCGTTTCGCTTTTAGGCGCATCCCGACCGTCGAGATAGCTGGCATTTTCTCTGGCCATGTCTTTCACTCCCTGTAACCCTGTTGATCTAATCATTGGGGTCAGGGTTTTGTTCCAGACGCGGAAAAACGACGTTAGCCTCACTCGGCCGGCAAACGCGCCCTGTCACAGTCCGCCATATCCACCGCACTAAAGCTTTGCCCAAGGCCGAGCCAGGAAACCGGCCGCCGCGCTCCATCATCCGTTTCCGATGGATCGTCTGCGGGGCTGTCTGAATTCGCCAACGGCAAGGGTGATGGCCGCCTGCGAAATCGGGTTCCGGAAAAGGAGAGGTGTTGTTTCAACGCATGGCGCCATTGGCGACACAGGTCCAGAAAAGCGAGGATTCTCAGCATCATGATTGTCAGGCAATATATTGATAAAAATAACCTGCCCTGTTTGCCACGTCTGGAAGATATGCGCATCCCTATCGCGCAGCAGCCTCAGCGAATGGTCGGATTGTGCCAACAAACCCGCATAAAGTGTCAGAAGGGCATCCGAAAAAGCGTGGTCAGCGGCCGAGCTGCACGATCCAGCGGGTCCATTCCGCGCTATCCGGCTTCACAATATCCGACGTGAGGTCGCGGTTTTCCGAAGCGAAATGCCGCATCTGACGCGGCGAAAGGCCGAAGGTCTTCTTGAAGACGCGGCTGAAATTTTCCGGATTGGTGAAACCATAGGACGCCGCCACCTCGGCAATCGTCATATGTGCCGATTGCGGTGCCCGCAGGAAATCCATTGCACGTTCGAGACGCCGATGGGTGATGCAGGCCGAAAACCCGCCCAGCGGCTCAAACAGCCGGTAGACGGTGCGTCGCGACACGCCAAATTCACCCATCACCTTTTCCACTGACAGGGCCGGATCGAGCAGGTGATTGTCGATATAGCGCCGGATGGATGCCCTGAGCGCCCGCTGCACGCCCTGCGCATTGTCGTGCCCGACATGATTGTTGATGGCGGCCGCAGCAAGCTCCAGAAGCGGCGAAACCGTCGCTGCGCCTTCACTGGCGTTCATCACGTCGAAATGGCGATAGATGCTCGTCATCGTTTCACGCAGCAGCGATACCAGCGGCAGACCGGCCGGCAGCACACGTTCATGATGATTGCCGGAACCGACAAGCCTGCCTTCCAGCAGCCGGCGCGGCACGACGAGGCTGAGATGATCGTGGTCTGTCGTCGCGGTCGCCAGCGGTTGCGCCATGTCGATGAGATAGAGGTCGCCGGGGCCTGCGGTCTCGCCCGATCCGCGCCGCGACATGCTCTGTCCGCTGGCGTAGAATTGCAGGAGAAAACCGTCCATGCCGTCGCGGGCAAGCTTGTGACGCGAACGGTCGAAATCCTGCGCAGAGGACTGAGTGCGGCCGAGCGCGACATTGCCGATGAAAGCCGCATCGACGCTGGCGAAGAAACCGTCATCCTGCGGGCGACGCAGACGGGCATCGAACAGCACGTTGATCGAATCCCGCCAAAGCCCCATGGCGTCGCGTTTCGGCACCTGGCGCGTATCGAAGCGCGAGCGCGCCAGCGGCGCTTCAAAAGACCCTGTGTTCATCATGACGCTTTTCCGTGAACACGGCGCTGACCCCGCCGTCCACGAAAACTATACAGGATTGAAACCACTCAACAATGCCGGAAGCCGATGAGACGGTTCGCTTAAAGCGCGTGCGCGAAAATTATTTCGCGGTCCAGCCGCCATCGATGGAAATGGTGGTGCCGGTGATGGAGCGGGCCATATCGCCCGCGAGATAAAGCGCCATTTCCGCCACTTCTTCCGGTTGCACGAACCGCCTTGTCGGCTGCGGCGCAAGCATCACCTTCTTCACCACCTCCTCCTCGCTCATGCCATGCACGCGCGCCTGATCGGCGACCTGGGCGGCGACAAGCGGCGTCCAGACATAACCGGGGCAGATGGCGTTGCAGGTGATGCCGAGTTCGGCCACTTCCAGCGCCACGCTTTTCGTCAGCCCCACCACCGCATGTTTGGTCGCGACATAAGGCCCCTTGAAGGGCGAAGCGCGCAGGCCATGCGCGGAAGCGATGTTGACGATGCGGCCCCAGCCTCTTTCCTTCATGCCCGGCAGGGCCGCATGGATGGTGTGAAACGCGCTGTCGAGCGAGATGGCGACGATGCGGGAGAAATCGGCGAAATCGAACTCGTCGATCGGCGCGACCTTCTGAATGCCGGCATTGTTGACGAGGACGTCGATATGACCGAATTCGGCGATGACGGTTTCCGGCAGATGGGCGCTTTCATCGTAATTGGCGAGGTTGGCGGCAAAATAGACTGGCCTGTGCCGCGCCACCTTCGCGACCGCCTCCAGCGCCTGCGTCGCCTCCTCCGCCGTCTCTATGCCATGCACCGCGACCAGATACCCCGCCTCGGCGAAACGCTTGGCGATGGCAAGCCCGATGCCGCTGGTGGAACCCGTGACGAGCACGGTTTTCGGTTGATCCTCCATCGGCCTAGTCCTTTAGCTGCGGCAGGTTGCGGAAAAGTTCGAGCGCTTCGGGATTGGCGAGCGCATCGGCATTCTTCACCGGCCGGCCATGGATGGTGTCGCGCACCGCGATTTCGGAAATTTTGCCGGAACGGGTGCGGGGAATGGCGCTGACGGCGATGATCCTTGCCGGCACATGCCGCGGTGTGGCGCCCGAACGGATGCGGCTGCGGATCGTCTTTTCCAGCTCTTCCGTCAAAACCGCGCCGCCCTTCATGCGCAGGAAGAGGATGACCCGCTGGTCGCCCTCGATATCCTGCCCCACAGCAATCGCCTCTTCGACCTCAGGCACGGTTTCCACCTGCCGGTAGATTTCCGCAGTCCCGATGCGAACCCCGCCGGGATTGAGCGTCGTGTCCGAACGTCCATGGATGACATATCCACCGGAGGGGCGCATTTCGGCAAAATCGCCATGCGCCCATATGCCGGGGAACCGGTCGAAATAGGCGGCCTGATAGCGCGAGCCATCCTCATCGCCCCAGAACTTCACCGGCATGGACAGATGCGCATTGCGGCAGACGAGTTCGCCGGCAACGCCACGAACGGAACGGCCCTCATCATCCAGCGTGTCGATATCCATGCCGAGCATCGCGCCCTGCAATTCGCCGCGATGCACCGGCTGCAAAGGGTTGCCGCCGAGGAAACAGGCGCAGATATCCGTGCCGCCGGAAATGGAGGCGAGGTGCACATCGGCCTTCCAGTCGCGATAGATATAATCGAAGGATTGCGGGATGAGCGGCGAGCCGGTGGAGAGAATTGTCCGCAGCGATGAAAGATCGTGGCTTTCGCGCGGCTTCAGCCCGGCCTTCAGGCAGGCGTCGATGAACTTCGCCGACGTGCCGAAAGTGGCGATCCGTTCGGCGTCGATGAGGTCGATCAGCCGCGCAGGGTTGGGATAACCGGGATTGCCGTCATAGGTGACGAGCGTAGCGCCAAGCGCCAGACCGGAGACCTGCCAGTTCCACATCATCCAGCCGCAGGTGGTGAAATAGAAAAAGCGCTCCCCTTCCTGAATATCGCATTGCAGCTTCAGTTCCTTCATGTGCTGAAGAAGCAAGCCGCCGCCGGAATGGGTGATACATTTCGGCTTGCCGGTCGTGCCGGAGGAATAAAGGATCGCCAGCGGCGCCTTGACGGGCAGACGGTTGAAGGCGATCTCGCCCGCCGCATAAGGCGCGACGAAATCCGTAAGCGTCACGCAGCCGAGATCGGCAAGGTTTTCGGGCACGGCGTCGCCGATCAGCACAATCCTTTCAGGAGCCGCACTTTCCACCACCGCCCGAATGGTCGGGCCGACATCGATGCGTTTGCCGGCATAAGCATATTCCGGCACGGCGACGAGGATTTTCGGGCCGATCTGCGACAGGCGGTCGGAGGCTCCCGCCGGCCCGAAATCCGGCGAGCAGGACGACCAGATCGCCCCGATGGCGCTCGCGGCCAGATAGCTGACAATCGCCTCGATATCATGGGTCACGATGGCGCTGACGCGGTCGCCTTCCTTCACACCGGCATGGCCAAGCGCCTGCACCATGCGGGACACTTCGTCGTAAAGCTCTCTGCGGGTAATCTCGCGCCTTGTGCCGTCGTCGCGATGAGCGATGATGGCCAGCCGCCCGTCGGCATCGCGCAGCAGGTTTTCGGCATAATTAAGTCTTGCGCCCGGATAAAACTCGGCCTCCCGTATGGTCTTGCCGGGCTTGAATGCCGTATCGCCGCGCGTGCCGATAATGCCGAGTTCGTCCCACAGCGCATCGTAAAATTCATCCGGCGCGTCGATGGACCAGCGCAGCAGGCCGGCATAGTCATCGGCGGCCTGCCCGTGCAGCTTTGCCGTTTTCGTCGCGAAGGCGAAAAGCGCTGAGCGCTCCAGCCTCTTCTCCGGCGGCCCCCATAAGATGTCGGATGGCGCGTCCGTCATGCTTCGCTCCCGCGCAGCATTTCGACGATGGCGGAAAAATCGCGCCCGCCGCTTCCTTCGCCGACGAAGTTTTCATAAAGCGCCGCCGCTGCCGCACCGAGCGGGGTGGAGGCGCTGACTCCATTCGCGGCCTCCTGCGAAAGCTTCAAATCCTTCAGCATCAGGGCCGCCGCAAATCCGGGCCGATAATCCTTGTTGGCGGGCGATGTCGGCACCGGACCCGGCACCGGGCAATAGGTGGTGAGCGACCAGCATTGCCCGGAAGAGGTGGAAGCGACATCGAACAGCGCCTGATGCGAGAGGCCGAGTTTTTCGCCCAGAACAAAAGCTTCCGAAACGGCGATCATGGAAATGCCGAGGATCATGTTGTTGCAGATCTTGGCCGCCTGGCCGTTGCCGCCCTTGCCGCAATGCACGATCTTCTTGCCCATCGCCTCCAGCACCGGCTTTGCCGCAGAGAAGGCCGCAGCCTCGCCGCCGCACATGAAGGTCAGGGTGCCTGCCGCAGCCCCGCCCGTTCCGCCGGAAACGGGCGCATCGACCGAGGGGCAACCGGCGGAAGCGGCCAGCTCGTGCGCCTTAAGCGCGCTTTCCATGTCCACCGTCGAGCAATCGATGAGAAGCGTTCCGGCCGGGATTTTCCGAACCAGATCGCCATAGACCGACACGACGTGTTCGCCCTTCGGCAGCATGGTGATGATGACGTCAGCGGCTTCGATGGCCTCGGCGGAATCCGAGGCAACGGGAACGCCCGCCTCTCTCGCCGCCGCGCGGCAGGCGTCGGAAAGATCGTGACCCCTGACGGCATATCCGGCCTTGACGAGATTGGCGGCCATGGGCAGGCCCATATGTCCCAGCCCGATAAAAGCGACGGTCTTCATCGGAGCGCTCCTTTCAGCGATTATCCGCAAGGATCATGTCGGCAGCCTTTTCGGCAATCATGATCGTCGGGGAATTGGTATTTCCGGATGTGATGCGCGGCATCACCGATGCGTCGGCGACGCGCAGCCCGGCGAGCCTGCGGAATTTCAGCCGCGCATCGACCACGCTTTCCATATCCGACCCCATGCGCAGCGTGCCGACGGGGTGGAAGATGGTGGTGCCGATATCGCCCGCCGCCTTGGCAAGATCATTGTCGTTTTCGAAGGAGGGACCCGGCTTGTATTCCTGCGGCTTGAAGCGCGCGAAGGCCGGTTGGGCGACGATGCGGCGCGTCAGGCGCATGGCGTCGATGGCCACCTGGCGGTCGCCTTCGGTGGAAAGATAGTTCGGGCGGATTTCCGGCTGCATGGCGAAATCCGGTCCTTTCACATGCACTGAGCCCCGGCTTTCCGGTCGCAAATTGCAGACACTTGCGGTAATGGCCGGAAAAGTGTGAACCGGATCGCCGAACTTGTCGAGCGAAACCGGCTGTACATGATATTCCAGATCGGCGGTTTCCTTTTCAGGCGAGGAACGGGTGAAGACACCAAGCTGGCTCGGCGCCATCGACATCGGCCCGGAGCGCGTCAGCGCATATTCGAGGCCGATCCTCGCCTTGCCGAACAGGGTGGAGGCCCTTTCATTCAGCGTCAGGACGCCGGAGACCTTGTAGACCATGCGCAGTTGCAGATGGTCCTGCAAGTTCTCGCCCACGCCCTGAACCTCCGCCACCGTGTCGATACCGGCCGCCTGCAACACATCGCCACGGCCGACGCCGGAAAGCTCCAGAATATGCGGCGAGCCGATGGCACCGGCGGACAGCACCGTCTCGCGCCGTGCCCGCATCGTTTTCAAGACGCCGTCATGGTGGAATTCGACACCCGTAACGCGGCCTTCCTCGATGATGAGGCGCTTGACATGGGCCTTGGTCAGAACCGTCAGGTTCTTGCGGCCAAGCGCCGGTTTCAGGAAGGCTTTCGCCGTGTTCCAGCGCCAGCCCGCCCGTTGGTTCACATCGAAATAACCGGCACCTTCATTGTCGCCCCGGTTGAAATCATCGGTCGCGGGAATACCCGCCTCGCCCGCCGCCTTCTGGAAAGCATCCAGCACATCCCAGCGCACCCGCGCCTTTTCCACCCGCCATTCGCCGCCGGCGGAATGCATCTCGTTTTTGCCGCGATAAAAGTCTTCCGACTTCAGGAAATAAGGCAAGATATCGTTCCACCCCCAGCCCTCGCAGCCGAGCTGCCGCCACATATCGTAATCGCGCGCCTGGCCGCGCATATAGATCATGCCGTTGATGGAGGAGCAGCCGCCAAGCACCTTGCCGCGCGGATAGATCAGCGAGCGGCCGTTCAGCCCCGGCTCTTCCGCTGTCTTGAAACACCAGTCGGTGCGCGGATTGTTGATGCAATAGAGATAACCGACCGGAATGTGGATCCAGTGGTAATTGTCGTTGCCGCCCGCTTCCAGAAGCAGCACGCGGTTGTTCGGATCTTTCGAAAGGCGGTTGGCGAGAACGCATCCGGCACTCCCCGCTCCGATGACGATATAGTCATATTCGCCCATGCTCTTCTCCATGCGCCACCCTTGCCGCACCGTCCCGGGCGCGGAGGAGGCCTTGTCTGTGTTTTCAAAAATGTTTAGCCGCGGTGCTGGAAGCCGAGTTTTCTCCCAAGCCGCGACGCGTAAAATTCGCCGATCAGACCGCGCCGGAACACCAGAACGCAGGCCATGAAAACGAGGCCGGTGATGATGGTGACCGGGAAATCCGATGTCGCGAGATAGTTCTGCAGGGTGACGACGAGACCCGCGCCAAAAATCGGGCCAATCATGGTGCCGATGCCGCCGAGTAGCGTCATCAGGATCACTTCGCCGGACATCTGCCAGGTCACATCCGTCAGCGTCGCGAACTGGAAGACCAGCGCCTTCAGACCGCCCGCGAGACCGGCCAGCGTCGCCGACATCACGAAAGCACCGAGCTTGTAGCGCTGCACGCTGTAACCCAGCGAAATAGCGCGCTGTTCGTTTTCGCGGATGGATTTCAGGATCATGCCGAAGGGCGAATTGACGAAACGCCAGATGACAAGAAGCGCCAGCACAAAGGCGGCCAGCACCGTGTAATAGATATTGAGTGGTGCGTTGAGATCGAGAAGGCCGAAAAGGTGGCCGCGCGGCACGCCCTGCAAGCCATCCTCACCATGGGTGAAGGGCGCCTGAAGGCAGAAGAAATAAAACATCTGCGACAGCGCCAGCGTGATCATGGCGAAATAGATGCCTTGGCGGCGAATGGCGAAGAAGCCGATGACGAGACCGAGCAGCGCCGCCCCCGCCATACCGATGACAAGGCCGATCTCGGGCGTCACGCCCCATTCCTTCACCGAATAGGCGGTGAAATAGGCTGCACCGCCGAAAAACGCCGCATGGCCGAAGGACAGAAGGCCGGTGTAACCGATCAGGAGGTTGAAGGCGCAGGCAAACAGCGCAAAGCACAGCAACTTCATCAGAAAAATCGGATAAACGAACATCGGCGCGGCGATGAGCACGGCAAGCCCTGCAAGAATAAGCACGGTTTTGATGGTGCCGGCAGTCGTCGAAACCTCCGTCTGCGGCATTGCTCCGGCGGTGGGGCTATGGGTGGCTTTGGACATATCAGGCGTCCTTTCCGAAAAGTCCGGCGGGGCGGATGAGCAGCACAAAGGCCATGATGACGAAGATGACGATGTTGGAGGCTTCCGGGTAGAACACCTTGGTCAAGCCTTCGGCGACACCCAGCATGTAACCGGTGACGATGGCGCCCATGATCGACCCCATGCCGCCAACCACAACCACCGCGAAGACGACGATGATGAGGTTCGTGCCCATCAGCGGCGACACCTGATAGATCGGCGCGGCGAGAACCCCGGTGAACCCGGCAAGGCCGGCACCCAGCGCGTAGGTCAACGTCAGGAGAACGGGCACATTGATGCCGAAAGCCTGCACCAGCGTCGGGTTTTCCGTCGCAGCGCGCAGATAGGAGCCAAGCCGCGTCTTTTCGATCAACGCCCAGGTGGCGATGCAGACGATGAGCGAAATGACGACAACAAAAGCGCGGTAATTCGGCAGGAACATGAAGCCGAGATTGGTGCCGCCGGCAAGCTCGCGCGGCACCGAATAGGGTTGGCCCGCCGCGCCATAAAGCCAACGGAACGTGCCTTCCACCACCAGAGCCAGACCGAAGGTGAATAGCAGCCCGTAAAGCGGATCGAGATCGTAAAGCCGCGACAGCAGGAAACGTTCGACGATCGCACCGAACAGCGCCACGACGAAAGGTGTGACGATGAGCGCCACCCAGAAATTGATGCCGAAATATTGCAGGCCGAGGAAGGCGACGAAAGCGCCGAGCATATATTGCGCGCCATGGGCAAAATTGATGACGCGCAGCAGGCCGAAAATGACGGCAAGGCCAAGCGACAGCAGCGCATAAAACGACCCGTTGATAAGGCCCACCAGCAATTGCCCGAGGAGTGCCTGAATTGGAACGCCGAAGATCATCGTCATCGTTAAACCCCCAGCACCTTGTTGAGCTCGCCCATGCGGCCGGAAAGCTCGCTGACCGGAAAATTGCTGACCATCTGACCGTGATCCATCAGGTAAAAACGGTCGGCGATACGGCTGGCGAAACGGAAATTCTGTTCGACCAGAACAACGGTCATGCCGCGGCTCTTCAGCTTTTGCAGCACCTCGCCGATGCGCTGGACGATGACCGGGGCAAGCCCTTCGGTCGGTTCGTCAAGCAGCAGCACCTTCACCCCGGTGCGCAGGATGCGCGCCATGGCGAGCATCTGCTGCTCGCCACCGGATAGCTTGGTGCCGGGGCTGGTGCGGCGTTCGTAGAGATTGGGAAACAACTCGTATATCTCATCGAGCGTCATGCCGCCGGATGCGACGACGGGCGGCAGCTTCAGGTTCTCCTCGACGCTCAGCGTCGCGAAGATGCCGCGCTCTTCCGGCACGAAACCGAGGCCGTATTTCGCCGTGCGATGCAGCGGCACCGGCATCAGATCCTTGCCGCCCAGCTTGATGACGCCCTTGCGATTGCGGATGATGCCCATGATGGTGCGCAGCGTCGTGGTCTTGCCCACACCGTTGCGGCCGAGAATGGTGATGGTTTCACCTTCGCCGACGGTCAGATCGACGCCGTGCAGGGCCTGGCTTTCGCCATACCAGGATTTCAGGTTGGAGACTTCGAGCATTGCCGCCATATCAAGCCTCCTCCGTGCCCATATAGGCCGTGCGCACACGCGGATCGGCGGCAACGGCGGCATAATCGCCCTCCGCCAGAATTTCACCGCGTTGCAAGACCGTGACGTGGTGGCAGATATCGGCCACGACTTTCAGATTATGTTCGACCATCAGCACAGCGCGTGTCTTTGCCACCTCGCGGATGAGTTCGGCGACGTGGGCGACATCCTCGCCGCCCATGCCGGCCATCGGTTCATCGAGCAGCAGAACCTTCGGATCGAGCGCCAGCGTGGTGGCGATTTCAAGCACACGCTTGCGGCCGTAGGAAAGATCGGCCGCAAGCGCATGTTTTTCCCGTGTCAGGCCGACCATGGCGATCAGCTCCTCGGCGCGGGCGTTCAGCCTGTCGAGCGAGGAGAGCGGCAGCCAGAACTGCGTTGCAAGGCTGTTCGGCCGCTGCAACGCCACCCGCACGTTTTCCAGAACCGTCAGATGCGGAAACACCGCCGATATCTGGAAAGACCTGACGAGGCCGAGACGCGCCACCTTGTCCGGTGGCGTCCTTGTTATGTCCGTTCCCATGAAGGTGATCGCCCCGCCTGTCGGCTGGAGAAACTTGGTCAACAGGTTGAAGACCGTGGTTTTGCCGGCACCGTTCGGACCGATAAGCGCATGCACTCGGGCATGGTGGACGTCGAGATCGACGTTTTTCACGGCCGCGAATGCGCCGAAGGTCTTGGAGAGACCGCGCGCCGAAAGAACGACGCGAGGTTCGGCCTGCCCGGCAAGGGCGGGAGCGATCGTCATCAAGCTTTCCCCTTTTTATTCTTCTTTACTGCGTTACCAGCGGGCAACCGCTCTTTGCGGGGTCCATGAAGGCTTCCTTGCCGGGGATGGTGGCCAGTACCTTGTAATAATCCCACGGCTGCTTGCTTTCGTCCGGCTTCTTCACTTCCATGAGATACATGTCGTGGATCATGCGGCCGTTGGCGGCCACATGGCCGTCCTTCGAGAAGACGTCGTTGACAGGCATTTCCTTCATGGCCTTGGCGACGGCATCGGCATCGTCGGTGCCGGCCTTTTCGATGGCTTTCAGGTAGTGCAGCACGGCGGAATAGGTGCCTGCATGAACCATGTTCGGCATGGCGCCGGTGCGTTCCTTGAAGCGTTCGCCGAACTTGCGCGATTCATCGTCGCGGTCCCAATAAAAGCCTTCCGTCAGCGTCAACCCTTGAGCCGCTTCGAGACCGAGGCCGTGGACTTCGGCGAGCGTGAAGAGAAGCGCCGCAAGCCGCTGGCCACCGGCCACGATGCCGAATTCGGCCGCCTGCTTGATGGCGTTGGAGGTATCGAGACCGGCATTGGCAAGGCCGATGACCTTCGCGCCCGAGGACTGCGCCTGCAGCAGGAAGGAGGAATAATCCGTCGTGGCGAGCGGATGGCGAACGGAACCCAGCACCTTACCGCCATTGGACTTGACGAAATTGGCGGTATTTTCTTCCAGCGAATAACCGAAGGCATAGTCGGCGGTCAGGAAGAACCAGCTGTCGCCGCCCTGCTTGACGAGCGCGCCGCCGGTGCCGACCGCCAGCGAATAGGTGTCATAGGCCCAGTGGAAACCATAGGGGCTGCACTGCTTGCCGGTCAGCTCGGTGGTTGCCGCACCCGTATTGATGGTAATCTTCTTCTTGTCCTTGGACAGCGCCTGCACGGCCAGACCGACCGACGACGAGGTCAGTTCCATAATCGAATCGACCTGTTCGGTATCGTACCATTGGCGGGCGATATTGGAGGCGACGTCCGCCTTGTTCTGGTGGTCGGCCGTCACCACTTCCACCGGCGCATCGAGCACCTTGCCGCCGAAATCCTCAACCGCCATCTTCGCGGCTTCATAAGAGTATTTGCCGCCGAAATTGGCGTAGACGCCAGATTGGTCGTTCAAAATGCCGATCTTGACCTTGCCGTCAGAAATCTCGGCGGCATAAGCGGCGGTGCCAGCGGCCAGCGCCATGGCCGCGGATAAAACGATACTCTTGCGCATGACTTCTCCTCCCAGAGATGATTGCGAGCCTCAGATTGTCTGTGCAACGGTGAACGAACCGCGTGGGGGACCTGCATGCCATTGCACCTGAACGGTCACACCGCCCTCCTCAAAGCGATGCATCCTGAGCCTAGACTTCTCGAATTCGGCCGTTGACACAAGAGCGGGGCATCATCAAATTGCGAACAGGAACTGTTCATTTTTGAACAGAACTCTTGATGGGAGACAAATATGGCCACCCCTTTCACCTGGGACGACCTGCAATATTTTCTGGCCGTGGCCCGCACCGGACAGCTCTCATCGGCAGCCAGAAGCTTGCGCACCAGCCACGCCACCGTCTCCCGCCATATCGACCGGCTGGAATTCTCGCTTAAAACCAAGCTGTTCGAGCGAAACCCGCGCGGTTATGAACTCACGACCGTCGGGCGGCGGCTGGTGGATACGGTCGAGCGTATCGAGGCGGAAGCCGAACGGCTGCAATCGGATATTTCCGAAAGCGGCAGCCTGCTGCGCGGCGTGGTGCGCCTTAGCGCGCCTGAAGGTTTTTCCAATTTTTTCTTCGTGGAAAGGCTGAAAGACTTCGCCGTGACCCATCCGCACATCATGGTGGAAATGGTGACGATCCAGCAGATCATGGCGCTTTCCCGAAAGGAGGCGGATGTCGCCGTCACGCTCGATCCGCCGAAGGCCGGTCCCTATATCAACGAACAGATCATCGATTATACGCTGCATATCTATGCCTCGCGTTCCTATCTCGCCGGGCGGCCGAAAATCACCAAGCGGGAGGACCTGCTCGATCATTTCTTCATCGGTTACGTGCAGGACCTGATCTTCTCGCCGGGTCTCGACTATATGCGCGATGTGCTGCCCGGCCTGCGTCCGGGCTTTCAGTCCTCGAGTATTTTCGCGCAGCTGACGGCCACGCTGAGCGGCCGGGGCCTGTGCATCCTGCCGAATTTCATTGCTGCGCGTTTTCCGGACCTCCAGATGGTGCTTGCCGGTGAGGTGGAACTGCGGCGCGGCTACTGGCTGACGAGCCATCAAGACCTTGCCAATGTACCGCGTGTGCGCTCGCTGATGGACTTCATTCTCACCACGGCGCGCGCGCATGAGAAACTCTTCATCCTCGACCGCAGGACGATGGTCTGAACAGCGATCGTTCACATTTCGGCGACACCGTGTCTACGCGTGGCCGGTTGGAGGATGCGCGCGCCAGCCTATATGACTGACAACAACGAAGCCGGTTTGTGAAGACCGGCATCCTCCGACATCTGGAAGGTCATCATGAAAAAAATCGGATTCCTGTCCTTCGGCCACTGGACGCCCTCGCCCCAGTCGCAGACCCGCTCGGCTGCGGACACGCTGCTGCAATCGATAGACCTCGCCGTCGCGGCGGAAGAGCTGGGCGCCGACGGCGCTTATTTCCGCGTGCACCATTTCGCCCGCCAGCTTGCCTCGCCCTTTCCGCTGCTGGCCGCCGTCGGCGCGCGCACGAAAAAGATCGAGATCGGCACCGGCGTTATCGACATGCGTTATGAAAACCCGTTCTACATGGCGGAGGACGCCGGTTCGGCCGACCTCATCGCCGGCGGCCGCCTGCAGCTCGGCATCAGCCGCGGCTCGCCGGAGCAGGTGATCGATGGCTGGCGTTATTTCGGTTACCGTCCGGCCGAAGGCCAGAGCGAAGAAGACATGGCGCGTCAGCACACCGAAGTCTTCCTCGAGCTTTTGAAGGGCGAAGGTTTCGCTGAGCCGAACCCGCGCCCGATGTTCCCGAACCCGCCCGGCCTTTTGCGGCTGGAGCCGCATTCCGAAGGGCTGCACGAGCGCATCTGGTGGGGTTCGAGTTCCAATGCAACGGCAGTCTGGGCGGCAAAGCTCGGCATGAACCTGCAAAGCTCCACCCTGAAAACGGACGAAACGGGCGAGCCTTTCCATGTCCAGCAGGCGCAGCAGATCCGCACCTTCCGGGAAGCATGGAAGGAAGCAGGCCACACCCGCGAGCCGCGTGTGTCGGTCAGCCGCAGCATCTTCGCTCTCGTCAACGACCGCGACCGGTCCTATTTCGGTTACGGCAACGAAGGCGATGACAAGATCGGTTATATCGACGACAAGACACGCGCGATCTTCGGGCGCAGCTATGCCGCCGAGCCGGAAAAACTGATCGAACAGCTGAAAGCCGACGAGGCCATCGCCGAGGCCGACACGCTGCTCCTGACCGTGCCGAACCAGCTGGGCGTCGATTACAACGCCCATGTGATCGAGACGATCCTGAAGCAGGTAGCGCCGGCTCTCGGCTGGCGCTAAATTTGGAAAAATTGCATCATCCACACTCCGTCATGCCGGACTAGATCCGGCATGACGGAGGACGGGCTTCCCTCCTTTAAAATCCGGGCTGTATACCGCTGCTCATTTCACCGCCTTGCCATAACGGGCGAAGCTTTCAGCCAGCGGCGTGGTGCTGGCGCCGGGGTGCTCCGGACGTTTGTAAACGCCATCCCACACATGGATCGGCTCTTCGAAATGATCCTTGATCCAGGGAATATATTCGAGAATTGTCGAAGCCGGGTGCCAGTAGCTCAGATGCACATGCACCTGGCTCATCTCGCCGGCATGCGGCACCACGGGCAGGCGATGGGCGAGCGCCAGATCGGCGACCTGAATATATTCGGTGATGCCGCCAAGCCGGGTCACATCCGGCTGAACATAGGCAACCGCACCGGCATCGATGAATGAGCGGAACGCATCCACCGTGTAGAGCTGTTCCCCGAGCGCAATCGGAATGGACGTATTGCGCGCCAGCCGCGCATGGCTCGTCACATCGTCATACCAGAGAGGCTCCTCGAACCAGTAAATGTCCAGATCTTTCGCCGCCGCGCAGAAACGCTGGCATGTGGGCAAATCCCACTTGCCGTTGCCGTCGATGGCGATGCGGATGGAAGAACCGACACGCTTGCGCACTGCCGCAAGGCGGGCAATGTCGATATTCGGATCGTCATGCCCGACCTTGATCTTCAGCCGGGTGAACCCATCCTCCTCCACCGCCCTTGCGCTGCCCGCGAGCAAATCCTCCAGTGTGAAGGAAAGCCAGCCAATATCGGTATTATAGGCCTCCACCGCCGCCGTGCGCGCGCCGCCGAGATAGTGCCAGAGCGGCACGCCCGCCTTTTTCGCCTTCAGGTCCCAGAGCGCGACGTCAACTGCGGCCAGCGCCAGATGGGTGATGCCCGCCCTGCCGACCCATTGCAGCGCCGGATAACGGGCCAGTTTCGTCCACAGCCTCGAATGGTCCGACGCATCCTCCCCCACCAGCAAGGGCGCGTAACAATCGCTGATGCAGGATGTGATCAGCCTGTCCGACGGCAGATGCGCGTGGGTGCCGGTAAAACCATAGCCCTCAAGGCCATCGCTCGTGGTGATCTTTGCGCCGACGACGCCCCAATGGGTGATGCTGTGGGTAGAATCGGAAATGGACTCCGATGTCAGCGGCAGGTGCAGGATGAAAGGTTCGACAGCGGTAATTTTCATGATCGGTCATTCCTCGATGCTTGATCGCTTCCGGGGAGGAATAGACGCCGCGTCCCCGCGACCACGGGCCGCGCAGATGGGCTTTCGGGAAATTGCCAGACCGCCCTCCTCCAGCAGCCTGCTTCCGATGATGGATAGAGCTAAAGGAAAAACGGCTTTTGTAAAATAAAAAATTTTTTATTTTTAATATTCAGCCATTGCCAGTCCTTTAAAGCTGGGCAATGATGCCGCCATGAACTCGCTGGTCAAAGTCACGCTCGCCGAACAGGCGCATCAGGAACTGCGCGCGCGCATCGTCAGCGGCAGATTGCGCGGCGGCGAACGCCTGCTGCCCAATGAGCTTGCCGCCGATCTCGGCATCAGCCCCACGCCGGTCAAGGAAGCCTGCCTGAAACTCGAGGCCGATGGGCTGGTGGTCAATTCCTCCCGGCGCGGCATGGTGGTACGCGATTTCACCGTAGAGGATGTGGAGGAACTTTACGCCGCCAGAATGCTGCTCGAAAAAGGCGCGGTGGAAGTGGCCTTCGACGCCGGGCAACTGGATGGAGCGCTGCACGCGGAACTGCTGGAAAGCCTGGCGAAACATCGCGAATTCGCCAAAGGCTCGACGCTCGACGAATTGTCGAAAGCGCTTTTTTACGACCGCAGCTTCCATACGACCCTTGTGTCGGCCGCGCGCATTCCGGTCATTTCCGGCTCGCATGAGCGCATTCTCGACCAGACCCACACGGTTTTCGTCTCGATCCTCGGCGACTACGCCCGCTCGGTCGAGGAGCACCAGAATATCGCCGATGCCATCGCCGCCGGCAGCAAGGCCCAGATCGTCGATGCCCTGTGGCGGCATCTCGAGCGCAGCCGCCAGAATACGCTGCGCCAGGTCCGGCTGCTCAAAGAGGCCGGCGCCTGATCATTCCGCATATAAGGGAGGAACCGACATGATGCGCCACAAGCCGGACGCCGCAATGAGAGCGGCGCGAGCCACAATCGTCCCGTTCCGCATGGGGATTTCGCATCGATGACAGACCGGCTTTCCGCTGCAACCCTGCCCCGCCTGCCGCAATCCGTCACGACACCCGCCTATGACCGCCAAAGCGTCACGCCCGGCATCGTCCACCTCGGCGTCGGGGCCTTTCATCGGGCGCATCAGGCGGTTTTCATCGACGATTGCCTTAATCGCGGCGAAACCCGATGGGGCATCGTCGCCGCATCGCTGCGCAGCCCGGACACGCGTGACGCCATCGAGCCGCAGGATAATCTCTACACCTTTTGCCTGCGAGACGGTGAGAGCGAGCGCCTGCGCATCATCGGTTCGATTCTCGAAACCATCGTCGCGCCGGAAGAGCCCGAGCGGCTGGTGGAGCGGATGGCCGATCCGCGCGTCCTCATCGTCACCCTGACCGTGACGGAAAAAGGTTACCTGACCAATCTCGCCTCTCGCAGCCTGCTGCGCGATCATCCCGATATCGTCCATGATCTCGAAAACCCGGAGCGGCCGCGCTCCATCTTCGGCTTCGTCCTTGCGGCCACACGGCGCAGGCGCAGGCAAGGTTCTCAGCCCCTGACGCTCCTTTCCTGCGACAACCTGCCCGCCAACGGCCATGTGCTGCAAAAGCTGCTGCTGGAATTTGCGGAACTGGCCGATCCGGAACTGGCTTCCTTCATCGAAACAAACATTGCCTGCCCCTGCTCGATGGTGGACCGGATCGTTCCCGCCACCACGGATACCGACCGCGAGGCGATTTCGACCGCACTCGGCCTCAGCGATGCCTGGCCGGTGGTAGCTGAACCCTATTTCCGTTTCGTCATTGAAGATCGTTTTCCGCATGGAAGGCCGGCGCTCGAGAAATCGGGTGTGGAATTCGTCGGCAATGTCGAACCATACGAGCATATGAAGCTCAGAATGCTGAACGGCTCCCACAGCGCCATCGCCGCCATCGGCCAGATTGCCGGCCTTGCGACGGTGGCGGATGCCTGGGGTGAAACGCCCGTGCGCGATTTCATCGACGCCTATTGGCGCGAGATCGAACGGACGCTCGACCCCGCCGTCGACGGGGCGGAATTCGCAGCCGGCCTGCGGGAGCGTTTCGCCAATCCCTCATTGCAGCACAAGACCATGCAGATCGCCTCCGATGCGTCGCAGAAAGTACCGCTGCGCATTCTTGGCCCCTTGCGCGAATTGCTTGCGGAGAAGGCTGAAAGCCGGACGGTCATTTTCGCCGTCGCGCTCTGGATCGGGTCCTGCGCGGACAAGAATGAAAAGGGGCAGCCGATCACCATTCTCGATCCCGCTTTCAAGGAGTGGGATGCGCCGGATCAACTGGCAATGGCGCCGGATGCGGTCGTCGACCGTTTTCTGACTTTCGAGCGCACATTTGGCAGCGACCTGCCCAGGAACGAAACCTTCGTCCCAGCCCTGAAAGCCGCCTACCGCGACATTCGGGAACACGGCGCGCTTGCGGCAATCGCGCGTTTCCTGAAGTCCTGAAAAAGAACAGGCCGGAAATCCGGCCTGTTTTTAACCTCGGTCGTCAGTCTTCAGGCTGTCGCTGCCAGCCGTGCCGCCTTGCGGCGTTCCACGCGGGCGCGGATGGCATCGACATCCGTTATCGGTGTCGCGGCGAAAAGCTGGCGGGTATAGGGATGTTTCGGGTCGGCGAAGAGTTCCTCGCGCGTGCCCTGCTCCACCGCCACACCCTTCGAAATGACCATCACATCATCGGCGATGTAACGCACCACCGAAAGATCGTGGCTGACGAAAACATAGGTCAGCTCGAATTCTTCCTGAAGGTCGGCGAGAAGGTTCAGCACCTGCGCCTGCACGGAAAGATCGAGCGCGGAGACCGGCTCGTCCAGCACCAGCAGCGCCGGGTTTAGCATCAGTGCGCGCGCAATGGCGATGCGCTGGCGCTGGCCGCCGGAGAACATGTGCGGATAACGGTTGAAATGCTCAGGACCGAGACCGACCTTCACCAGCATGGCTTCGGCCCGCTCGCGGCGCTCGGAAGCCGGTATCTTGGTGTTGATGACCAGCGGTTCCATCAGCACGTCGCCCACCTTCTGGCGCGGATTGAGGCTGCCATAGGGGTTCTGGAACACCATCTGCACCTTGGAGCGCATCTCCGTATCGGGACGGCGTCTCGCGATATCGACCGGCTTGCCCTCGATCTTCAGTTCGCCGCCGGATGCCGGATCGATCAGCGCGATGATGCGCGCCAGCGTCGATTTACCGGAGCCGGATTCACCGACGATGGCCAGCGTCTTGCCGCGCTCGACGGTAAAGTCGATGCCCTTCAGGGCCTGCACCGTCTTGGCGCCGCCGAACAGGCCGCCGGGAACATGATAGTCGCGGGTAATGCCCTTGCCTTCGACAACGATACTCATTGAACGCCCTCCTTGCCGAAGAAATCGGAAACCGTGGGCAAACGGTCGCCGGTGGCATTTTCCGGCAGGGCCGAAAGCAGTGCCTTGGTATAGGGATGCTGCGGGGCCTCGAACAGGCTCAAGACATCCGCCTCTTCCATCTTGCGGCCCTTATATTGCACGACGACGCGATCTGCGGTTTCCGCCACCACACCCATGTCATGGGTGATGAGGATCAGCGCCATGCCATATTCCGCCTGCAGGTTCATCAGCAGATCGAGAATCTGCTTCTGGATCGTCACATCGAGCGCGGTGGTCGGCTCGTCGGCGATCAGCAGGCGCGGTTTGGAGGCGATCGCAATCGCGATCATCACGCGCTGGCACTGGCCGCCCGACATCTGGTGCGGATAGGCCTTGAGCTTGGTTTCCGGCTCGGGAATGCCGACAGCACGGAACAGTTCCAGAGCGCGGGCACGTGCGGCAGCGCCGCTCATGCCGAGATTGAGGCGCAGAACCTCCTCGATCTGGAAACCGACCGTGAAGGACGGGTTGAGCGAGGCGACCGGCTCCTGGAAGATCATGGTGATCTCGCGGCCGATCACCCGGCGGCGCTCCTGCGGCGACATGGCCAAAAGGTTCTTGCCATCGAAGGTCATCTCGTCGGCGGTAATCGTCGCCGTATCGGGCAGAAGCCCCATGACGGCGAGCATCGATACCGACTTGCCGGAACCGGACTCGCCGACGATGGCCAGCACCTCGTGCTTGTCGACGGAAACATCGATGCCGTTGACGGCCGTGAAAGCGCCGGTGGCGGTGGCGAATTTGACGGTGAGGTTCTTGATTTTCAGCAGGCTCATCGCTCAGCTCCGCTTCAGTTTGGGATCGAGCGCATCGCGCAGGCCATCACCCATGAGGTTGATGGCGAGCACCGAGATCAGGATCGTCAGGCCCGGAAGGGTCACGACCCACCAGGCGCGCAGCATGAATTCACGCGCGTCCGCCAGCATCGTGCCCCATTCGGAGGCGGGCGGCTGCGCGCCCATGCCGAGGAAGCCGAGAGCGGCGGCATCGAGAACCGCGGACGAAAAGGAAAGCGTCGCCTGAACGATCAGCGGCGCAAGGCAGTTCGGCAGGATAGTCTTGAACATCAGCCGGAAATTGCCGGCGCCGGCCACCCGGGCAGCAGTGACATAGTCACGCCGGAGTTCGCTCATGACGGCAGCACGTGCCAGACGCGCGAAATGCGGCTGATAGGCGATGGCGATGGCAATCATGGCGTTGGTGAGGCCGGGTCCAAGTATCGCGACCAGCACCAACGCCAAGAGCAGCGATGGAACTGCGAGAATGACGTCCATTACGCGCATGATGACGGTATCAATCCAGCCGCCGAAGAAACCGGCGACGAGACCGATGACGATGCCGCCCACAAGGGCGATGGAGACGACGACGACGCCGATAAATAGCGAATATTGCGCGCCGTAGATCAGGCGGGACAGCATGTCGCGACCCACCGCATCGGTGCCGAAGAAGAAGCCGGCACGGCCGCCTTCCTGCCAGACCGGCGGGACGAGAAGAGCATCACGATATTGCTGGGTGGGATCATGCGGCGCGATCAACGGCGCGAAGACTGCCAACAACACCAGAAGGATGAAGACGGCAAGGCCGATGACGGCGCCGCGGTTCTGGCGGAAATAGAACCAGAAATCGGCAAGCATCCGGCGGCGGATGGCGGCGTCCGAAAGGCGGATGCCGGGAGTTGTGGTCACATCGGTCATTTGTGACGGATCCTTGGATTGATTAGGCCGTAGGTCAGATCGACGAGCAGATTGATGATCATCACCAGACCTGTGATCAGGAGCAGACCGCTCTGCACAGATGGATAGTCACGGCGCATGATGGAATCGATCATCCACTTGCCGATGCCCGGCCAGGAAAAGATGGTTTCGGTCAGAATAGCGCCGGCCATCAGCACACCAGTCTGCAGGCCTATGGTAGTTATAACCGGAATCATCGCATTTCTTAATGCATGGATGCCGACGACGCGCGCAGGTGACATGCCTTTGGCTCGAGCCGTACGGACATAGTCCTCGCCCAGAACCTCCAGCATCGCCGATCGTGTCTGTCGGGCAATCACAGCTAGCGGAATTGTGGCAAGCACAATGGAAGGAAGGACGAGATGGGACACAGCCGACGCGAACGCTCCCTTCTGTCCCGAAATTAAGCTGTCGATCAGCATGAAACCGGTAACGGAAGGAAAGAAATACATCAGCGAGATTCGCCCCGTGACAGGCGTCCACTGCAAAGCACCAGAGAAGAGGACGATGAGCTGTAAACCCCACCAGAAGATCGGCATGGAGAAACCGACCAGCGCAGTCGTCATGACGATCTGATCTAACCAGGAACCGCGACGAATGGCAGCAAGGGCACCGATAGGAACGCCGATCAAGGTTGCGATGATGATGGCGACGAGACCAAGCTCGACCGTCGCGGGGAAGAGCGACAGGAACTCGGTGAGAACCGGCTTCTTGGTGACCAGCGAATTGCCGAGATCGCCCTGAAGCAGCCGTCCGAGGAAATGAAGATATTGCTGCCAGATGGGCTGGCTGAAGCCGAGCTGTTCGGCAAGCTGCGCATGCCGTTCGGGTGAAATGCCGCGTTCGCCCGCCATCAGCAGCACGGGATCTCCCGGCAGGACGCGCACGAAGGAGAAGGCGACAAAGGTGATCCCGAGAAATGTCGGAACGAGATAGAGAAGTTTGCCGAGAATGAACCGGATCATGGCTTTTTCCTGAAAAGACGCGCGGAAGAACAGGGTCCTTCCGCGCGTCCGCTGTTTGGGATTATTCCGCGATGTCGACGTTTTCGAAGGTGAAGTCGCCAAGCGGGCTCATGGTGAAGCCGGAAACCTTGGCGGACATCGGAACGAACTGCGTGGAATGCGCAAGCGTCGCCCACGGAGCCTGTTCCTTGAAGATCACCTGCGCCTGCTCGTAAAGCTTGGTGCGCTCGGCAACGTCAGTCGCCTGCTTCGCCTTGGAAATCAGCTCGGAGAACTCCTTGTTGCACCACTGCGCACGGTTCGTGCCGCCTTCGCCTGCCGAAGCGCAGGAGAGCAGAACGCCCATGAAGTTGTCCGGATCACCGTTGTCACCGGTCCAGCCGAGGATGACGGCGCCGTCGCGGTTCACTTCGGTCGACTTCTTGAGGTATTCACCCCATTCATAGGAGACGATCTCAGCCTTGACGCCGACCTTGGCGAAATCCGCCTGGATGAGTTCGGCGGTGCGGCGTGCATTCGGCATGTAAGGACGCTGAACCGGCATTGCCCAGATCTTCATCGACAGATCCTTGACGCCAGCGGCTTCGAGAGCCTTCTTGGCCGCTTCCGGATCGTACGCATCGTCCTTGATGCTGTCGTTATAGGACCACATCGTCGGCGGGATCGGGTTCTTGGCAACCTGACCGGCGCCCTGGAACACGGCGTCGATGATGGCCTGCTTGTTCATCGCCATGTTCAGCGCCTTGCGGACTTCCGGCTTGTCGAAAGGCGCAACGGTGGTGTTGTAGGCGAAGTAGGCGACGTTCAGACCCGACTGTTCATCGAGCTTGAGGTTGGAATCGGCGCGGATGGCGGCAAGGTCAGCCGGTGCCGGGTAAGGCATCAGGTGGCATTCGCCGGCCTTCAGCTTCTGCAGACGAACGGCGGCGTCCGGCGTGATCGCGAAGATCAGGTCGTCGATCTTCGGTGCTTCACCCCAGTAGTCGGCGTTCTTCTGGTAACGGATGACCGCGTCCTTCTGATAGGCGACGAACTTGAACGGGCCCGTGCCGATCGGCAGGTTGTTGAAGTCTTCCTTGGTGCCGGCCTTTTCCAGCGTATCGGCATATTCCTTCGATACGATGGAGGCGAAAGGCATGGCGATGTTGGCGAGGAACGGCGCTTCCGGACGCGTCAGCACGAACTTGACGGTGTAATCGTCGACCTTGACGATTTCCTTGATCAGCGACGGCATTTCCATGGAGTTGAAATATTCGTAGGTGATGCCTGCGATATACTGGTTCCACGGGTTCTTCGCATCGCGCTGGCGGTCGTAGCTGAAGATCACGTCATCGGCGTTGAATTCGCGGCTCGGCGTGAACTTGTCGTTGGCGTGCCACTTCACGCCCTTGCGCAGGTGGAAGGTATATTCCAGACCGTCGCTCGAAACTTCCCATTTTTCGGCAAGGCCGGGCTCAACTTCGGTCGTACCCTTCTTGAACTCGGTCAGGCGGTTGTAGACCGGATGCGCGGAAGCGTCGAAGGTGCCGCCAGCGGTGTAAGGCGACGGATCGAAGCCTTCCGGCGATGCCTCGGAGCAATAAACGAAGGTCTTCGCCATGGCGGGCATGGCGGAAGTGATCGCAATCGCAGAGGCGATAAGCAAACTGCGGGTCAGCGTTTTCATCTGGTGGTCCTTTCCCTCTTTTTCTGAGTTCCTGCGGCCCCGTCCGGGGGCCTACCTCTTCTGGTCAGCAGCGACGCGGGAGCCCCGTGTCGCTGTTCGGTCCTTTGCCTCCCGACCAATTACCCGGCGACCGGCTGAAACAACCGGTCGAGGTTCTTCTCCGGAGGGCAGAACCAGCGCGGCCCCGCCTCCGTCATATAGGCTATATCCTCGAGACGGACGCCGCATTCGCCATAAACGCACAGCATCGGCTCGATGGAAAAACACATGCCCGGCTCCAGCGCCGTGGCATTTCCTGCAACGATATAGGGTTCTTCGTGAATATCCAGCCCAAGCCCGTGGCCGGTGCGGTGCGGCAGGCCGGGAAGCTGATAATCCGGGCCGAAACCAGCCGCTTTCAGGCTGTCGCGCGCGGCCCTGTCCACATCCGAGCAGGCAGCACCGACTTTGGCTGCGGCAAAGGCCGCCGCCTGCGCGTCGCGCTCGGCGTTCCAGAGGAAACGCTGCCGTTCCGTCGGTTTGCCGAAGACATAGGTGCGGGTGATATCGGAACGATAGCCGTGAAGAATGCCGCCGAGATCGACCAGCACCATATCGCCTTCGCTGAGCGTCTGCGCATGGGGCACGCCATGCGGATAGGCCGTCGCCTCGCCGAACTGCACCGCCACGAAAAGCGGCTTCAGGCCAAGCGCAATATGCGCCGCGTTAACGAAATCAGCGACTTCCGTGGTGGAAACGCCGGAACGCAGCCCCTCGAACACGGCCTTCTGCACGCCGTAGCTCGCATCCATCGCCGTCTGGATGATGGCGATCTCGGCTGCGGATTTGACCTGCCGCTGGGCGACGATCATCGGCTGGGCGGAAATGATGCGCCCTTCAAGACGCTGCATGAGGGCCGATGCGAAGACGAAGGGGGTGGCGGGATCGATGGCGACAAGATGACCGGGACAGGCCAGCGCCTCAATGCGCCTTGCCATCAGGTCGAAGGGGCTTTCATCCTCTTCCCAGACGGCAACCTCACCCGCTATGCGGATGAGCGTCTGAAGCTTCGGCTCCTCGAAGGTCGGGCTGACATAGACCGGCGCACCTTCCGCCGGCACCAGGGCGCCGTGAATGCGCTCGGAAAGACCAAGCGACAGGCCGGTATAATAGGTTAGCGACGATGATGCATCGAGCCAGACCGCCTTGATATTTTGCTGGATCATTCGCGCCTGCAGGCCGCGTAGTCGCAACCTGAGCTCGTCTTCAGCGATCGATGAAACCGCGATCGGCTGAAACCGCTTCAGCGCCTCTTGAAAGTCTGCCATTCTCTCCCCGCCGCTTTCGGGCCGCAGACACAAGCGTGCCGGCAACCTCCCAAGCGTTCTTTTGCCCATGCTTAAACACAGGGCGGGGGGTAAGCAATGGCCCGGCAGGGCGCGCCACCACAAAACTGTGCAAATTTATCTAGACATAACGAAAATGTGATCGATGCACGCCTGATTTCAACATTCGTTGCCTTGACGCAGAAACTCAAAATCCCCCCGGAAATCCAAGGGGAGACTGCGGAGCGTCTTCAGCACCGAGCCGGTGCACGGGAAGTAAACGGCCAAAAACATTTAAGGAAAAGACGCCCAGAAAAGGAAAAAGCCTGCCGCGGGAGGAGGTGCGGCAGGCTTCAAACTTGATCGGTGATTGGGAGGAGGAGTACCACCGATCCACATCGAGCGACGCTGGGAGGAGGAGTGCGTCGCTTCGATGATTTGAATATAGCGGTATCCGTGATTTTTAACAGAGCAAGTCTCGCAATGCAGCATTGCATTTCTGCATAGCTCGAAAATTCCTGCCCGGTTTTTCAGCACTCCCCAAAATCGCGGGAAAATCAGCTTTCCCGATAGACCTGGAAACCGGCGAAGGACTGGTTGACCGGCATGAGTTCGAGGCTGTTGATGTTGATATGTTTGGGCTGCGAGGCGACCCAATAGATGGTGTTGGCAATATCGTCCGCCGTGATCGGATTGACGCCCTTGTAGAGATTGTCCGAGGCTTCCTGATTGCCGCCGGTGCGCACCAGCGTAAATTCCGTTTCGCACATGCCGGGCTCGATGGATGTCACCCGCACGCCCTTGCCATGCAGGTCGGAACGCAGGCCGAGCGAAAACTGCCGCAGGAACGCTTTGGTACCGCCATACACATTGCCGCCCGTATAGGGGTAATGCGCAGCCACAGACGAGAGGTTGACGACAATACCCTTGCGCCCGATCAGCGTCGGTAGCAGATGGTGGGTAATGTTCAGGAGACCGGTGATGTTGGTGTCCACCATGATCTGCCAGTCTTTCAAGGGCACCTGCGGTGCGGGGGCGGTGCCGAGTGCGAGACCGGCATTGTTGACGAGAACGTCGATATCCCGGAAGCCTTCCGGCAATCCGGACAGCGCCTTTCCTGTCGCCTCCTCGTCGGTGATATCGAAGGCGAGGCCATGAAAGGCGGAACCGAGCTCGGCGGAAAGCGCCTCCAGCCGTTCCGCCCGCCGGCCCGTGCCGATGACCTTCCAGCCCTCCTTAACGAAGCGCCGCGCCGTGGCCTGTCCGAAGCCGGATGTCGCGCCGGTGATGAGGATGGTTCCGCTCATGATGATGCCTCCACTCTATTGGTTTTTTCAGGGTCAATCGGTGTCAGTAACTTTTCGGCCGCCGCCGCGAGACAGCGCCTGTAGGCCTCGAGATCCGTATACAAGGCCTCTTCGGGAGCATCGCCAACGATGATGACGCCGCCGCGCCGCAAAATCCCGCCATGCAGCATGAGATTGTCAACCATGTCGAAATTCTCGATCGACAGCCCGTCCGGCCCGCGATAGCGGCCCGTTTCATCCAGGGTGGCGACGCCGCCATAATGCGCCTTGATGCGGGTGAAGTGATTGGCCGCGACATTGGTATAGGCGAAAACCGGCTTGCCCAGTGCGCACATGAAGCCCAGCTCATAGCTGGTTCCCGTATCGGCGGCGATGCCGCGAAACGGTGTGAGATTGGCGATCACCGCATCCGCTTCCAGCATCATCCGCTCATCGACGGCATTGATGTTGCAACCGTGACCGACCCTGGTATCCGCCGGCGGAATTTGCAGATCGCCCGGCGAAAGCGGCGTGAAACCGGCTTCCCGCGCCAGCGAGGCCTTGAGGTCGAGCATTTCGCGCGCGTTCGGGAGGAAGACTTCCGGTCCGGCGAGATAGATTTTCTTTGTCATAGGGAATTCATGCGATTTGTCAGGAAAGGATTTCCCGACCCTAACCCGGGGACTTTCGCAAAGGCAAGTGCCAAGGGCGTGCAGCGTGACGCACCGGACGAGCCGATAAAACGGTATCGTCCCGCCGCTCTTTCCGTTATAGCCGGAGCAAGAAACTGGAATTTCTGGAGCAGGACATGGCAGCACCCATCCGTTACCACGAAGGCGATATTTCCGCCGAAGATGCCGCGCGTTACACCGGCGCCATCGCAATCGATACGGAAACGCTGGGACTGGTGCCGCGCCGAGACCGCCTCTGTGTCGTTCAACTTTCGCCGGGCGACGGCACGGCGGACGTCATTCGCATTGCCGCCGGTCAAAAGGAAGCGCCGAACCTCGTCCGGATGCTTGCCGACCCTGCCCGCCAGAAGATTTTTCACTATGGCCGTTTCGATATCGCCGTTCTGTTCCACACCTTCGGCGTGACGACCACACCGGTCTTCTGCACCAAGATCGCCTCGCGACTGACCCGCACCTATACGGATCGGCACGGGCTGAAGGATAACCTCAAGGAAATGCTGGAAGTCGATATTTCCAAGGCCCAGCAATCTTCCGACTGGGCGGCCGAGACCCTGTCGCCGGCGCAGCTCGAATATGCCGCCTCCGACGTGCTGCACCTGCACGCGCTGCGCGACAAGCTGACAGGTCGTCTCGTGCGTGACGGCCGCCTCGACCATGCCGACGCCTGTTTCGCCTTTCTGCCGACCCGCGCGAAGCTCGACCTCCTCGGCTGGGAAGAAACCGATATTTTCGCCCATAGCTGAGCGAGCCCGCATCCGGTTTAAGCACTGATTTACCAGAATTGCCTATTCTCGGCCGCAACTTTGGGCGGCCGGGGACTTTGAGGGATGATTACTCCGCTACAGCAGACGGCGGGCATTGCAGTCAGCGACCTCATGCGCTCGATGGTCGAAACCATCGAGGAACGCCAGCGCGAAGAGCAGGAAAAGGCCAACGGCACCAAAAAGGACGATGCGGTCAAGACAAACCCGCAGCCGGACGAAAGCCAGCGCGCCGCCAATGAGAAGATAAGCGCCTATCTCTTCGGCGTCATGAAGCCGGATGCCGATGCTTTCGCCTCGCTTGTCTCCCGTTTTTCCTCCGCGCTGGGCATCACACAGGAAAAGGACGAATCGAGCTTTTCCTTCGCGCGAAGACTTCAGGATGCGCTGATCCTGACCGACAGCTTCGAAAAAACCGATGCGCAGGGGAAAGCCACGAAGATTTCCCTGAAATCCTTCGGCGTTTCCGAGGCTGAGGTCGTGGAAGTGCTGAACAATGGCGTCAACAGCAAGACCGATCCGATGGCCGCCCTTGCCGCCCGCATCGCGAAGGGTGCAGGCCTCACAGGCACGGAAGAGGATTTCGGCGAGCAGATGTCGAAAGCCATCATGGCGGCGCGCGCGACCCTGCCGAAAAACGTCGACGATCTGGAAGAATCGACCGGCCTCAAACAACTCGGCGTCTCCGCCCGGCAGATGATCTCCGCCATCGCCAACCCCTATGGCGATGAGGCGCGCGCCGTGAAGGAGGCCTTGGACGAACAGGCGCAGGGTACCCGCTTCATGACGCGTGAAACCCTGAAGGTCATTCAGCGTCTCGAAGATGTCGCCGATCCCAAAACCAGGGAAGAGTTGCAGGCCGAACGCGGCAAGGATCGTATCGGCGAAATCAACGATGCCGAGGTGAAGGCGGAGCGGGAACAGGATATTCAGGCGCGCGATGCGCAGGGCAAGCTTGAAGACGTGCAGGAGCTCCAGGACGTCGTGAAGGAGCATATCGATGCTTCCGGCGACGAAAAAACGGAAAGCGTCGACCCGCAGGCACCGGTCGACACATCGTCGGAAACGGCCCTGATCGCCGTGCTTGCGGCTGCGCCTGCTGAGCAAGCCGCCCCGGCGGAAAACGAAAATGAGCCTGCGGAGACAGACGCAGGCACCGATCCAGCCGATGCGGAAGACGACGGCGAAAAACTGCTCGATGCGCAGGCGCTTGTCGAAGACACCCGCAACGCCATTTTGCCGATCTCGATCGACGACAATGGCCTTTATGAACTGCTGAAGAAAAAGGCGGCATGATTGCCGCGTCCGATCGTCACTTGAGCGAAACATGATGTGAGTTCAGACATGACCGATATTTCCGGCCTATCCGGCAGCGCCGCTTACGACACAGAACCCAATGCCGCGCAGGCGCTGCTATCCATGGCCGCCCCGCCGCTCGTTCCGGATGATGCGGCCTTCACCGCGCCCGCTGAGGAAGACAGCCTCATCGACCCGGTGAACATTCAACCGGATCGAAATCTTCCCAAGGCAAGCTGGCTCGATGCCATGCCGCCGGAAGCATTTGAGACGGCACCCAGCGATCCCGACCATATTTCCTCGGTCAATTCCGACGATAACGGCCTTTACCGCATGTTCATCGGCGTTTCGCCCTGACCGGACGCGCAATTCCTTGGTTAGCCAAATCTTAATATCTGCAAGCCAAGATTGAGCTTGATGATTCTGTATGCGCTGCAACCGGCATTGCGGCCAGAGGCGTATACGGCGCTCCCGCATGAGCGGGCGAGATGACACCTGTCCATCACCGGCGCGGCGATTTTTCAACATTCAAGCCAGATGCGGATCACAGAGCCAATGGGGATTGGCCCTTTCGCAGCCAGCGGCGGTCACCGATAGAAACGGAGCGCAGCATGTTACCGCCTGTACCGAAAATTGCGGCAACCGATGCCGCCTATGGAACCACGGTTTCACTGACACCGCGCGAGCAGGTGAAACAGACTGCACCGCCGCAACCGAACACTCCCGCCCCTGAAAACAGCAGCCTTTTTGCCCGCGCGGCAATCGCCTCCCTTGCCAGTGAATTTCAGCTCTCGCGCAGCACCGCCGTTCTGGCGGAAGCGCTCGGCAAGCTGATGAACCTGCCCCGGCGGGATGGCGAAGCCATAGAGACCTATGTGACGCGGCTGACGGAGGCACTCCGCACCCTGCCGGCGCCACAACGCCTGGCGCTGGAACAGCAGGTCGGCAAGGCCCTGCAGGGCCTGACCCTTTCGATGCTTGCCGAAATCCTGAAACAGCCGACCGGGCCGGATGCAGCCCGCCTTGCACTGCTGATCGAGCTTTCCCGTTACAAGGGAACGGACCTTGCGGCAAAGGCTGTGGTTTCCTCCTATCAGCAGAACAATTCCTCCAATCCCGCCCCCGCGCAATCGGCCCAGCCGAAACAGCAGAACCCGCAGAGCCAGAATGCGGAAACTCGCCCGTCTCCGGCCGCGACAGCGCAGGCGGCAAATTCCGCCACCGTCAGCCGGCTCCTGCCAATGCTCATCGGGCCGCTCGCCCTCAGTGGTGCAGCGATGAAAGCAACGGTGGCGGCGTTAACGGCGCAACTGGACCCCCGGCCCACGCCTTCCACCACGCCTGCCGATACACATGGTACGCCGACCAATGCCGCAAAGCCGGATGGAAAAGCCGAAAACACGGTACGTCCGCTTCCGCCACAAACCGGCAGCGCGATGAAGGAAGTGTCGGCCGAGGCCCGCCCGGCAAATCCGCCCCGCGCCGAAACCGGCGAAGCCCGCCCTGCCCTTGCGCATCGGGAGACGATGAAGCCGGAGCAGAAAGAAATCCGCGCGGGCCTTATCCCGCCATCCGGTTTGTTCGCAGACGACGCCGAGACCGTGAACAGCCTGCTGCTTGCCGCCACCGCCGGCAAACTTCCGCTCAAGCCGACCGGCACGCAAGAGCCTCCGCCCGCGCCGCAGGGTGTTGCGCAGCAACCGTCCGACGATCAGCCCGCCGAAAAATCGGCCCTCGCAACAGCCGCCGCCCGCCCCTCGGGTGAGGAAACGGAAACGGCGACCCATCGCCCCGAAACCCAGCCGCTGCCTCGGGCCATGCTGGACCCGGAAGCGAGGATGGCGATGCTGGAGCAATCGGCTTCGCAATCGTTGATCGCCGCGGCTCTGGTAAAAGACGGCACACCGCTGCCGCTCGTCGCCTATCCGCCGGCGGATGAGGACTATGAGTCGGAAACGCCGCCGCGCGGAGGCGGTCCGTTTTCCGAGGATGAGGCAAACGACGAGGCCGAAGCCGGCGCTGATAATTCTGACAGTCAGGACGAAAAAGAAGAGCGCATCGCCGCCAATGACGGGATCGACACGCAGGAAAGTCCGACGGCGGTGGCTTCCGACGACAGCGCGGAAAATTATTATCTGAAGATGAGCGGCATGCTCTGAATTCGGCGTGGTCAGATTGGAATGTAAGTCGCGCCAATCACGCCGACGTCATCCTCGGCCCTGTTCCGAGGATTTGCGACCGATTGATTTTATTCGACGTGATTAGATCCTCGGCACAGGGCCGAGGATGACCTCGAGAGAAGCCTTACCCTTCGCGCTCAAGCGGGCAAGGCCTGTTGAACCCAACAAAAAACCCGCCGGAGATTCCGGCGGGTTCTTCATTTCAAAGGATCGGAGCGATTATTCGCCGCGGTTCTTCAGAGCCGCGCCGAGGATGTCGCCGAGCGAAGCGCCCGAGTCGGACGAACCGAACTGTGCGACGGCTTCCTTCTCTTCAGCGATTTCCAGAGCCTTGATCGAAAGCATGACCTTGCGGTCCTTCTTCGAGAAGTTGACGACGCGGGCGTCGACAACCTGGCCAACCGAGAAGCGCTCGGGGCGCTGCTCGTCGCGGTCACGGGAAAGGTCAGCGCGACGGATGAACGAGGTGAGGTCTTCGTGGTTGACGAGCTTCACTTCGATGCCGCCATCGTTGACGCCGATGACTTCAGCGGAAACGACTGCGTTCTTGCGCAGGTCGCCGGAAGAAGCGGCTTCGCCGACAGCATCCTTGCCAAGCTGCTTGATGCCGAGCGAGATGCGTTCCTTCTCGACGTCAACGTCGAGAACGACAGCCTTGACGACGTCACCCTTGTTGTACTCTTCGATGACCTGCTCGCCCGGACGGTTCCAGTCGAGATCCGACAGGTGAACCATGCCGTCGACATCGCCTTCGAGGCCGATGAACAGACCGAATTCGGTCTTGTTCTTGACTTCGCCTTCAACTTCAGTGCCGGCCGGATGGCTGTAGGCAAATGCCTGCCACGGGTTTTCCAGCGTCTGCTTGAGGCCGAGCGAGATACGGCGCTTGGACGGATCGACTTCGAGAACGACAACGTCGACTTCCTGGCTCGTGGACAGAATCTTGCCGGGATGTACGTTCTTCTTGGTCCAGGACATTTCGGAAATGTGGATCAGGCCTTCGATGCCCGGCTCCAGCTCAACGAATGCACCGTAGTCGGTGATGTTCGTGACCGTACCGGAGATCTTCTTGCCAACCGGGTACTTGGCGGAGATGCCATCCCACGGATCGGACTCGAGCTGCTTCATGCCGAGCGAGATACGGTGGGTTTCCTGGTTGATGCGGATGATCTGAACCTTGACCTGCTGGCCAATGTTGAGGATTTCCGAAGGATGGTTGACGCGACGCCATGCCATGTCGGTGACGTGCAGCAGGCCGTCGATGCCGCCGAGGTCAACGAACGCACCGTAATCGGTGATGTTCTTGACGACGCCGTCAACAACCTGGCCTTCTTCGAGGTTCTGAACGATTTCAGAACGCTGCTCGGCACGCGACTCTTCGAGAACCGTGCGGCGCGAAACAACGATGTTGCCGCGACGCTTGTCCATCTTGAGGATTTCGAAGGGCTGCGGGTTGTGCATCAGCGGGGTAACGTCGCGGATCGGACGGATGTCGACCTGCGAACGCGGAAGGAAGGCAACAGCGCCGTCCAGATCGACGGTGAAACCACCCTTGACCTGGTTGAAGATAACGCCTTCGACGCGCTCGCCAGCTTCGAACTTGGCTTCGAGCTTGACCCAGCTTTCTTCGCGGCGAGCCTTCTCGCGCGACAGAACGGCTTCGCCGAGGGCGTTTTCGATGCGCTCGACGTAAACTTCGACTTCGTCGCCGACCTTCAGCGTGCCGTCCTTGGACTTCGCGCCGAATTCCTTCAACGGTACGCGGCCTTCAACCTTGAGGCCGACGTCGACGATGGCAACGTCCTTCTCGATTGCCGTTACGATACCCTTGGCAACATAGCCTTCGGCAAGATCGTTGGAGGCAAAGGATTCTTCGAGAAGCGCTGCGAAATCTTCGCGCGTGGGGGTAGATACTGACATGAAATCTCCTGATTGCATCCGCGCTATGGCGAATACAAAAGCGCCGGTGGGCTAGTGTTGTTGATACCCGACCCCATGCCCGCCTTTTAAAAGGCTTTCCGGCGCAAGGACATGTCTTCGGGCAATTCCGGACTAAACGCAGACGGCAGGAAGCCGTTCCGCGAGAAACCTATCTCTTCAGGGCGGCGTCGATGATCGTCCGCGCGGCCTGAAACGCCGCCTCTATACTCATTTCCGACGTATCTAGCAAGTGCGCGTCTTCAGCCGGCTTCAACGGGCTGTCGGCGCGGCCCATGTCGCGCTCGTCGCGTTTTTTCACTTCAGCGAAAATTGCATCATAATCGCCGCTGCCGCCATTGGCCAGAATTTCATCGTAACGGCGTCGCGCCCGCACGTCCGCAGAGGCCGTGACGTAGAGCTTCACCGGCGCCTGCGGGCACACCACCGTGCCGATGTCACGGCCGTCAAGCACCGTGCCCGGTTCCTTTGCGGCAAAACGCTGCTGCGCCTTCACGAGCGCACGCCTCACCGGCGTCATCACGGCGATTTTGGATGCGGCCTCGCCGATATCGTGCCGGGAAAGAACGGCGCGATCGAGCCCTGCAAGATCGACTTCCAGCGCGATCTTCTCAGCCACGGCTTCGTCATCGAGCGGCAGGCCGGCATCCAGAAGCGCCTTGGCGGTCGCCCTGTAGGTCAGCCCGGTATCGAGATGGTGGAAACCATAGGTCTCGGCAATCCTGCGCGACAGGGTTCCTTTGCCCGCCGCAGCCGGCCCGTCTATGGCGATCGTGAAGGTCATGAAGCTTTCCGCCTGTGCATTCGTCATTCATATAATAGAGTGCGCAACGCCTTCCTATTTATATCAGCATCCCCGCATAGGGGTTGCGCCGAGGCAGGCGGCACCCGAAGTTTGTCTTTGACACGAAAGAGCGCAACGATTAAGGGGACCGGCTATAAATTTTACCGTCTATGCCGGTTTTACGGCGTACACACCGAAACTCATTCGACAATTTGAGGCTTAGACAGTGGCAAAAGCGGAACTTGGTACCAAGCGCACAGACCCCGATACCGGCAAGAAGTTCTACGATCTGAACCGCGATCCGGTCGTTTCTCCCTACACCGGCAAGTCCTGGCCGCTCTCCTTCTTCGAGGAAAGCACCGCCCAGGCCAAGATGGAGCAGGCTGAAGAAGAGGAAGTGGCGGAAGTCGATACCGAAAACACAGAAGTCGAACTCGTCTCGCTGGAAGATGCCGATGGCGACAACAACGGCGACGATATCCCCGATCTCGGCGACGACGATGACGTCGAAATCGATGACGACGACGACACCTTCCTCGAAACCGACGACGAAGATGACGACGACGACATGTCCGGCATCATCGGCGTATCGGGCGACGACGAAGAAGCTTGATTTTACTTGATAATTCGGCCCGACGACAAAAAAATGACGCCGGGCCGTTTTTTATGCTTGCACTCGTCGGAAAGCCGCAGTAGTAAGCCGCCACCGAACGGAACAACAACCGCTTCGGTTCCCGGAACCGGAAGAAATGCCGGAACCCTTATGGGGCTATAGCTCAGCTGGGAGAGCGCTTGCATGGCATGCAAGAGGTCAGCGGTTCGATCCCGCTTAGCTCCACCAAACCTTCCCAGACAAAAAATATCTTCTCTTCGGCCAGTCGCTCTCGCGCATCTCGCAAGCTGATCGCCTATTGCAGCAGCGCCCGCACATCCTGCCCGTTGATCCGGCACTCCACGGAACCGCCGGCACCACCTTCCTCCACCGTCCGACATTCGAGATATCTGCCGCGCAGCCGGTTCTCCAGCGCCTTGAAAGCGTTGAGGCCGCAGGCGTAACGGCGGCCGTCGAGGCCGGTGCAGACGCGGTTGCGCTCGACATCCTCCACGCCGGCGAGGCGGAATTCCTTGCCCTTGAAAGTGAAGCGGCTGCTGGAAATCACGCGCAGGCGCTGGTCCGCATGCATTTTCAGCGGATAGAGATCGGGAGGCGTCGGAATGCGCTCGTAATTTTGGCTACGCGGATCGACCCGCACCGGCGAGGTCGTCCACAGCAGTTCCGTATTGGCCGCAAGGCCTGCTGGCGCCGATGTCGCCTCGCCATTGATGAGCGAGGCGATGCGGATGCCGGCTATGCCGAGGCCAATGGCCAGAACGATCTGAAACAGCAAAATTGCGATCTGCCGGACCATGTCACCGCAACATCAAAACAATGAACGACTTAAAATCGATCGGCCGCCGCCTCGCGAAGAGGTCCGCCGCTTATCACATCAATAAAATCTTGCCGGCACTGACATCCCGCACCGTGCCCATGGCCATGATCGGGATCCGGTCGCCATCCAGGATCACTCTTCCCGTTGTCCGCAGCCAGCGGAAACCGCCAACTTTGAGCTCAATACGGTATTCCTGATCATAAAACACGCCATTCGTCAGCGAATTATAGACCGCCTTGGCGACACGCGCCCGCGAGCCGCTTTCGATCTGCGCGATGAAATCTTCGACCGGAATGCCGCAGGCGGCTTCTTCCGGCGAAAATTCGCGCAGGCGGGCGGCCACGGCATCCAGATAAACCAGATTTTGCCCGACATTCCAGGTGTAGTAACCCACAAGTGTCTCTTCGAGAGATATGTTTTCCAACATCGGCCTTCTACAGTCTGAAATGCTCGTGCGGGTCTGTAACATATCAGATGACGGACGACTAACCACAAGAATTCATCCTTTTATCTGATGGCGTCCCGTTTTCAGTCAGACTACTTATCGACAGCCCTTTTCGGCCGCCATGTTGGCGAAGCAACCTTCCTGTGCCAAAGAAGATTGATCTTGCGCCAACGACCAGAGGAGCCGCCGTGACCATCGGGCTTGCCCATGCCGAACTCATCGCCGTCGTCACCGCCATCACCACGGATGAGCCGCGGGTCATGACCGTTCGGGAAGGTGCGGCACTTCCGTCGGGACCGTTCGAATTCGGGCACAGAACCCTCCAGAGCGGCTTGCGGGAATGGATTCACGAACAGACCCATCACCCCGTCGGTTATCTCGAACAGCTCTATACTTTCGCCGATCGCGACCGCAACAACGACATTTTAGGCGGCAGAACCATCTCAATCGGTTATCTCGGGCTGGTTCGCGAACAGGAAGCCTCCGGCGGCAAACGCCCGCTCTGGCACGGCTGGTACGAATATTTCCCCTGGGAGGATCACCGTCAGGGACGCCCGGAAGTTCTGGACAGCATCATCGACAGGCTGCGCGCCTGGGCGGATTCCGATCCCGCCTCCAAAAGCCAGCGCCATTTACGGGCCGATTTCACCTTCGGCCTCGATGGCGGCGGCTGGAACGAGGAATTGACCCTGCAGCGTTACGAGTTGCTGTATGAAGCCGGGCTGGTCGAAGAGGCGCAGGGCGAACCGCGGATCAATTTCGGCAGGCCGATGTTTGCCGATCACCGCCGCATCCTTGCCACCGGCATCGCGCGTCTGCGGGCCAAGATCAAATATCGCCCGGTGGTGTTCGAACTGATGGCCGACGCCTTCACGCTCCTGCAGCTACAGCGCGCCATCGAGGCGCTGGCGGGGCTTACGCTGCACAAGCAGAACTTCCGTCGGCTGATCGAACAGCAGCAGCTGGTGGAAGAGACCGGCGAGATGGCGACCGAAACCGGCGGACGCCCGGCAAAGCTCTTCCGCTTCCGACAGACCGTTCTCGATGAACGCGCCCTTTCCGGAACGAAACTGCCGCTCTCCCGCAATTGACATATGCTCACAATGAGAATATGTCTTTGTCCTAGATATACTCAAAAAGAGTATAAATGGGAGAGCACCGTGAACGAGCAGATTTCCGCCGCAAGCCTTTATGACCGCGTTGCCCGCGTCATTCCCAAGGCCGAATGGATGGGCTTTCAGGACGATGTGGAGGCGATCCTCGAGCTGAAGCGCAAGCGCAACGCCGTCATCCTCGCCCATAATTACCAGACACCGGAAATCTTCCACGGCGTCGCCGATATCGTTGGCGACAGCCTCGCCCTTGCCCGCAAGGCGATGGAAGTGGAGGCGGATGTCATCGTTCTGGCCGGCGTGCATTTCATGGCCGAGACGGCAAAGCTGCTCAATCCGGAGAAAACCGTGCTCATTCCGGATATGGCCGCCGGTTGTTCGCTGGCCGATTCCATCACGCCCGAGGACATCGCGCTTCTGCGCAAGGCCTATCCCGGCGTTCCGGTCGTGACCTATGTGAATACGTCTGCGGCGGTGAAGGCGGCGTCTGACATCTGCTGCACCTCCGGCAATGCCCGCCAGGTGGTGGAATCGCTCGGCGTGCCGCGCGTGCTGATGTTGCCGGATGAATATCTGGCGAAGAACGTGGCGCGGGAAACCAATGTCGAACTGATCGCCTGGCGCGGCCATTGCGAGGTGCACGAGCTTTTCACCGCCGATGATATTCGCGAATTGCGCGAAAGCCATCCGGGCGTCACCGTGCTGGCGCATCCGGAATGTCCGCCCGATGTCGTCGAGGCTGCGGATTTTTCCGGCTCCACCGCCGTCATGTCGGATTATGTCGGCCGCGAGCGCCCCGCCCGCGTGGTGCTTTTGACGGAATGCTCGATGAGCGACAATGTCGCCGTGCATCACCCGGATGTCGAATTCATCCGCCCCTGCAATCTCTGCCCGCATATGAAGCGCATCACGCTTGGCAATATCCGCACGGCCCTTGAGGAAAACCGCCACGAAGTGACGGTCGACCCGGCCATCGCTGTCGCCGCCCGCCGCGCCGTGGAAAGGATGCTGGAAGTATGAGCGAACGCCTCCCGTCGCATACGGGCTGGACGGTGATTGTCGGCAGCGGCATTGCGGGCCTGATGGCAGCGCTGACGCTCGCGCCGCAGCCCGTACTGCTTCTGACACGCGGCGTTCTCGGCGGCGAGACCTCCAGCGCCTGGGCGCAGGGCGGCATTGCCGCCAGCCTCGGGCCGGACGATAGCGCCGCGCTGCATCTTGCCGATACGCTCGCCGCTGGCGACGGCCTCTGCGACGCGGAAATGGCCGCAGAGATCGTTTCCGCCGCTCCCGCCGTCATCGAGGCGCTGGAGCGGGCCGGGGTGCGCTTCGACCGGGATGCCGAGGGCAGGCTCGTTTTCGGGCTGGAGGCCGCCCATGGCAGAAGGCGCATCCTGCATGCCGAAGGCGACGGGTCGGGCGCGGCCATCGTCAGGGCTCTCGCCGCCGCCGTTCTTCGCACGCCCTCTATAACCGTTCTGGAAGGCACGGAGGTTCGCCGCCTGCTGACGGAAGACGGTGTCATCGCCGGCCTCGCCTGCATCGGGCCAAAAGGCTGCTTCACTTTGCCGGCAAATCAGATTGTTCTCGCCACCGGCGGCCTCGGCGGGCTTTATGAGGCGACGACCAATCCCTCAGGCAATTTCGGGCAGGGCATCATGCTCGCCGCCCGCGCCGGCGCCATCCTCGCCGATATGGAATTCGTGCAATTCCACCCAACGGCGCTTTCCTCGCCCAGACGGCCGCTGGCGCTGGTGAGCGAAGCGGTGCGGGGCGAAGGCGCGCTGCTTCTCAACGAAAACGGCGAACGTTTCATGGCTGCCGTTCCGGGTGCGGAACTCGCCTCCCGCGATATTGTCGCCCGCGCCATCGACCGCGAAATATTGCGTGGCGGCAAGGTCTTTCTCGATGCCCGCAAGGCGCTCGGCTCCGGCTTTTCCGCCCGCTTCCCCTCGATCGACCTGCTCTGCCGCGAAGCCGGGATAGACCCCGCCCGTGAGCTTGTTCCGGTGCGCCCGGCGGTGCATTACCATATGGGCGGCGTCGCCACCGATGGTAAAGGCCGAAGCACGGTGCCGGGCCTGTGGGTTGCCGGCGAAACCGCCTGCACGGGTCTGCATGGCGCGAACCGGCTTGCCAGCAATTCCCTGCTGGAAGCGGCGGCCATGGGCATGCGCGCGGCGCAAGACATTGCCGGCAGGCCGGCATATGTGGGAAAACAGGCAGCGGATATCGCGGCACTTCCAGTGCCCGATTTCCCGGCAGCCGACCTCTCCCCCGTCCGGCCCATCGTTTCCCGCCATCTCGGCATCGTAAGACATGCGGAAGGGCTGACGGGCGCGATCCGCGATCTTCTGCCACTGGCTGAGCGGAGCGGCCCGGCATCCGATCCTGCCCTTGTCGCGCTGGCCATCGCCGTCTTTGCGGCGCTGCGCACGGAATCGCGCGGCGCGCATTTCCGTGACGATTTCCCTGAAAAACATACAACGGCCACGAGGCGCAGGCTGAACCTCAGCGACGTCCTCACCATCGCCCATGAATTCTCCTCTTCCAGCCATTCTTCGGCCAGCCTTGCGCGGAGCGCCTGACATGACCCTTTCACCCTTGCCACGCCTCATCATCGAACCGCTCGTGCGCAACGCTCTTCTGGAAGACCTTGGACTGGCGGGCGACATCACGTCCGCCGCCGTCATTCCCGCCGATCATCGCTCGGTCGTCGTCATGGCCGCGCGCGAACCGGGCGTTATTGCCGGTCTCGACGCGGCGGAACTGGCTTTCCAGCTCGTGGATCCGGCCATCGTGATGAAACGGCATGTGCAGGATGGGGCCGCCGTGGCGCCCGGCGATATCATCGCAACGATCGAAGGCCCCTCGCGCGGCCTTCTGACGGCGGAGCGCACGGCGCTGAATTTTCTCGGCCACCTGTCGGGCATCGCTTCCGTCACCGCAAAAATCGCTGCCGCCATTGCCGGCACCAAGGCCTCGGTCGCCTGCACCCGCAAGACGACGCCGGGGCTGAGAGCGCTGGAAAAATATGCCGTGCGCGCCGGCGGCGGCATGAACCACCGGTTTGCGCTTTATGACGCCGTTCTCATCAAGGACAACCATATCGCGGTAGCGGGCGGCGTGCGCGACGCCATCCACCGCGCCCGGCAGGGCGTGGGGCATCTCGTCAAGATCGAGGTGGAGGTCGATACGCTTGCGCAGTTGCGCGAGGTCATGGATGAGGGCGTCGATGCGGTTCTTCTCGACAATATGACACCCGAACAGCTACGCGAGGCGGTGGGGATCGTCGCCGGTCGCGCCATTACCGAAGCGTCCGGCCGCATCAATCCGCAGACGGCCGCAGCCATCGCCGCAACCGGCATCGATCTCATCTCCGTCGGCTGGCTGACCCACAGCGCGCCGGTTCTCGATATCGGCCTCGACTTTCAAAGCCAGAGCTAAAGAATATGCGGCGCATAGTTCGCCGCACGGAACCAATCGCCCATATCGCCGTTATTGCTCCGCCTGAGGTCTATTCAAGGCGGGGGGATCAGTGCGCGCAAAAGCCTGTCCATATGCCTGCGGACCTCTCTCACAAAGGAAAGGCTTGTTATGGAAGACGCACAAGTTGGCTGGATTGCAGCAATCATCATCGGCGGCGTAGCCGGTTGGCTCGCCGAACAGTTCATGAAAAGCAATATGGGTCTTTTCATGAACATTATCCTCGGCATTGTCGGCGCCATCGTCGCCAATTTCCTTCTGGGGCTCGTGGGCATTTCGCTCGGAGGCTGGATTGGCTATCTCATCGCCGGTTTCATCGGCGCCTGCATTCTCATCGCCGTCGGGCGGGCATTTCGCCGCTAAGGGGAGGACACCATGAGCTTTTTCGACAAGATCAAGAACGCTATTTTCGGCAAGGCCGAGGCCGCACCGCAGACTTCGGCTCCGGCCGGCACGCCGGCAGCCACGGCAAGCCCGGCCGCACCGGCAGCACCGGCGCCGACAGCCGCGGCTCCGGCCCCCGCCGGCAATGTCGACGTCGCTTCGATCCTCGATGCGGCGGTCAAGCAGAATGGCCAGAAACTCGACTGGAAACATTCGATCGTCGACCTTCTGAAAGCGCTCAATCTGGACAGCAGCCTCAGCGCCCGAAAGGAGCTGGCCGGTGAACTCGGCTATACCGGCGATACTTCGGATTCGGCGACCATGAACATCTGGCTGCACAAGGCCGTCATCAAGAAACTGTCCGAAAATGGCGGCAAGGTTCCGGCCGACCTTCTGGATTGAACCGATAAACGGGAGCGCCGCGATGGACGACTATTACAGCCTTCGAGAGCAGATCGGCCAGGACCTCGACACCCTGCACAGGACCGAGAATCCGAAATCGATCTTCGAGATCGCCGACGACTATCTTCTGGGAAATCCAAATCTCAAGAGAGCCATCGTCGAAGACATCATCAAGGAAGAAGCGGACAAGCGCGGCATCGCGATCCACTGACGTCGCGCGTCGCAGGCACGGCTGTGTACCCAAAAGGACGGCATCCCAACCGGATGCCGCCCTTTTATATTTGGCGGAGTTGCATCATCCGCACTCCGTCACCCCCGACCAGATCCGGCATGACGGAGGAGAGGCTTCCGCCGAGGCCCTATTTATCCAGCTTCGCTTCGGCCTTTTTCGCGTTTTCTTCCATCAACTCATACCACATGGCGTTCATGACGGCGAAGATGGCGGCAAGAGGCAGGCCGAGCAGCCAGGCGAAATACCACATGTTCGATCTCCTTCTTTCTCAATCAATAAGCATGACCGCTGTCGTCGCGGATCGCCTTTTCATCCACCTTGCCCCACAGCACGCGATAGACCCATGACGTATAGGCGACGATGATCGGGATGAAGATGAGGGCGACGACCAGCATGATGAACAGCGTCATATGGCTGGAAGATGCATCCCAGACCGTCAGGCTCGATTTCGGATCGACCGAAGACGGCAGGATGAAGGGAAACATCGTCAGCCCCACCGTTGCGATGATGCCGAAAATGGCAAGCGAGCTGGAAAGCAGCGCCAGCACTTCCCTGCGGGCCCGGAACAAGACGAAAGCGACGAGCGGGAAGACAAGACCGAGCGCCGGCGCCAGCATCATCCAGGGATGCGCCGCATAATTGGCAAACCAGACACCGCCCGCAACCTCCACCGTCTTCGACAGCGGATTGGACGGACCGTCGGTCACGACCTCCGAGGTGAAGCGATAGCCATCGACACCGAGCCACAGAAAGACGCCGCCGAGCGCAAAAAGAACGGTGGTGGCAAGCGCCGCAATGCTGCCGAAACCGCGCGCGCGGGCCGCGACCGGACCATCCGTCTTCAGCACCAGCCATGCCGCCCCGTGCATGATGAGCATGGCGACGGAAACGAGACCGCAGAGGATGGCGTAGGGGTTCAGAAGCTCGAACAGCGTCGTGCCGTCATAGAAAATTCTGAGGTCGTCATTGAGGTGGAAGGGAACGCCCTGCAGCACATTGCCGATGGCCACACCGAAGATCAGCGCGGGAACGAAGCCGCCGATGAAGAGCGCCCAGTCCCAGCCGGTGCGCCAGGCGGCGCTTTCACGCTTGGAGCGATATTTGAAACCGACCGGCCGCAGGATCAGCGCAAACAGGGTGGCGAACATCGCCAGGTAAAACCCTGAAAACGACACCGCATAAAGCGGCGGCCAGGCGGCGAAGATCGCGCCGCCGCCAAGGATGAGCCAGACCTGATTGCCTTCCCAGACGGGGCCGATGGAATTGATGACGACACGCCGCTCAATGTCCGTTTTCGCCACGAAGGGCAGCAGCGCGCCGGTGCCGAGATCGAAACCGCCGGTCACGGCAAAACCGATCAGCACCACGCCGAGCAGCAGCCACCAGATGACGCGGAGGATTTCGTAGTCGATGAGTTGGTGCAATATCATGATCGTTTACTCCGCAGCGACGAGTTTTTCAGGAACGAGCGGCGCTTCCGGCTCATGGTCCGGCTCAGGCCCCTTGCGGATCGCCTTCAGCATCAGCCCCATTTCGACGATGAACAGCACCGTGTAGATGGCGATGAAACACAGGAGCGTGATGAGGACCGTGGAGGCGCTGAGGCTGGAGACGGCCGCCGCCGTGGGCAGCACGCCCTCGATGATCCATGGCTGACGGCCGAATTCGGCCACCACCCAGCCCATTTCCGCAGCGATCCACGGCAGGGGAATGGCGAAGACCGCCACTTTCAGCAGCAACGGATAATGATCCAGACGGCGGCGGGCCGAAAGATAAAAGAACGTCGCCGTCAGCAGGATGAAGAAGATGCCAAGGCCGACCATGATGCGGAACGCCCAGAACAGGGTCGGAACATGCGGAATGGTATCCGCCGCCGCCCTGGCGATCTGCTCTTCATTCGCCTGGCGCGGATCGTCGACATATCGTTTCAGCAGCAGGGCATAACCGAGCTCATGGCCGAGTTCGGCAAAGGTGCCGCGCACCTCTTCCGGCAACTCCGCGCCCTTGCCGGTGGCGCGTATCTGCATCAACGCGTCATAGGCCTTGATACCGTCGCGGATGCGGGTCTTGGCCTGCTCCACCAGATCGTTGATGCCCGGAATTTGCGTGTCGAGCGAGCGGGTGCCGATGAGGCCCATCACCCACGGGATCTTCACGGCGAAATGCGTTTCGCGCGCTTCCTGATCGGGAAAACCGATGGCCGTGAAAGGGGCCGGGGCCGGCTCGGTTTCCCACATGGCCTCGATGGAGGCGAGTTTCATCTTCTGGTGTTCGGTGGAGAGATAGCCGCTTTCATCACCCAGCACGACGACCGACAGCGCGGACGCCAGACCGAAGGAGGCGGCGACCGTCATCGAGCGCTTGGCGAGATCGACATGACGGCCTTTCAGCACATACCAAGCCGAAACGCCGAGCACGAAGATGGAGGCCGTGACATAGCCCGCGGAAACCGTGTGGACGAACTTCGCCTGCGCAACCGGGTTGAACAGGACCTCGAAGAAGTCGGTCACTTCCATGCGCATGGTCTGGGGATTGAAGGCCGATCCCGTCGGGTTCTGCATCCAGCCATTGGCGATCAATATCCACAGCGCCGAAAAATTCGAACCGAGCGCCACGCACCATGTCGCAACGAGATGGCCGAGTTTAGACAGCTTGTCCCAGCCGAAGAAGAACAGGCCGACGAAGGTGGCTTCCAGGAAGAAGGCCATCATGCCCTCGATGGCCAGCGGCGCACCGAAAATATCGCCGACATAATGGCTGTAATAACTCCAGTTCATGCCGAACTGGAATTCCATGACGATGCCGGTGGAAACGCCGAGCACGAAGTTGATGCCGAACAACGTGCCCCAGAATTTCGTCATCTGCCGCCAGACCGTGCGGCCGGTCATGACATAGACCGTTTCCATGATGGCGATCACCACCGATAGTCCGATCGTCAGGGGAACGAACAGAAAGTGATATAAAGCCGTCACTGCAAATTGCAGGCGCGACAGCGCCACTATGTCGAGTTCCATAGTCCTATCCACCTTTTCCGGAAGGCCGGCCTTCCATTTTCAAGACGACGCCGGCTCTCAAAAAATCTCAGTCCGGGCGCAGTGTCTCCAGCACTACGCCGTATTCCGGGGTGCCGCTTTGACATTCATCAAATTGATGCCCCTCTTTCAGCACGATGATGCGATCGGCAAATTCCGCCTCGCGGCGATTATGGGTGATCATCACGACAGTCTTTTCCTGCGCCCTCGCAAACAGCCGGGTGAGCACGTCGCGGGCGGTCTCGCCATCCAGCCCTTCCGTCACCTCGTCGAGAAGCCAGAGCGGCCGGTCGGCGAGCAGGAAACGGGCGAGCGCCAGCCGGCGCGACTGGCCGCCGGAAAGCCCCTGGCCCGCCTCGCCAAGCCTTGTCTCCAGCCCGGTCGGCAAAGATTTGACGTGTTCGGCAAGGCCCGCCGCCTCGAGCGCGTCCCATAACTCGGCCCCGGTTGCGGTGGGTTTCGCCAGCCGCAGATTGTCGGCGATGCTGTCGCGGAAAAGCTGGCTTCGCTGCGTCATCAGGGTAGACGGCAGGGCGTTGACCGTGCCCGCAGCCGGCCGCAATTCACCCGCCAGAAGCTGGATGAGGCTTGTCTTGCCCGCACCGCTCTGGCCGATGATGGCAACCCGTTCCCCGGAGGCGATTGCAAGGTTGATATTCGTCAGGATCGGATTGTCGTTCCCGTCCCGCTCCAGACGCACATTTTTGAGCTCTGCCGCCATGCCGTCGACCGGCGAGACGGGACAGCGGCCTTCAGACGTTGCCGAAAGACGCGGCGCGATGCGCCTTGCGGAAAACAATGTGCGCCCAAGCTCCATCGCCCCACGACGCAACGCCGTGAAAGGCTCCAGCGCGGCAAAACAGACGAGCAGCCCGAGTGCTGCGGCCGGCGCGCTCACCGCCCCCTGTTCCGCAAGCCAGGCCATGCCGAGAAGGGCTGCACTCAAAAGAACGGCCGCGGAAACCCCGAAGGAAAAACCGGCACTGGTTTCGATACGGTTCAGGGTATCATCGCAGGCAGAGAGGTAATCATCCGCCCGTTTCACCGCCACGACCTGCGCGGAAAGGCGGCCGGTGGTCAAGAGCTCCGTCTGCCCGCTCACGAGATCGGCCGTGCGGGCGCGAAGGGCTTCCAGCCCGATTGCCCGGCGGCGCGAGAATGTTTCCGCCTGCAAGGCGGCGCGAACCGAAATTCCAAGCCCCGCCGCGATGAGGAAAACCGCCGTCAGAATGCCCGCCAGAGGATGGAGAAAAGCAAGCCCGAGGCCTGTCGCGATTGCAGCAAGGACCGCCACGGCGGCGGGAACCAGCACGCGCAGATAGAGCGAATCCAGCGCATCGATATCCGCCGTCAGCCGGTTCAGCAGGCGCGCAGGCCTCGCCTCCAGGGATTTCGCGGCCTGCGGCGCGGCAAACCCGCGAAACAGCTTTTCCCGAAGTGCCGCGAGCACGGAAAGCGTGGCGTCATGGGTCGTCATGCGTTCGCCGTAACGGGCGGCGGTGCGCGCCAGCGCCAGAAGACGAATGGCGGCCGAAGGCGCAAAGACATCGAAAGCATAGGTCGTTGCCGGCAGAAGACCGGCAATCGCCGTTGCGGTGATGAACCAGCCGGAAACGCCGAGAAGGCCGATGCCCGCCAGCACCGTTGTCACCGCCAGAACAGCGCCCGCCAGCAGCATGCCGCGCCGTGCCGACCAGAACAGGCCGATAATGGGTTTCAATATCGCAAAACGCGCGATCATGGCTGCCCCCTCGAATGGATCGCCGTCATATCCACGATCCTGTCCATGCGCGCCGCAAGCACCGGATCATGGGTCGCGACGATCAATGTCCTGCCATTTGCCAGTTGCAGCAGGTTATCCGTGACGAGAGCAGCCGTTTCCCGGTCGAGATGGGCTGTCGGCTCATCGGCCAGAACAAGCTGCGTTGCGGGGTCTGCGAAAGCACGCGCAATGGCAAGCCGCACCGCCTCCCCGCCCGAGATTCCATATCCGCCATCGCCGATCTGCAGATTCCGGCGCGCCTGCGACAAGCCATCGAGCCCGGTGCGGCGCAGCGTCTCTTCCACCATACCGTCACTGACAACCGAACGGCCGAAGCGAATATTCGCCTTCAGCGAACCGGCAAAAAAGAACGGCTTCTGGCTGACCCAGCCGATCGTCCTGCGCAGCCCATCCGCCGTCGCATTATCGAGCTTGACGCCGCCGATCCTGATCGAGCCCTCTCCAGCCTCGGCCAACCCGGCAATCAAGGAGAGTACAGTGGATTTGCCACAACCGGAAGGCCCAAGAATCGCAACGCGCTCACCCTGCTGAACCGTCAGGTTGAGATTTTGGATGACAGGTGGAGCATTCGGATAAGCGAAGGAGAGATTGTCGATCTCCAGCAGACCGGGCGTCGGGGATGGGACAGACGCCACATCCGCGCCCTCGCCGGCGATGGCCGCACCGCCGGCCGTCAATTTGCCGAGCGCATCAAGTGCTGCTTCACCGGCGGCGCGGTCGTGCCAGACGGCGGAGAGTTCCCGCAGCGGCTCGAAAAAGGCCGGCGCCAGCAGCAGGATGAAAAGACCTTCGGCAAGCGTCAGCTTGTGACCCCAGGCGCCGAAATCCAGAAAACCGAGCAGATGAAAACCGATATAGACGGCGGTCATGGCAACGCCGAGCGCTGCGAAAAGCTCCAACACCGCCGAGGAGAGAAAAGCGATCCTGAGCAACGCCATCGTCCGCTTCTTGAGGTTTTGCGCATCGGCGCTGAGACGCTCCGCCGTCAGATCGACGGCTTTAAGCGTGCGGATCGTTTCCAGCCCGCGTAGGCGGTCGAGCAGGAAGGCATTCATATTGCCCGTCTCGGCAAGCTGCTTTTCGCTGGCGGCCTTGGCCTGCCAGCCGATGAGCGCCATGAAAAGCGGGATGGTTGGCATGGCGAGCAACAGCACCAGCGCCGCAATCCAGGTAAAGGGCAGGATCGCCAGCACGAAAACCAGCGGCACGATGGTCGCCTTCATCCGCGCTGGCTGGAAGCGGGAAAGATAGGGCACCAGCGCTTCCGCCGCCTCGGCCACGACGCCTGCCGCCTCACCGGAGGCGGTGCGCGACAGATCGAGCGGGGAAACCTTCGCCACGGCCTGCAGCGCTTCCAGCCGCCGCTGCGACAGCACGGTACGGGCAGCGCGAAACGACAGCCGCGCCGCGATCTTTTCCAGCCATGCCTTGATGAGGCCGAGGATGAGAACCGCGGCCGCAGCCGGCACGATCGCCATCATCGGCGCGCCATCGGCAATTCTTCCGACTGAAAAGGCAAGCAAACCTGCCTGCGGCAGCCAGAGCAAAGCCGCCAGCACATGCAGCAAGGCAACGGATCTCCCAACCGCCGGCGCGCCTGTCATTTTCGCCCGCCCGGCCGCTCTGTCGCGAGAGGTTTTGCGATTGGCCTTGCTGAAGAAGCGCCGCCGCGTCGCGTCGGGCGAGACTCCAACCGGAGCGGGACAGACTGACCCGTCACCATTGGTCCCCTGGCGTATTTCCACGGACATGCTCACGGCCGATCTCCTCACCCGTCCTTCTTAGCGCCACGGGGTCTGGCGAGGGAGACGATCTTGTCCTTGGCCTCCAGAAGCTTCGTGACCTTCGAACCGAGCGCCAGAAGCGAAGCCAGCCTTTCCGTCTCCAGCCGCTTCACATCGTCATACCAGCCGGTCAGCTGCTCGATCAGCGTCTTCATCTCGTCGATGCGCTTTTGCGCATGCCGCTCATCTTCGTTTTCCGGCGTCTCCATCAGAATTTCGCGCAGCACGCTGAGCGTGGGATCGATCTCGCGCTTCTTGCGCTCTTCGGCAAGGGTGCGGAGAATTTGCCAGACATCGTCAGGCGTCGTGAAAAAATCGCGCCGGTCGCCGGGAAAATGCTTGAGAATTGCAAGGTTCCACGCCTGCAACTCCTTCAGGCTCATCGACACGTTGGAACGGGAAATGCCGAGCGCCTCCACAATCTCGTCCGCACACAACGGCTGCGGCGAAATATAAAGCAAAGCATAGACTTGGCCGACGGTGCGGTTGATGCCCCAGCGGCTGCCCATCTCACCGAAATGCAGCACGAAGGACTGAACGAGCGGGGACAGGCTGGTCGGCATTTTTACGTTTCCTGAATTTTCAGTAATTTCTGAAATTTCGATAACGCAAAAAACGACGAGCGGCAAATCACCTTTTTGACCTGCGTCAAAATGTGCAAATGGGCAGAGACGACGCCGGTAAAGACGGTCGTGGGTACAGCACGGGGCAAAATATGCGGCGGTCGTGTTAGGGCTTTATGACGGGCCGGGCGTTTGCTGGGCCTGTCGCTCTTCCTCCGTCATTCCGGCCTTGAGCCGGAATCCAGCCAGCCCAAGTCCTTGGGTTGAAAGGACTCTCTCGCCGCGCAGACGCGCGTCGGCTAGATTCCGGCTCAAGGCCGGAATGACGTACCTAAACAGTTTATGATATCGATAACATCTTCACGAGTCTCCACGGGCAAGAACCCGCCGAAAAAAATCGGCGGCGGGATGACCCGCCGCCAATCGAAACGTCGGCGCATTCGCGCGTAGAAACCTTGCTTACGAAAAAGCGATCTGCACCTTCATCGCACGGCTGCGGTCCGAGGCGAATTCGAAGGCCGAGATGGCGTCGGCGAGATCGACGGTCTGGGTGATGAACGGCTTGACGTCGATCAGGCCCTTGCGCATCAATTCGACCCCGGTGGCGAATTCCTCGTGGAAGCGGAAAGAGCCGCGCAGATCCAGTTCCTTGGCGGTGATCGCCATCATCGGCAGGCTCATATCGCCGCCAAGGCCGAGCTGGACGATGATGCCGCGCGGACGAAGCGCGGCAATACCGCCGGCAAGCGCCACGGCGGCGCCAGAGCATTCATAGAGAACATCGAAGGTTCCCTTGTTCGCGCCATAGGCGGCAAGTGCGTCGGGCTCATCCTTGCTGTTGATGACACGATCCGCACCCGCCTCACGCGCCTTGGCAAGCGTGAAATCGGAAAGATCGGTCGCGACGATCTCAGCTGCGCCGGCCCGACGTGCCGCCAGAATGGAGAGGATGCCGATCGGGCCGCAACCGGTGACGAGCACGCGTTTCCCCAGCAAATCGCCGGCGCGGCGCGTGGCATGCAGCGTTACCGCCAGCGGCTCCGCCATGGCCGCCTCACCGGCGCTCAGGCCATCGGCCGGCACGCATTGCAGGGCGTCGGCCACCAGAACCTCACGGAAAGCGCCCTGAATATGCGGGAAAGGCATGGCGCTGCCATAAAAGCGCATGTTGAGGCACTGGTTGTGCAGGCCTTCCTGGCAGAAGCGGCAGGTTCGGCATGGGCGGGACGGCGAAACGGCAACCAGACCGCCGACCTTCAGCCCTTCCACGCCCTCGCCCAGTTCTTCGATGACGGCGGAGACTTCATGGCCGAGCACCATGGGTTCACGAAGCCGTACCGCGCCGAAGCCGCCATGGTTGTAATAATGCAGATCGCTGCCGCAAATTCCGCCCCGGACCAGACGAAGCCGCACTTCTCCCGGCCCAGGCGCTTCCTCGGGCCGCTCCTCGATGCGCACATCCTTTGCCCCATGGGCAACAATCGCTCTCATAAATATCTCCCGTTCGACATCGCGCTTGAGCGGCGCGACAAAATAATCCGCATCCCTGTCACCGCCGCCTGCCGCGCATTTGCACGTCGTGCCGCCTCCCCACCCGCCCGATCCGTACCGAAACCGGGCGTTTAAGCCTTGACATCCACGTCTGAAAGGGATGAATGTTATCGATAACATAAACCTGTATGAATGCAATGTCGAGAGACTGGAGGAAACAGTGGGCCTTAAATTGTTCGATCTTTCCGGCCGCCGCGCCCTGATCACGGGTTCGTCCCAGGGCATCGGCTTCGCGCTGGCGCAAGGGCTGGCGGAAGCGGGAGCGGAAGTGGTGCTGAACGGGCGCGACGAGGCGAAGCTGAAAGCTGCCGCCGCCGGCATCAAGGGCGCGAAAACGCTTGCCTTCGATGCCACCGATCATGAAGCGGTGCGCAAGGCCATCGACGGTTTCGAGGCGGAAGTCGGTCCCATCGATATTCTGGTCAACAATGCCGGCATGCAGCATCGCACGCCGCTCGAGGATTTTCCGGCGGATGCCTTCGAGCGCCTGCTGCAGACCAACATCGCCTCGGTGTTCCACGCCGGACAGGCGGCCGCGCGCCACATGATCAGCCGCGGCCGTGGCAAGATCATCAACATCGCCAGCGTTCAGACCGCCCTTGCCCGCCCCGGCATCGCGCCCTACACCGCCACCAAGGGCGCCGTCGGCAACCTGACGAAAGGCATGGCGACGGATTGGGCCAAATACGGCCTGCAATGCAACGCCATCGCACCCGGCTATTTCGACACGCCGCTCAACGCGGCCCTGGTGGCGGACGCGACCTTCTCGGCATGGCTTGAAAAGCGTACGCCCGCCGGTCGCTGGGGCAAGGTCGAAGAGCTTGTCGGCGCCTGCATCTTCCTGTCGTCCGATGCCTCGTCCTTCGTGAACGGACATATTCTCTATGTCGACGGCGGCATCACCGCTTCGCTTTAAAAACACCGAAACCGGATGGCCGGCTGCGGCCGCCATCCGGTTTTGAACCGACGACACCACGACACTTTGGGAGGAGGCCGTGAACACCATGACCGAGAAGAACAAAGTCGCCCTGATCGGCGCTGGCGCCATGGGCGGGGCAATCGGCACACGGCTCATCGAGACCGGCAATCAGCTGACGGTTTTCGATCTGGATGCGGAAAAGGTGGCGGCGCTGACGAGCCTTGGCGCGCAGAGCGCGGGTACGGCGGCGGAAGCGGCTTCGGTTTCCGATGTGGTCATCCTCAGCCTCAATTCGCCGAAAATCGTTCGCATCGCCATCTTCGGCAAGGATGGTGTGGCGGCGGGGGCGAAGCCCGGCACGCTCATCATCGACATGTCCTCCATCGATCCGGAAGCGACGAAGGAACTGGCGGTCGATGCTGCGGAAAAAGGCCTGCGCTGGGTGGACAGCCCGCTTTCGGGTGGCGCGCCCAAGGCGCTCATCGGGCAATTGACGCTGATGGCCGGCGGCAGCGAAACGGATGTGGCCGATGCGCATCGCGTGCTGCGGCATGTGGCCAGCAATTATACCCACATGGGACCCTGCGGCGCGGGGCAGACGACGAAACTCATCAACCAGGTTCTGTGCGGGCTGAACTTCCTTGCGGTGGCGGAAGCAACCCAGCTTGCGCTGGATGCCGGCGTCGATGCCGCCAAAATACCGCAGGCGCTGAAGGGCGGCCGCGCCGACAGCGCCATCCTGCAGGAATATATGCCGCGTTATGTGGCGAAGGATTACCGCCGCACCGGCCGCATCGACAATATGGTGAAAGACCTCAACGGCGCGCAGGATCTCGCCCGGCGCACCAACACGGCCATGCCGCTGACGGCGGTTTGCGCCGAGGTGCACCGCATGCTGACGGCGGCCGGGCTGGGTGGGGAGGATCAGGCCGCGCTGATGGAATATTTCAGCGGCGCGAAACGAACCTTTCCGGACTGATTTGCCCGGCAGACATGGATGGCAGGAGCCTGTTGATACAGCCCTAACGGGCCTTTAACGGCCATTGCGAAATTGTCCTTCAGCGAAGATGATCGGGCGAATCGGCACGGCGGCTGCCCCGATGACCGCAGACGCATGCATGCAAAGGACAATTTCCCGATGACACCCTCCACCACAGGCACGGGGATTGCCGGTCTGACTGTTTCTGGAAACGGTTTCACTGCCGAAATCGCTTATGAGGGCGCGACGCTTTTAAGCTGGCGGCCGATCTCTGCCGATGGCGGCGAAGGCGAAAATCTTGTCGACGGATATTCGACGCCCGCCGAAATGCAGTCGCAAAACGGCGTGAGAAACGGCATTCTCGCACCCTTCACCAATCGCATTCCGGATGGTCGGTTCAGTTTTGGCGAGCAGATGCACCGCATCGAACCGGTGCTTGCCCATGAAGCCCTCGTCTTCCACGGATTTGCCAGAGCCCTGCCCTTCGCGCTTGCGCAGTCTTTCGAGGAAAACGGCGGTCGCATCCTCGTCTTCCGCGCCGAAATAGCGCCTGCGGATTTCAAGGGTTATCCCTACCGTCTCGCCATCGAGGTGGAATATCGCTTTTCCAGCCATGAGGTCACCATCGACATACGCGGCATCAATCGCGATGACCGGCCCCTGCCTTTCGCCGCCGGCTGGCATCCCTATTTCCGCCTGCCCGGCACGACGTCTATCGACGACCTTCTTCTCACACTGCCCTCGCGAACGGCGATTGAAACAGACGAAGACCTGATCCCCCTGCGCAACCCACAGGGCGGGGTGGTCAAACAGGACGACACCCGCTTTCTCCATGCGCCCTTGGCCGGCCATGTGCTCGATATCTGCTTCACCGACCTCATCGCATCCGAAAACGGGCTTTACGAAACGAGGCTCGAAAACCGGCACGACGGTTCGAGCCTGACGGTCTGGCAGGAGCGCGGGCACATGCATGTCTTCACCGGCGATACGCTCGCCCGCGACAGGCGGCAATCCATCGCGCTCGAACCGGTGGAAACGCCGACCAACGCCTTCAACCAGCCGGAACTCGCGGATACGATTGCGCTGCAACCGGGCGAGACGCGAAGCTTCCGCTTCGGTGTTCGTTTTATGGCGGGGCGCTGATCAAGGCTCGATGATCGCTCAGATATGTGTCGTCGGCAGGGAAGACGAGAGCTTCACCGTCTCCATGGAGATATAGGCCGACATGTCGTAAAGCTCGACGCGGCGCAGGATCTGTTTGTAGATCGTGTCGTAATATTCGACATTCGGCAGCACGAGTTTCAGAATATAGTCGAAATTGCCGGTCAGCCGGTGAACCTCGACAATTTCCGGTATGGTGCTGACGGCGGCATGGAACCGGTCCAGCCAGTCCTCCGCATGCAGGCCGGTTCTCACCAGCAGGAAAACCGTGGTCGGCAGGTTGATCTTGCGCCGGTCGAGCAGCGCCATCGTACCCGTTACATAACCTTCCGCCCGCAACCGCGTAATACGCCGTGAACAGGCGGACAGCGACAGCGACACTTCCTCCGCAATGTCGGCGAGCGGCGTTTCTGCATTTTCCTGGAGAATCGCAAGGATTCGGCGGTCGCGATCATCAATCATCGATAAAGAATGCACAGGTTAACGCAATGACGCAATAGACTTGCGATATTTAGATAAATAGCGCCACAATTTTGCATTTTCGCCGTGAAATCCCTGCAAAAACGCATGCCGTTTTCGTCCCGACGATGGCATTCTTATTTTCAATCAAACTTGATAAGGGAACTCTTATGAAACGGATCGGCCTGATCGGCGGCATGAGCTGGGAATCCACCGCAACCTATTACCGCATGATCAACGAGGCCGTGCGCGACAGCCGCGGCGGGCTGGTTTCGGCCGACATCGTCATGCATTCGCTCGATTTTTCCGAGGTCGTCGCCCTTCAGAAGGCCGATCGCTGGGATGAGGCCGGTGCGCTTCTGGGTGCGGCCGGCGCGCGCCTTGCCAATGCGGGCGCCGATTGCGTGCTGATCTGCACCAACACCATGCATCTTGTCGCGGACACCGTGGAGAAGATGTCCGGCGTGGCGTTGATCGACATCATCGATGAAACCGCCGCAGCCCTGAAGGCGGACGGACGCCGCAAGCCGCTGCTGCTCGCCACCCGTTACACGATGGAACACGGCTTCTACACCGACCGCATGCGCCGCCACGGTATCGAGGTGGTCGTTCCCGATGCGGAAGACCGGGTTGCGATCCACGACATCATCTTCGGTGAACTCTGCCAGGGCGAAATCAAGTCCTGCTCGCGCGAGCGCTATCTCGCAGTCATCGAGAAGGCCCGCGCACTTGGCGTCGATTCCGTCATTCTCGGCTGCACCGAGATTTCGCTGCTGATCGATCCCGATGCCCTGCCGCTGCCGGGTTACGATTCGACCGCCATTCACGCGAAGGCCGCCGTCGGCTTCGCGCTCGGAAACAAGGCCCTGAACAGAGCCGCATGAATGTGCCGCCTCTTTGCCTATTCCGGTAAACCGGTCTGGCTCGACAGTCTGCTGATCGAGCCGGAAGCATCGCTGGTCAGCCAGTCCATGGCCGCAAGGGAAGCAAAAACCGTCGTCAATGGCGATGGCTGCGGCCTTGGCTGGTATGGCGAACGCGGAACGCCCGGCGTTTTTCGCGACACCCGACCCGCCTGGTCCGACGCCAATCTGGCGGCGCTTTGCCACCAGCTCCGCTCGGGCATGTTCATGGCCCATGTCCGCTCCGCCACATCAGGCGAAGTGTCCCGCGCCAACTGCCATCCCTTTGCGCATGGGCGATACCTGTTCATGCATAACGGCCAGATCGGCGGTTACGAGCAGATCAGGCGCGACATCGATTCCCTCATCCCCGACGATATCTATGCATCCCGTCGCGGTACCGGAGACAGCGAAGCCATTTTCCTGATTGCCGCCGGGCATGGCCTCGACACCGAGCCGGTTCGCGCCATTTCCACCGCGCTGCGGCTTTGCCAGGAAAAGATGATGGCGGCAGGCGTGTCTTCCGCGCTGCGATTCAGCGCCGTCCTGATGGATGGCGATTGCCTGCATGCCTTCCGCTGGTCGAGCGACGACAAGCCGCCGACACTCTACTGGCGAGGGCTCGATGACGGCATCGCATTGAGTTCCGAACCCTTTTCCTTCGATTGCGCGCCCTGGTGCGCCGTTCCCCCCAATACCAGGGTGACGATCCGCGCCGGGGAGATGGCGATGGAGCCTTTTCTCCTGCCGTAAACAGCGCCATTGGCGATGATCGCAGCCGGTTTTTACACCCGCGCCACCACAGGTCGGCGCGGCGGCAGCGCCGCCCTGTTTATTTTCATTGAATTTTCACAACCGCGAAGGCTAGTGTGTGATCCGATAGTTCGAAACAGATTTCAGGACCGGTGAACCATTTCAGAAGTATTGCAGCCTCTTCCCCTTTTCCGAGCGATGCCCGGCATCGCAAGGACCAAGAAAATCCGCTGAAGAACGGCGCAGACAGGGCGATCAATGCCTTCGGCGATCCTTTGGGCGCCGAGAAAAACACTTATTTTTCATTGCGCTAAGCTGTTCAATTTTCCGAAAAAATTGCTGTTGCCACGCCTCCATATCGATGCATAAACTGGCATCAGCAAAGGCAAACCGGATCGACCTCATCAGACCCTCTCCTCCCACCAAGGTGCTGACCGACCAATGATCAATAATCTTAACGCCGCCGATCTTCCCCGTCCCGCCCCGCGCAGTTCCAACCCGGAAATCATGGCGTCGGAAATCATCGAACGCCTCACCTACCGTATCGGCAAGGATGTCAAGGTTGCCAAGCCCCATGACTGGCTGACTGCAACAATCCTCGTCGTGCGCGACCGCATCATCGACAAGTGGATGGAATCCACCCGCAAGGCCTATGCCAACAATTCCAAGCGCGTTTATTACCTGTCGCTCGAATTCCTGATCGGCCGCCTGATGCGCGACGCCATCTCCAATATCGGCCTGATGCACGAAATCCGCGATGCCCTGTCCTCGCTCGGCGTCGATCTGGATGTCATCGCCGGGCTGGAGCCGGATGCGGCGCTCGGCAATGGCGGTCTCGGCCGGCTTGCGGCCTGTTTCATGGAATCCATGGCGACCGTCGACATTCCCGCCTATGGCTACGGCATCCGTTACGTGCACGGCCTCTTCCGCCAGCAGATGGCGGACGGATGGCAGGTGGAACTGCCGGAAACCTGGCTGGCGCACGGCAACCCCTGGGAATTCGAGCGCCGCGAAAGCTCCTATGAGGTCGGCTTCGGCGGCTCGGTGGAAACCATCGGCGGTTATGAAGATCCGCAGCGTTTCGTCTGGAAACCGGCTGAACGCGTCATCGCCATGGCTTACGATACGCCGGTCGTCGGCTGGCGCGGCACCCGCGTCAATACGCTCCGCCTGTGGTCGGCGCAGCCTATCGACCCCATTCTGCTGGCCGCCTTCAACGCCGGCGACCATATCGGCGCCTTGCGCGAAAGCAACAAGGCGGAAAGCCTGACGCGGGTTCTCTACCCCGCCGATGCGACGCCGGCCGGTCAGGAACTGCGCCTGCGGCAGGAGTTCTTCTTCTCCTCCGCCTCGCTGCAGGACATTCTGCGCCGCCATTTGCAGCAATATCCCGATTTCACCTCGCTGCCTGAGAAGGTCTCGATCCAGCTCAACGATACGCATCCGGCCATTTCCATCGCCGAAATGATGCGTCTTCTGTGCGATGTGCACGGGCTGGAATTCGAGGAAGCGTGGAAGATCACGCAGGGCACATTCTCCTATACCAACCACACGCTTCTGCCGGAGGCGCTGGAAAGCTGGCCGGTGCCGCTGCTTGAGCGTCTTCTGCCAAGACATATGCAGATCGTCTATGCGATCAACGCCAACACGCTGGTCTACGCCCGCAAGGAAAAGAAGATGGCGGATCAGCAGATCCGTTCGATCTCGCTGATCGATGAAGGCGGCGAACGCCGCGTGCGTATGGGCAACCTCGCCTTTATCGGCTCGCATTCCATCAACGGCGTTTCCGCCCTTCATACCGACCTGATGAAGGAAACGGTCTTTGCCGACCTGCACAGCCTTTATCCTGATCGTATCAACAACAAGACCAATGGCATCACACCGCGCCGCTGGCTGATGCAGTGCAATCCGGGCCTCACCAGCCTGCTGCGCGAAGCAATCGGCGACGATTTCCTCGACGATGCGGAAAAACTCACCGCGCTCGACCGTTTTGCCGACGATGCCGGTTTCCGCGAGAAATTCGCCGAGGTGAAGCGTCTGAACAAGGTACGGCTTGCCAATACGGTGGCGCAGCGCATGGGCATCCGCGTCGATCCCTCGGCCATGTTCGACATCCAGATCAAGCGTATCCACGAATATAAGCGCCAGCTTCTGAACCTTGTTGAAACGGTCGCACTTTATGACCAGATCCGTTCCCACCCGGAACTGGATTGGGTGCCGCGCGTTAAGTTCTTCGCAGGCAAGGCGGCGCCGAGTTATCACAACGCGAAGCTGATCATAAAGCTTGCCAACGATATTGCCCGGGTCATCAACAACGATCCGGCCGTGCGCGGGCTTCTGAAAGTGGTGTTTGTTCCGAACTATAACGTCTCGCTTGCGGAAATCATGGTTCCCGCCGCCGATCTTTCCGAACAGATCTCGACGGCCGGTATGGAAGCTTCCGGCACCGGCAACATGAAATTCGCACTCAACGGCGCGCTCACCATCGGCACGCTCGATGGCGCCAATGTCGAAATGCGCGATCATGTCGGCGCGGAGAATATCGTCATCTTCGGAATGACGGCGGATGAAGTGGCCAAGGCGCGCGCCGAAGGCCACAATCCCCGCGCGATCATCGAAGGATCGGCCGAGCTGTCGCAGGCGCTGTCTTCCATCGCCTCCGGCGTCTTTTCGCCGGATGACCGCTCCCGTTTCGCCGGCCTGATCGACGGTATTTACAACAGCGACTGGTTCATGGTCGCCGCCGACTTCGACGCCTATGCCAATGCGCAGCGGGAAGTGGACGCGATCTGGAGCGATCCGGACAGCTGGTATGCCAAGACAGTGCGCAACACGGCGCGCATGGGCTGGTTCTCGTCCGACAGGACGATCCGCCAATATGCCACCGAGATCTGGAGAGCCTGATGAAAAAACCGCTCAATTCGGCCGAAGAGAAAAAGACTGGCGACATCACGAAGGCTGAAATCGAGGCGATCAAGAGCGGTTTGCATTCCAATCCCTTTGCCCTTCTCGGCGTTCACGAAACGCCGGAAGGGTTTTCCGCCCGCTGTTTCATTCCCGGTGCCGAGGAGGTTTCCGTCCTGACGCTGGACGGAAATTTCGTGGGCGAATTGAAGCGGCTCGATCCGGACGGCTTTTTCGAAGGCCGGATCGATCTTTCGAAGCGACAGCCGGTGCGGTATCGCGCCAGCCGCGACGATGCCGAATGGGCGGTGACCGACCCCTACAGCTTCGGCCCGGTTCTCGGCCCCATGGACGATTATTTCGTCCGCGAAGGATCGCATCTGAGGCTCTTCGACAGGATGGGGGCGCATCCGCTGAAGCTCGAGGGCGTCGAAGGTTTCCACTTCGCCGTCTGGGCTCCCAATGCGCGGCGCGTTTCCGTCGTCGGCGATTTCAACAATTGGGATGGCCGCCGGCATGTCATGCGGTTCCGCAAGGATACCGGCATCTGGGAAATCTTCGCGCCTGACGTCTATGCCGGCTGTGCCTACAAGTTCGAAATCCTCGGCGCAAACGGCGAGCTTCTGCCCCTCAAAGCCGACCCCTATGCGCGGCGCGCCGAGTTGCGGCCAAAGAACGCCTCCGTTACCGCACCGGAACTCACCCAGAAATGGGAAGATCAGGCCCACCGGGAACATTGGGCGCAGGTGGACCAGCGCCGCCAGCCGATCAGCATTTACGAGGTGCATGCCGGCTCCTGGCGGCGGCGCGAGGACGGCACGTTCCTGAGCTGGGACGAACTGGCCGCCCAGCTCATTCCCTATTGCACGGATATGGGCTTCACCCATATCGAGTTCCTGCCCATCACCGAACATCCCTATGACCCTTCTTGGGGTTACCAGACGACCGGGCTTTATGCGCCGTCCGCCCGTTTCGGCGATCCGGAGGGCTTTGCGCGTTTCGTCAATGGCGCCCACAAGGTCGGCATCGGCATCCTGCTCGATTGGGTTCCGGCGCATTTTCCAACCGACGAGCACGGCTTGCGCTGGTTCGACGGCACGGCACTTTACGAACATGCCGATCCGCGTCAGGGTTTTCATCCCGACTGGAACACGGCCATCTATAATTTCGGCCGCATCGAGGTGATGTCCTACCTCATCAACAATGCGCTTTATTGGGCCGAAAAATTCCATCTCGACGGCCTGCGTGTCGATGCGGTCGCCTCGATGCTCTATCTCGATTATTCCCGCAAGGAAGGCGAGTGGATTCCCAATGAATATGGCGGGCGGGAAAATCTTGAATCCGTCCGTTTCCTGCAGAAGATGAATTCCCTCGTCTACGGCACCCATCCGGGTGTCATGACCATTGCCGAGGAATCCACCTCCTGGCCGAAAGTGTCGCAGCCGGTCCACGAAGGCGGCCTCGGCTTCGGTTTCAAATGGAACATGGGCTTCATGCACGATACGCTGAGTTATTTCTCGCGCGAGCCGGTGCATCGCAAGTTCCACCATCAGGAACTGACCTTCGGCCTGCTTTACGCCTTCAGCGAAAATTTCGTGTTGCCGCTTTCCCATGACGAGGTGGTGCACGGCAAGGGATCGCTGATCGCCAAGATGTCCGGCGACGACTGGCAGAAATTCGCCAATCTGCGCTCCTATTACGCCTTCATGTGGGGTTATCCCGGCAAGAAGCTGCTGTTCATGGGGCAGGAATTCGCACAATGGAGCGAATGGAGCGAAAAGGGCTCGCTCGACTGGAACCTGCGCCAATATCCGATGCATGAGGGCATGCGCCGCCTCGTGCGCGATCTCAACCTCACCTACCGTTCAAAACCCGCTTTGCACGCCCGCGACTGCGAACCGGAAGGTTTCCGCTGGCTTGTGGTGGATGACCACGACAATTCCGTCTTCGCCTGGCTGCGCATGGCGCCGGGTGAAAAGCCGGTGGCGGTCATCTGCAATCTCACGCCGGTCTATCGGGAAAACTATTATGTGCCGCTTCCGCTTGCGGGGCGGTGGAGGGAGATTCTCAACACCGACGCCGAAATTTATGGCGGCAGCGGCAAGGGAAATGGCGGACGCGTTCAGGCGGTCGATGCCGGGGGAGACATCGGGACAATGCTCGTCCTGCCGCCGCTCGCAACGATCATGCTCGAGCCGGAAAACTGACAGACAGAGAGGGAGGACACCATGTCGGAAAAAAGAGTTCAGCCTTTGGCACGCGATGCAATGGCCTATGTCCTCGCAGGCGGCAGAGGAAGCCGCCTGAAGGAATTGACGGACCGCCGGGCAAAACCCGCCGTCTATTTCGGCGGCAAGGCGCGCATCATCGATTTTGCGCTCTCCAACGCGCTCAATTCCGGCATTCGCCGCATCGGCGTCGCCACGCAATACAAGGCGCACTCGCTCATCCGCCACCTGCAGCGCGGCTGGGACTTCTTCCGTCCCGAGCGTAACGAAAGCTTCGATATTCTGCCGGCCTCCCAGCGCGTTTCCGAAACGCAGTGGTATGAAGGCACGGCCGACGCCGTCTACCAGAACATCGACATCATCGAGCCCTATGCGCCGGAATATATGGTCATCCTCGCCGGCGACCATATTTACAAAATGGACTACGAATACATGCTGCAGCAGCATGTCGATTCCGGTGCGGACGTGACGATCGGCTGCCTTGAAGTGCCGCGCATGGAAGCGACCGGCTTCGGCGTGATGCATGTGAATGAAAAAGACGAGATCATCGATTTCATCGAAAAACCGGCCGATCCGCCGGGCATTCCCGGCAATGAAGGCTTCGCTCTCGCCTCGATGGGCATCTACGTCTTCCATACGAAATTCCTGATGGAAGCCCTGCGCCGCGACGCCGCCGACCCGACTTCCAGCCGCGACTTCGGCAAGGACATCATTCCCTATATCGTCGAGCACGGCAAAGCCGTCGCCCATCGCTTCGCCGATAGTTGCGTGCGTTCGGACTTCGAGCATGGTCCTTACTGGCGCGATGTCGGCACCATCGACGCCTATTGGCAGGCCAATATCGACCTGACGGATGTGGTGCCGGACCTCGATATCTACGACAAGTCCTGGCCGATCTGGACCTATGCGGAAATCACGCCGCCGGCGAAATTCGTGCACGATGACGAGAACCGCCGCGGTTCGGCCGTGTCTTCGGTCGTCTCCGGCGATTGCATCATTTCCGGCGCCTCCCTGCAGCGCAGCCTGCTGTTTACCGGGGTGCGCGCTAATTCATACTCCCGCCTTGAGAATGCCGTAGTACTGCCGAGTGTGAAGATCGGGCGTCATGCCCAGCTCAGCAATGTCGTCATCGACCATGGCGTGGTCATTCCGGAAGGACTGATTGTAGGAGAAGACCCAGAACTGGATGCCAAACGTTTCCGCCGCACCGAAAACGGCATTTGCCTTATCACCCAATCGATGATCGACAAGCTGGACCTGTAGAGCCCATGAATGTCCTTTCGGTTTCATCCGAAATCTATCCCCTGATCAAGACCGGAGGGCTCGCCGACGTTGCCGGCGCGCTCCCCATCGCGCTGGAAGCCCATGGCGTCACGACGCGCACATTGATACCCGGATATCCGGCGGTGAAAGCCGCCGTGACCGACCCCGTCAAATGTTTCGAATTTACCGATCTGCTCGGCGAAAAAGCCGATGTGCTCGAAGTGCGGCATGAGGGGCTCGACCTCCTCATTCTCGATGCGCCCGCCTATTACGAGCGCTCCGGCGGCCCCTATCTCGACCAGACCGGCAAGGATTATCCGGACAACTGGAAGCGTTTCGCGGCGCTTTCGCTGGCTGCGGCCCGCATCGCCGCCGGCGCGCTTCCCGGCTGGCGGCCGGATATGGTGCATGCCCATGACTGGCAGGCCGCGATGGCGCCGGTCTATATGCGTTATGCCGAAACGCCGGAGATTCCGAGCCTTCTCACCATCCACAACATCGCTTTTCAGGGCCAGTTCGGCGCGAATATTTTCAGCAAGCTTGCATTGCCCGCCCATGCCTTCGGCATGGAAGGCATCGAATATTATAACGATGTGAGCTTCCTGAAAGGCGGACTTCAAACGGCAACGGCGCTCAGCACCGTCAGCCCGTCCTATGCCGAGGAAATCCTCACCCCGCAATTCGGCATGGGGCTGCACGGCGTCATCGGCAGCCGCGCCCATGTGCTGCACGGCATCGTCAACGGCATCGATGCCGATGTCTGGAACCCGGCGACGGACCATCTGATCCACGACAATTATTCAGCCGCCAATCTCAGAAACCGCGCGCTGAACAAGAAGGCGGTCGCCGAACATTTCCGCATCGACGATGATGACAGCCCGCTTTTCTGCATCATCTCCCGCCTCACCTGGCAGAAGGGCATCGACCTCATGGCGGAAGCCGTGGATGAGATCGTTTCCCTCGGCGGCCGTCTGGTCGTGCTGGGCGCCGGCGATGTGGCGCTGGAAGGCGCGCTTCTGGCGGCGGCATCCCGCCACCATGGCCGCGTCGGCGTTGCCGTCGGTTATAACGAGCCGCTGTCGCATCTGATGCAGGCGGGCTGCGATGCGATCATCATTCCCTCGCGTTTCGAACCCTGCGGCCTCACCCAGCTTTATGCGCTGCGCTACGGCTGCATTCCGGTCGTCGCCCGCACCGGCGGCCTTGCCGACACGGTGATCGACGCCAACCATGCCGCCATCGCCAATAAATCGGCGACCGGCGTGCAATTTTCACCCGTCACGCTCGATGGTCTGAAACAGGCGATCCGCCGGACCGTCCGTTATTACCACGACCCGAAACTATGGACACAAATGCAGAAACTCGGAATGAAATCCGATGTTTCCTGGGAAAAAAGCGCCGGTCTTTACGCCGCGCTTTACAGCCAGCTTATTTCGAAAGGCCATTGAAACAATGATCAAGACCGTTCAGACGAAGCCCTATCAGGACCAGAAGCCGGGCACATCCGGCCTGCGCAAGAAGGTGCCAGTCTTCGCCCAGGAAAATTACGCCGAGAACTTCATCCAGTCGATCTTCGACGCGCTTGAGGGCTTTCAGGGCCAGACGCTGGTGATCGGCGGCGATGGCCGCTATTACAATCGCGAAGTCATCCAGAAGGCGATCAAGATGGCCGCCGCCGCCGGTTTCGGCAAGGTATTGGTCGGTCAGGGCGGCATTCTCTCGACGCCCGCCGCCTCCAACGTCATCCGCAAATACAAGGCCTTCGGCGGCATCGTGCTTTCCGCCAGCCACAATCCCGGCGGCCCGAACGAAGATTTCGGCATCAAATACAATATCGGCAATGGCGGCCCCGCACCGGAAAAGATCACAGATGCGATCTACGCCCGCTCGAAGGTCATCGACAGCTATAAAATCTCCGACGCCGCCGATATCGATCTCGACAAGGTGGGCAGCTTCAAGGTGGACGAACTGACCGTCGAGGTGATCGACCCGGTTGCCGACTACGCCGCTCTGATGGAAGAACTGTTCGATTTCGCCGCCATCCGCGCGCTGATCGCCGGCGGTTTCAAGGTCGTGGTCGATTCCATGAGCGCCGTCACCGGTCCCTATGCCGTGGAGATCATCGAAAAGCGCCTCGGCGCGCCGAAGGGCTCCGTCCGCAACGCAACGCCGCTGCCTGATTTCGGCGGCCATCACCCTGACCCGAACCTTGTCCACGCCAAGGAGCTTTATGACGACGTCATGAGCCCGGAAGGCCCCGATTTCGGCGCCGCCTCCGATGGCGATGGCGACCGCAACATGGTCGTCGGCAAGGGCATGTTCGTCACCCCGTCCGACAGCCTCGCCATCATCGCCGCCAATGCCAAACTGGCCCCCGGTTATGCCGCCGGCATTTCCGGCATTGCCCGCTCGATGCCGACGAGTGCGGCAGCGGATCGTGTGGCCGAAAAGCTCGGCCTTGGCATGTATGAAACGCCGACCGGCTGGAAATTCTTCGGCAATCTCATGGATGCCGGCAAGGTGACGATCTGCGGCGAAGAAAGCTTCGGCACCGGCTCCAACCATGTGCGCGAAAAGGACGGCCTGTGGGCCGTGCTCTACTGGCTGAACATCGTCGCCGCGCGCAAGGAAAGCGTGAAGGACATCGTCACAAAGCACTGGGCCGAATATGGCCGCAACTATTATTCCCGCCATGACTATGAGGAAGTGGATTCGGACGCCGCCAACACGCTGGTCGCCACCCTGCGCGAAAAACTCGCCACACTTCCCGGCACCAGCTATGGCAATCTGAAGGTCGCGGCGGCGGATGATTTTGCCTATCACGATCCGGTCGATCAGTCGGTCAGCAAAAATCAGGGCATCCGCATCCTGTTCGAAGGCGGTTCGCGCATCGTGCTGCGCCTTTCCGGCACGGGCACTGCGGGCGCCACGCTTCGCCTCTATGTCGAGCGTTACGAGCCGGATGCGGCCCGTCACGGCATCGAAACGCAGGAGGCGCTCGCCGACCTGATTTCCGTTGCCGATACGATCGCCGGCATCAAGGCCCATACCGGCCGCAACGCACCGAGCGTTATTACGTAAGGGCTTGCCGCCCGCTCATGAGGGACGCACTGAAAGCGTCCCTCACTCGGCCTTGCCTCCCTTTTCCATTCTGGAAGAGAAACACCATTTCCCGGAGAGACAGACCATGCAGACACCTTCCGTTTTCCCCAAAGGTGCAATCCAGACGGAAAACGGAACGGAATTCACGGTCTATTCCCGGCACGCCTCGCAGATCGATCTCTGCCTTTTCGATGCGAAGGGCGAAAAAGAAACGGCGCGTTTGCCGATGACGCGCGGTGAAGATGACGTTCACCGGTTGACCGTCTCCGACGCCGGCCCCGGCACGCGATACGGCTTTCGCGCCCACGGCATTTACGCCCCCGAACACGGCCTCTGGTTCGATCCTGCAAAGCTGCTGCTCGACCCCTATGCCACGGAGATCGACCGCCCCTTCCGGCACGATCCCGCACTTTACGCCTTTGGTGCAGAGACCGGCGGGATCATGCCGAAGGCGATCCTTTCTCAGCATGAGCCAGTCCGGCGTCAACCGCCGCTTTTTGCCGAAGGCGGGCTGATTTACGAACTCGCCGTCAAATCCTTCACCCGGCTGCATCCCGAAGTGCCGGAAGAGATCAGAGGCACCGTCGCCGCACTTGCCCATCCCGCCATTGTCGCGCACCTGAAAAAAATCGGCGTCGATGCGGTGGAGTTGATGCCGATCACCGCATGGATCGACGAGCGCCACCTGCCGCCGCTCGGCCTTTCCAACGCCTGGGGTTATAATCCCGTCGGTTTCATGGCGCTCGATCCACGCCTCTGCCCCGGCGGCGTGCGGGAATTGCGCGACACGATTGCGGCGCTGCATGCGGAGGGCATCGGCGTCATTCTCGATCTGGTCTTCAACCATACCGGCGAAAGCGATATAGAAGGTTCGATCCTGTCGTTGCGCGGGCTCGATAACCTCACCGCCTTCCGCCACCCGCCGGGAAAGCCGGGTGTGCTGGTCAACGATACCGGCACCGGCAATACGGTTGCCTGCGATCATCCCTATATTCGCCAGCTCATCGTCGATTCCCTCAGGCATTTCGTTCTGAATGCCGGGGTGGACGGCTTCCGCTTCGATCTCGCGCCCGTGCTCGGGCGAACGGCCAATGGCTTCGACATGGCGAGCGAAACGCTCGCGGCCATGCATTCGGACCCGGCACTTTATGACCGGCTGCTGATCGCCGAACCATGGGATATCGGCCCCGGCGGATATCAGCTCGGCAATTTCCCCGAGAGCTTTCTGGAGTGGAACGACCGCGCCCGCGACGATATGCGCCGCTTCTGGCGCGGCGACGCCGGCACCACCGGGGCGCTGGCCGATGCGCTTTCCGGGTCTTCGCCGATCTTTTCCCGCCATGGCCGAGCGAACAGCCGCAGCGTCAATTTTCTCGCCGCCCATGACGGTTTCACCCTGTTCGATCTCGTCAGCCACGAACACAAGCACAATGAGAAAAATGGCGAGAACAATCGCGACGGCCACAATGAAAACCACTCCTGGAACAATGGTTTCGAAGGCCTGACGGATGATCCTGCCATTGTCGCCGCCCGCATTGCGGATGTGAAGGCGCTGCTTTCCACCCTGTTCGTCAGCCGCGGCGCCTTGATGCTGACCGCCGGCGATGAGGGCGGCCGCAGCCAGCATGGCAACAACAACGCCTATTGTCAGGACAATGACATTACCTGGGTCGACTGGTCTTCGCTTGTCCCCGAACTGATCGATCACACCGCATTTCTCGCAGCGCTTCGCAAACGCTTCGACGTCTTTTCCGAGACCAGCTTCTTTTCCGGCAGCGGCGATGTGACATGGCTTGCCCCGGGTGGGGAGCCCATGACGGTTGCGGACTGGGAAAGCCCGAATGGACCGGCCTTCGCCATGGTGCTTTCAACGTCGGACAGGGAAACGGGCGACGAGGTCGAGCTTGCGGTTCTCATCAATCGCGGTCGCAAGGTCGTTCCTTTCACGCTGCCCGGCGATGGCTGGCATGCGATCGGCACGGATTTCGGCAATCCCGCCTTCCTGCCCGCCCGTTCCGTGGTGTTTTATCTGCGCAGTTGATCCCTTCGCGTCGCCAGCCGTATAAGTCCCTGGAAACAATGCGGACGAGGTAACATGACAAAAGAAATTGCGCTGGCGGAGATGAAAAATCTGGTCGGCACGGAAATGGGCGTCTCCGACTGGATCACCGTCGACCAGACGATGATTGACGCCTTCGGAAAGGCGACGCTGGACGAACAGTTCATCCACACCGACCCGGAACGCGCCAAAGCAGAAAGCCCCTTTGGCGGCACCATCGCGCATGGATTCCTGACGCTGTCTCTGCTTTCGGCGCTGAATTACGATGCCCTGCCCCGCATCCGCGAACAGACCATGGGCATCAATTACGGCTTCGATGCCGTTCGTTTCGTTACGCCGGTCAAAAGCGGTGCGCGGGTGCGCGGCCGCTTCACGCTGGCGGAGGCGCGTTTTCGCGGCGCGGCCATGTTGATGACGACCTATGACGTGACGGTGGAAATCGAAAACGAGAAAAAGCCGGCGCTTACCGCCCGCTGGACCACCATCAGCCAGTTCAACCCGGAGGACAGGCCGGAAGACGCCTGAAACCGCCGCAAGGGAGAGACCGCATGCATGACGAAGCCGTAAGGAATGCGTTTCTCGTGCAGGCAAGAGCCTGCGACAGCCTCGGCTCACCCTTTACCGCACGGCTCTGCCGCGCCATGGCAGCAAGGCTCGACCGCCATACCGAGGTGGGCGAGCGGATTTTATCCTGGCCCGGCGATATCGGCCCCTCGGGCGATTCCGTTCCCCTGCGGCTGGCGGGCGCCCTGCATGCGCTCGCCATAGAGGAAAAGATCGCGCCGCTTGCCGAAATCCCGCCGGAAGACGAAGAAGCGCTCTGGCAGGCCTGCGCCAGCGCCCTGCGTTTTCATTCCCCCTTCATCCTCGAAAGGTTGAAATCACCGCCGCAGACCAACGAGGTTCGCCGTTCCGCCGTTCTGCTGCCGGGCTTTCTTTCGATTGCGGCACTGACCGGCAAGCCGCTGGTGCTTTCCGAAGTCGGAGCCAGCGCGGGCCTCAACCTACAATTCGACCGTTACCGGTATCGTCTCGGCGATCTCACCTGGGGTGAACAATCCGATGTTTTCCTGTCACCGGAATGGCGCGGCGACACCCCGGCCCATGAGCAGATCGAGGTTATCGAGCGCGCCGGCTGCGATCTCAACCCGCTCGACCCGTCATCCGCCGAAGATCGCCTGCGGCTGATGTCCTATGTCTGGGCCGACCAGACAGACCGGCTGGAGCGAACCGCCGCCGCCCTACGGATAGCGGTGGAGCATGGTCTGCATGTCGAGAAGGCGGACGCGGTCGACTGGCTGAAACACCGACTTGCCAAGCAATATGCGGGTGCTGTCCACGTCGTCTATCATTCCGTCGCCTGGCAATATCTGCCCGATGGACTGAAACAGGCAGGCGAGGCTGCGATTGCCGAAGCTGGAACCCGCGCCACGCCGGATGCCCCGCTTGCCCGGCTGCAAATGGAGGCGGATGCGACACCGGGCGGTGCCGCCATTACCCTGCAGATCTGGCCGACCGGCGAGAAACAGGAAATCGGCCGGGCCGATTTTCATGGGCGATGGGTGGAATGGCGAGGCTGGATGGCGGGTTAAACCGCCACATCCTCAGCCGCCTCCTGCAGCAGCCCGCCGACATATTCCGCAAAGGAACGCCAGCATTCCACCCGGAACGTATCGTCCGCCGTGCGCAGCAGCACCACTTCCGCCTTGCCGAAAACGGTGCGCGAGCAGGCGCCGACAGGGAACTTTGCAAGAGAAAGATCCTGCGGGCAGCCGGCATTGAGTGCCGCTTCCGCACCGGCGCCGGAGACGATGACGGCCGTGTTGCGGTGGGAAATATCGGTTGCAGAAAACAGGCCGGAAACGCCGGCGAGAGCCGCCATCAAGTCGCTCTCGCCCTGATCGATCACCAGCCATTCATCCGGGCCGAGCCACAGAGCGGACCGCAGGCCCGAGGTGACGGAGCTTTTCGGGCTGGCAGGCAGGGCAAGACCGAGCGCTTCCGAAAGTGCCGGCAGGGCGCTTTCCCGGGCGCGCAGCGACAGCCGCGATGCGGAAGCAGCGGGTTTCAGCGAAACGAAGGGAGAGCCGCCGTGAAAATCCTCAAGCACCGATTTGCGTTTTGCGTGAAGTTTGTCAGCCATTGAGACGGGCTCCTTCCTTGTCGAGGAAGACCATGTCGGTCACTTCGACGGCAATGGTTTTATCTGCGAGCGGAATGTAGAGCGTTTCGCCCATGCGCGCCCTGCCATCCGCCACCAGCGCAAAAGCGATGGAATGGCGGAGATTTTCCGACCAGTAGGCGGAGGTGACATGACCGAGCATGGTCATGGGTTTCGGCTGGTTTGGATCGACAACGATCTGACCGCCCTCGTCCGGAACGGTCAGCCGGTCTTTCGTCTTCAGGCCGACAAGCTGTTTGCGGCCGGAGCGCGTGAGATCGGGGCGTTTCAGCCCGCGAATGCCGACGAAATCCGTCTTCTTCTTGGAAACGGCCCAGGCAAGCCCGGCATCGTCTGGCGTCACCGTGCCGTCCGTATCCTGCCCGACGATGATATAGCCCTTTTCCGCACGCAGAATGTGCATGGTCTCGGTGCCATAAAGGCAGCCGCCGACGGCTTCCGCCCTTTCGCGGATCGCCGACCAGACGGCTGCGCCGTAATCGGCCGGAACGTTGATTTCGAAACCGAGTTCGCCGGTGAATGACACGCGGAAGAGCCGCGTCGGCACACCGCAGAATGTGCCTTCGGCCACCGCCATATGCGGGAAGGCCTCCGGCGAGAGATCGATGCCCTCGACGAAGGGAGCGATAACCTCGCGCGCCTTCGGCCCCTGCACGGCAATCACGGCCCATTGCTCGGTGGCCGAGGTGAGCCAGACATTGAGATCGGGGAATTCGGTCTGGAGATAATCTTCCATGTGCTGGAGAACGCGCGGCGCGCCGCCCGTGGTCGTCGTCACATGGAAACGGTCTTCGGCAAGACGGCCGACGACGCCGTCGTCGTAAACGAAACCGTCTTCGCGGGTCATGATGCCGTAACGGCAGCGGCCGGGTTTCAGCGTGTCCCAGGCATTGGTGTAGATGAGGTTCAGGAACTTCGCCGCATCCGGGCCGACCACTTCGATCTTGCCAAGCGTGGAGGCATCGAACACGCCGACGCTTGTCCGAACCGTCTTGCATTCGCGGTTGATCGCCTCATGCATGTCCTCACCCGCCCGCGGGAAGAACCAGGCGCGCTTCCAGTTGCCGACATCCTCGAACACCGCGCCGGCAGCCAGCTCTTCCTCGTGCATCGGCGTCTTGCGGGCCGGATCGAACAGCGCGCCGCGCGAATGGTTGATGAGCGTGCCAAAAGTGACCGGCGTATAGGGCTGGCGGAAGGTGGTGAGACCGACCTTGGGCAAATCCCGGCCAAGCGCTTCGGATGCGATGGCAAGGCCATGCATATTGGACATCTTGCCCTGATCGGACGCCATGCCATTGGTGGTGAAGCGCTTGATATGCTCGACGGAATGCATGCCCTCGCGCACGGCGAGGCGGATATCCTTGGCGCAGACATCGTGCTGGAAATCGATGAAGGCCTTGACGCCGGTGCCCTCACCCGCGCCTTCGGCCGCACCGATCATGCCGCCTGTCCAGGTCCTGGCATTCTCGCCGGAAAATTCCACGACGCCGCCACCGGCAGCCGCAGCCTCGGCAATCAGCGCGGAAAGATCGTCCGTGCCGTTGCAGGCGCCGATGGAGACACCGTTCTGCACATGGATATCCGGCAGGAAACGCTGGTTAGCCGCGTCAAACTTCAGCTTGCCACGCGATTGCGAGAAGAGATGCACCGAAGGCGTCCAGCCGGCCGAAACCACAAGCGCATCGATGGCGATCTTGCGCTTGTTGGAGCCGCCATTGCGGCCGACGGTCATCGAGGAGACGCGCAGGCGGCCGGCGGTGTTGTAAACGCTATGGCCCGCCAGCACTTCGATGCCGAGCGCACGCGCCTCATCCAGCAGGCGTTGATCCGGGTTCTCGCGGCAATCGACGATGGCGGCGATCTTCACCCCGGCCTTTTTCAGATCGAAGGCCGTCTCATAGGCCGAATCATGAGCGGTGTAGACCCCGACATTTTGGCCCACGGCGACGCCGTAATGGTTGAGATAGGTGCGTGCGGCCGAGGCCAGCATGATGCCGGGGCGGTCATTATTGGCAAAGACCATGTGGCGTTCAATCGCACCCGCCGCCAGCACGACCTTTTTGGCGCGCACCTGCCACAGCCGCTCACGCGGCTGGTGTCTGGCGGGCGTGGCGAGATGATCGGTCACCCGCTCGGCCAGCGCCACGAAATTGTGGTTGTAATAACCAAAAGCGGTGGTGCGGGTCAGAACCCGCACATTGGGCAGAGACTTCAGTTCGGCAAGAACCTTCTGCGCCCATTCGTAACCGGGCAGACCGTCGATGACAGTACCGGTGTCGAAACGCAACGCGCCGCCGACTTCGGCATTTTCATCGACCAGAATGACGCTGGCGCCGGTTTTCGCGGCAGCAAGCGCCGCGGTCAGACCAGCGACGCCTGCGCCGGCCACCAGCACGTCGCAATGGGCATAACGGCCGGAATAATGATCCGCATCCGGCTCGCTCGGCGCCTTGCCGAGACCGGCGGCGCGGCGGATCAGCGGTTCGTAAATCCTGTGCCAGGCGGCCTTCGGCCACATGAAGGTCTTATAATAAAAACCGGCCGCGAACATCGGCGACAGGAGGTCGTTGATCGCACTCAGATCGAAGGATAGCGACGGGAAACGGTTCTGCGAGGCGATGATCGCGCCGTCGAACACTTCCTGCACCGTGGCGCGCACATTGGGCTGCTTGCGCAGGCTGTCCCGCGACACATCGATCAGCGCATTCGGCTCTTCCGGCCCGGCGGACAGGAAGCCGCGCGGCCGGTGATATTTGAACGAGCGGCCGATCAGATGCACGCCATTCGCCAGAAGCGCGGAGGCGACCGTGTCCCCCTCCAGCGCCTGATAAATCTTGCCATCGAAGGTGAAGCGCGCGGTTCTGGCCGGGGTGAGACGACCGGCCCCCTTGATACGATAATCGCCGCTCATTGCCCGGCTCCCTTTTCTGCGGAAAGGACCGTCTCAGTATCGGGTTTCGGCTCACCCGCCTTGTAGGTCATCAGGAATTTGTCGCTGACCGAATCGCGGGCGGCGTTGAAGAAGCGGCCGCAGCCGTGAATGTGACGCCAGCGCTCGAAAACGAGGCCCTTGTCATTGTCGCGAATGAAGAAATATTCGGCGAAGGCCTCGTCGGAAATATCGGCGATGTTTTCCGGCCGGGCAATATGGGCTTCGCCCGCCCAGCGGAATTCCAGTTCGGAACGGTCTTCCCCGCAATAGGGGCAATGGATCAGAAGCATCGTCGCTCCACCTAGAGAGAATTTTCCGGAAGCGCTGTTCCGGCGGGTTGGTCACACAGCCGCTTTCCCATGGCTACGAAAGGGGAAAGCCGCTTTAAAAGCTGCTCGAAATTATCGAAAGGGCGTAGCGCCGAGGCCCGACCCATATTGACGATGGCAACCGCCATCATGTCGGTGTCGATCGCGAAGGGGTAATCCTGCTCGCCATCCTCCTTCTCGCCGACAAAATAAACCATCTTGTTCGCGAGACTCGGAGCACAGAGAAGCAGGCCTTTTTCCGCCACGAAAGGCCAGTCTTTCTCACCCTGCATCTTCGCAATCTTCTGGCTGCGAAAATCCCTGGCCTCGGGAATGACGCTGCCAACGGGCACGACCGTGGCCGCGCCTGATATGTTGATCGCAAGCATGGCCGCCGCCAGCATCAATGCGCCACCGCGGCAGCGGCAGCCTCATCGATAAGACGGCCGCTGCGGAACCGGTCGAGCGTCAGACCCGCCGCCAGACGATGCGGTTCACCGCGCGCGATGAGATGCGCGAAAAGATTGGCCGAACCCGGCGTCGCCTTGAAGCCGCCCGTGCCCCAGCCGCAATTGACAAAGAGATTCTGCACCGGCGTCACGCTCTGGATCGCCGAGCGGTCGGGCGTGTTGTCGGTGATGCCGCCCCATTGCCGCATCATCTTGACGCGGCGGAAGATCGGGAACAGCTCGCAGATGGCGTCGAGCGTGTGGGTGATGATCTGCAGGCCGCCGGTCTGGGAATAGGAGTTATATTGATCGGTGCCCGCGCCGATGACCAGCTCGCCCTTGTCGGATTGCGAAATATAGGCGTGGACCGTGTTGGACATCACCACGCAGGGGAAGATCGGCTTCAGCGGCTCCGACACCAGCGCCTGCAGCGGGTTAGAATGCAGCGGAACGCGCACATCCGCCATTTTCATGATGACGGAGGAATGACCGGCGGCGGAAACGCCGATTTTCTTCGCACCGATGAAACCGCGATTGGTCTCCACACCCGTCACCGCCCCGTCCGGACCACGGCGAATGCCCGTAACCTCGCAATTCTGGATGATGTGCACGCCGCGGTCGGAGGCAGCGCGGGCATAGCCCCAGGCCACCGCATCGTGGCGCGCCGTGCCGCCGCGGCGCTGGAGTGCTGCGCCATTGATCGGATACCGCGCATTGCCGGAAATATCGAGCGGCGGGCAATAGGCCTTCGCCTGTTCCGGCGTCAGCCACTCATTGTCGATGCCGTAAAGACGGTTGGCATTGATATGGCGGCTGAAGGACTGCCGGTCATGGATATTGTGCGACAGCATCATCACGCCGCGCGCCGAATACATGACGTTGTAATTGAGATCCTGGCTCAGGCCTTCCCACAGTTTCAGGGAATGCTCGTAAATATCCATGCTCTCTTCATAGAGATAGTTGGAGCGGATGATGGTGGTGTTGCGGCCGGTATTGCCGCCGCCAAGCCAGCCTCTTTCCAGAACTGCGACATTGGTAATGCCGTGTTCCTTGGCAAGATAATAGGCAGCCCCGAGCCCGTGGCCGCCGCCGCCGATGATGATGACATCGTAATCCTTGCGCGGCTCGGGCGAGGCCCATTGCGCATCCCACCCCTTATGACCCCTGAGCGCCTCACGCGCCACGGCAAAAACGGAATATTTGCGCATTCGCAATCTGCTCCTCAAGAACCGGCCAGAAGCCGGAAACATGGCTCCGGCCCTTATCATACACATGGCAAATCGGGATGGGAGGCAATATCCATTTTGCGACGCCGCAATGATTTTGTTTCGACATCGCAGGCAGAATTCCGGGCAAGCCGCATTTTGCTGGGTGATTATGCGCTACCGGCTGGACTTGCTGCAAATGATCTGTTATTGCACGTCACCAATCGCCCGGCTCGACAGCCGAACGAACGATTTTTTATTTGCGTGCGAATGCCTTATTCACATAGCAAATTAACCAAACCAAAGGAACGGGATTCACGTGCAGGTACTAGTCCGCGACAATAACGTTGATCAGGCGCTCCGCGCCCTGAAGAAAAAGATGCAGCGCGAAGGCATTTTCCGTGAAATGAAAATGCGCGATTACTACGAAAAGCCCTCCCAGAAGCGCGCTCGCGAAAAGGCTGAAGCCGTTCGCCGCGTTCGCAAGCTGGCACGCAAGCGTGCACAGCGCGAAGGTCTGGTTGCAGGCCCCCGCGCAGGCCGTTAATAGGCCGTCTTTTGGACGTTTTTGAATGCTTGTTGGGCGGGGGCGATCAATTCGCCGCCGCTCTTTGTGTTTGTGGCCGGAGAACGCTCTTGAAAACGACCGTGAGACCGGCCTGCGAGGGAACCCACACCGAATGATCGCTGTCGACGCCTGTGTTGTGAAAAACTCCGATGCCTCCGCGCGCCGGGTGCCATTGAAAAACAACAGAGGGTTCCGCGCTTCTCTGGTCGTTTGTACCGTCCTTGCCGGTCTTTCCGGCTGCGCGACATCCAACCAGACGGAAGATGTATTCAGGATCGACCGTGCCCAGGGTTCGCAGGAAAACATCGCCTCGCTCACCTCGGTCATCAACGCCAATCCGCAGGATCCAGAAGGCTATAACGTCCGCGGTTCGGCTTACGGCCGCGCCGGCGATTCGCGCCGCGCCATCGAGGATTTCAACAAGGCGCTGCAACTCAACCCGCGCTTTTATCAGGCCTATGCCAACCGCGCGCTGGTCTATCGCAACTCCGGGCAGCAGCAGCAAGCCCTGCAGGACTACAACGCCGCCCTGCAGATCAATCCGAGCTACGATGTGGCGCTGATCGGCCGTGGCAATCTTTACCGCCAGTCCGGGCGTGTGAACGAAGCCTTCAACGATTTCTCCCGCGCCATCGAGCTTGAAACCACCGACGGACGCGCCTGGCACAATCGCGGCCTGATCTACCAGCTGCGCAACCAGCATGCCCAGGCCATCGAGGACTTCTCCAAGGCAATCTCGCTGTCGTCGACCTCGCCGGAGCCCTATAACGGCCGCGGCCTTTCCTATGTCGCCTTGAACGACGATGAAAACGCCTTTGCCGATTTCAACCACGCCATTTCGCTGGATGGCAATGTGGCGGAATCCTGGGCCAACCAGGCGCTTGTTTATGAGCGTCGCGGCGAGATGGCCAAGGCCGCCAAGTCCTATGGGCATGCGGCCCGGCTCGATCCGAAATACAAGCCCGCACTCGACGGCGTTGCCCGCACACGCGGCGCCGGCGCTTCCTGATCAAACGAGCATGAACAAAAAAGCCGGCAGGTTTGACACCTGCCGGCTTTTTTTATGGAAAACGCTGAGGCCTCAATGGCTGTCGCGGCGTGCCTCTGGCGTGGCGTCGCCCGCCCACAATTCAGCCTGCACGGCGTTTTGAAATTCCATGACCTCGCGCCGCATGGCGGCGTCCTCATAGCCAAGCGCCATCAGACGGGCGGCCAGCTCGCGGCACTCCCTGCGCCAGAAATCATTCGCCTCCACACCATGCAGCCGGTCAAGCATGGTTGCACATCTTTTTACGTCGGCAATACGGTTCTTTGCCGGAAAGGCGATTACTTCTGAACTCGTTGTCACGCGGGCACCTTGCTCTTGCTGAGGAATCAATACCGACTTTTTAAAGGCGAGATGGTTAACGAAGTCTGCAGAGGGCGTAAGACAGCCTGCGATGGCCGCAAGAGAACGATTTTAAGCCTCTCAAAAGCAGGAAATCGCCTGGTAAGGCAGCCCCGATTGGGGGAAGTCATCGATTACCGAGGAATTTACCAATCAAGATTACCGAAATTTCATGCCGCAACCGTTAGAAGAAGTATATGTGTGTTGAAACAGCACCGGTCTCATCGTATATTTCTTGCAAAGAAGAAAAATGCCGCAGCGAAGTCAAAAATGGAGAAATCGTTCTCGGGAGGAGAGCACCATGTATGCACCTCGTGTTTTTTTCAGCATGATCGGTGCATTGCTTACCTTTGCGGTTGCGACATATTTCATCCACGGCTCGTTCTATACGGCATTCATCCAGACCCTCATCTGCGCGGTCATTCTGCAAGTCGGTTATTTTGTTGGGATTCTTGTCCTGGTCGCCCGGGAAAAACGGCGCATGCGCGAAACCTTCGCGCGGGACCGCGGCGCCGAGGCAATGCAGGCGGACGCCGTAAAAAGCCCGCCGCCGCACGGTGCGAAACTGACCGATATGTGAGCTTTCACGCAGCTTCATTTATTGCGTCGCAAAAAAATCGCTTGCATCCATACCCGTGACACTTTCTGCTGGCCAAATCCTGACGGTTGGTCAAAGCAGAAGGACAATACATGGTGAGCGGTTCACAGCCCATTTGCGTCATCATCGCTGCGAAAAATGCATCCGAAACAATCGATATCGCCATACGTTCCGCCCTTGTGGAGCCGGAGGTCGGCGAAGTCGTGGTAATCGACGATGGTTCCACCGACACGACGAGCGATGTGGCGCATGCGGCGGATGACGGCACGGGCCGTCTGCGGGTCGTGCGATTCGAGGTCAATCGAGGCCCTTCGGCTGCACGCAACCACGCCATCTCGATTTCATCGGCGCCCCTCATCAGCATTCTCGATGCGGACGACTTCTTTTTCCGGGGTCGTTTCGCCGCCATGCTGGCCGATGACGACTGGGATCTGGTGGCCGACAATATCGCCTTCATCCAGCAATCGGTCCCCGGCGCATCCTCCATGCAGCCGGCCCGCTTCGAACCGCAGGCACGATTTCTGTCGCTGACGGAATTCGTGGAAGGCAATATTTCCAGGCCCGGCGTCGAACGCGGGGAAACCGGGTTTCTGAAGCCAATCATACGCCGCGCTTTTCTCGACAAACATGCACTGCGTTACGATGACGGCCTGCGGCTCGGCGAAGACTACGAGCTTTACGTGCGGGCGCTGGCCGCCGGTGCGCGTTACAAGGTCATCCGCCATTGCGGTTACGGCGCGATCGTGCGCGGCAACTCGCTGAGCGGCCGCCATCGCACCGAAGATCTTCGCCGCTTATATGAGGCGGACAAGGCCATTCTCGCCGGCTGCCGGCTTTCGGCAGAGGAAACGGCGATCCTGCGCGAACATGAAAAACACATCCGCGCCAAATTCGAGCTTCGCCATTTTCTCGATGCGAAAAAGCAGAAGGGCATGGGCGGCGCGCTGAGCCATGCCCTTGCGCGGCTCCCCGCCCTGCCCGCCATCACGCGCGGCATCTGGAGCGACAAGACCGCCCGTTTCCGTAAATCCCCGCCAGTGCGGGATGTGCGTTATCTGCTGGACGGTACGCCGGTTTCGTAGGGGCAGATCCACTGCCGCAAGAACCGCGACAAGTCCTCGTTTCCCTCTTCCGTCATGACGGTCCCCGGAACTAGCCCGAGGATGATCCGGCATCCAGCCACGGCGCGTCTGCGCCGTGAAAAGAGTCTTTCGCGATCAATGACTTGATCGCGCTGGACCCCGGATCAAGTCCGGGGTGACGGCCTGCGGATTCTCCGCTCTTGCCAAACGCATAGGTGCCGCTGCACCTTATCCGTGGCGCGAAAAAAAGCACCGCTGCAGACTATGTAGACCCTCAGAGATAATCCCGCTTCACCGTTTCCAGAACGGCGGCAAAGCGCTCCTTGCGCTCTTCCAGCCGGCCATCCGGGCTGAGACGCGGCTCCGCGCGGCTTGCCTGCCAGAGCGCCAGCGTGGAAGGCGCGGCCAGCACCTGCTTGGCCAATTTGCGCAACGACCGGGGCTGCGTTTCCTGCGGCCGCACCAGCACGTCACCCTCATGCGCCGGGCCTTCGTGCGGCGGAACAGAACCGGTCTCGGCAATGACGGGGCCGGGCGGCGGCGGGAAGCTCATGCCCCAGAAGCGCGAGCCCTTTTTCGCCGCCTCAGCGCGGGTCGAAACCGGCACATAGCGCGGCTGATATTCGACACCCACGCTGCCGGCCCAGTCGCTCCATTTGAAGCTGTTGATCGACGGCGAGGTGCTGACCGCGACCCATGGCACGCGGAAGGCATCGGCAAGGATTGCGCCATGCATGGATTCGGCAACGATGAATTCCGACTGGGCGATGGCACGGATCACCGCTTTCGCCTCGCCGCGCGGGTCGAGATAGGTCAGTCCCGCCGGTTCGCAGACGGTTTCCCACATGCCGAATTCCGCCGATTCCCAATGCGGAACGAAGGTCTTCTTGTAGAGCTTCGGCAGGCCTTTGAAATCGGGCATCTCGGTGACCATGACGGCCGGGTCGACAATGCCCTTTTCGGGCGCGAGCCCCAGCTTGGCGGCGGTTTTTTCGCCGCGCACGCAGCGAATATCCCAGAACTCGGTGCTGGTATCCGGCACCGCGCCATAACCATAACCGCTGCCGATCACCAGCTTGCGCTGCTTTGCGGGCAAAAGAACATCGTTCAGCACGGTGCCGACGCCGACGAGCATGACGTCGTCATGCACATCGCGCAGGCCCGGAAGCAGAAAATCCCACAGCCACAGGTTGAGATCGTCACCGAAATTTCCGTGATGAGATTCCCAGTGGTAAGGTTTCATGAGGTCACTCCTGGGTGAAAAAACATATAAATTCTTGCGGGCGAGAATTCGCTCATCTGGAGCGGACGATTTTCCCAGCACCGAGCTCGAAAGCGGCGCGCAGCAATGCCGGATCGCGCATCGCCCATTTCAGGAGCAGCCCGAATTCGGGCGCCTTGCGCCGTTTCAGATTGCCCGCCTGGCTCCACAGCGCCTGTTTGCGCGCCGTGTTTTTATAGGAAGCGATGGAGGCGACATCGTCCGGCCGGCGTGAGAAACGCCCCTCCAGCGTATCGAGCGCCACCCAGGTATTGAACTGCTGGCGCAGGAATTCCGGCGAGGTGTTGTCGATGCTGTGGAAGATATTGACCCCCATGCCGCGCATCGCGCCGGCGTCGTCACAGAGAAGCGTGCGCTTCGATGCAAGGATGGAATCGCAGAAAAACAGCACGTCTTCCGCCGCCAGACGAAGCGCCGGGTCAAAGCGGATTTTCTCAAAAAGAGGGCGGCCGATCACCATGCAGGAGAGATGCAGGAAGCTCCAGTTGCGCAGCATCACACTTGCCAGATCCGGCAGTTCGATCACCAGCGGCTTCTCGGAAAGCCTTGCCGCGCCCTCATTCTTCTCCAGTTCGGAAATGGCGAAATGATAATAAAATTCGTCACTTGCCTGCATGGATGCCCAGTAGCACTCGCCGCCATAGGTCTGAAGCGCAAAGGCCGCATTCTGCAGATGATCGGGTGTCCAGATATCGTCGGAATCAAGAAAGGCGACATAGTCGGTGCCCTCAGGCACATTGTCCAGACCGGTGTTGCGGGCGCCGCCCGGGCCGGCATTGGCCTGTTTAATGACGAGAATCCGGTCTTTCTCACCCTGCGAAAGTTCCGCAAGTTCCTGATCGATCGGGTATGGCGATTCGTCATCGACGATGACAAGATCGAAATCCTGGTAAGTCTGCGCAAAAACCGATGCGAGTGCACGTCCCAAGACACCGTGCTGCTTTTGGTAGTAGGGAATGACGACAGTAAATCTTGCCATTGTTTCGCCCCTTGCGTTGATCAAGAAGTGTCGGGCCCGATCCTAAAAACGGCCCCGATGGTATCGGCAACTCCCAACCGGCTTTCCTCCCGCCGGCCTCCAGAAACAGGATGCTTGTATGCCCCCAGCGCCAAATGTAAAGACCATCACCACGAATGTCGGCTGGAGCGTTTTATCAAAAACAGGGACATTCGGGCTTAAATTTGTCACGGTCCCAATTCTCGCAAGACTGCTTTCCCCGGAGGAATTCGGGGTGGTTGCGGTAGGACTAACGGTTGTACAGTTTCTGACGATGATCGCCGGCGCGGGGCTGACCTCTGCCCTCATCGTCGAAAAGGAAGAGGATATGGAAACGATCCATACCGTCTTCTGGGCCAATCTGGCCATCTCCTGCACCATGGCCGCCGTCCTCTACATCTTCGCGGAATTTTTCGGCGGGCTGCTGGGCGCGGTGGAAAGCGCTTACCTGCTGCGCATCATGGCCTTCCTCATTCCGCTGCAGCTTGCCGGCGATGTCGCCTATTCGCTGCTCGCCCGGCGCATGAATTTCAGCAAGGATGCGCTTTGGAGCATGGCGTCGGAAAGCATCGCGGCCATCGTCGCGGTGGCGCTCGCCTTCATGGGCTTCGGCGTCTGGGCGCTGATCATCCAGCTTTTTGCCGCAGCCCTCATCCGGCTTGTCGGGCTTTATGCCGTTTCCCGCTATTGCCCGCGCTTCGTCATGAAACCGCGCCGGCTGGTGCCGCTTCTCGGCTTCAGCTCGGGGCTGATGGGCTCGGAAATCGCTAATTTCGTTACCTTTCAGTCGCCGATGGTGGTTATTGCCCGGCATCTTGGGCTGGCGGATGCCGGCGCCTATTCCGCCTCCAACCGCTTTGCCAGCATTCCCAATCAGGTGGTTCTGTCGGCCGTCATGGGTGTCCTGTTTCCCGCATTCAGCCGCATGATGGACGATCCGCAGCGCCGGCGCGATGCGCTGATGTTCAGTACGCAGGTGCTGACCGTGCTCCTGGCACCGATGATGTTCGGCCTCTGGGCGGTGGCGGAGCCGGCCATGCTTGTCATCTTCGGGCAGAACTGGGCCTATGCTTGGCCTGTCCTCGGTCTGCTCGCCCTGTCGAAGGCCATTCTGACGCCGTGCAGCACCTTCATCCCGTATTTGAAGGGTGCAGGTTACGGCCGCGTGCTGTTCTGGTCGGCGACCATCCGCGCCATCGTCACCACCGTCGCGGTCTGGCTCGCCGCGCTTTATGGAACCCTTATCGACGCGATGGTGTGGCTCTGCATCGTCAATGCGATAACGCTGGTCGCCTATTCCTGGGCCGTCTTCAAGGCGAGCGATACGCCCTTCTTCCGCGGCCTTTATGTCAGCAGCCGGCCGATGATCGCTGCGCTGGTGATGGCCGTTGCGGTGCGTTATCTGCTTCACGTTCTGGCTGAGCGCGTTCCCAATGCCACGCTTCAGGTTCTCATCGGCGCTGCCGTCGGCGGCCTCATCTATGCGGTGCTGATCCTGCTGACCGAACGGGCGCTGCTCGGGAAAATTCTCGGAATGGTCAAATCGCGGCGCATGCGGGATACTGCAACCCAAGGTTAGTTCAACCGCAGAAAAACGCGCCTCATTTCCGCCGTTAACCGGCCTTTTCCGCGGTGATTTTCCTCACCGCGGCAGGGCCGGATGGCGGTTCTTTTTGCAGCGCAACATCACGACAAATGACAATTTCACACGGTTGGGCGATTTTTAACGATGGCCATATTTATAAAACTGCCAGTAATTTCAGATATTTGAATTTTTAAAGCAACAGGAATGACCGGAACGCCAGACATTCACCCGCAAAATCTAAGCTTGTGTTTTTCCCGCGTCGCCACATTTTATCCCAAAGTCGAAACCAGACTTTCCAGTGCGGGCTTAAGTTCGCTCTGGTTGCAACGCGGCGTGGGTGGACGCCGCCCAATAGGGGTGACTGATGTGACTGTCGATCAGAACCTATCCTCCCGTATCAATTTGATGCGCATATTGCTGATCTCCGGGATCGTGTTCGTCCATGTGCCGCACGATGCCGAAACCAGCCCTTTTCTTGGCCTTTACGGTTTCTTCGACTGGCTGCGGGTTTTCCTGGGCGATGCGCTGTTTCGCATCGGCGTGCCCTGTCTCAGCGCCATTTCCGGCTATCTGCTGTTTCGCCGCGGCATGAGCGGTTTCGATTATCCGGCGACGATCCGCTCCAAGTCGAAAACCGTACTGCTGCCTTTCCTTCTGTGGAATGGCGCACTGTTTGCGGCCGTGTTGCTCATCCAGCTCTTCGATGTCGGCGTGGGGTATTTCCCCGATCTGTGGAATGCCAGCCCGCGTGAAATCATCAGCCATGGAACGGCGCTTGAGGAGCTGCCGGTGAATGTGCCACTGTATTTCCTGCGCGACCTTTTCGTCTGCATCCTGCTGTCGCCGGTGCTCGCCTTTCTGATGCGCCGTTTCGCCCTGCCGACGCTCGCCATCCTGCTCTTCATCACCGCCATGCCAGACCTGACGATTTTCATCGTTCAGAAGAAATCCATTCTTTTCAGCTTCTCGCTCGGCATTGCGCTCGCGCTTCATCGTATCGACGTCAAGGCGCTCGACCCCTATGCCGTGCCGATCATGGCGCTGACCTTTGCCGCCTCGGCCATGTTGGCGACGGGACTTTATTTCACCGGCCCGGAATTCACCTTCTGGCTCAACATGTCGCGCAATCTGCTTGCCGTCTTCGGCGCGCTCGGTTTCTGGGCATCTTCCGCCCTGTTGATCCGCAGCCGGCTTGGCCAGCGGCTTGCGGAAACCGGAAGCCTGAGCTTCTGGATATTCTGCGCCCATTATCCGCTCCTCGTCATCATGTGGATGGTGTGGAACAAGGGCGGGCCGGATTTCTACCCCGCCTTCTATATCAGCGCGACGCTTTCCGCCTTCGTCATTCTGGTGGTCAGCAATGCCCAGACCCGCAAATACCTGCCGGCCGTCTATGCCGTGCTGACAGGAAGCCGCAGCGGCAAAGGCAAGACGAAGGCCGATTTTGCAGCAAAACGGGCCGCCATGATCGGCCCGCCGACATCCGAAACGCTTTATTCGCAACGACAGAGGTGAACCAATGACAACATTTGTCACCCGCGTTCAGACACGCATTCTTCTCGCCGCAGCCCTTCTGGCCGTCCCTTTTGCGACGCCCGGCCAGGCACAGGAAGGCAATGGCGCATCCTTCATCGAGAACTTCGATTCCATGGACAGAAGCTTCTGGTACGTGTCCGACGGCTGGAACAATGGCGCGCATCAGAACTGCACCTGGTCGAAGAAACTGGCGACGGTGGAAAACGGCCAGCTGACACTCGGTTTCGAAGAAGCCAAGGCCGGAGACCGCAAATTCGCCTGCGGTGAAATCCAGACCAAGGGGCGTTATCGCTACGGCACCTATGAGGCACGCATGAAGGCCGCCACCGGCTCGGGCCTCAACTCCGCCTTCTTCACCTATATCGGCCCGACCGACAAGAAGCCGCACGATGAAATCGACTTCGAGGTTCTGGGCAAGAACACGGGCAAGGTGCAGCTCAACCAGTATATTTCCGCCAAGGGCGGCAATGAGAAGCTGGTGCCGGTGGAAGGCGGCGCCGATGCCGGCTTCAACGATTATGCCTTCGTCTGGGAGCCCCAGCGCCTGCGTTATTACGTCAACGGCAAGCTCGTCCATGAAGTGACGGATGAGTCGAAAATTCCCCAAAATGCCCAGAAGATTTTCTTCAGTCTGTGGGGCACCGATACGCTGAAGGACTGGATGGGCGCCTTCTCCTATTCCGGCGCAACGCAAATGATCGTCGACCGGTTTGCCTTCACGGCGCTCGGCGACAAATGCCAGTTCCCGGAATCCATCGCCTGCGCCCTCAACTGATTTTTTTGAACCAACCCGTCATCCGCGGCGTCTCTGACGCATGAACCAACCGGACCCTTGCATGACCCATGTTCTATATCTCGCGCATGATCTGTCGGACCCCGCCATTCGTCGGCGGGTGCTGACCCTGCTTGCGGGCGGGGCGCGGGTGACGCTGGCGGGCTTCCGGCGCGGACAGAACCGACTGGCGGAGATCGAAGGCGTCGTACCCGTCGTGCTCGGGGAGACCGCCGACGGGCAGTTTCTGCAGCGCATGGCGGCGGTGGCGAAAGCCAGCCTTTCGCTCGGCAAGACCCTGAACGGCGTCTCCGCCCCCGATGTCATTCTTGCCAGAAATCTGGAAATGCTGGCACTGGCAAAGCGGGCCATGTCGATCTATGCCGGACAGCCGGCGCTGGTTTATGAATGTCTCGACATTCACCGCCTGCTTCTTAACAAGGGCAAGCCCGGGCAAATGCTGAATGCCGCACAGCGTTATTTCGCACGCGACGCCAAGCTGCTGATCACCAGCTCTCCGGCCTTCGTGGAGCATTATTTCAAGCCCGTGTCGGGCCTTGATCTTCCCGTCCTGCTGCAGGAAAACAAGGTGCTGGCGCTCGATGCGGCCGTTGCCGCCACGCCGCAACCACGCGCTCCCGCCCCAGGCGACCCATGGAAAATCGGCTGGTTCGGCGCGCTGCGCTGCCGCAAATCGCTGGAAATCCTTGCCGAATTTGCCCGTCTAATGGAGGGCAAGGTCGAAATCATCCTGCGCGGCCGGCCGGCCTATTCGGAATTTGCCGATTTCGACGGCTTCGTGGCCGCTGCCCCGCATTTGCATTTCCATGGGCCTTACAAGAACCCCGAAGACCTTGCCGCCATCTATAACGAGGTGCAGTTCACCTGGGCGATAGACTTTTTCGAGGAAGGCCAGAATTCCAGCTGGCTGCTGCCCAACCGGCTTTACGAAGGTTGCCTTTATGGCGCCCTGCCGATTGCGCTGGCCGGCACGGAAACCGCCCGCTTCATCGAAAAGCGCGATATCGGCTTCGTGCTGCAACATGCCGGCGCTGACGATCTCACCGCACTGTTTAACCGGATGAACCCGCAAACCTATGCGGACGCCTTCAACACCCTCTCGGCAACAGACAGGAAACAATGGCTGACGGACCGCGACGATTGCCGTCTGCTGGTGCAGCAACTGTCCTCTCTCGCCAAATCCGCTTCCGGCCATGCCCGTGAAGCGCAGTTTTCACCCGTGTAGTGCGTAGGGGGCAAATCATGGAAGGTCTTGGTCATTCCGGCATCAGAACGCTGATCGTCATTCCCTGCCTCAATGAGGCGAAGACGATCGAGGGGCTGCTTGTCAAATTCACCGGCGCGATGCAGGGGCGTCTTTTCCGCATCGTGGTTGCCGATGGCGGCAGCACGGATGGAACCCCCAATATCGTTTCCGCCTTCGCGGCGGCGGATGACCGCGTGACGCTTCTCGCCAATCCGAAGCGCATCCAGAGCGCCGGCATCAATCTTGCCGTCGCCACCTTCGGCGAGGATTTCGACTACCTCATCCGCATCGACGCCCATGGCGATTATCCCGATGATTATTGCCAGCGGCTGATCGAGGATGCCGAGCGCACCGGCGCGGATTCCGTCGTCGTCGCCATGGATACGGTCGGCCACGGCCTGTTCCAGAAGGCGACGGCCATCGCCCAGAATTCCAAGCTCGGCAATGGCGGCTCCAAGCACCGCGAAGGCGCGAAAGGCCACTGGATCGACCATGGCCACCACGCGCTGATGCGGATCGCCGCTTTTGATGCGGTGGGCGGTTATGATGAAAGCTTCAGCCATAATGAGGATGCCGAGCTGGATTTTCGCCTGCGCAAATCCGGTTTCCGCATCTGGATGACCGACAAGACCCGCATGACCTATTATCCGCGTGCGAGCGTCATGCCGCTCTTCAGGCAATATCTCGCCTATGGCCGCGGCCGGGCGAAGAACCTGCTGAAACATCGCTCTATCCCGAAAATCCGCCAGATGATCCCGCTCGCCGTGCTGCCGGTTTTCATCCTCGCGCTGCTGTCGCTTGTGCATTGGGCGGCACTTATTCCGCTCGGCCTCTGGATCGCCGCATGTGTGGGTTATGGCTTGTGGATGGCAATAGGTCAGAAAAACCCATACGGCCCGCTCGCCGCCTTTTCGGCGATGGTGATGCATCTGGCCTGGTCCACCGGCTTCTGGCTGGAACTCCTGAAATTCCGGGGAAGAAAGGCTGTCTCATGACCGACAACACCGTCACCCGCACAGATGATTCGAAAACCGTCGATATCGGCATCTGCACCTACAGACGCCCGGCACTTATCGCCACACTTCTGTCACTCTTCGAGCTGGATGTGCCGGAAGGCGTGAAAGTTCGGCTGATTGTTGCCGATAATGACGAGGAGCCGAGCGCCAGGGCAAGCGTCGATCGCCTGCGCGAAACCGCCCCCTTCGAGATCACCTATGTGCATTGCCCGAAATCGAATATTTCGATTGCCCGCAATGCCTGCCTGTCGGAATGCAAGGCGGATTATCTGGCCTTCATCGATGATGACGAGACCGCCCCGCCGAACTGGCTGGCTGCCCTTCTGGAAAAGGCCGATGAAACCGGTGCGGAAGCCGTTCTCGGCCCCGTAACGGCGGTTTACCGGGACAATGCGCCGGGCTGGATGAAACGCGGCGATTTCCACTCGACAGTTCCGGTCTGGGTCAATGGCGAGATCATCACCGGCTATACCTGCAACACATTGCTCAAGATGGATGCGCCCTCGGTGAAGGGCCGGCGCTTCGCGCTGGCGCTCGGCCAGAGCGGCGGTGAGGACACCCATTTCTTTTCGCATCTTCACGCCGCTGGCGGCCGCATCGTTTTTGCGGAAGACGCCATGCTGTCCGAACCGGTGCCGGAAAATCGCGCAAGCTTCATGTGGCTTGCCAAACGCCGCTTCCGCTCCGGCCAAACCCATGGCCGCGTGCTGGCGGACAGGAAACCCGGTATACGCCGCGTGGTGCAGGTGCTGAAGGCAGGTTCGAAAGTGCTGTATTGCGCCGTCTTCGCCGCCTTGAACGGTTTCAACGCCGTGCGCCGCAACCGTTATGCGCTGCGTGGCGCACTGCATATGGGCTCGATGAGTGGCGCTTTCGGCGTGCGTGAAATCCGCCAGTATGGCGCGGTGGAGGCGACCTGATGGAAAACCTTGCCTCGCCGCCCGATATCAGCTTCGTCATCGCCGCCTATAATGCCGCCGATACGATTGAAGCCGCCATTCAAAGCGCACTCGACCAGCAGGGTGTAACGCTGGAAGTGATCGTCGTCGACGACCGCTCCGCCGATGACACCATTGCGCTCGTGGAAGCTATCGCCATCATCGATCCGCGCGTCCGCCTGCTTGCTCTTGCCGAAAACCTCGGTCCGGGCGGGGCACGCAATGCCGGTATCGAAGCCGCGACCGGACGCTGGATCGCCGTGCTCGATTCCGACGATGTCATCCGCCCGGAGCGCTCCGCCTGCATGATGTGTCGGGCGGAAGCCGCCAATGCGGCGATTACGGTCGATAATCTCGATGTCGTCTATACCGACGGCAGGCCAATGGAGACGATGTTTCCGGAAGAATTTCTGGAAGAACGGCCGGTTCTCACGCTTGAGGACTTCATTTCCTCCAACATTCTTTTCCGCGCCACCTTCAATTTCGGCTACATGAAACCGATGTTCCGGCGCGATTTCCTCAATGGTGAGGGACTGCGTTTTCGCGAGGATATCCGCATCGGCGAGGATTATATCCTGCTCGCCTCGGCGCTCGCTGCCGGCGGTCTCTGCGTCATCGAACCGAAGCCGGGTTATGTCTACAATATCCGCGAAGGCTCGATTTCGCGCGTGCTCGAACTGCACCACGTCGAAGCGATGATGCGGGCGGATCAGGAATTCCTGAGCCATTACACTTTGCTGCCCGCCGCCATGGATGCGCAGCAGGCGAGAGCCCGCAGCCTGCGGCTGGCGCATAATTTTTTGACATTGGTGGAAAACATCAAGAGCCGCTCGGTACTCGGCGCCTTGAAGACCACGATTAGGGATCCTGCCGTGCTGGGGCACTTAAGAATGCCGATAGCGGTGCGGCTGAGGAGGCTGCGGGACGCCATGTTTGCACCCGCGGCGAATACTGGGGTGAAAAGACAGATTTCGTGAAATTGACGCGTGGACGAAATCTGCGCGGGGACTGGGGACAGATCAAACCTTGATGAAGGAGAACGCGATGGACCTGAACAAAACTGTCAGAAAAGCCGTCATTCCCGTAGCTGGCAACGGCACACGGTTTTTGCCCGCCACCAAGGCGATGCCGAAGGAAATGCTGACGATCGTGGATCGTCCGGTCGTGCAATATGCCGTTGACGAGGCCATGCAGGCCGGCATCGAGCACATTATTTTCGTGACGAGCCGCAACAAGACCGCCATCGAAGACTATTTCGACAGCGCGCCGGAACTCATCAACACGCTCACCCGCTCCGGCAAGACCGTGCAGGTGCTGCAGCTTGAAAAGATGCTGCCGGTTGCCGGCACCGTCAGCTACACGCGTCAGCAGGTGCCGCTCGGTCTCGGCCACGCCGTCTGGTGTGCGCGCGAACTGGTGGGCAAGGAGCCTTTCGCCCTGCTGTTGCCTGACATGGTTTCCTATGGCGCACGCGGCTGCATCGCCGGGCTGATGGAGCTTTACGATGAAGTCGGCGGCAATATTCTCGGCGTCGAGGAATGCCTGCCGGAAGAAGTCTCGTCCTATGGCGTCGTCGGCGTCGGCCAGAAGGTCAATCACGGCTTCGCCGTCACCGAAATGGTCGAGAAGCCGGAACCATCCCGGGCGCCTTCGAATTATTACCTGAACGGCCGTTACATCCTGCAGCCGGAAATCTTCGATATTCTCGCCAAGCAGGAACGCGGCGCGGGCAATGAAATCCAGCTGACCGACGGTATGAAGCGGCTTGCCGAAAAGCAGTCTTTCCATGCGCAGAAATATAGCGGCCGCACCTTCGACTGCGGCAGCAAGCAGGGCTTCATCGCCGCCAACGTCGCCTTCTCGCTGATGCGCGCCGACATGGAAGCCCAGGTTCTCGCTTCGGTGAAGGAACTGGTGGCAAACCACGAAAGCCGCGTTCAGGCGGCCTGACTTTAATCGCGCCGCCGGGGGAGGCGGCCGGCGCACCAATAACGGGAGGCGGGAAGGCGAGCATGTGTTCGGCTTCCCGCGTACCATTTTAATTCACAAGGTAGGTCCATGCACCACAAGACCTTTAAATCCAATATCGGTTTTCCGGAGTCCGGCAAGGATTCCGACACGTTCATCGACCTCGACCGCCTGTGGGCCGCCGTGGTGCGTCGCGCCAATGTCATTGCCGCTTCGGTCATTGCCGCCGTGGTTCTGGCTGGCCTTTATCTGGTGCTTGCGACCCCCGTTTACACCGCGATGACGCAGGTGCTCCTGGATGAAAGCCTTTCCCGTTATGCGGAAGAGGAATCGCCGGTACCCGCCGCGCAGATCGTCGACAACCGCATCGCCAGCGCCGTTGAAATTTTGAAATCCAAGGAAATGGCGCTGACGGTGGTCGACAAGGCCAGGCTCGATGAGAACGACACCATCGTCAATCCGCCGATGTCGCCGGTCGAACTCGTCAAATCCTCCGTGCGCGGCATTCTCGATCTCGTCCTGCCGGGCGATCCGCCGGTTTCCGAAGCCGCAATCCGCGCCGGACGCCGCGAAAAGGCCGCCGCCGTTCTGCAGCAGTCGCTCACGGTGGAACGCGTCGGCCGCAGCTCGGTCATCGCCATCTCCACCCGCTCGACCGACCGCCAGCTTGCCGCGCAGATCGCCAAAACCTATGCCCAAGCTTACCTTACCGAACAGCTGAACGCCAATTTCGACGCCAGCGAGCGCGCCTCGGTATGGTTGCAGGAACGCATGACGGACCTCAACCAGCGCGCCCAGGCGGCTGAACTGGCTGTGCAGAAATTCAAATCGGACAACAACATCGTCTCCTCGCGCGGCGAGCTGATGTCCGAAGGCCAGCTTGCCGACCTGAACGGCCAGCTGATCGCCGCGCAGGCCGATGCCGCGACGGCCTCTGCCCGTTACAACCAGTATAAATCGATCATCGACCGCGGACCGGATGCGGCCGTCGACAATGCCGTCGTTTCCGCCCGTGACACCGACAATTCGGTCATTCAGGATCTGCGCAAACGCTACATCACCATTTCCGACCGACAGCAGGGCATCGTCCAGCAATTCGGCGCCGATCACCCGCAGGCGATCGCGCTGGACGCCGAGAAGAAAGAGGTTTCGCGGCAGATCTATCAGGAACTGCAGCAGCTTACCGGCAGCCTGAAGAACGAATACGACGTCGCCAATTCCCGCGTTCAGTCGCTGCGCGACAATATCGACAAGGTGGCAGGCCGCAATTCCGAAGCCAACATCACCATGGTCCAACTGCGCGAACTCGAGCAGCGGGCAACGGCGCTGCGCACCCTCTACCAGTCCTATCTCGGCCGCTTCGAGGAGGCTTCCCAGAAGCAGTCGCTGCCCATCGCCAAGGCGCGCATCATCTCCGAAGCGGGCCTGCCGACATCGCCTTCCAGCCCGAAAAAGACCATGACCATGGCGCTTTCGGTCGTTCTCGGCCTGATGCTCGGCGGCGGTATCGCAGCGCTTCTCGAATTCCGGGATCGCTTCTTCCACACCGGCAATGATGTGCGTGACAATCTGCGCATGCGTTTTCTCGGTTACCTGCCCTTCATCGGTGAAAGGGGCGTGGAAAACGCCAAGGCGGGCAACAGCGCCGCCACCCCCGGCGGCGAGAATGCGACGCTTGACGAAAGCGGACAGGTCTCGTTCCAGAAAATGCTGCGCCTTGCCGTCGACAGCCCGCGCTCCAGCTTTGCGGAAACGCTGCGTAACGTGAAGCTGACGGCGGATGTCGTCATTCAGGAACGCCAGTGCCGGGTCATCGGCGTGATTTCCTGCCTGCCGAACGAAGGCAAGTCGGTTGTGGCGCTCAATCTTGCCGGGCTGATCGCCTCCACCGGCAAGCGCACGCTGGTCGTGGATGCGGATATCCGCAATCCCGGCCTCAGCCGCATGCTGACGACACGGCAATCCGCCGGCCTCGTCGAAGTCGTGCTCGATGAAGTTCCGTGGACGCAGGCGGTGAAGGTGGATACGCGCACGAAAATGGGCATCCTGCCGGTTTCCACCAGCAACCAGTTCGCCCATTCGAGCGAGCTGCTCTCCTCCTCCGGTATGCGCAAGTTCATCGACTCCGCCCGCGAGGCCTGCGATTACATCATCGTCGACCTTGCACCCGTGGTTCCCGTCATCGACGCCAAGGCCTTTGCGCCGCAGGTGGACGGTTTCGTCTTCGTCACCGAATGGGGCAAGACGCCGATCCAGATGGTGCAGAACCTGATGGCCAACGAACCGCAGATCGCCAACAAGACGCTCGGCATCGTGCTGAACAAGACCGACATGACGGAATTGCAGCGTTATGCCGGCCCCGGCGGTTCGGAACATTATCACGAGAAATTCTCGGCCTATTACGGCGATGCGAAGCCGCCGGTAAAGGAAGACGCGTGATCGTGAAGATTTAACAGGCCGGTTGCATCCACACTCCGTCACCCCGGCCCCCGAGCCGGGGTCCAGCCAGCCCAAGTCCTTGGGCTGAAAAGAAGTCTTGGCGCCGCGCAGACGCGCGGCGGCTGGATGCTTGATCTAGTCCGGCATGACGGAAGAATCACAAATTCCCCCATTCCACCCATGGTATTGCCCGCCGAAATTGCGCATTGATGGCGTGAAGCTAAAATCGCAAGCAGGATCAGTCCCATGCCATCACCCATCGCCTTTGTTTCACGGATGAATGCGGAAACGGAAGCCGTCTGGAAACAGGCGCTGCGCGCCGCCATGCCCCAGGAGGAAATCCTTTCCTTTTCCGAATTGACGGACGAGCAGCGACGGGCAGTGGATTTCGCCATCGTCGCCAATCCCGATCCGGCCGATATCGCGGCACTTCCGGGCCTCAAATGGATCCACAGCCTGTGGGCGGGTGTCGAGCGGCTGGTGCTGGAACTGGGCGATAAGGCTGCCCCCATCGTTCGGCTGAAGGACCCGGAGCTTTCCCGTGTGATGGCCGAAGCCGTGCTGGCATGGACCTATTACCTGCAACGCGACATGCCCGCCTATCGCGAAAACCAAAAAAAGGCGCTCTGGCAGGAGCTGGACTATCGCCACCCCGGCGAGATGACCGTCGGTCTCCTCGGCCTCGGAGCGCTCGGCACGGCTGCGGCGGAGCGCCTTATCCATGCCGGTTTCAACGTTGCAGGCTGGAGCCGCTCGGCCAAGGCGATAAAGGGCGTGGAAACGTTGACCGGCGATGACGGGCTGCAGGCATTGCTGGAAAAGAGCGACATTCTCGTCTGCCTCGTGCCGCTTACCGATGCGACGCGCGGTCTTCTCGATGCCGGCCGTCTCGCCGCAATGAAACCGGGGGCGGCACTCATCAATTTCGCCCGCGGCGCGGTCATCGTCGCCGATGACCTGATTGCGGCGCTTGATTCCGGCGGGCTTTCGCACGCCGTTCTCGATGTCTTCGAGCAGGAGCCGTTGCCCGCCGCTTCCGCCTTCTGGCAACACCCCAAAGTTACGGTCCTGCCGCATATTTCCGCGCCGACAAGCCGGGAAAGTTCGGCCCGGATCGTGGCCGGCAATGTCCGCACATGGCGGGAAACGGGCGGGCTGCCGGAGACGGTCGACATGGCCCGCGGTTACTGAACGGAGGCAAGGCGGCCTATTCGGCCGCCACCGACTTGCCCGTATGGGCCTGTTCAACGGCGGAGACGATCTGCTGTTCGTCATAGGGCTTGGTCAAGAGAACCGCGCTTGCCGGCGCTCCTTCCGGCAAATGGCTGTCTCCCGTCGCAAACACAATGGCAAGCCCCGGCTTGCGGCGCAGGGCCTCCACCGCCAGTTCGCCGCCCTTCATGTCGGGCAGGCCGATGTCGGTGACGAGCACGTCGATCTGATCCACTTCGATAGCCTTCAGCGCCTGCGCCGCATTTCCGGCCTCGATGACGGCAAAGCCGCTCTCCGAGAGCATCTCCGTCGAATTCATCCGGATCAACTCGTCATCCTCGACCAGAAGAACGCGTATGGACCTGTTTTGATTTTCGACCGCCCTGACCGGTTCGGAAAGTTTCGAAGAACCCGGCGCCGATGTCGGCCGCGCTCTCGACAGCGAAACCTGTTTGCGGTTGGCGATGACGTGGCGGATGCGCCGCGCCAGCGCTTCGCGCGTATAGGGTTTGGAGAGAAGCTCCACCCCGGCATCCAGCTTGCCGCCATGCACGATGGAGTTTTCGGTGTAACCCGAGGTGAAGAGAACGGCGAGATTGGGCAGCCGTTCCTGCGCGCGGCGCGCCATTTCCCTGCTTTTCAACGGTCCGGGCATCACCACGTCGGTGAAGATGACATCGATCGGAATGCCGCTTTCCACCACCGTCAAACCGGCCTGCGCATCGCGGGCGGTGAGCACGCGGTAGCCGAGATCGCTCAAGGTCTCGACGACGGTGTTGCGCACTTCCTCGTCATCCTCCACCACAAGAATGGTTTCCGTGCCACCCTCCACGGGGCCGGTCGGCATCACCACTTCCCTGTCCTCATCGGCGGCGGAGCGCGGCAGATACATCTTCACCGTCGTGCCCTGCCCCACCTCGCTATAGATGTTGACATGGCCGCTGGACTGTTTCGCAAAACCATAAACCATCGAAAGCCCGAGGCCGGTGCCCTTGCCTTCCGGTTTTGTCGAGAAGAACGGCTCGAAGACCTTTTCGAGAATCTCCGGCGACATGCCCGAACCCGTATCGGTGACGGCGAGCATCACATATTGCCCCGCCGAAACTTCCGAGTGCTTGCGGGCATAATCACGGTCAAGAACCGCATTTCCGACCTCGATGGTCAGCTTGCCCTGCCCTTCCATGGCGTCGCGCGCATTGATGGCCAGATTGAGAAGAGCGTTCTCCACCTGGTTGGGGTCGGCATAGGTGTTCCAGAGACCACCGGAGGTGATGACCTCCACCTCGATCGCCTCGCCGAGCGAGCGGCGAAGCAGATCGTCCATGCCGGTTACGAAACGGGCGATATTGATGACGCGCGGCTCCAGCGCCTGGCGGCGGCCGAAGGCCAGAAGCTGGCTGGCCAGCTTTGCGCCGCGATGAACGCCGGCAAGCGCGTTTTCCAGCCGCCGCTCCGCACGTTCATTGCCGATCACATCCTTTGACAGCAATTGCAGATTGCCGGCGATCACCTGTAGCAGATTGTTGAAATCATGCGCCACGCCGCCGGTGAGCTGGCCGATGGATTCCATTTTCTGCGCCTGCTGTAGCGCCTTTTCGGTCTGGCGACGCTCGGCCATTTCCGCCTCGACACGCGCCTCGAGGCTCTCGTTCAATTGCCGAAGCTGCTCTTCCGCCCGGATGCGGTGACGAATTTCGCGCTCGAGATTGCTCGCATGTTCCTTGAGGGTGTTTTCAGCCCGCCGCTGTTCGGTGACATCCGTATGGACGCCGACCCATTCGGCAATGGCGCCGGCCTTGTCGAAAATCGGTACGCCACGGATCGCAAAAGTGCGGTAGACGCCGTCATGGCGGCGCACCCGATGTTCCCAGATATAGGTCGACTTTTCCGCGACCGCTTTGTTCCAGCTGTCGACAGACCCCTGCCTGTCCTCGGGATGGACCGCATCCGCCCAGCCAAAACCCTGATAGTCTTCCGGAGTCTGACCCGTCAAAGCGCTCCAGGCGGGTTGTTCGCCCAGCATCATTCCTTCGGCGCTGTTGGTCCACAGCACACCGTGCACGGCATTCACCGCAGCACGGAAACGATTGTTGCTGATGAGGATTTCCCGCTCCGAGCGCTTGCGCTCCTCGATATCGATAATCAGCACATAGATGCCGTCGATGGAGCCATCGGCAATGTAACGCGGAACATAGCGGATTTCGGCGGCGCGCGTGCTGCCGTCCGGTCTGCTGATCACGGTATCCGAAACGATCTTCTCGCCGCTGAGTGCGCGGTCGAGATAGGCCCTGCGGGCCTCGAAAAACGCCTCGCCGACGATTTCGGGAACGCTGCGGCCGATCACCTCCTCGGCGCGGCGACCGAACCATTCCAGATAGCCGTCATTGGCGAATTTATAAACGTAATCACGGTCGACATATCCGACCAGAATGGGCAGGGCATTGGTAAGCCGGCTCAGTTCCTTGCGGCTCTGCTCCAGCGCCTCCACGGCCTTCACCTTATCGGTATTTTCAAGCACGGTGCATAAAACGCCGTCTACCGTGCCGCCCTCATTGTAGATCGGCGTGTAGAACAGATCGAAGATCACCTCCTCCGGCAGGCCATGCCGCATCAGCGTCATCGGCTGGTCGCGATAGGCCATGACCTCACCGCGAAAACCGGCTTCGAGAATGCGGCTGTTCCAGTCCCATATTTCCGGCCAGATGCCGGGTACGGTTCCGCCCAGCGCCTGCGGGTGATAATTGCCGGCGATCTCCGCATAGCCGTCATTATAGATCATCACATGATCCCTGCCCCACATCAGCACCTGCGGAATGGGCGAGTTGACGACGGAATTGGCTTTTTGCCTCAGATTTTGCGGCCAGTCGCAAATAGGACCGAGCGATGTCTTCGACCAGTCGAAGCGGCGCACAAGCTCACCCGTTTCACCGCCACCGATCGGCCATACCGGCGCAGCACCAAGATTGGTCATTCAACATCACCACAAAAACCGAGAGAAAATCTCCCGTAATACAGAACAGGATAAAAGTCCAAGAAAACAGAAACTTCCGCTTATTGTTCCCAAGCTTTTCAGAAAATTGAAAAAGTTCCATCGCAGCGTAAATGTCGCAAGGCGAATGCTAAACCATCAGACATTTCAGGACCTTCGCGCGAGAAATTTCTCTAATATATCCCTACGACCCCGCCTTCGTTTGACAATTGGCATCCTCAATACGCCAGAAATTGCCGCAAACGGGATGGCGACAAAGGAATTATTAAGCCTCAATAAGGGTGCTGGCGGTCGCGGTGCCGTCAGCGCCCGGGTCTTCGCCACACCGCGACCAGAGGGAACAACAATGAAAATACTTTTGGGTGCCACAATTCTTTCCGCCGGCTTCGCCTTTTCAGGCGGCGCGGCCTATGCCGCCGACTGTGGAAACGTGACGATCGCCAGCATGAACTGGCAATCCGCCGAAGTCGCCGCCAATCTGGACAAGCTCATTCTCGAAAAGGGCTACGGATGCTCCGCTGAAATCGTCACCGGCGACACCGTGCCGACTTTGACCTCCATGGCCGAAAAAGGCCAGCCGGATATCGCGCCTGAGGCATGGGTCAGCCTGCAGCCGGAAATCGTCAAGCAGGGGCTGGAAGGCGGCAAGGTCGTTGCGGCCGCCAAGATCCTCTCTGACGGCGCGGTCCAGGGCTGGTGGATTCCGAAATATGTCGCCGACGCCAATCCCGATCTCAAGACCATTCCGGACCTCTTCAAACATCCCGAACTCTTCCCCTCGCCCGAAGACAAGTCGAAGGGCGCCGTGTTCAACGGCCCGCAGGGCTGGGGCGGCACTGTCGTCACTGCGCAGCTTTTCAAGGCTTTCGGCGGTGAAAAGGCCGGCTTCACCCTCGTCGACACCGGCTCCGCGGCAGGTCTCGACGGCTCCATCGCCAAGGCTTACGAAGCCAAGCAGCCTTGGGTCGGTTATTACTGGGCGCCCACCTCGCTGCTCGGCAAATATGAGATGGTGAAGCTCGGCTTCGGCGCCGACTACGATGCGGCTGAATGGAAGCGCTGCACATCCGTCGCCGACTGCGCGGACCCGAAGCCGAACGCATGGCAGGTGGATGACGTGCAGACGCTGGTGAGCAAGACCTTTGCCGATCGTGCCGGCCCGGCCATGGACTATCTGAACAAGCGCGCCTGGACCAACGACACCGTCAACAAGCTGATTGCCTGGATGACGGACAACCAGGCGACCGGCGAAGACGGCGCCAAGCACTTCCTGAAGGAAAACGAGGCGCTGTGGACGGGCTGGGTATCTCCTGACGTCGCGGAAAAGGTAAAGGCCGCCCTTTAAAAGCCGGCCCCTGCATATCTGCCCGGCAAACGGCGTCCGCCAGCGGCGACGCCGCGCCCGCATCGGCCCTGGAATGCCTCCCGGCTTTCCGGTGACGATGCGCCGGTTCAACAGAGCGTTCCGCCCTGCGTCCTGACGGATGCGCGGCGCTCTGACGATTTTACTCCCGGAGCGCGGAGGATATCGATCCCCGCCTCCGGTTCGTCATGGAGAACAGGATATGGAATGGCTTTTCAAATTTCCGACCATGAATGACGATGCTCTGCGCGCGCTAAAAAAAGTCATCGACGAGGGGTTCCGGGCTTTCACCCGAACCTATGGCGGCGCAATCGAGGGGTTGTTTACTCCCCTTCAGAGCTTCCTCATCTGGGCGGAAAGGCTTTTGATCGGCGCACCCTGGCCGGTCGTTATTCTTATTGTCGGCGCGCTTGCCTGGTTCGGCAGCCGCAGCGCCACCATTGTTTCGCTCTGTTGCGGCATTCTCTTCGCCATCGGCTGGTTCGGCATGTGGGAAGACACGATGAAGACGGTCTCGATGATCTTCGTCTGCGCCGTGCTGTCCATCGTCGTCGGCCTGCCCATCGGCATCGCCATGGCGCGCTCCAACCGCCTGCAGAGCGTGGTCAATCCCGTTCTCGACGTGATGCAGACGATGCCGAGTTTCGTCTATCTCATTCCCGTCGTCATGCTGCTCGGCATCGGCCGCGTGCCCGGCGTCATCGCCGTCGTCATCTACGCCATTCCGCCGATGATACGGCTTACCAACCTCGGCATCCGCATGGTCGACCGCGACGTGCTGGAGGCTGCCGACGCCTTCGGCTCTTCGAAGCGCCAGAAGCTTTTCAAGGTGCAGCTGCCGCTCGCACTGCCCACCATCATGGCCGGCATCAACCAGACCATCATGATGGCGCTCGCCATGGTCGTCATCGCCTCCATGATCGGCGTGCAGGGCCTCGGTCAGCCGGTGCTGAAGGCCATCGCCAACCAGTATTTCACGCTCGGCGTGTTCAACGGGCTTGCCATCGTCGGCATCGCCATCATCTTCGACCGCATCAGCCAGGCCTATGGCCTTCGCCTGCAAAAACACCGGGAAGTGGCGCATGGCTAGTCAATCGATCGAAATTCGCAGCCTCTACAAGATTTTCGGCCCCAGGGCGGCCGACTATGTCGAACCCGTCAAGGCCGGCATGTCCAAGGCGGATCTCAACGCCAAACATGGTCATGTGCTCGGCCTGCGCGATATCAACATCACCATGCCGGGCGGGCAGATCACCGTCATCATGGGCCTTTCCGGTTCCGGCAAATCGACACTGATCCGCCACGTCAACCGGCTGATCGACCCGACCGCCGGCGAAATCCTCTATGGCGGCACGGACGTGTGCCGCCTCAACGAAGCGGATCTGCTGGAGTTTCGCCGCCACAAGACGGCGATGGTGTTCCAGAAATTCGGCCTCTTGCCACACCGCAACGTGCTGCAGAATGTCGTCTACGGTCTCGAGGTGCAGGGCGTCGACAAGCGCGAGCGGGAGGAAAGGGCGGAAGTCTGGATCAGACGCGTGGGGCTGGAAGGCTTCTCCAGCCATTATCCGAACCAGCTTTCGGGCGGCATGCAGCAGCGTGTGGGTCTGGCGCGGGCGCTGACCAACAATGCCGAAATCCTTTTGATGGACGAAGCCTATTCGGCGCTCGATCCGCTCATTCGCGTCGATATGCAGACGGTGCTGCTGGAACTGCAGAAAGAACTGAAAAAAACCGTGGTCTTCATCACCCACGATCTCGATGAAGCGCTGCGGCTGGGCGACAAGATCGCCATTCTGCGCGACGGCGAAATCATCCAGCAGGGCACGGCGGCCGAAATCGTCATGTCGCCGGCCGACAGCTATATCGAGGCCTTCGTGGAGGAGGTCAATCGCGGCAGGGTCATTCGCCTCGGCGCCATCGTCCAGCCGGAATTATCCGGCCAGTCACGGCTTCAGCTCGATGCGGATATGACGGTCGAAGAGGGCCTGCGTGCGCTCGTCCGGGAAAATGTCAGCAGCGCCACAGTCGTCGGGGAAAATGGCAAACCGCTTGGCGCCGTCACCACCGATGCCATCATGCGCTGCCTCGTCAGGACCGCACATGGTGAGGAAGCAGGCACGGCTGAACGCTTGTCAGGCTGAGCCTTCAAGCCACGCGGCCATGCCCTTTGCGGCGGCCCTGCCTGTGGCGAAACAGGCGGTCAAGAGATAGCCGCCGGTCGGCGCTTCCCAATCCAGCATTTCCCCGGCAGCAAATATGCCGGGGAGCTTTTCCAGCATGTAGTTCTCATCGAGACCGCTCCACGCGACGCCACCGGCAGATGAAATCGCCTCGGCAATCGGTCTCGTCCGCAAAAGCGGTATCTCCGCATGTTTTATTCTCGCGGCGACGAACTCATCCGGCATGGCCGCGATGTCGGGAAAGATTTCCCGCAGAAGCCCGACCTTCACAGCCGATAAGCCGGCCGCCTTGCGCATGCGGTTTGCAAAACTCTCCTTCCGTCCGAGTTTCGCCAGATCGCGGCTGAGGCGTTCCACCGTACGTCCCGGCGCAAGATCGATTGCGAGCGACACTTTGCCCGCCTCTTCCAGCCGGTCGCGCAGCGCGGCGGAATGGGCATAGATCACGCTGCCTTCAATACCATGCTTCGTGATGACGAATTCGCCCTGAAAAGCTCCGGCCGGCGAAATGGTGATGGTGGATTTCACCGCTTCACCGGCAAAACGCGCGCGGAAGATATCGCTCCAGTCGACGTCGAAACCGCAATTGGCGGGGCGGAACGGGAAAAACGCCACGCCTTTCTCCGCCAGCGCCGGAACCCATGCGGCATCGGAGCCGAGACGCGGCCAGCTCGCGCCACCGAGCGCCAGAAGAACGGCATCGGCCTTGATGGCGACCTCGCCCTCCGGTGTCGCGAAAAGCAGGTGCTCACCGGAAAAACCCATCCAGCGATGCCGTGTCCTGATGGTCACCCCCTGCACCTCCAGCCGGGCAAGCCATGCCCGCAGCAACGGCGAGGCCTTCATGACGGTGGGAAACACCCGGCCCGAACTGCCGACGAAAGTTTCCTGCCCCAGCCCCTGCGCCCAGTCGCGCAGCATATCCGGCGTGAAATCATCGAGAGCGGCGCGCAGCCTCGGTTCCGCATCGCCGAACCGGTGACGGAAGCTGTCGTAATCTTCGGCATGGGTGATGTTGAGGCCGGATTTTCCGGCCATCAGCAATTTACGCGCCACGGTCGGCATCGCCTCGAACACCGTCACGGCATGGCCTGCGGCCGAAAGCATCTCGGCCGCCATCAGCCCCGCCGGTCCGCCGCCGATAATCGCGACCTGCCTCGCCTTTGCCAAAACCCTCTCCATCGCCATCTTCGCCATTCCGAGCCTTATACCGATTTCCGCATGCGAATATATGCGATATTGAAACGCCCATGTTCACGCTCGACCGCCCCGTCACCTTTTCGCAGGATATCAAGAAAAGCCGCTTCATCGCCTTTGCCGCGCCTGTGACGGGCGAAGAGGATGCGAAAAACTTTCTAGCGGCGCATTCCGATCCGGATGCGAACCATAATTGCTGGGCATGGCGAAGCGGCCAGACCTATCGTTTCAGCGATGACGGCGAGCCTTCGGGCACGGCCGGGAAACCGATCCTTCAGGCTATCGACGGCCAGGCGCTGGACAATGTCGCCGTTCTCGTCATCCGCTGGTTCGGCGGCATCCTGCTCGGCAGCGGCGGGCTGATGCGCGCCTATGGCGGCACGGCGGCAGCGTGTCTCCGGCTTGGAGAAACCTCGCCGGTCATCGCCTATGTCAGCGCGACGCTGAGTTGCCCCTTTTCCGATCTGGCGCTGGTGAAATCGCGTCTTTCCGCCACACCGAATCTGCGTCTGGAAAGGGAAGATTTCACCGGCACCGGCGCGGATATGCTGCTTTCGGTTCCGGCGGAGGAAGCCGAACGGCTCACCCGGCTTTTAAGCGACCTGACCAGCGGACGCGTCAATTTGCATATTCCCGACTAGAGTTTTTTCGCTTTTCTTCGAATCGCGAAAGCACTCTAACTCTTTGTTTTGGCGCATTTCCGGACGGAAAACCGGGGTCCACTTTTCCTGGAAATGCTCTAGCGCCTGTCCGAATGCGCAATTCGTGCTAAGGAAGCGACATGTCATCCGAGCTTTCCAACCCCGTCTATCATCCGCCACTCGACCCCTGGCTCACCATCGTGCACCGCGACGACGATCTGCTGGTGCTCGACAAGCCAAGCGGGCTTTTATCGGTGCCGGGGCGCGATCCGGCGCTTTCGGACAGCCTGATGACGCGGGTGCAGAAACAGTTCCCAAAAGCGCTGATGATCAACCGGCTGGACAAGGACACCTCCGGCATCGTGCTGATGTCCCTGAACCGCGAGGCGCATGCGGCGATTGCGTCGCAGTTTGAAAACCGCCAGACACGCAAATCCTATGTCGCCATTGTCTGGGGAGAGGTTGCGGGAGAAGCGGGAGAAGTGGACCTGCCGCTCGCCATCGATCCCGAAAACAAGCCCCGCCACCGGGTCGACCACGAGAACGGCAAGCCGGCGCAGAGCCTTTGGAGGGTGCTGGAACGATTGCCGCTTCCGGCAACGCGGCTGGCGCTGACCCCGCTTACCGGCCGCACCCACCAATTGCGGGTGCATATGAAGGCGCTTGGCCACCCCATTCTCGGCGATGAATTTTATGCCGAGGGCGAAGCGCTTGCCGCCGCGCCGCGTCTGATGCTGCATGCGCAGGAGGTCGGGTTCCGCCATCCGGATGGCCGCGACGTCACCTATACCGTGCCCTGCCCCTTCTGAGGCCTGCGATGAAAGAAAAAGACGAAAGCTTCGTAGTAGATTTTGTCGGCGGTGCAGTCGGACATCGTTTCCGCTCCGGCGAGGGGCGCGGACAGGCCCTGCCGAAAGCCGCGGGTTTCACGAAGGGCCGCACGCCGAAAATCGTGGATGCGACCGCAGGCCTCGGGCGCGACGCTTTTCTGCTGGCCTCACTGGGAGCGGAAGTAACGCTGATCGAACGCTCGCCGGGAATGCATGCCCATCTTGCAGACGGCATTCGCCGCGCATTGGAGGCTGGCGGCGCCTATGCCGAGGCGGCGGCGCGCATGACGCTGCTTCACGGAGATTCACGCCAGTTGCTGAAAGAGCTTTCACCGGAAGTGGTGATCGTCGACCCCATGCATCCGCCGCGCCATAACACGGCGCTGGTGAAAAAAGAGATGCGGGTGCTGAGGGAACTGGTTGGCTCCGACCCGGACCAGGTGGAGCTGATGGAAGCTGCGCTGGAGAATGCGACGAAGCGGGTGGTTCTGAAATGGCCCCTGCGCGCCGAGCCGATGCCGGGCATTCGCAAGCCTTCGCATCAGATAATGGGCAAGAACACCCGTTATGATGTCTTCATGATATTCGGAAAATCTATCGACCCGGAGGAATGATCAACGGAAGCTCGGCTTGCGCTGCGCATTCATCAAAAGCTCGTGCCGCGAGGCGAACTCGCCGAACAGCTTTCTGAGCCGGGTTTCCTCGGCCTTGTCCAGCCGGTAACGCCTGCAGAATTCCGCAACGTTGAGGATCGGCTTGGTTCTGTTCCCGTCTATGGTCTTGTTGTCGATGATCTGCATGGCGCCCTCCGTGTAACAAAGGGGAAAACGTGAGCGCAGGCCGGCGGTTCCTTATGAATTCGCATGGATGAGAAAAGAGCGTGCAGCCTGCACACGGCGTGATCAAGTTTTCTTGAAACTATCGCAGGAAACGAAATCCTCCCCAAATGGTTCTCTGCCTGACGTAAACGAAGGAAGGGAGTCCCATGTTCCATAACAACCGATTTCTGAGTTCGACGATCCTGTGTGCGTTGCTCGCCGTGCCGCTTGCCGGCATTGCACAGGCCCAGGCCCCGGCCGCCGAAACGAAACGGCCGAATGCGCCGGATCAGAAACCGGCTTTTGAGGGCCAGACCCGCGCGCCGCAGGCCGCCACCCAGCCAAGCGTCGAAAAAACCGTGATCGCGGACGGCCTGCCGCATCTGTGGTCGATGGAGTTTCTGCCCGATGGCCGCATGATCGTCGCAGCCAAGGAAGGCGCCATCCATATCGTCGCAGACGGCAAGGCCGGCCCGGCGATCGCGGGCGTGCCTGAGGTGGCATCCGACGGACAGGGCGGCCTTCTCGACATCGCGCTGGCTCCCGATTTCGAAACATCGCGCACCATCTTCTTCTCCTTCTCCGAACCGCGCGATGGCGGCAACGGCACGTCGGTAGCCTCGGCGAAACTGACCGAGGAGGGAGGCGCGGCAAAGCTGGACAATGTCTCGGTGATTTTCCGCCAGATGCCGACCTATGATGGCGACAAACATTTCGGCTCCCGCCTCGTCTTCGGGCCGAACAACGAGCTTTATGTCACCGTCGGAGAACGTTCGGATTCAAAACCGCGCGTGCAGGCGCAAGACCTGTCGAGCGGGCTTGGCAAGGTCTTCCGCATCGATACACAGGGCAAGGCCTTTGAAGGCAATCCTTTCGCCAGCCAGCAGAACGCCCTCCCCGAAATCTGGAGCTATGGCCACCGCAACCTGCAGGCGGCAGCGCTGGACGGAGAAGGCAGGCTCTGGACCGTGGAACACGGCCCGCGCGGCGGCGATGAGCTGAACATGCCGAAAGCCGGCCTGAATTACGGCTGGCCGGTCATCACCTATGGCGTCGAATATAGCGGAAGGTCGGTTGGCGAAGGCGTTACCGCAAAAGAAGGCATGGAACAGCCGGTCTATTATTGGGACCCGGTCATCGGCCCCTCTGGCATGGCCTATTATGACGGCAACCAGATTCCCGAATGGAAGGGCGCCTTCATCGTCGGCGGTCTGGTAAGCCAGGGCCTCGTCATCCTGCATATCGATGGCGACAGGGTTGCCACCGAAAGCCGGTTGCCGCTGGAAGCGCGCATTCGCGACGTGAAGGTCGGTCCGGACGGCGCGATCTATGCCGTGACCGAAGAGCGCGGCGGCGGTGAATCGCAGATTTTGCGGATCGCCAAGGCCGGCTGATTAAAAAGACCGGCTGAGAAAACTCACGACTGGAACGACAGGCCGCCGGAACGAAGGCGGCCTGTTTTTCGTTTGCCGCAGCGTGAAACCTGCCGGAAAAAACCATGCCACAGCCGCCCACCCGCCTTCTTGCCAAAATCGGACTTGCCTATGTCAACGATCAGGAGCCGGGTATTGCCCGCGAAAAACGCGGACGCGGTTTCTGTTACCGTCTGCCGGGCGGCGAGCTTCTGTCCGACACCGTCGAACTGAAGCGCATCAAAGCGCTCGGCGTGCCGCCCGCCTATAAGGACGTCTGGATATGCATTGACCCCACCGGCCATCTGCAGGCTACGGGTTTCGATGCCCGCGGGCGAAAACAATATCGTTATCATCCCGACTGGCATGCGCTCCGGGGCGAGACGAAATTCTTCCAGCTCAAAAGCTTCGGCAGGGCGCTGCCCGCCATTCGCCGCCGCGCCATAGCCGATATAGAAAAACAGGATCACGGGCAGGAAATGACGCTCGCAGCGCTCACACTGCTGCTCGATGCCGCCTATCTGCGCGTCGGCAACCGCTCCTATCTCGAAACCAACGGCACCTATGGCGCAACGACATTGCTCAAGCGACACGTCTCCTTCGGTGAAACCATCGAGTTGCGATTTGCCGCCAAGGGCGGGCAGAAGGTTAAACGGCAATTGCGCCACCCTCGCCTTCAGAAAATCCTCGAGGAGATCGCCGATCTGCCCGGCAAGGAACTCTTCGTCTGGCAGGATAGCGAAAACAGGGTGCATTCGGTCGATTCCAGCGACCTTAACGCTTACCTCTCCCGCATCGGCGGGCAAGGCATTTCCGCCAAGACCTTTCGTACCTGGGGCGGAACGCTCGCCGCCTTCTGCAACGCGATGGAACATGTGGCGGCGGGCGACAAGCCGAGCATGAAGGGCATGTGCGAGGCAGCGGCGGCGGAGCTCTCCAACACGCCCGCCATCTGCCGCAAGAGCTATGTGCACCCGGCCGTCCTCGATATAGCGACGGAAGAGAAAGCGCAGAAAAAGCTTGGCCGCATCTTGAAAGTCGGGGCAAAGCCCGTCTCCGGCCTCAGAGCGGATGAAAGACGGCTGCTTGCCTTTTTGCCCTGAGGATCAGCGGCTGCCCGCCCATTCCGACAGCTCCCGCTCGGCCCTTTCCAGCGCGCTGTAATTTAACAGCTTGCGCAGGAAAGCGACGGTAACGGCGCGGGTTCTGAGATTATACCGGCCTTCCGCCTCGTCATCGCCGGTGGCCTGATGCACGTTCAGCTTCTCATAGAGACTTTGCAGCCGGTTCTGTACGCTGCGCAGCGACAGGTTGCGGCGGCGGGCAATCGCCTTGTCGGTCAACCCGAGCGCGACATCGACAAGAATTTCATATTCGGAATCGGTAAAGCCATGCGCCTTGCCGAGGCTCTTTTCCTGCAGGCCACGCACTTCCCGGTCGATCACGCATTGCGCCTCGATGAAGATGCTGCGCAGCGCCAGCCGCAGGCGGTCATCGGAGGCGGATTTCAGCACGTAGCCATAGGCGGCCCCTTCCGGCACGATGCGGGAGACACCGCGCACATAGGCCTCGTCGGAATAGTTGGACCAGAACAGGATGCGGGTATCCGGCCTTTCCTTCCAGATGGTGCGCGCCGCCTCGATGCCGTTGCGCTCGTTCATCTGCAAATCCATGACGATATGGGCGGCCCGGTTTTCCCGCGCGAGCTTTTCGCCGGTTCTGCCATTTGCCGCCTCCAGCACCTTGTCGCATTCCGGCAGCGCGGCACGCACAGCCTCGTTCAGATAGGCGCGGTGCAGCGCATCGTCTTCGACGATCAGCACATCCATGTCACAACTCCTCCCGCCGGTCGAAAGCGCCTGCCGGCAAGGTGACGGTGATGCGGGTTCCCGCTCCCGTGCCATTGCCGCCAATATCGAATCTCGCCGAAATCAGCCGCGCCCGCGTCTTCATATTGCCGATGCCGAGGCCGCCGGAGGCCCCGCTTTCGCCACCACCGCTGCCGTCGTCGCTGACCGTCACCCGCAACCCACCGTCGATTGCGGTCAGTTTCACGGCAATCGCTTCGGGCTGGGCATGGCGAATGGCATTGTTTACCGCCTCCTGCACGATGCGGAACAGCGAGATCGCCACCGTCTTGTCCAGCCTTTCCACCAGCCCGTCCGTCTCATCCGTCACCGACCAGTCGATTGCCGATCCGCTATCGCGCACGGAGCGGTCCACATAGGTCTCGATGGCCTCAACGACGCCGAACAATTGCAGGATCGAGGGTTTCGCCTCCTCGATGATCTCGCGCAAATCCTGCATGCAATGCTGCAGGCTGCGCACCACCGACTCCAGCATCTCGCCCGACAGGTCGGGGGTATGGCTCATGCGCTCGATGCGCCGCGCAAGCCGCGTCAGGTCCGCCAGCGTCTGGTCGTGCAGATCCATGCCGATGCGCTGCCGTTCGGCCTCCAGCGCCTCGGTCAATTGCAACGCGCCTAAACGCAGGCCCTCCTCGCGGGCATTGGCGCGCGCCTCCTCGATGGCAGAGCGTTTGGCCTGCTCGGCGGCGCGGATGGCGTAGAAATAGGGCGCCAGCAAATCCGCGACCGCGCGGGCATTCGCCACATCCTCCATCGTATAGGCGTCCGACTGGTGGGAGGAGCAACTCAGCGCGCCGATGATATCGCCATGCACCTTCATCGGCACATGCAGGCGGCTATGCAGGTTGAGTTCGATGATCGGGCTTGAAAACGACCCTTCGAAATGAAAGCGCGGATCGGCGCAGGCGTCGCCGCTCAAGAGATATTCCACCTCGCCTGACAGCAGTGTCCGGATAGGACTACCCGTCAGAAGGGCGGGCGGCTGCCGGCTCCAGGCGCTGACGAGACCGCTCTCATAGGCGATGTGATATTTGTCATCCAGCTGCTTGATGCAGACATCCATATGGTCATGCGGGATGATATGGCTGATCTCGGTGGCGACCGCCTGGATGATGGCATTAAATTCGAGCTGCCCGGCAAGCAGCCGCGAAATGCCCATATAATGATGAAAAAGAGCGCTTTTCGGCGTATCCAGCATGTGCGGACGCCCTCCCAAGCGCCTGCCTTCGACCATCGCGGCGAAGCTTCAACCCCTAGGGCGCCGCATCATTCATTCTGCGCCCGGCAGTGGCGTTTCGTCCTGCGGGTTCCCGCATGCTTTCTGCGGAAACCCGCAGGAAGATTGCCGCGATCCGCCTATACAAGCCAAATCTTCTTGGTCATTCTCGCTTCTACTGGGGAAAGGAGCTCCAGTGCAAAGGAATTCCACCTGCCGCCGAGGAGATTTGCGGCGTGCGTGAATTCCGGGCTCGAAAAGGGCAAGCCACGAGGGAGGAAATCAAATGGCTTTCAGGAAGATGCTTCTGGCATCGGCCGCTGTCGCATGCGCAGCTTTGCCGATCACCGCTCATGCCGATACGTCGGCCAAAAAAATCGCGCTTTCAAACAATTATGCCGGTAATTCCTGGCGTCAGGCAATGCTGACGAGCTGGGACAAGATCACCAAGCAGGCGGTTGCCGACAAGCAGGTCGCCGCCGCTGACGCCTTCACCACAGCCGAAAACCAGGCGACCGAACAGGCCGCGCAGATCCAGAACCTCATTCTTCAGGGTTACGACGCCATCGTCATCAACGCCGCTTCGCCCACCGCCCTTAACGGCGCGGTGAAGGAAGCCTGCGATGCCGGCATCACCGTCGTATCCTTCGACGGCATCGTCACCGAGCCCTGCGCATGGCGCATCGCCGTCGATTTCAAGGCGATGGGCGAAAGCCAGATCGACTATCTCGCCAAGGCCATGCCGAAGGGCGGCAACCTGCTCGAAATTCGCGGCCTCGCGGGCGTTTCGGTGGATGATGAAATCCATGCCGGCATCGCCGCCGGCGTCGCCAAGAACCCGCAGTTCAAGATCGTCGGTTCTGTCAATGGCGACTGGGCGCAGGACGTCGCCCAGCGCGCCGTCGCCGGCATTCTGCCGAGCCTTCCCGAAGTCGCGGCTGTCGTGACGCAGGGCGGCGACGGTTACGGCGCGGCACAGGCTTTCGCCGCCGCCAAGCGCCCGACACCCACCATCGTCATGGGCAACCGCGAAGACGAGCTGCAATGGTGGAAGCAGCAGAAGGATGCAAGCGGTTACGAGACCATGTCCGTCTCCATCGCTCCCGGCGTCTCGACGCTGGCTTTCTGGGTGGCGCAGCAAATCCTCGACGGCAAGGATGTGAAGAAGGATCTGACCGTGCCCTTCCTGCGCATCGACCAGGCCAATCTCGAGGAAAACCTGAAGACGACCCAGAAGGGCGGCGTGGCGAATGTGGAATATTCGCAGGAAGACGCCCAGAAGGCCATCGCATCGGCCAAATAGGCCGGATCGGCCCAGAGCTTGACTATTGCGGCGCTCCCGGAACGGGCGCCGCAATAGCCACCATATTATCCGATTTTCACATCACTGGCGTAGTTGCTCATGAATGACATCATCGAGGCGGAAGAAGTCGTCGCTGCGCGCGGCGTGAAGGTCGTGTTCGGCGCGGTAAGGGCGCTGGATGGGGCCGATCTCGTCATCCGCACGGGGGAATGCCTCGGGCTCGTCGGCCATAACGGCGCGGGAAAGTCCACCATCGTCAACGTCATCAATGGCGGGCTGACGCCGCATGAGGGTTCCGTTTCCTATGGCGGCAACGAAAACCGCCATGGCATTGCCGCCGCGCGCGCGAACGGCGTTCGCTGCGTGTTTCAGGAACTGTCGCTTTGCCCGAACCTGACGATCAGCGAAAATGTCCGCATCATGCATGCCGCCACGGGTGGGCGAAACTGGCGCGGCCGTGCGCTGACGACGATCCGGCAGACGCTCGACGAGATTTTTCCCGGCCACGGTATCGATTGCGAGCTGACCATCGCCGAACTTTCCATCGCCGAACGCCAGATGGTGGAAATCGCCATCAATTTCTGCCGCATACCGCACGCGCCGAGACTGGTGATCCTCGATGAGCCCACCTCTTCGCTGGATGCCGGTCTTGCCGAGCAGCTGATGGATTATGTCCGCCGTTTCGTGCGTGAGGGCGGCTCGGTTCTGCTGATCTCGCATATTCTCGGAGAAATTCTTTCGACGGCCACCCGTATCGTGGTGATGAAGGATGGCCGGGTCGTGGCCGACCGGAAGGCCGTCGACTTCACCACCCGCTCGCTGGTTGAGGCCATGGGCAGCGTCGTCAAGGAACAGGACAGACGACGGGGTGAAAGCCGCAAGGCGGGCGAGAAGGTGCTTTCCATGCCGGCACGCCGGGGCGAAGGCCTTGCCTTCGAGGCCTTTCGCGGCGAGATCGTCGGCCTTGCCGGTCTCGGCGGCCATGGCCAGACCGAAGCGCTTCTCGATCTTTATCTCGCCCGCAACAATAGCTGGATACCAGCGCGCAAGACCGATCTCGCCTTCGTGGCGGGCGACCGCAGCCTGAACGGCACTTTTCCGCTGTGGAGCATCCTCAAAAACCTGTCCATCGCCTCGCTCAGGGATATTTCAGCCGCAGGCATGGTGGACAGAGCCAAGGAAACCGAGCTTGGGGCGCAATGGAAAAAGCGCATCGAAATCCGCACGCCCGACATGGGCAACAAAATCCTCTCCCTCTCCGGCGGCAACCAGCAGAAGGTGCTTTTCGCCCGTGCGCTTGCCACCACCGCCAGCACGGTTTTGATGGACGACCCGATGCGCGGCGTCGATATCGGCACCAAACAGGAGGTCTATGACATCTTGAGAACCGAAGCTTCCCACGGCCGCACCTTCATCTGGTACTCCACCGAAATGGATGAAATCCGTCTCTGCGACCGGGTCTATGTGTTCCGCGACGGCGCCATCCAGGCGGAACTCGTCGGCGACGATATTACCGAGCAGAATGTGCTGGCGGCCTCCTTTGCCGGAGAAGACCACGCATGAAACTCTCGGCAAACGCGCTCCGCCTCATCATTCCCGCCGCCTCGCTCGCCTTCCTGCTCGCCGCCGTCTTCTACATGCAGCCGCGCGCCATGAGCTATACCGGCATGAACCTGCTGTTCAATCTGGCGGTGCCGATTGCGCTCGCCACCATTGCGCAGATGCTGATCATGTCGGTCAACGATCTCGATCTGTCGATGGGCACCTTCGTCAGTTTCTGCGCCTGTGTGACCGCCACTTTCCTGCAAACCACGCCCATCCTCGGAATTGCGATTTTTGCCGGTGCGATTGCGGTTTATGCACTGCTTGGCGCCATCATCCATATCCGCGCCCTGCCCTCCATCGTCGTCACGCTCGGCATGAGCTTCGTCTGGGGCGGCCTTGCCGTCCTCATTCTGCCCTCGCCCGGCGGCCAGGCCCCCGCCTTCATCCGGGCGCTGATGACGGCAAAACCGCCTTTCGTGCCGATCGCCATCGTCGCCAGCATCCTGATCGCGGTCGTCGCCCATTACATTGTCATGCGCTCTTCCTTCGGCGTGCTGATGCGCGGTGTCGGTGGCAATTTCCGCTCGGTCGAACGCTCCGGCTGGTCGGTCGTCGGCATTCGCGCCGGCACCTTTGCGCTGGCCGGTTTCTTCGCGGTGCTGTCCGGTATCGCCCTTGTCGGGCTGACGACATCGGCCGACGCCAATATCGCGCTGCGTTACACGCTGCTCTCGATTGCCGGCGTCATTCTCGGCGGCGGTGAATTCGTCGGCGGAAGGGTATCGCCCATCGGCGCGGTCATCGGCGCGCTGACGCTGACGCTCGCCGGTTCGTTCCTCTCCTTCATGCGCATTTCACCGGACTGGCAGATCGGCGCGCAGGGGGCGATCCTCATCATCGTGCTGGCGCTGCGCATCCTGCTCAACCGTCTTGAAAAGCGGGAGAAAAACCAATGAACGGGCTGTCTTCCCTCACCAGAAAACCATGGATATGGTCTTTCGCAGCAACCGCCGTCGTCTGGATCGTCACCGTGCTTTTCACCGGCGGTGCAAGCTCCTTCGGCCTGTCGCATGCCGCACTCACCTTCGCGGCCTTTTCGGTCATCGTCGGCATCGGCCAGATGTTCGTCATCACGCTCGGGCCGGGCAATATCGACCTCTGCGTTCCCGCCACGATGACGCTGTCAGGCACGCTGGCCTTGAAATTCATGGATGTGTCCGACGGTCTCATCCTGCCCGGACTGCTGATCGCCATCCTGATCGGCATCGCCATCGGCATCGGCAATTATGCGCTGATCAAGCTCCTGCGCATCCCGCCGATCATCGCGACGCTCTCCATGAGCTTCATCGTGCAATCCATCGCCATCTGGTCGAACCGCGGCCTGCGCATCAAGCCGCCGGAAACATTGGCCACATTCGCCACGTCAAGTTTCTTCGGCATTCCGAATGTCGCCCTCGTGGCCCTGCTGCTCTCGGTCATCGCCTGGCTGCTGCTCGACCGCTCGTTTTACGGACGCTGGATTTCCGCCATCGGTCAGAGCACCTTCGCCGCCCGCATGACCGGCATTCCGGTGGACGGTGCACGCTTCGTCACCTATGTGCTCTGCGCGGTGCTGGCGGCGATTGCCGGTTATCTGCTCGCCAGCTTCTCCGGCGGTGCTGCGCTCAATATGGGCTCAGAATATCTGCTGATGTCCATCGCCGTCGTCGTCATCGGCGGAACGGCGGTGGCGGGCGGCGATTCCAATGTTCCCGGCATATGGGGGGCATCGCTCTTCATGTTCCTGGTGGTGTCGATGCTGAATACCTATGGTTTCGGCGCCGGCATCCGCCTCATCCTCACCGGCCTCATCATCATCTCCGTCATTCTTCTGGCAAGCGGCCCCAAGGCCACGCGCTGAACCCATAACGACAAGCCCCCAAGCGGACCACGCTCATGACCACAGACAAGACCTCCCCTTACGAAATCCACGATGACCGCTTCCGCCATCTGATCGTCGGCAATGCCGAGCTGGAAGAGCTTTATTCCGGCTGCCGCTGGGCCGAAGGCCCGGTGTGGTTTGCCGATCTGAACTGCCTGCTGTTCAGCGATATTCCGAATGAGCGCATGCTGCGCTGGGTGCCGGATGGCGGGATCTCGGTGTTCCGCCAGCCCTCCAACTTCACCAACGGCAATACCCGCGACCGGCAGGGACGGCTCGTTTCCTGCGAACATGGCGGCCGCCGCGTCACCCGTACCGAAGTGGACGGCTCGATCACGGTTCTTGCCGACAGCTACGGCGGCAAGCGGCTGAACTCACCCAATGACGTGGTGGTCAAATCCGATGGCAGCGTCTGGTTCACTGACCCGACCTACGGGATTCTTTCCGATTACGAGGGCTACAAGGCGGAACCCGAACAGAAGACGCGCAGTGTCTACCGGCTCGATCCCGCAACGGGAGAGGTCACGATCGCCATCGACGACTTCATGCAGCCGAACGGGCTTGCGTTTTCGCCTGACGAGACAAAGCTCTACGTCGCCGACAGTTCCTACAGCCACGATGTCTCCCGCCCGCGCCATATCCGCGTCTTCGATGTGGTGGATGGCGTAAAGCTCACCAACGGCCGGGAATTCTGCAATCTCGACAGTGGCCTGCCGGACGGCTTCCGTCTGGATACTGCCGGCAACCTGTGGACCAGCGCCGGCGATGGCGTGCACTGCTTTTCCCCCGAAGGTACGCTCCTCGGCAAGATCAGGGTGCCGCAGACGGTCGCAAACCTCACCTTCGGCGGCCCGAAAAAGAACCGCCTGTTCATCACCGCGACGAAATCGCTTTATTCGGTCTATGTCGCCGCAACCGGCGCGCAAACGCCCTGAGCTACTGAAAAACCGGAGGAAACGGGCCGGGAAGGAACTGGCAAGACGGCTTCACCGCGCTATAAAAGCGGAATGAATGACGATTCCAGCCCCTTCCTGACCGACGACATGGCCGTGGACGGCGAAGCGCCGGCTGTCGAGCCCACCAGCCGGATGCTGTCCTGGGCGCGCAATTCCGCCCTCTACCGGCTGGAACAGCGCATGATGACGGAAAAGCAGCTGCGCGACGCCATCATGCGCAAGGCGCGGGAAAAATTCGAGGATATCAGCCCGGCGCAGGTCAGGGCGCTCGGGGAATTTGCCGTAACCTTCGCTTATGGCATCAAGGCGCTCGACGACACCGCCTATGCGGAAATCGCCGTGCGAAGCGGCCAGCGCAGCGGCAAGTCGAAGCGCGGGCTCGCGCAGAAACTTCAGGTTAAGGGCATTGCACGGGAAACGGCCGCCGTTGCGCTTGAAGAGACCGATGATCTGGTCGCAGCCGTCATCTTCGCCCGCAAGCGCGCCTTCGGGCCGTTTCGCCGTGTCGAACTGGACGAGAAGCGCAATGCCAGGGAATTCTCCGCCTTTGCCCGCAACGGCTTCGGCTTCGAGATCGGCGCGAAGGTCATGGCGATGACCTTCGAAGAGGCGGAGGAGATTATTGCTGAAGCACCGCTCTGACGGTTATTGCGACAACGGTTATTGCGACATCGGACGCGTTTTTAGATAGGCGATCAGATCGGCAATATCGGTTTCACTCCATAGGCCGAAAAAACGCATCGCATTCCCGGGTATCGCCTTCTTCGGGCTGGCGATGAATTTTTGCAGTTCCTCCTCCGACCACACCCGGCCAGCCGCGCCGGCATCCTTCAGCGCCTGCGAATAATGACCGTAATCGGTCACGGAAGCCATCGGCCTGCCGACGACACCCATCAGATGCGGCCCCATGCGGGTGCGTGGGGTGTCGACGCTGTGACAGGTGGAACAGCGGCTGAAGACCTTCTCCCCATGGGCCGCATCGCCCTCGGCAAAAGCGGCTGTCGCCAAAAGGAAAGAACAGGCGGTAACCGCCGCGACACTTCTGAATATGGAAATCATGGCCCGGATAATACAACGCCCTCTCCGTCTGACAACGAAGAGGGCGTTTTTTGACATGCGACAGAATGCCCGGCAGGGGCCGGGCACTTTGCCGATCAGTTCATGGCCGTGAGCGTCACGGAGGTGCCGGTGGCGGCGAGGTTGAGACCAACCTGACCCGTCACGCTGACCGTCTGCAGCTGGATGGAGCCGGACGTGCCGCCAACGAGAACGTTGGTGCCGACGCCAAGACCGACGGTGACTTCAGCCGTTGCGCCCTGATAAAGGCCGCCGAGCGAACCGCGATGGTAACCGGCGGTCGGGGCGAAAACGGCCCAGACCAGACGGCCCTGCGTGGTGAAACCGAGGTCGACACCCATCTTGCGGATGGCGCCGGTGTAATGGTCGGTGCGACGGGCGCCCATGGTGGACTGGAAGGTGCAATCCAGTTCCTTGGCCGAGCCGAGAACGTAACCGACGCCGCCGCCGATATCGCAGGTGAGGTAACCGATCTTGACGCCGTTGCGATCGTCCTGCTCCTGCGGAGCCGGCTCATATCTTGCAAGGTCGGCAGCGAGCGCGGATGCGGTTCCGCCGAGGCCCATCGTCAATGCGGCAAAAGTTACGGCAACAGCCTTTTTCATCTGATTTTCTCCTGTTTTATTCCTACCCGCAGCAGCCCTTCTTGCCCTCTCCGGATATTGAATTCCGCACTGTTAACGTTTGTTCCCTGAAATCGATCCAAAACAACTTAATTGGAGGCGATGAAAGCGGAACGGTTAACAATGTCTGATGGCGGTAGGATGCCATTAAGACATTGTTAGGGCGGGAAATGCGTGCGGAATCGCCATCAACAGCCAGCGTTGCCGGCCGTTGTTTTGCTGCAACAACCTCAAAGCGGCAGGGCGACGGGAAAGCCGGTGGCGGCATGGGTCATGACATCCATGCGGACGCCATAGATGCGCTGCAGCGTCTCCGGCGTCATGATCTCCTGCGGCGTTCCCCGTGCGATAAGCTGGCCGGAATGAAGCGCGACGATCTCATCGCAGAAGCGCGCCGCCATGTTGACGTCGTGCAGCACGACGATGACGCCGAGACCCTTTTCGCGCGACAGTCTCTGCACCAGCGAAAGCACTTCGATCTGGTGCGCCATATCGAGTGCGGAGATGGGTTCGTCGAGAAGCAGGCTTTCGGCGTTCTGGGCCACCAGCATGGCGAGCCATACGCGCTGGCGCTCGCCGCCCGAAAGCGTATCCACCAGCCGGTCGCGGAAGGCGACGGTGTCGGTGAGTTCGATCGCTTCGTCCACTTTCTCCTGATCGGCTTTGGTGAACTGCCCAAGCGCGCCGTGCCAGGGATAACGGCCGAGCGCCACCAGTTCCTTGGCCAGCATGCCGGAAGCGGCCGGCGTATATTGCGGCAGATAGGCGAGCTTTCGCGCAAATTCACGATTGCCCCATGCGCCGAGCGCCTTGCCTTCGAATGAGACCCTGCCCGCCGTCGGCTCCTGAATCCGCGCGAGAATCTTGAGCAGCGTGGATTTTCCCGAACCGTTATGACCGATCAGTCCGATGGTCTTGCCGGTCGCAAAACTGGCTGTCAGCGGCTGCAGCAATGTCCTGCCCGGCACCTCCATGGTCACGCCGTCGAGAGAAAAAAGCGGAATATCGTCATAATCGACGGCAAGTGCTGCCTGACCCATGGTTCTCATCTCCGTACATCGTTCAAAAAATTCATCATCGCCTGCCTGAAAGCCAGATCAGATAGGGCGCGCCGGCAAGCGCCGCAAAAAGCCCGAGCGGCAGTTCATAGGGAAAGGTGACTGTCCGTGCGCCGAGATCGGAAAGCGCCATCAGCACCGCGCCGAACAGGAAGGAAGCGAAGAGATGGTCGCGCGGCGTGGTGAAACCGGCGCGAAGTGCAATATGCGGCGCCATCAACCCGACGAAACTTAAGGGACCGACGAGCAGCGAGGCGGCCCCGGTGGCAATGCCCGCCACCGCGATGACGGCGATGCGCGCCGCGCCGAGCGGCAGGCCGAGGGAGAGCGGCACATCCCGCCCGAGCGGCAGGATCGTCAGCCAGCGCGTGACCGACAACGCGCCCGCCAGCAGCACGATGGAAAGAATGGCGAGAAAGATCGCTGAAGCCGGTGTCGCCGTCGAACCCGAGCCGCTGAGCCAGGCGAGGATCTGCCATGCCCGCTGGTCGCCAATGGCAAGCAGCGCCGAGAGAACGGCCGAGCAGAGCGAACTGATGGCAATGCCCGCGAGCAGGATTTTTTCCGGCGCGAGGTGTCGGCGCATGGAAAACAGCAGGACGAGGATCATGACGGCCGCAGAGCCGATGCCGGCGCCGCAAAACAGTTCGAAAAGACCGGCGGCCGGAAAAATCGTGATGGCAGCGGCAAAACCGAGGCCTGCACCGCCGCTGACGCCGATCACCTCCGGGCTTGCCATGGGATTGCCGGTAAGCCGCTGGAGAAGCGCTCCCGCCATGGCCAGAAGTCCGCCTGCGGCCACGGCCGCCACCAGCCGCGGCCAGCGGAACGGCAGCAGGCTTTGCAGATCGTCAGCCTTCAGCACCGTCCAGCCATCGGGCCCCTTGCCGATGGCGAGCGCTGCAAAAACCAGCCCCGCCATGACGGCCAGTACCGGCAGCAGGGCCGTAAGCCGGCGTCTTGTCGCCAGCTCGACGCCTTCACCGCGATGCACATCGGTCGGCCGGATTTTCGGCAGCAGCCACAGAAGCAACGGGCCGCCGATCAGGGCCGTTACCGCGCCGGTCGGGAAAACTTCGGCCGTCGTGCTTGCCAGAAGCTGCACGAGACCGTCGCAGAACCACAGCAGCAGGCCGCCCAGAAGCGGGGAAACCAGGAGCACCGAAGATGAACGCCGCACACCGAGCGCCCGGGTGAGCGCAGGTGCTGCAAGGCCGATGAAGCTGACGAGACCGACCGCCGAGGCAACGAAGGCGGCCAGCATGACCGCGACGGCGGCGACCGCCAGCCTGATTGAGAACAGCGAGACGCCGAGCGATCGCGCACCGGCATCGCCGAGACCGAGGACCGTCAGCGGCTTAATCAGCAGGCCGGTCAGAACGAGCCCGGCAACAAGCTGGAAACCGAGGGACAGGGCGTTCGACCAGTCCTGCTGGCTGAGCGAGCCGCCGTTCCAGACGACCAGCGACATCAGATATTCGCCCTGCGCCAAGGTCAGCGCGGCCGAAACGGACGCGGCGGTGATGCCGACCAGCAGCCCCGACACCACCATGGTCACCGGCTCGAAGGAGCGTCGCCAGCCGAGAAGAAACACAATGCCGGCCGCACCGGCCGCACCGGCAAGCGCCACCAAGACGCGGTTGCCATCCAGCACCGACGGAAAGAACAGCGTGGCGATGACGATGGCCAGCTGCGCGCCGGCCGAGATGCCGAGCGTCGAAGGGTCGGCAATCGGATTGCGCAGCAATTGCTGGAACAACGCGCCCGACAGGCCGAGCATCGCGCCCGCCAGAATGGCGACCGCCACGCGCGGCATCAGGCTGAAGGCGAAAATCACCTGATCCATCGACATGGTGGCGGCATCGAACGGCAGGCCGGGCCATGCACCGAAAGGCAGCCGCAGCAGCCCGGCATGCAGGGAAAGGCCGCAGGCCAGAACGAACAGCAGCCCGAAGAAAAGCTGGAGAGGCCGCGCCGTCACAGGGCTTCTCCCTGCGCCGAGAGCGCTTCGGTCAGAAGCCGCGCAAAGCGCATGCCGGCGGTGATGCCGCCATAGGGGCCGACATTGCCGAGCGTGACCACCCGGTTTTCCTGCACGGCAGGCAGCGCGCGCCATATGGCGCTGCTGCGCAAGGTTTCCCGCGCCTCGACCGGAATATCGGAGACGATGACGATGCGCGCATCGGGCAAAGCGGCGAGGTTTTCAAGCGGCACCGGGGCCGCGAAGGTGAATTGCGAACGATCCACCCAGGCATTGGCGAGCCCCAGCCGGCCAAGAACATCCCCGAACATGCTATCCGCACCGAAAGCGCGAAAATGCCGGGCGTCGCCGATATTGATCACATAGGTCGGCCGCGCCGCGAAACCGGCAAGGCGGGTCCGCATGGCTTGCAGCGCCGCTTCCGTTTCGCCCAGCACCCTGCGCGCCTCATCGGCCCTGCCGAGCTTGTCGCCAAGGGCTGAAACCGCCGCCAGCGCCTTTGCGAAAGGCGGTTCGCCCTTCACGTAAAAGGGCAGCGAGAAGACCGGGGCGATCGCTTCCAGCCTGCCGGTATAGCGGGTGTAGAAGGGCGAAATCAGAATGAGATCGGGCCGGCTCAGTTGCAGAAGCTCGAAATTCGGCGCACCGCGCAGGCCGAGATCGGCGACGGTTGCAGGGATTTCCGGCTCGACCGCATCCACCCGGAACTGGATGAGTTCGGTCGCCGCCACCGGCATGACGCCGAGTGCAACGGCGGTTTCCAGCATGGCCCAGTCGATGGCGGCGAGGCGTGGCGTGACCGCCGCGCGCGCCTTGCCAGCAAGAGCCGAAGCAGCGAGCAGGCCTAAAAATTCCCGCCGCCCCCAAAGGGGGGACATCCATCGATCCTTGCGCGTCATGCCCCTGCTGCTTCACTTTGATATGGCGTCACCAACGATAGGTCAGCTTGCCCATAACCGTTCTTCCGTCACCGTAATAGCATCCGAAAGTGGAGCAACTAGAAATATATTCTTTATCAGTCAAGTTTTGCACCAGAAGCGAGGCGCGGTAGCCGTTTTTCTCGTAATGCACGCCGAGATCGAGCAGGGCGAGGCCCTTCATCTCGAAGGTATTGGCGGCATCGCCATAGCGTTTTCCGACATAACGCACACCGCCGCCGATACCGAAACCCTCAAGGGCGGTATCTTCCGGGAAAGTGTAATCCAGCCAGAGGCTTGCGGCGTGCCGGGGCGTGCTGTCCAGCTCCTTGCCGTTGTTCACACGGCCGGAGACCTCGCTGTCCATGTAGGTATAGGCCGCGCGCAGGTCGAGCCCGTCGGCAAGGCTTGCGACGCCTTCAAGCTCGAGGCCTTTCACATGCGCCTCGTCCATCTGCTGCGTCACGCCGCCCACCGTTGTCGTGACGTTTTTCTGTGTCAGATCGTAGATCGCGGCGGAAAAGAAACCGTCGAAACCCTCGGGCTGGTATTTGACGCCCGCTTCCCATTGTTCGCCGGTGGTCGGTTTCGGCGCATCGCCGACAGCCGGCTGCGGCACCGGCTCGAAGGAGGTCGCGTAGCTGACATAGGGCGCGATGCCGCCATCGAACAGATAGCTGACGCCGACGCGGCCGGTCAGCTTGTGATCGTCCTTGTCGAGCGAACGGTAGGCGGTGCCGTTGAAGGTCGTGCCGCTGGTGCTTGCCCAGTCCTGCCGCAGGCCGGCGGTGACGCGCCAGTTCTCGAAGGCCATCTCGTCCTGCGCATAAAGGCCGATCTGGGAAATATCCGTCTTCACATCGGCATAAAGCGTGCGCGAGGTGAGGCTGATCGGCCCGCCATAGACCGGATTGACGGGATTGAGCGGCGTCGCGGCCCAGAATTCGGTTTTAACGTTATTGTCGAAATAACGGTAGTCCAGCCCGACAAGCAGGGTGTGGTCGATCGGCCCCGTGGAGAACTCCGCCTGCAGGTTGTTGTCGATGTTGAAAGTGTTCAGCAGCTCGTCCTGGAACGTCGCATTGCGGCGGATGAGATTGCCGATCATGCCACTATTGGTCGAAGACATGCCGAGCGCGCGGTAGGACCAGTCGAAATTGGAATAACGCGCATTCTGCCGAAAGGTGAAGGTCTCGTCGAAACGGTGCTCGAATTCATAACCGATATTGGTGAATTTGCGGCTCGACGTATCGAAGGACGGATCGCCGACATAAAAGCTGCGGTCCAGCATATTGCCGGGTCTGAGATAGGTCAGCGCCGGCGGCAGGCCGGAGGGCGAACTCGGATTGTCGTGCTGATAGGAGGCAAGAACCGTCAGCTTCGTATCCTCGTCCGGCTGCCAGGTCAGCGCCGGTGCGATGAAATAACGGTCGTTCTGCAAATTGTCCGTCTGGGCATGGGCGTTGCGCGCAAGGCCGGTCAGGCGATAGGCGAAACTGTCGTTATCCGCCACCGGGCCGCCAATATCGAACATCGACTGGTAATAGTCGAAGCTGCCGATCTGCACACCGACTTCGCCGAACCGTTCGAAGGTCGGCCGCTTGCTGATGAGATTGATGAGGCCGCCGGGATTGCCCTGACCGAAAAGAACGGAAGCAGGCCCGCGAATGACTTCCACGCGCTCCAGACCGTAAACCTCATAGGAGGGCGCACCGGCGGTGCGCATCAGCCGCAGACCGTTCAGGAACTGCAACTGGTTTCCCTGGAACCCGCGAATGCGCGGCGCATCGAAACGCGGATCCGCCCCAAACGGCTGCGCGACGACACCCGGAACATAATTCAGCGCCTCGCTGAGATTGCGAACGTTCTGAGCATCCATCTGGTCCTTGGTGATGACGGATACGGATTGCGGTGTCTCGATCAGGGATCGCCCCGTCTTGGTGGCGCTGGCGCTGGTTTTCGCCACATAGCCTTTCACGGGCGCCTTGGAATCCTGATTTTTGGCGCCCTCCACGGTGATGGTCTGCAGCACCGTCGTACCGGCCTCCTGCGCAAAGGCGGAAGCCGGGGCCAAAAAGGCCACATAAGCGACGACGGCGCAACCGCCAGCCAGAATGGAAATGTGTTTGGTTTTTCCCTGCACCCCAAGACCCTTCTTCACCCGCGCCACCATAAGGCGGTATTTTTCTGGAGAATTTAAGTCATCTTATTACGCAAGGGACGGATTGCGATCCAATAAGCGCAGCCGGTTTTTTTCAGAACTATTGATTATGAAAACTCACGGCGATAATAGCTTGGAATTATTCAAATCTGCCGGAAAGGCCGTGACGATGGGCAGGAAACCGGCAAGCCGGGCAGAAACGTTCGAATTACGCCACCTGCGCTATTTCACCACGCTGGTGGATGAACGCAATTTCGAGCGCGCCGCCGCCCGCCTCGGCATTGCCCAGCCGGGTTTGAGCCAGCAGATCATGGCGCTCGAACAGATTGTCGGCATGCCGCTTCTCGACCGCACGCGCCGCTCGGTGAAGCTGACCACGCCCGGCCAGCTTCTCTACGAGGACGCCCGGAAGATCCTCGCCAATGCCGAGGCGACGCTTGCGGCGCTCAAACGCGTCGACCGCGGCGAAACCGGGCGCATCTCCATCGGTTATGTCGCCTCGGCCGCCTATTCCGGCCTGATGATCCGGTCCATCGCCAGTTTCCGCGCTTCCCATCCCGATGTGGAGCTGCAATTGATCGAGATGGAGATGCGGCTGCAACTGGCCAAGATTGCCGACGGCAATCTGGACTTCGCCTTCATCCGCCCGCCCGCGCCTGTTCCGGAAGGTGTGACAACCCATGTGGTGCTGCGCGAACCGCTGATGGCCGCACTTCCTGAAAACCATCCTCTGGCCTTTGCGCTGCAGGTCGATCTGAAAAACCTTGCCGGCGAGACCTTCATTACTCCTCGGCAACCGCCGGATGTCGGCTTTCACTACAATACGATAGAGGCCTGCAATGAAGCCGGGTTCCAGCCGGCGATCACCCCGGAAGGCAGGGACTACACCACGATTGCCAGCATGGTGGCCATCGGCCTCGGCGTCGCGCTGGTGCCGCGCTCGCTTAATTGCCTGAGGCTGCCCGGTGTGCACTACGTGCCGCTTGCCGCCAATTCCACGACCTCGGACCTCGCCATCGCCCACCGGAAAACGGAAGCCTCTCCCGCCGTCAGGGCCTTCATTCTCCATATGCGCAATTGAAGCGGCAGCACCCGCCCGCCTGTCGATCCCGTGAACGAAAAATCCACCATCATCCGTTTGCGCCGCATCGGTAGCAACAGGCGGGGGCGGCGTAACCGCATGGGATTGCGAAAAGAATGACGCTATTGCAGGCAGGCCCAACACGAGGCCGAAATCCTGTCCGGATATTTCCTGTCCCCGCTTTTCCCCGCGGCCGCAGTGCACCCCATAATCGCGGCAGATTTCGATTTACGGGAGACAGCAATGGCTGAGACTTACGAACACCACGCCGCCGGCCTCGAATCCCCGGCGTCCCACGCTTTCGATGTGGTTCCGGACGATACGAGCCCGCTTCCTTCCCCCACCCGCGCCATCTATGTGGGCAATGGCGGCCATCTCTGCCTGACCCTGCTTTCCGGGGCGACGGTGACCTTCCAGAACCTGCCCGCAGGCAGCCTGCTGCCGGTCAGGGCCACGCGCATATTCGCAACGCGCACCACCGCCACAGGCATCGTGGGCCTCAATTAAGGGCTCTATCGTCTCGACGATCTGAAACACCACCACCGAGCGGCCACGACGGAGTGTGACACTTTCATGACAAGCTTTCAGGTTGATGTCAGCAAAATGACGCATCCGCCATTGATCGGCCCATGCGGCAGCCTGGACGGCGGCGTTTTCGCCCCGTCTCCGTTGCCGCCGGCCTATTGGAAATCTGGTGGATCTGACAGTGGCTCTTTTTACCGCGAAAGCGACGGGAACAGTAACATATCGTCCAGAAATCGGCAGCGTGCCGCTCAGCCTGCTGACGGCGGCCTATCTGCTGTTTTTCACGAACCGGACATTCTGGTCGAAGGTTCACACCTATCTTTCAGCCTATCCGGTCGCCATTGTCGCGCTTTATGCCGCCATGGCCGCCTTTCTCGGCGCCCTCATCATCATTTTTTCCGCCAAATATCTCATCAAGCCTTTTCTGATCGCCCTTATCTTCGCGGCGGCCGCCGCTTCCTGGTTCATGGATCGCTACGGCATCGTCATCGACAGCGACATGATCCGCAACGCCATGGAGACGACACAGGCGGAAGCCGGCAATCTGATCACGCCCGGCTTTCTCTGGCACATGGCGATTTACGGACTGGTGCCGTCCCTCCTCATCGTCGCCGTGCGTGTGCGCCACCGGCCGATCCTCGACAAGCTTTTGTGGAACACGATCAGCATCCTGATCTGTCTTTCCATCGCCGGCATCATCAGCTTCGCCAATTCCAAGACCTTCACCACCGCCGTGCGCCAGCACAAGGATATCGTCAAAAGCGTCAATCCATTGTCGCCGATCATGTCCGCCATTCATTATTTCACGCTGGCGGGCAAGGAAGTCGATATTCAGGTCAGCCCGGTCGGCGGGGATGCGAAGGTCCTGCCTTCATTGGGCGGCGTCCGCAAACCCCGCATCACCGTCATCGTGGCGGGCGAGACGGCGCGGGCCGCGAACTTTTCCCTGAACGGCTATGGGCGCGATACCAATCCCGAACTCGCAAAACGCGGCGTGATCTATTTTCCGAACACGACCAGCTGCGGCACCGCGACGGCGATTTCCATTCCCTGCATGTTCTCGAAGTTCCCGCGTTCGCAATATAGCCACAAAAAGGCGCTCGCCAATGAAAACGTCATGGATGTTCTCGTCCATGCCGGGGTCAGTGCGACATGGCTGGACAACAATACCGGCAGCAAGAACGTGGCCGACCGCATCCCCTATTTCGACCTGCCCTCCACCAATGACAGCCGCTTCTGTACCGGCGGGGAATGCCGCGACGATATCTTCTTCGACAAGCTCGACTCCTGGCTCAACAACGTCACCAGGGACAGCGTCATCGTGCTGCACCAGATGGGCAGCCACGGGCCGACCTATTATCTGCGCTATACCGACGAATTCCGTAAATTCACCCCGGATTGCCGCACGGCCGAGCTTGGCAACTGCTCCGACGCGGAGATCGTCAACTCCTACGACAACACGCTTCTTTATACCGACCATTTCCTCTCGACCGTTATCGACAAGCTGAAGGCGCGTTCCGACAGGCTGGCGACGGGCATGATCTATGCCTCGGACCACGGCGAATCGCTTGGCGAGAACGGCGTCTACCTGCATGGCGCGCCCTATCTGCTGGCGCCCGACCAGCAGACCCATGTGCCGTTTCTCGTCTGGTTCGACGATGACTTTGCGAAATCCATGGGGCTCAACAAAGCCTGCCTCGCAAAAACCGCGGCAGAGGGCGGGCGCTCGCACGACAATTATTTCCACAGCATTCTTGGCATGATGAACATCTCCACTTCGGTCTACGATCCCTCGCTCGATGTGTTCGGCGGCTGCACCCAGCGGCAGAACAGCTGAAACACCGTGCTTGACGCTTATCCGGAGAAAGAGATACGCAGGACGAAGCGATAGAGGGAGCTGTCTTGCGGGTTCTGCTTGTTGAAGACGATCATGTGCTGGGCGAAGCGCTGCGGGATCATGTCGCGGCGGCGGGTCATGCTGTCGACTGGTTCAAGACGCTGGGCGACGCCATGGCGGCGACGCTGACGATGGGTTACGGCCTCATCCTGCTCGACATGCGCCTGCCGGATGGCGAGGGCATCACCCTTCTGCAAAGCTTGCGCCAGCGCGACGACGCAACGCCGGTGATCATTCTGACGGCCCATGACCAGGTCTCCGACCGGATCGCCGGGCTGAACGCCGGTGCGGACGATTATCTGGTCAAACCCTTCGATCTCAATGAGCTTTCGGCCCGCATGCTGGCGGTCTCGCGCCGTTACGAAGGGCGTTCCGCTCCCGTCATCCGCCTGCCCGGCATCGAGATCAACCAGGTGGCACGCAATATCACGGTCGATGGAACGGCGCAGACGCTGAGCGCCCGGGAATGGGCCGTGCTGGAAAAACTCGTCGAACATCCCGGCGCGGTCGTCTCGAAAGCGCAATTGCACGACACGCTTTACGAATTCGGCGCGGAAATAGAAAGCAACACGGTCGAGGTCTATATCAGCCGGCTGCGCAAGAAAATCGGCCATGACCGCGTCGAAACCGTGCGCGGCGTCGGCTACACCATCAGATAGTCAGAATTACAAGCAGGCAGAAATGGCCAGACCGACCAGCATGACCCGCAAGCTCGTGACGGCGCTGACCAGCGTTGTCGCCATATCCTGGCTTCTCGCCTGCGGGCTGGGCGTCATGGTGATGCAGGACGAGTTCGCCGAGATTTTCGACGCCGGCGTTGAGGAAACCGCCGAAAGACTGCTGCCGCTATTGGTGGACGACCTCAGGGAAAACAATACCGCACCTGCCGCGCAAAAGCTCAACCAGACGTCGGAACGGGCGGAATATCTGACCTATCAGGTGCGCGACCGGGAAGGACAGGTGGTGCTGCATTCGCATGACAGTTCGACGGAGCCTTTCGAGGTCTCGCTCGAACCCGGTTTTTCCGAAACCGCGACCCAGCGCATCTTTACGGTTGCGACACCGGACGGTAATTATTTCCTGCAGGTCGCCGATGCCTTCGCCAATCGCCGCGAGGCGATCCAAGAGGCGGGTACCGCGCTGCTTCTCCCCGTTCTCATCCTCATTCCCGCCAGCATTTTCGCCGTCATTGTCGTGGTGCGCAGAACGCTGCGACCGATACAGACCCTGCGCGACGACATCGGCAAAAAGGACGGCGGCAATCTCGCGCCGCTGCCGACGCAACCCTTTCCGGGCGAGCTTCATCCCATTGCCCGTTCGGTCAATCTGCTGCTCGGACGATTGCGATCGGCAATCGAGGCGGAACGGGAATTCACCGCCAACAGCGCCCATGAATTGCGCACGCCGATTGCCGGCGCGCTGGCGCAGGCGCAGCGGCTGCATGCCGACATTCCGCCGGAACTTGCGCCGCGTGTGGAAAACATCGAAAAATCCCTTCAGCATCTCGCCCACCTGGCCGAAAAACTGCTTCAGATGTCGCGCGCGGAAGCGAGGATCGGGGTCACCGACACGGCAAACGATCTCATCCCCGTTCTCGAACTGGTTATCGATGACATGATGAGAACGGCCATCGGTTCATCCCGCATCCGCTTCACCAATCGCTGTGAAGGCGGCCTGTCCTGCAGGATCGGCGCGGATGCCTTCGGCATCATCATCCGTAACCTCCTCGAAAACGCGCTGATCCACAGCCCGGCGGAAAGCCCGGTGCAGGTCGTCGCCGAAGCGGACGGCACGATCCGCATCGTCAATTCCGGGGCAGCGATCGACGCGGCGCTTCTACCCAAGCTGACAACGCGTTTTACCAGGGGCCAGACCACGGCGGACGGAACCGGGCTTGGCCTTGCCATCGTCAAGAGCCTGGTGGAGCAGGCCGGCGGAGAGCTGGTGCTTTCCTCTCCGGCGCCGGGCCGGCAGGACGGTTTTGAGGCCCGCATCGTCCTTCCCGCCGAAACCGCCTGAATGCTGAAAAGAAAAAGCCCCGTCGGAAGGACGGGGCTTTTTCCGGTCTGGATGGCGGTCGCTCAATCCTCGTGAATATGGCTGTGATCGCGCGTGTCGCGCATCTTCACATAAACCACCAGCGACAGGGCGATCATGATCGTCACATACCAGAAGAACCAGTTTTCGTGGCCGATCTGCTTGAACTTCAGGGCCACGAATTCCGCCGTTCCGCCGAATATGGTGTTCGCCAGCGCATAGGGCAGAGCCACGCCAAGCGCGCGGATATGGGCGGGGAACATTTCCGCCTTCACCACCGCATTGATGGAGGTATAGCCGGTGACGATCAACAGGCCGACCAGCACGAGAGCGAAAGCCATGATGGGATCGGTCGTCGTCGAAAGCGTGCTGAAGATCGCATAGGTGAACAGCGTTCCGAGAATGCCGAAGCCGACCATCAGCGGCTTGCGGCCGATCTTGTCGGAAAGCGCACCCGCAATCGGCTGGCACAGCATGAAGACGAAGAGCGCCGCCGTGGTGATTTCCGTGGCGCTTTCCTTGCTGAAGCCGGAGGTGTTGACGAGGAATTTCTGCAGATAGGTCGTATAGGCATAAAAGGCGAGCGTGCCGCCGGAGGTGAGCGCCATGACCATCAGCGCCTCCCTTGGATAGTGCTTGAACAGCGCCCATCCGCTGGACTTCGGCTTGTCGGCAGCGCCGGTCTTGGCATTTTCGAAGGACTGCGTCTCGACAAGGCCGCGACGGATATAAAACACCGCAATCGCCAGAAGGCCGCCAATGAAGAAGGGAATGCGCCAGCCCCAAGAGCCGAGCTGTTCCGGCGTCAGGACCCGCTGCAGCACCAGAAGCACCGCCAGCGCCAGAAGCTGACCGGAAATAAGCGTCACATACTGGAAGCTGGAGAAGAAACCGCGGCGGTTCTTGCCGGCCATTTCGCTGAGATAGGTTGCGCTGGCGCCATATTCGCCGCCGACGCTGATGCCCTGCAGAAGCCTTGCGAAAACCAGAATGGCCGGCGCGGCAATGCCGATCGCCTCATGGCCGGGCGTAATCGCGATCAGCAGCGAACCGAGACACATCAGCGTGACGGACAAGGTGAGACCGGCCTTGCGGCCCTTGCGGTCGGCATAGGTGCCCATGAACCAGGCCCCGATGGGCCGCATCAGAAATCCGACGGCGAAAACGGCGGCTGCACTCAGGAGTTCGGCGGTCTGGTTTCCGGAAGGGAAAAACACCGGCGCGAAATAAAGGGTGAAGGCCGAATAGACGTACCAGTCGTACCATTCGACGAGGTTGCCCGCCGATCCGCCGATAATGGATTTCAAACGGGTTTTCTGGTCCGGCGCGGTGGCGGGACCATTTGCCATAATATTCACGGGTAAACTCCAATTCATCTTCGTCTGGAGATGGAAGGGCGAACGGAAGGTGTGATAATTTGTCGCTCTCGGTGGGGGTATATACCCGTCATGTTGCAGTGCGCAAGTTTATACCGCGTCGCGATATTGCCGAAAAACCAGCCATGGCGGCTGAAACCCTGCGGATTCCCGGCCTTCCGCCACCCTTTTTTCAGCGGATTTTCGGGTGGAAACCTCAAAAGTAAAACCGCCCGACTGTGATCCGCCTTGTAAGCCGCCCGCGCTCAAACTAAAAAATATCAATGATTTACGATATATCGGACGTCCAGATCGAAAAGCTCCTCATTGCCGCCGCCCGTGCGGGCGAGGCGCTGGCGCGGCTGGACGAGCGGATCGACCGATCACCGATGAAACACGGCTTCATCGAAAGACAGGATTTCACCGATGCGATTTCCTCCATGTGGGTGGATGGCGAACTCGTCCACATGGAAGATCTGGTGCTGCATGACGCGCATATGGATGTGCGCGCACCAACCCATGAAATGACGGCGGCGCACCGGATTCTCCGCTCGAGACGGCTGATCTTTTCCAATGCCCCCGGCTGGGCCTTTACCGCGCCGGGCCTTTCACGGCTACGCGGCAGGGCGGCACTTGCCGAAGAGCCAGTATCTCCCAGACAAACACTCGATCACTCCCGCGATGAAGAAGCCGATGCGGAGGAGGAAACATCGCTGGATGGCGCTTTTTCCGAGCTGGATGCGCTTCTGGCGCGAAGCGCGGCAACGCTCGACGCGATCACCACCGGCAGCTCGCTTCCGGCGATGCACAGGGAGGAAAGCCATGCGATCATCAACGAACCCGACTGGGACGAGGATGAGCGGCTGAAAGAATGGTGGGACGTCCATGCGCGGACGGAGGAACTGCCGGCGATTCTTCGCACCGCCATCCTTCTCGACGCCTGGAACATGATCGAGGTGCTGCAACGCAGCCCCTGGCTCGGCCGGCTTCTGGCCTCCGCCTTTCTGCGCGACGGCGCCGTCACGCCCGATCACCTGCCGGCCCTCAGCGCCGGTCTCCGCGCGGTCCCGCGGGAGCGCCGGCACGCCCGAAACCAGACGCAGCGCGTTCTCGCACTTCTCGACAGCTTTTACGAAGCGGCGCAGGCCGGCATGAAGGAACATGACCGGCTGGCCCATGCGCGAGAACGCATGATGCGCAAGCTGGCCGGCCGGCGCTCCTCCTCGCGCCTGCCGGAACTCGTGGAGCTTGTCGTCTCCCGACCGGTGGTTTCGGCGGCGATGATCGTCAAGGAACTCGGCACCACGCCGCAGGGCGCGATCGGGCTCGCCAACCAGCTGGAACTGCGGGAAGTGACGGGTCGCGGCCGGTTTCGCGCCTGGGGCATGCTGTAGCAAAAGCCGCCCCCGCCCCTCGCGAGAGCCCGGAAAACGGCAGTATTTCGGCCTTTTTCCGGCAAAGACGTGCCGCAGGGATGCAGCGATCACGAATCTTAACAAAATTTAACTATTGCGTAGGTCGATGAAGCCGCTATGTTCCTCGCTGCGTTGCAGCACCGATTTTCTTCTCCGGCAACGCGGTCGCATTCGGCCCCGGCAACTTTTCTTTGCCGCCCGCATTTAAGTGTCCATTCTGAGGGAGATGCAATAATGACAATTTCAATCTCACAACCCGATTCCGATCACGAAACCGATGCTCCTTTTGCCAAAAAGGTTCTCACCGCGCGCAATCTCGCCGGATATACGGTCGAACAGCTTGCCGTGACCTGCGGCCTGACGACCAGCGAAATACGCGCGCTCGAAGACGGCACGGACAGCGATCCGCTGCGCATCAGACGCGTTGCCGCAGCACTTCATATTCCTGTCGAAACCGTTATCTGATCCACCTTAGCGATCATCAAAAATCTCAGCGCCGCCGGGGACGATGTTCCCGGGAACATCCGGGCGGCGCGCGTGGCCCGATGCCGCCTATCCCTTCCGGAACATTTTCCGCGCCCCTCTCTTAACATTTTCGTTATCCGGCACCACATGGGGTTCACGAGCGACCATGTTCGGCCGAGTGCGACATGCGCCCCGCTTGTGCGAGAGCAGCAACAACCTCCGGAATCCTGCCATGACACTAAGTCTCGACACCGAAGAACGGGTTTCTTCAGCATTGGATGAATTGTGGCCAGCGGAAAAGACGGAAATTCTCGACTGGCTGATCACCGGCACCAAGGACGAACGCTTTATCGACGAGATATTCGTCGAGCTCTGCAACAGGCTGCGGGCGAGTGGAATTTCCGTGGCCCGGGGCGTGCTCGCTTTCCGCATTCGCCATCCGCAATGGCTTGGCGCGCGCATTCTGTGGAAAGCCGGTCTGTCCACCGCTGAGATCGCCACCTATGGCTATGGGTCTGAAAATACGCCCGAATATCTGAACAGCCCGATCAACGACATTCATCAGGGCGCCACCGAAGTTCGCCACCGGCTGAACGGAGAGGACATCGATGAGCCCGGCTATACGATCTACGAAGACCTGCGGGCCGAGGGGCTGACGGATTATTGCGCCTGGCCGATCGAGCACACTTTCGGCAAGCGCCATGTCGCCACCTTCTCCAGCGACCGGCCCGGCGGTTTTTCCGACAGCGAAATCCTCGCCTTGAAAAACCTGCTTCCGGCGCTCGCACTCGTCAGCGAAATACGCCTGAAAAACCGCATGACGCGCACCCTTCTGGAGACCTATGTGGGGCCGCATGCGGGCGAAAAGATCCTCAATGGCGCCACCACGCGCGGCAGCGGCATGACGGTGGGTGCGGCGATCCTGATCTGCGACCTGCGCAATTTCACCCATATTTCCGACCTCTGGCCGCGTGACGATGTCATCGAGCTTCTGAACGGTTATTTCGACGCCATGTGCGATCCCATCGAGGAATTCGGCGGCGAAATCCTGAAATTCATGGGCGACGGGCTGCTGGCGATTTTCCCGCTGAGTGACCCGCAGGCCTGCGAAAACCTGCTGAAAGCCATCGCCAGCGCGCAGAAGAGCCTCGTTGCGCTGAATGAAATCAATTGCCGCAAGGGCCACGATCCCCTGGGTTACGGCATCGGCGTGCATGTCGGCGATGTCATGTATGGCAATATCGGCTCGAAAACCCGCCTCGATTTCACCGTCATCGGCCCTGCCGTCAATATCGCCTCGCGGCTGGAAACGCTGACCAAGGAGACCGGGCGCAATGTGCTTTTCTCCGAAGAGTTCGTGCGCATGGCCGGATATCAGGGAAAGCTGGAAAATCTCGGCCCATGGCTGCTGCGCGGCCTCGAAACCCCGGTCGAGGTATACGCCCTGCCCCATAATCCGGCCCTGACAGCTTCGGCCGATTGAATATCGCGAGGGGCTTTTAACGACACCGGCCATCCGCGCCGCATGACCTTCCCGAAGGAGTGATTTCGGCCGTCTGGATCATCGTCAAAACGCTTGACACGTCTGCGATGTCGATCTAGCAAAATGGAACATATATTCCATATCGAAATATTGCTTGCATTCATATTCTGTCTTTCCGGGAGTGAGAGACGGGTGTGAGAAACCGGAGGAAAGATGGTTACGAAATTGGCACTGCTCGGCGCTGGACGGATCGGCAAGGTCCACGCCAAGGCGATCACCACCGACAGCCGTGCGCAGCTGGTGGCCGTTGTGGACGCCATGGCCGGTGCTGCGGAAGCAATCGCCCGCGAGGCGCAGTGCAAGGTCAGCACGATCGATGAGGTTCTGGCCGACAAGACGATCGACGCCGTCATCATCTGCACCCCGACCAACACCCATGCCGACCTGATCGAGCGTTTCGCCCGCGCCGGCAAGGCGATCTTCTGCGAAAAGCCCGTCGATCTCGATGTCGCCCGCGCGGAAGCCTGCGCCAAGGTGGTCGAGGAAACCGGCGCGAAGGTGATGCTCGGTTTCAACCGCCGTTTCGACCCGCATTTCCAGGCCGTTCACAAGGCAATCGACGATGGCCGCATCGGCAAGGTGGAAATGGTGACCATCACCAGCCGCGACCCCGGCCCGCCGCCGGCCGAATATATCAAGGTCTCCGGCGGCATTTTCCGCGACATGACCATTCATGATTTCGATATGGCCCGTTTCCTGCTCGGCGAGGAAGTGGAAAGCGTATTCGCCACCGGCTCCGTCCTCGTCAATCCGGAGATCGGCGCGCTGGGTGATTTCGACAGCGCCAGCATCATCCTGACGACGAAAAGCGGCAGGCAGGCGATCATTTCGAATTCCCGCCGCGCGACCTATGGTTACGACCAGCGCATCGAAGTGCACGGTTCGCTCGGTTCGGCAGCGGCCGAAAACCAGCGTCCGGTTTCCATCGAAATCGCCAATGCGGATGGCTACACCCGCCCGCCGCTGCATGATTTCTTCATGACGCGTTACACGGCGGCCTATGCCGCGGAAATCACCGCCTTCATCGACAGCATCGAAAACAATGTCGCGCCGTCGCCCTCCATCAAGGACGGTCTGATCGCGCTGAAACTGGCCGACGCCGCGTTGAAATCCGCGACCTCGAAGGCGGCCGTGAAGATCGGCTGAAGGCCTTAAGCGCGACGCCGCATGTGGGCATGAACCCCACCAGACATGTTGCCGTCATCCTCGGCCTTGTGCCGAGGATCTAAACACGTCGAATACAACCAGCAAGTCGCAGATCCTCGGGACAGGCCCGAGGATGACGTCGGTGCAATTGGCATGAATTAAAGACTTGCGCCTTTTCGAGAAATCTAAACCAGACAGTAGCGCAGGCTAAGCCGGCAATCCGCCTGCCGAAAACGCAGCTTCCACACTTGCATGGCAGCTATTCGGAAAATAAGGTTGTCTGACAAGGTACGGCCGTAACATATGGCTGTTACCCACCTCATTCACCCCGAATACTCTTTTGCCGACGGCAGTCGGATAGCGGTTTTTTCATGCCATCACCCAGGACCGGCTTTCTTTATGCGCTTGTCGCTTTCACGATCTTTGCGGCGCAGGATGGCATATCGAAACATCTGGGCAGCGTCTATCCGCCGGTTTTTATCGCCATGCTGCGATACTGGGCCTTTGCCGTCTTCGTTCTTTTGATGGCCGCAAGGTCGGCGGGCGGCATTCGGGGCGCCGTCATGGCCAATCGTCCCTGGCTGCAAATCGGCCGCGGCGTGCTTCTCGCCGTGCAGATCGTCATTTCGATCTTCTCCTTCGCCGTCGTCGGGCTGGCGCACAGCCATTCCATCCTTGCCTCCGCACCGCTGATCGTTGCGGCGTTGTCCATGCCTTTGCTGGGAGAACATGTGGGCTGGCGGCGCTGGAGCGCCATTTTTGTCGGCTTCATCGGCGTTCTCGTCATCCTCAAGCCGGAGGGAGACGGTTTCGACAACCGGCTGATGATCACCTTCGTGGCCACCTTCATGCTTGCGCTCTACAGCGTCCTGACCCGCCTCGGCAGCAAAAGCGATTCGGCGATGACAAGTTTCTTCTACACCGGCGTGGCCGGTGCGGCGGCCCTGACGCTGGTCGGCCCGTTTTATTGGGTCAGCATCGAGCCGCAGGATTGGGGCTGGATGCTGGCGCTGTGCATTACCGGCATGAGCGGCCATTATTGTCTGATAAAGGCGTTCGAACTGGCGGATGCAGCCTCCGTGCAGCCCTTTTCCTATTATCAGCTGGTGCTCGTCTCCATCATTGGCGTCACCGTCTATGGCGAAGTGGTGACGTCCAATATGGTCATCGGTGCGGCGATCGTCATTGCCGCCGGCCTCTTCACCATCTGGCGCGAACATGTTGTTGCCCGCAAGAACCGCCGGGAGACGAAATAGGCAGCCGGCGCTGGAAAGACCCTAGACGAGCGCCGCCTCACACCGCAGCAGCATACCGAACAGATCACGCGGCTCATCCGGGTCGGCCAGCAGATCGAGCTCCGTATAAAGCCCGGTGGATGGCAGCTTCGAGCGCACGTAACGCAGTGCCGAAAAATCTTCCGTCGCGAAGCCGACGCTGTCGAACAGCGTGGTCTGTCGATCGCTTGCCCGCCCCTGCTTTTCACCGGTTATGACCTGCCAAAGCTCGATGACGGGATAATCCGCCGGCAATTGCTGGATTTCACCTTCAATGCGCGTCTGGGGCGGATATTCGACGAAAATATCGGATCGAAGCAGAATATCCCGATGCAACTCCGTCTTGCCGGGGCAATCGCCGCCAACGGCGTTGATGTGAATACCGGGTCCGACCATGTTGTCGGTCAGGATCGTCGCATATTGCTTGTCGGCGGTGACGGTGGTGATGATATCCGCCCCTTCGACCGCTTCCTGTGCGCTCTCACAGATCTTGATGGCAAAACCCTGCCCGGCGAGATTGCGGGCGCATTTTTCGCTGGCGGACGGGTCGATATCGAATAGCCGCAGCGTGTCTATGCCAAGAATCGCCTTGAAGGCGCGCGCCTGGAATTCGCTCTGGGCACCGTTGCCGATGATGGCCATGGAGCGGGAGTTTTTGCGGGCGAGATATTTCGCGGCGACGGCGGAGGTGGCGGCGGTGCGCAGCGCCGTCAGGATCGTCATCTCGGTCAGAAGCAGCGGATAACCATTGCCGACATCGGAAAGCACGCCGAAAGCCGTCACCGTCTGGCGGCCTTCCTTCATGTTCTTCGGATGGCCGTTGACATATTTGAAGCCGTAAAGCGTGCCATCGCTGGTCGGCATCAGTTCAATGACGCCTTCCTTCGAATGCGAGGCGATGCGCGGCGTCTTGTCGAAGCTTTCCCAGCGGCGGAAATCCTCTTCCACCGCATCGGCAAGCTCGCGCAGGAACGTATCGATGCCCACGCGCAGCACGAGTTTCATCATGTGATCGACGCTGACGAAGGGCACGATATTGAGGTTCGGTATCACGGTCATCGCATCACCCCTTTCAGCCGGCCCGTGTCGGGCGGTCCATAACCCGCTTGCCCATCAGGCTGGCGGCGAGATCCACCATCAGCGTCGCGGTTCTGCCGCGCTCGTCGAGAAACGGGTTGAGCTCCACCAGATCGAGACTGCAGACCAGCCCGCTATCATGCAGCATTTCCATGACCAGATGCGCCTCGCGGAACGTCGCGCCGCCCGGAACCGTGGTGCCGACGGCCGGCGCGATGGACGGTTCGAGAAAATCGACATCGAGGCTGACGTGCAAAAGCCCGTTTGCCGCCTGAACCCGCGCCAGAAACGCCCGCAGCAGAACGGCGACGCCATGCTCGTCGATTGAGCGCATGTCGTGAACGGTGATGCCACTCTTTTCCAGTGCGGCCCTTTCGGCCGGATCCACACTGCGGATGCCGATCATGCCGATATTGTCTTCTGGAACCGCATGGGAAAGCGGCGGGAAATAACCGGCAAATCCCTCTCGACCACTGAAATAGGCGACCGGCGTGCCGTGCAGATTGCCGCTGCGCGTCGTCTCAAGCGTATGGTAATCGGTATGGGCATCGAGCCAGAGCACGAAAAACGGCCGGCCGGTCTCAGCCACCCGGCGCGCCATGCCGGCGACCGTCCCCGCGGAAATCGCATGGTCGCCGCCGAGAAAGATCGGCACGGCATCCGCGCTTTCACGATAGGCAGCCTCCGTCAGCGCCTCGGTCCAGGCCACGGTTTCAGACAGATGATGCACGGCGGGATTGGGATGGTTAAATTCGCGGAAGGTCGCCGGCGTCACATTGCCGGTATCGACAACGCGATGCCCCAGTTCTTCAAGGGCATGAGCAAGCCCCGCGACGCGATAGGCGCTCGGCCCCATTTCGCATCCCAATTGCCCGGCCCCGATCTGCAGCGGCGCACCGATCAACCTGATTTCCATTCCCGTCCTCGCTTTCCTGCCAACAATCCCAGTTCACCACAGTGATCTGGCGAAATGAACATCAAATATTGGCAATATTATCGAAATAAGCTATCGATCTGATAAAATTGATTTATCGAATTGGTCATCATGGATAATCTCGACGAACGGCTCATCACCCTTTTGCGACACAATGGCAGGCGCAGCATTTCCGATCTCGCAATCGAGACGGAAACCTCGCGCGCCACGGTGCGCTCGCGCATCGAAAGAATGGAGAATAACGGCACCATCATCGGTTACACCGTCATCCTGCGCGCTGATGCGGTGGAGGCCGCGATCCGCGGAATCATGATGATCGAGATTGAAGGCCATGTGACGGACCGCGTCATCCGCACCCTTGGCGGTTTTCCGGAAATCTCCGAAATCCACAGCACCAATGGCCGCTGGGACCTGATCGTGGAACTCAACGCCGCCACGCTCAGCGAATTCGACGCGGTACTGCGCCGCATCCGCCTGGTGCCGGGCATCACCGGCAGCGAGACCAGCCTTTTGCTCTCCACCCCGCGCTCCACCCGGGCACGGCTCTGAACCGGGGAGCAAAACGCAAAACAGGGATAAAACGCATTTTTCGATTTTTTCGACTTGCGCCCCGGAATAAATCATCTATATGACGACCCACCAAAGCGAACGCGCCACGCGCTTTAAAGCTTTTGGGGAATAGTTCAATGGTAGAACAGCGGACTCTGACTCCGTCGATCTTGGTTCGAATCCAGGTTCCCCAGCCAAATTTCTCCAAATAAAATCAGCTTCTTGAGTTTTGAATATCGCATGGCATCGCGACATCCCGTGCCCGGCATCGTTCACCCGCGATAAACCACCGCTCCACCCGTCATACCAGCACCGGCGGCCGTCAGAAGCAGGATTTCGCCTTCCGCGAGAGGCCTTTCGGCATTGGTGACGGAGAGCGAAAGCGGAATGGTTGCGGCGGAGGAATTGCCGAAGCTTTCTATGGTGCGAACCGTCTTTTGCCTGTCAATGCCGAGATTACCACAGACGGCGTCGAACATGCGGGCATTGGCCTGATGGGGCACGAAACGGTCGATATCGGTTGCTGTCATTCCGGCTTGATGCAGCACCCGCTGCGAGGTCGCGGTCATCAGCGCCACGGCACGGGAGAAGACTTCGCGGCCGTCACGCATCGTCATCAGCACCTCCTCAGTGGGTGTATCGGCAGAGAAGGGCTGGCTGCTGCCTCCCGCCGCTATCTGGATCAGATCGTAACCGTCGCCATCCGCAACGAGATCGGCCGACAAAAGCCCACGCTGCGCCTCGCGGCAAGGCTTGAGTACGACGGCGCCGGCGGCATCGGCGAACAGGACCGCGCTTGCCCTTTCCGCCGGATTGATACGGCGACTCAATATATTGGCGGCAACGATGAGGACGGCGCGGCCGTGGGTGCGGACAAAGCCATCCGCAAGGGTAAGCGCATAAAGAAAGCCAGAACAGGCCCCGGCGAGATCGATCGCGCCGGATCGGGCAAGGCCCAGCCTGTGGGCGAGCAGGGGCGCCGAGGGCGGCAAGAGGTGATCCGGCGTGGAAGTCGCAAGCAGCGTCAGAGCGATGTCGTCGGAGCCGATTTCGGCGTCTTCCAGCGCCATGCGGCCGGCGCTCGTGGCAAGGCCGCTCAGAGTGTCGCCCTCTTGCGCCCAATAACGCGTGCGGATGCCGGTGCGCCGCTCGATCCAGCCGGCTTCCAGCCCAAGACTGGTCTCTATCTCGGCATTGTCGACGCATCGTGACGGCACGGCATGGCCAAAACCGGCCATGTGGGAAGAACGGGTCTGCATTGTCAGGACTTTCGGAAACGGTTCTGGAACAGGCTGAACATGGCCACACCCCGCTTTCACGCGATGCCGCGCGCGAGCGATTTTAGCGAAGCGGTTTCGATGATGATTCCGGCCACCTCATCAATGGCGTCAAAGGCGCTGGCCAGATCTTCCGCCGTCGAACAATAGGGCGGCATCAGGTAAAGCACATTGCCGAGCGGGCGGATGACGAACCCGCGCTCGCGGAACAATTGCCGCATGCGCGGCCCCGCCTCGGCGAGATACCCGCCGGCGGGCACCACGAGATCGAGGGCCGCGATGGTCCCCATCTGCCGGATACCGGTGAAACGCCGGTCATTCGCAAATCGCCGGAGCTTGTCACGCAGCACCTGTTCCAATTGCCCGATGCGTTGAAGCACGGGTTCATCCCGCCAGACCTGAAGATTGGCGACGGCCGCGGCGCAGGCAATCGGATTGGCGGTATAGGAACTGGAATGGAAAAAGGTCTTGCGGCGATCCGTCGAAAAATGCGCGTCGAAAATCTCCGCGCTGCACAGCGCTGCCGCCAGCGGCAGGGAGCCGCCGGTCAGGCCCTTGGAGGTGCAGAGAATATCCGGTGAAATGCCGGCCTGTTCGCAGGCGAACATGGTTCCGGTTCTGCCCCAGCCCGTCATCACTTCGTCTGCAATAAAGAGGCAGCCATGGCGTTCGGCGATCTGTTTCAGCCCGGCCAGAACATCCGCGCCGTAAATTCTCATGCCGCCCGCCCCAAGCACCAGCGGCTCGACCAACAGGGCGGCGATGCGGCCTGAACGGCAGAAGTCTTCGAACATATCCAGCGTGTGCTGTTCGCTGCCCGCTTCCGGAAAAGCCAGCCGGTCGACGCCGAAGAGCAGCGGTTCGTAAGCGGCATTGAAGACACCCCGCTCACCGGTCGACATGGTGCCGATGGTATCGCCGTGATAGCCGTGCTCCATCACCACGATACGGTCGCGCTTTTCTCCGCGATTGTGGAAATATCCCAGCGCCATTTTCAGCGCCACCTCAACCGCCGTCGAGCCGCTATCGGAATAAAACACATGGCTTAGCCCGGCTGGCGCAAGCTCGATCAGCCCGCGCGCCAGCGTTTCGGCGGGTTCATGGGAGAACTCGGCGAAAATGACCTGATCGAAGGCCTCTGTCGCGGCGCGGATGGCCGCCATGATCGCCGGATGCCGGTGCCCGTGGGTGATGACCCACCAGGAGGAAATGGCGTCAAACAGGCGATTGCCGTCCTCATCGACGAGAAATGCGCCTTCCGCTGATACGACGCGTTTCATCGGCGGTTCCAGCCCATGCTGGGTGAAGGGATGCCAGACAGGGGAACGGCTCATGCCGGCGCCTCCAGAAAATCAGCAAGATTGAAGTGTCGGGCAAATGCCCGATGCAGCGCCTCTGATGTCATCTCCGGCAGGCGCGGCAGACGGCCGAGCGAACGAACGGCGCCGATATTGGCGATGACGCGCTCATTTTCCCGGTTCTCATCGCCAATGAAGACCACGCCCTGCACCGGAATGGCGCGGTGCCGCAACGCCTCGAGCGAGAGCAGCGTGTGGTTGATGGTGCCGAGAGACGTCCTTGCGCACAGCACAAGCGGAATTTGCCAGCGGGCGAAGATATCGGCGAAGAGCACCGTGTCCGTCAGCGGCACCAGAAGCCCACCCGCCCCCTCGATCACCAGCGGTCCATCCGTTTGCGGCGGCAGCAGCAGCGTGGGCTCGATCGTTACATTTTCGAGGCGGGCGGACAGATGCGGCGAAGCCGGCATTCTCAGGCGATAGGCCTCCGGTAGAATACGCGCGCGCGGCACGCCACCCAGCCGCTCCACCGTCTCGCCGTCTGTTTCTTCCTCCAACCCGGATTGCACGGGTTTCCAGTAACAAGCCTGCAGGGCATGGGTCAGCGCTGCGGAGAAAACCGTCTTGCCGATACCCGTATCGGTGCCGGAGATGACAAAACGAGGGCTCATCTCCGCTCCTCCGCCAAGGAAAGGGTAAGCAATCCGATCATATCGGCGATCTGGCTCTCATCCACATTGAGCGTGATGGCGATGCGCAGGCGCGCCGTGCCTTCCGGCACCGTCGGCGGGCGAATCGCGCGTACATCGAAACCGCCCTCCCGCAGATGCGCGGCGATACGAAGCGAGCGGGCATTGTCACCGATCATCACCGGCAGGATCTGCGAACCGCTGGGCTCAACGCCGAGCCGGGAGCGAAGCTCCTCGCCGGCAAAGTTTACCAGCTCCGCCAGCCGCAGGCGTCGCCATGGTTCATCGGCGACAATGCGCAGGGCCTCCCGCACCGCCGCCGCCATCAGCGGCGAAGGCGCAGTCGAATAGATGAAACCACGGGCGCGGTTGACGAGGTAATCGGCGAGCACCGCCGGCAGGCTCAAAAGCGCGCCGGAAAGACCGAGCGCCTTGCCGCAGGTGTGCAATGCCACCACATTGCCCCGGCCTTCCAGCTCCGCGGCAAACCCGCGCCCGCCGGGGCCGAAAACACCGGTGGCATGGGCTTCATCGACGACAAGGAAGCCTCCGTGTTGCCCGGCAAGATCAGCCAGGGCCGAAAGGGGCGCACGGTCGCCATCCATGGAATAAAGGCTTTCGACGGCGATCCACGGACGGCCCCGGCCACCCTCTTGCCGCCAGCGGATTATTTCCCGTTCGAATGCCTCGACCTGATTATGCGGCACCGCTATCGCCTTCGCCTTGCCGGCCGCAATACCGTCATGGACGCTGGCATGGATCAGGGTATCGTGAAGAACGAGGTCTTCCCGCAGCGGCAATGTGGAGAACAGCGCGACATTGGCCGCAAAACCGCTGCCGAAATAGATCGCTTTTTCCGCACCGAAAAGCGCCGCCGCTTCCGCTTCCAGCGCCTCATGTTCCCGGTGGTTGCCGCGCAGCAGCCGCGAGCCGCCGGCCCCCACCGGCACACCCCTTCCGATAGCGTCAGCAAATGCCGCCTTCAGCCGGGGTGAATCGGCAAGGCCAAGATAGTCATTGGAGGTGAAATCGATCCCCTGTTGAGGAGCGAGCGCGCGCAGCCGCGATTTGCGCTCCAGGCCGGCAAGCCTCGCCTCATAGGGGGAGAGCGCCGCGAGGTTCACCGGCACCCTCCCGCCTCCGCAGGCTGCAGTTCCGTGGACTGCAGTTCCATCGGCTTCAGGCCCAGACGACGGAAAAGCGCCGTATCGTGGTCCTCACCCGGATTATCCGCCGTCAGCAGGGTTTCGCCGATGAAGATGGAGTTGGCGCCGGCCAGGAAACAGAGCGCCTGCGTCTCATCGCTCATCTCCGTGCGCCCGGCCGAAAGCCGCACATGCGAACGCGGCATGAGGATGCGCGCCAGCGCGATGGTGCGGACGAAATCGATCGGATCGACGGGATCGGCCTTGGCAAGCTTCGAGCCGGGGATCGGGATCAGCATGTTGATCGGCACGCTTTCCGGCGGCACCGGCAGGTTGGCGAGCGTCACCAGCATCGAGATCCGGTCTTCCACCGTTTCCCCCATGCCAAGAATGCCGCCGGCGCAGACCTTGATGCCGGCATCGCGGACATTGGCGAGCGTTTCCAGCCGGTCCTCGAAGGTACGGGTGGTGATGATCTGCGAATAGAACCGCTCGGAAGTGTCGACGTTGTGGTTGTAGTAGTCGAGACCGGCATCGGCCAGCCGCTCGGATTGCTCCGGCGTCAGCATGCCGAGCGTCATGCAGGTTTCCATGCCGAGCGCCTTCACGCCCTCAACCATGGCCACAACGGCCTCCATGTCGCGCTCCTTGGGATTGCGCCAGGCAGCACCCATGCAATAACGCGTCGCGCCGCCCTCCTTCGCCTTGCGCGCTTCAGTCAGCACCCGCTCCACTTCCATGAGTTTGGAGGCCTTGAGGCCGGTGGGGTTGCGGGCGGACTGGCTGCAATAACCGCAATCCTCCGGGCAGCCGCCGGTCTTGATGGATAAAAGCCGGCTCATCTGGATGGCATTGGGATCGAAATGACAGCGATGCACCTGCTGGGCGCGGAACAGGAGATCGTTAAAAGGTAAATTATAGATAATTTTGGCTTCTTCGAGCGACAAGCCGTTGCTGAAACCCGCAATCGGAGCTGGATTTCTGTCGATTTGCGTGACGATCTGGTCCATCTGTCGATCTTTCCCTCAAAATAAATAGATAGAAGTTCTTTTTATCTATTTTTTTCGAACTGCTTTTTGCAAGCACTTTTTTCGGGAAAATTTTGTCGGCAGGAGAGATGGCGGCATATGCGGGGATCGGAAGCCCCGGCTTTCAACGCTGAAATTCATTGAATACGCACGTGCTCACGGAAAAGATCGGACCGGCCCATGGCGTGAAAAGTCCGCACTTGCTAAGGGTGAGGCATGATCACACTTCGTCCCTCCGAGAGCCGCGACGCTTCCCGCATCCTCGACATATGGAGCAAAGCAGTCGACGCCACCCACGGGTTCCTTCTGCCGGCGGATCGCGTCGCAATCGGGCAGGAAGTCGAAGCTTTTCTGCCGCAGGCGCCGCTCACGCTGGCGGTCGATGTTTCTGACCGCCCCCTCGGTTTCATGTTTCTGCATGAAGGGCATATGGAGGCGCTTTTCATCGATCCGGACCATCATGGCCAGGGCATCGGCAAGGTTCTGGTCCAGCGGGCGCTTGCGCTCCACCCCGCATTGACCACGGACGTCAACGAACAGAACGCCGGGGCCATAGGGTTTTATCGCCGGCTGGGATTCGAACCGACGGGACGCTCCGATCTCGACGGACAGGGGCGACCCTATCCGCTCGTTCATCTTCGATTTCGCGCAACGGAAAAATAGGCCGCCAGGATCGTCGGGGAGGATCAAGCCACGAACACCATAGTCCGCTTCGCAACCGACGATTTTCTGCCCGAACACCGCTTCGACCAATGGCGCGAAGTGCGCGGCAAAAGCCTGTTTGGTGTGACGATCGAGCTTGCGCGGGACCTTCGCCACAGCTTCACGGGTTCGTTTCAGGCGCGCGCCGTCGCCGGCGCCGTGGTGACCGAGATGCGCGCTTCCTCTTACCGGGTGAACCGCACCGAAGCCGATATTGCCCGCATTGCCGGCGACAGCCTCTGCATCGGCCTGCAGGTCAGGGGCTCCGGCTTTCTGCATGCCGGCAAAAATCAGGTTCACGCGGTCGGCGGCGGCGATATCACCATCAACTATTCCGACTTGCCCTATGACGCGATACCGGGAAACGAGGCGGATTTTCACTACAGGATGCTGAAGATCCCCGTGGACTACGAGGTCATGCTCGGTCAGGCCACCGATGATCTGTTTGCGACGCGTTATGCGGAAAACAACAGTTTCTCCCTGCCCTTCCGGGCCCTTTTTAACGCGCTGAACGCCGACCCCGGCAGGCTCATCGATCCCACCCGCGATGTCACCCATATCGCCCGGCTTGCCATGACGGCGCGCGGGCGGCTTTCGCCCGCCATGCCGGAGGTGCGCGCCGCGCTCAGGACCGGGCTCTGTTATGCGGCACAGGACATCATGATACGGAAAAAATCCCGGCAGAACCTCACCCCAGCCGCCGTCGCAAGGGAACTGGGCATTTCGCTTCGGCAATTGCATGTGGTTTTCGAGGGTGCCGAACTGTCGTTTTCCCGCACGCTCTCCTCCATGCGGATCGAGGAGGCGAGGCGGTTGCTGCTGGCATTCCCCGCCCTGCCGGTCACGCAGATCGCCTATGGCTGCGGCTTCGACAGCCTCGCTACTTTCTACAGGGTATTCGCCGGCACCTATGGCATGACGCCCGGCGACGCCCGCGCTGCGGATATGCCGCCGGCTTAAAATTTCACCTCTGCGCGCAATGAGAAGACGCGCCATTTCAGCTCCTGTAAGGCCGATTGGATCATCCCATCCCGGAGCGCGGCCCATGACCAATTTTTTCGATTTTGCGATTTCCCGGTTGCCGACCGCGACAGCCGATTGCCGCAGGCCAGCGCCCGGCGAAATAGAGGCGATGCTGCAAAAAGAACCCTTCGCGGCGGCGCTGCGTCTGCTGGCGGGAAGTTTCATCGCCCTCTACGAAGGTTCGCCCGAGATGACCGCGCTTTTTGCAACGCGCCAGAGCCGGCTTCTGTGTCACGCGCTTCTGGCGCTCTATTTTCAGAAATGCGGTGCCTGTGAAACAGGTGGGGGAGAACCCGCCCTGACGCGGGAAGATTTCGGCCATCTGGCGCTTCGGCATGGACTCGCCAGCCATAGTGTCGCTTATGCCTTCTTCAAAGAGGCGCTGAAACGCGGAATGACGCGCCCGGCAGACCGGTCCAGCAATGGGGTCGTGCCTTCAGCCCCCGCGCTGGCGATGCTCGCCCAATGGTACGACGTGCATTTTCAGGCGCTGGATCTGCTCGATGAGGGCTTCAGGGCATCACGTTTCATCAAGCGGTCGGAGGCCATGCTTCCCCATATCCACCCCCGCGTATCGCAGGCGTTTCTGTCGCATCCGGAGGTGCGCTGCCCCGGCCCGCTTTCCATCATCTTCAACTGGTTCGATGCGGGCGGACTGCTGATGGACCGCCTTATCGCCGGCATTGACTGGGAACGGCCGACCGAACAGGGCAGGCGCCTGACCGATGTGGAAACCGTGACGCAACTGGCGACATCCCTCTCCCTGTCGCGTATCCACATCGGCCGCAAGCTAGCGGCGGCCGAACTGATCGGCGGCATCGGCTGGAGCGGACGACGCGGCCGTTCCGCACTCTGGATTTCGCAGGGTTTTTACGAGGAATATGCCCGCATGCAGGCCCGCAAGCTCCTTATTCTCGATGAAGCCTTCATCGACTTCGTGTGAGGTGCGGGCAGGCTGCAGGCCCTGCCGTTGCGCGTGCCGGCGTCGCTCCGCATGAATGCGACATAACGGCTTTCGTCGATGGTTATGAGGGATATCCATTGACAAATCACAGGACTACAGCTTTTCTACGCAACATGCGTGAGATGTTGCGAACATCGAAATTGCTGGCCCTGTTGTTTAGACTGGTGATGATATTGTCACTGGCTGGCTATAGTGTTTCCACCGTCAATGCCGCAATGCATCCTGCCGAAGCCGGTGGAATGCAGCACGATCAGTCCGCCATGATGGATCACGGCGCGACGATGAACCATGGCGCCTCAGCCATGATGTCCGACAGCCATGATCACAACGATATGGCCGAACAGGACGGCGGCGTCAAAAAGCCCGTCAAGCCGCAATGCTGCGGCGATTTCTGTCTCGGCATGGCGGTTCTGATCGGCCACGACACCATTGGCAGGCCCGTCGTCAACAGCATCCGTTCCTTCCTCGACGACAGCAAGGCGCTGGGCCAGACCCCGCTCCTTCACCGCCCCCCGAATATCTGAACAGGCAAAGCCCGCCTTTGGGCAATGACCGTGCGTGAGCGGCTTTAGCGCCGTCGCGCCGTTGCATCTCCTGTTCGGAAAATACCCATGAACCCAATTTACATTGTGGTTGCGGCGCCCCTGCTTCTGGGCGGCTGCACAGCCACATCCCTGATGAACGACGCCGCCTCCTATGACGACGCGGCAAACCCTTCGCTCGGCGCGGCCCCCATCCGCTATCAGACCCCGGTCGCAGGTTACACGCACCGCGCGCCGGTGGACCCGAAGCCCTGGCGAAACCAGAACGATGCGCAGGCTCCGAAAGGAGACGCATCATGACGATACTTACCTTCAAACTCGGAGCGAAACTCGCGACCGCCCTTTGCCTGCCGTTTCTTCTCGGCGGCTGTGTTACGGCCGCCCAATATGCGTCGCGTGACGCCGGTTTCACCAATGTTTCGGCCAGGACATCCGAGGCGACCGGCAAGCAGGCGGTCTGGGTGCAGAACCGGACCGAGGCGCAGGCAACGCAGGCCCGCGTCAAATCGCTGATGGCCGCCGGCAAAAGTCTCGATGTCGAGACGGCGGTGCAGGTTGCGCTCCTGAACAACAAGGGCCTTCAGGCAGCCTATGCCGATCTCGGCGAATCCGCCGCCACCGCATGGCAATCGACCATGCTGGTCAATCCGCGGGTCGGCATCGGGCTGACGGGGATCGGCACCCCGGGGCTCAGGGCCTATCAGGCGATCGAGGGTGTCGTCGTCACCAATATTCTGGCGCTGGCCACCCTCAAGAAAAATGTCGAGATCGCCGATACCGGCTTCCGCAAGGCGCAGCTTGGCGCCGCGCTGAAGACGCTGCAACTGGCGGCCGATACCCGCCGCGCCTGGATTACCGCGGTGGCGGCATGGGAAAATGTCGGCCAGCTGGCGCAGGCGCAGACCGCGGCGGATGCCGCCTCGGAACTTGCCGTGAAACTTGGCGAGGCGGGTTCGCTCAACAAGGAGGGCCAGGCCCGCGAGCAAGTCTTTTACGCCGAGTTGACGGGCCAGATCGCCAGGGCGCGGCTTGAGGCCCGTCTTGCCAAGGAGGAACTGACCCGGCTGATGGGGCTGTGGGGAGCGGATATCGAATACACCATTCCCAACCGCCTGCCCCCGCTTCCGAAGGCTCTCACCAAACGGGACATGATCGAGGCCGAGGCGCTGCAGCGCCGCGTGGATCTGCAGATGGCAAAGCTCGATCTGGAGGCGACCGCCCGGTCGTTCAAGCTCACCGAAGCCACCCGATACGTGACCGATCTCGAAATCCGTTCCGGCTTCGAGACCGAGCGCGAGCTGGAAGACGGCGAAATCCACAAGCAGACCACCGGCAATGCCGAGCTGGAATTCGTCATTCCGATCTTCGATTCCGGTCAGGCGCGCATGCGGGAATCCGAACTCGCCTATATGCGCGCGGCGAACCTGCTGGCGGAAAAGGCGGTCAATGTCCGCTCGGAAGCCCGCTCCGCCTATCAGGCCTATCGCTCGAACTATGACATCGCCCGGCATTACCGCAACAGCGTGGTGCCGCTGCGCACCAAGATCGAGGAGCAGTCGTTGCTGACCTATAACGGCATGATCACCAACACCTTCGAGCTTCTGGCCGACAGCCGGGAAAAGGTCAATTCAAGCCTGCTCGCCATCAACGCGAAACGTGACTTCTGGCTCGCCGAGGCCAGCCTCGCTCCCGCCATTTACGGCGGCGGCACGGGTGCTGCGGCGGGCGCGGAGACCGAGGTTGCCGCCGCTGGCGGCGGCGGTGGCGGACACTGAGAAAGGAAACGACCATGTTTAACAGAAGAAACTTTCTGGGTGTCGGCGCCGCAATGGTCTCCTCGGCGGCCTGGGCGAAAACATCCAACACCAGCCTGCCGGAAGCGGCAGTGATGGAAACGGCTGCGACCCAGGCCCCGGTCAAGCCCACCACCGGCCCGGATTACAACCCCGTCGTCACCCTCAACGGCTGGACCCTGCCCTTCCGGATGAACAACGGCGTCAAGGAATTCCACCTTGTCGCCGAGCCGGTGGAGCGCGAAATGGCGGAGGGCATGACCGCCCGCCTCTGGGGTTACAACGGCCAGTCGCCCGGCCCGACCATCGAGGCCGTCGAAGGCGACCGGGTGCGTATTTTCGTCACCAACAAGCTGCCGGAACATACGACGATCCACTGGCACGGCATGATCCTGCCATCCGGCATGGACGGCGTCGGCGGGTTGTCGCAGCCGCATATCCCGGTTGGCAAAACCTTCGTCTACGAGTTCGATCTCGTGAAATCCGGCACCTTCATGTACCACCCGCATTCGGACGAGATGGTGCAGATGGCGATGGGCATGATGGGCTTCTTCGTGATCCATCCGAAGGACCCGGCCTTCATGCCGGTGGACCGCGACTTCGTGTTCCTCATCAATGCCTTCGACATCGATCCCGGCTCCTATGTGCCGAAGATCATGACCATGACCGACTTCAATCTGTGGTCATGGAACAGCCGGGTGTTTCCGGGCATCGATCCGCTGGTGGTTTCCAAGGACGACCGGGTGCGCGTGCGCGTCGGCAACCTGACCATGACCAACCATCCGATCCACATGCACGGTTACGATTTCGAGGTGACCTGCACGGACGGCGGCTGGGTGCGGCCCGAGGCGCGCTGGCCGGAGGTCAGCATCGATATCCCCGTGGGTGCGATGCGGGCCTATGAATTCGACGCCAAATATGTCGGCGACTGGGCGATCCATTGCCACAAGTCGCACCATACGATGAATGCCATGGGACATGACGTCCCAACCTTCATCGGCGTCGACAAGAAGACCGTCGCGGAGAAAATCCGCAAGGTGCGGCCGGAATATATGCCGATGGGCACCGCCGGCATGGCCGATATGGGCGCGATGGAAATGGAAATCCCCGAGAATACCGTACCCATGATGACGGGTTGGGGTCCGCACGGCCCCATCGAGATGGGCGGCATGTTCTCCGTGGTGAAGGTCCGCGAAGGCATCTCCGCGGGCGATTACTCCGATCCCGGCTGGTACGAAAACCCGCCCGGAACCCAGGCCTGGGAATGGACCGGCGGGTTGCCGGATACGACCAAGACCAATGACCCCAAAACGCAGATCACACCGAAACCGATGAAACACGGCTGATCGCGCAGACCCCAACCCCCACCAAAATCAAGGAAATATGGAATGACCAAACTGAAAATTGCACTGCTTCTTGCCGCTCTCGCCACGCCCGCCCTTGCATCGGGCACCCACGGCGGCGGCCATGAAGCGATGGCGATCGGCGAACCGGGCGACAAGGCCAAGGTGACCCAGACCATTCAGGTGACGATGAAGGAAACGCCTGACGGCAAGATGGTGTTCACGCCCGCCAAATTCGACTTCAAGAAGGGCAAGACGGTTCGCTTTGTCGTGAAGAATGTCGGCGAACTGGACCATGAATTCATTCTCGACGAACAGAAGGCCAATCTGGAGCACAAGGCCGCCATGGAGAAGGCTCCGGAGATGGAGCACGACAATCCGAACGCGATCAGCCTCGCGCCCGGCGAAAGCGGCGAAATCATCTGGAAATTCACCAATGACGGCATGTTCGAATTCGCCTGCCTGAAACCCGGACATTACGAGGCCGGCATGCGCGGCGATCTCAAAGTTTCTGCAAAGTAACCCGGCAACAAAGGAATCTGACCATGAAGACCATCGTTAAAATCACCGTCGCAGCAGCACTCCTGCTCACCGCTCCCCTCAGCGCATTCGCAGAGGAATTCACCAAGGGAACGGTAAAGAAGGTCGATGCCGCAGCCAAGAAGGTCACCATCATCCATGAAGAACTGAAGAACCTCGACATGCCGGCCATGACGATGGTGTTCCGCGTCAAGGACGATGCGATCCTCGCCAAGCTCAAGGAAGGCGCCAATATCGAGTTCGTCGCCGAACGCGCCGACGGCAAACTGGTCGTCGCCCAGGTGAAATAAGGCCTCCGGTCGCTCGGCAAGAAACAGCAAGGGCAGCGGTTTTCCGCTGCCCTTTTTGATATTGGGCGGAGGGGATTCCCCTCCGCCTTATAGTTCCGCAAATGGCCTTGTTTCCGCGGCGGGCCGCGTCCCGTCGACCCTGCGCGAGAAGGCGGCGTCTATCGCCTGCCGGTTGTTCATGAACGGCCGCTGGAGCAGAAGGAACACCGCGAGCATCAAGGGCCATGCAATCAGGACATCGGAGAGGAAGTGAGCGCCCATTGCCACCCTGTTCAGGGAGACAATCACGATAAATGGCGCCAGTATCGCGATGCCGATCAGGCGAAATTTCTCTGGCAGGAGAATGGTGAAGGCCAGAAGGGCGGCTGCGGAAGCGCTTTCACCGGAAGGAAAAGAGCAATTTCGGGCGCAGCCACCGTCAAGGGAAAGAACCGGTGTAAACAACAGGTCTCCCCCGAACTCGCCAAGATGGCGCGGTCTTGCCCTGCCAAACGCATTTTTCAGCATATGAACCGAGGCGCCCGGTCCCAGAGCAAAAAAGACACCAATAAGCAGCAGCTTGTGCGGTGGAAAAACCCGGTGCAGGCCGCCCGAAAATGGCATGAGGACAAGCATGCACACCAGCCCCGACAATAGAACCGGCGGAAGCATGCGGTTCAGATCTCGGACGGAAACCAGGAACTCATCCTCGCCAAGGTGGAAACGGTCCGTCCAGAATTGCCGGCTCACCTCAAGATCGATATCCGACCTGATCGTGAAGACGATCATCATCGCAAGAGCGGCCAGAAGGGCCAGCAGGGAGGAACTGCCGGAGGCACGCAAAAAGGCCTGACGGGCGACATAGATGGCGCCTGCGCGAAATTTCGACCTCTGGGTCCAATTCCGCTTTTTCCGGTCGGTTTTACTGGCGAGAGGCTGGTGCATGGCCAGTTCTCTTCCGCAGAAATGTCAAGGCTTTGCGGAGAAAGAGACAAGACTGCAAGGAAAGCGGCACTGACAGTGTTTATTCGGGGATGGAGGCTCTTGCCCGATGTTTCGCATCCGCTTAGCGTCCCGGCGTTACTAAGGCTTATAGAAGCAGATTTGCGGATCGAGTATGGACAAAGGGCTTATTCTGATCGTCGAAGACGACCCCGATATTATTCAGATTCTGGACGCCTATCTCATTCGCGAAGGATACAGAACCGTCAGGGCCAGCGACGGAGAAATAGCGCTGACGCATTTCTCCATGTTGAGACCGGACCTGGTTCTCCTCGACATTCGCCTGCCGAAGTTCGATGGCATCGAGGTGTTGAACCGCATCCGGCGGGAACGGGATACGCCTGTCATCATGGTCACCTCCCTTGCGGAGGATATGGACAAGCTGACCGGCCTTCGCCTCGGCGCTGACGATTACATCGTCAAACCTTTCAATCCCCACGAATTGATCGCGCGGGTGAATGCCGTGCTGAAACGCACGCGACAGCCGGCCGCCGGTGGGGTCTTGCGCTTCGGGGCCATCGAAGTGGACACCGAAGCCTATGTCGCGGCCGTTTGCGGCGATAGGGGACGGACCGTTCTGCCCCTGACGCTGAGCGAGTTCAGGATACTCGCCCATATGACGCGCCGCCCCACCCACGCCTTTCAGCGCGCCGATATTCTGGATGCCTGCCTGCCGGAAAGCGATGCGCTGGCACGCACCATCGACACGCACATCGCCAATCTGCGCAAGAAACTGGCGGATCATGGCGCCTGCGGTTATCTGGTCTCGGTGCGCAGCGTCGGTTATCGGCTGGCCGGGGAGCAGAAACCATGAAGCTCTGGCGACTGCGCCTGCGCACGATGACGGCGATCACGATCACCACGATGCTCATCTTTGCCGTCGCGTTGGTCTATTTCGGCGTCTCCTGGTATGCGGACAATATTGAAGAGCGCATCATCGCCCAGCTTTCGCCCGATGCCTCCAAGGCCTTCTCGGATATCGACCGGGGCGTGATGCCGGATCAGCGCCAGCTTGAGGCCCTTATCGAGGTTTTGCCGGGCCTGGAAGACGAGGCGGATAACGAGCTTATCAAATCGGTGTTCGTCTTCGGATTGCTCGGTGTCCTTCTGTGCAGCTTGCTCGGTTACTTCATCTCGCGACGCATTGCGGCGCCTCTCGGCGAACTTGCAGATGCCGCAAGGCGCATGGCGACCGGCGACTTCAGCGGAGGCGCAAAGATCAAGGCGAGCCCCATCGCCGAAGTCGCATTTCTGGTCGACAGTTTCGAGAGTCTGACGCGGGAGCTTCAGATGATGGAGCGCCGGCTGAAGTTCAACACAATGGCGGTGGCCCACGAATTGCGCACCCCGCTTACGATCCTGCAGGGCCGTTTGCACGGCATCGCGGATGACGTCTTCCCCCTCGACAAGCAAGCCATTCGCCACCTCATCGTCCATGTGGAAGGGCTGGCGCGTCTTGTCGATGATTTGCGCACACTTTCCCTGGCGGAAACCAACAGCCTCGTCAAAGACACACAGCCGCTTGATCTTGCCGCCGAATGCGCGGCCGTGGCTGAAGCGGCACGGCCGCTGATGGATGAGGCCGGCATCGATATCGATATGTCGCTGGAGCCCGCTCCCATTTGCGGCGACCGCCAACGCCTTCGGCAGCTATTGCTGATCCTGATGGACAATGTGCGCCGCTATGCGGCGAGCGGCAAGTTTCTGCGCTGTTCGACCGGGCTTCAGGATGGGCGGCCCTTCGTCGCGATTGAGGATAAGGGGCCGGGCTTTCCCCCTGGCGTCGAGGCGCACGGCATCGAACTCTTCTGGCGAACGGAACCGTCACGCGCGCGCAAGACCGGTGGCACCGGGCTCGGCCTGTCGATTGCCCGCGCGATCGCACGGGCGCATGACAGCGATCTGCAGATAAAGACGCGACCGGACGGCGGAACCATCGTGACGGTTCTCTTCGCGCAAACGCCCTGAAAAATTTCCGCGGGCAATCCGCTGCGGCAACGAACCGGTCTTCATGGAAGACAGGCTGTTTCTCGACAGAATCTCGACAATTCCGGCGCATGCCCCGGCTGAACGCTCATGTTCTGCCGGAAGCCCATGTATGTCGCGCATTCAAGATGCTGCCGTTCTGGCAGAGAAACGCCCGGTCACCGATGAGGTGGTCCAGACGGTTTCGGAAACACCTCATTTTTTGTTGTTCCGGAGAATTGTGACCTTTATCGGACGTGCCCACTGGAAGCGCGCCGTCCTTTTCTGGCTGCGTTTTGCAGCCAATCCATTGGTCACCTTTCGGTGGTGGTGGTTTCTGGCCGGGTTTTCAGCGGAGCGAGAATTGCCGCTCCCGCATGACGACCTTCTCCAAAAACCGCTTTCGAAATTCCTGATCAATAAAGTTTCTCGGAAGAGGCGGCTGGCTTTTCTCATGGACAATTTCGCAATTGCGGACCGGCATTTTCCCAGGAGCACCACGGCCGGGCTGTGGACGGGAAAAACCATGGACATGGGCACCGTTCGCGGCCGGAACGATGAATATCGATGCATTCTGGCGTTGGCGGATCGTTGTGGCGGCCGGCACGAGGGCGCTTTGGCTGTCAGGCTCGTGCGCGCCCATGACAACGCCGTTTTGTGGACGGCGACATTTACTTTTCTGGAAGGATGCGAAACGCAGCACCACACGATTGTCGTCGGAGGCATGCAGGGGCCGCGCGCCGCAAAAGAGCAAATGGTGTCGGTGACGCGCGATCTCTCGGGACTTCGCCCCAAGGAAGCAACGCTGATGGTTCTGCAAGGTCTCGCCAGCGAGGGTGCGCTCAGCTACTTCGCTGTCGCCCATTCCAGACACCCCATCCGCTACCGTCGCGCCCGGCGGCAAAAAATGATGGTTTCAGACATCGATGCCTTCTGGCGGGAACGCTCCGGCGAACCGGACAAGACATTCGGTTTCAAAGTGCCATTCTCTAGCCTCGAGGGGAGAGACAAGCGCAGCCACATGAAATTGTCTTTTTTCAACCTCGGCAAACGCTTCTGCGAGAGCAAGGCAACCGAAAGCGCCTAGGGATATCGTGGAGAAAATCTTGCGGGGAAGGGTCGGGAGGCTCCGCCCGTGCCATATTTTCGCGCCGCATCGTGGTGCGAAAGTTACAGCTAATAAATATGATAAAAAAAATCATCTTTATCGGCTCGGCCGTCTTGCTGCACGCGGATGGCCGGTGTTATCCAGAGACCATGCAGCAAATTGACAGCCCGGATCTTCTGGACGCGTTTTTGAATGTAAAGAGCAAGCTTGCCGCGGCGATCTATCACCGCGTGCGTTGCCATGCGACCACCTTCGATCTCGTGCAGGACACGTTCCTGCGATTGTGGGAGCGGCGGAAACTGCTTGGCCTCACGGGCGATCTTTGCGGTTATGTCATCATCACCGGCAGAAACCTTGCCATAGACCATGAGCGGCGCAAGCGTATCGCCCCGGTCTTTACCGGCATCGAACATCTTGCTTTCGTCGCCGATCCCTCGCCCACGCAGGAAACCTGCATGATCGGGCGGCAGGAGCTGGAACGCCTGCAAATGCTTGTCGATGCCCTGCCGCCGCGATGCCGGGACGTGTTTCTGCTTTCGCGCATCGAAGGCCTGACCTTCGTGGAAATCGGCCAGCGGCTGCATATTTCGCCGAAAACCGCTTTCGGCCATATGGTCACCGCTCTTGAAAAGCTGAAGACCGGCATGACACCGCCGGGCGAGAGATGAAGATCGCCGCGGGCAAGGATGCGACCGCGGAGACGCCGGCCGGCAGCGAAATCGCAGCCCAAGGTGACGAAGCCGCAATAGCGCATGCGGCGGCAAGCTGGTTTGCGCATTTTCTGGAACCCGGCGCCACCGCAGCCGACGAAAGCGAATTCCGTCGCTGGATCGAGGCCGACGAGCGGCATGCACGCGCCTATGCCGATATCGAGCGCATATGGCTTGGCGCCGGCATGGCGCCGCAGCTTGCACAGGCGCAGCCGCTTGGCCGCCGTCGGTTGCTGAAAAACGGCGCAGCGGGACTTCTGCTGATAGGCGGCGTCGGAGCCGCAGCCTGGCAGGCGACACGCCCGGCCGGAGACTATGAAACCGCGATTGGCGAGACCCGCAGCATCGCACTTTCCGACGGTTCGACCGTCGAGCTTTCCACATCGAGCGCCATTTCCGTGAATTTCACCCCGCAACGCCGGCAGATCACGCTGCTGTCGGGTGAGGCGTTCTTCCGGGTCGCGCCGGATCGGAACCGGCCATTTTCCGTCATTACGGAAGACCTGGTGACCACGGCGCTCGGCACCGCCTTTTCCGTCTGTCGCGCAGGTTCCTCCGTCTCGGTTTCAGTGGCCGAACATGCCGTCGAGGTCGCCGCCAGACAGTCGCGGCAGGCGGTGGAGGCCGGTTACAGCATCTCCTACCGCGACGGTGTTCTCTCGCGACCCGAAGCAACCGATATCGAGACGCGGCTTGCGTGGCGGCAGGGCAAGCTGGTCTTCATCTCGACGCCCCTCAAAGAAGTCGTAGCGCGACTGGAGCAATGGCGTCGCGGCCGCATGATCGTTCTGGGCGATGCGCTCGGCAGACAGCCGGTGACGATGATCGTCGATGTCAGACGCCGGGAAAAAATCGGGCAAATCCTCGAAGAGGGCCTGCCCGTCACGGTCACCGATTATTCCCCCTGGCTGTCGGTCATCCGCCAGCGCTAGAGCATTTCAAGGAAAAGCGGCGCGCGGGCCTGCGTCCGGAAATGCAAAAACACTCCAGGGGCATTTGCCTCCACACGCGCTAAAAAAAATTTGCCCGGGGACCGAGGTTTTGCGCAAACGGAATCGTACTCGTGTTTTGAGGCCGTCATTGCGGCAACAGGAGCAGGGGAAGGTATATTACCGTGTCTAAGCGTAAAAATCATTTCAGCCACCGTCATTCAGCAGTCGGATCATTTCGTATCCTCCTTCTTGCCACCGTCGCCGGCCTTGTCCTGACCGGCCCTCTGCCGGCGGCCGCACAGACGGCGACGCAGGCAAGCGCGCTGCAATTTTCAATCGCGCCGCAGCCGCTCTCGAGCGCGCTGGTGCGTTATTCCTCCATCACCGGCGTCGACGTCGTGTTCAACGGCGAAATTCCGGCGACGGTAAGGACGGCGGGTGTCACAGGCGCGTTCAGCCGCAAGGATGCCCTCACGCGCCTGCTTGCCGGAACCGGCCTTTCCTACACCTTCACCAGCGCCAACACCGTGCGGCTCAGCAACCCTGGCGCCGCCGCAGCGCCGGTTGCGGGCTCCACCCTGCTCCAGCCCATCGAACTGACAGGCAACAGGGGCGGCGGTGACAACGCCACCGTGGCGGCCAAGAACAGCTCCGGCGCCACCAAGCTCGATACGCCGCTCATCGAGACGCCCCGCTCGGTCGCGGTCGTCACCAAAAAGGAAATGCAGCAGCGCGGCGTGCAGGACATCATCGAGGCCGTGCGCTACTCCGCCGGTGTCACCACCGGCACCGCCGCCGGCTTCGACCCGCGCTTCGACCAGATCTATATTCGCGGTTACGACGCCACCACCATGGGCGACTACAAGGACGGGCTGCGTCAGCCCTATTTGAACTATGGCATGTTCCGCACCGATCCCTATTCGCTGGAGCGTGTGGAAATCGTCCGTGGCCCGATCTCGGTGCTTTATGGCGCAGGCACGCCCGCCGGCATCGTCAACAAGACATCGAAGCTCGCAAACGGCACGCGCATTCGCGAGGTTGAGGCGCTTTACGGCACGGAAACCCGCAAGCAGGCCGCCTTCGATATCGGCGACACGATAGACGCTGACGGCACATTGTCATACCGCGTGGTCGGACTGGCGCGCGCCGGCGACACCAATTTCGATATTGCCGACGACCGTTATTTCCTTCAGCCGTCCTTTACCTGGAAGCCGTCCGACCAGACCAGCCTCACCGTTTACGGGCTCATCCAGTCCACCGAAACCGACGCTTCGGTCGCGGCACTGACCGACCCCGCCGGCAATGTCCGGCCGCTGCGTGGAAGCGATCCCGATTACGATTATCAGAAAATCCGCCAGCAGCAGGTGGGTTATAATTTCGAGCACGAATTCAACGATACCCTGACCTTCAGGCAGAATCTTCGTTATTCGCATATGGATCTGCGCAGCCGTTATCTCAGCGTATCGAGCTGGACCGGCACCGTCGCCCATCGCGATCCCTGGGCGATCCGCGACGACATGAAGGCCTTCCAGGCCGACAACCAGCTTGAATGGAGCTTCGACACCGGCCCCGTTTCCCATACGCTGCTGACCGGCCTCGACTACAGCAATGTGAAGTCTTCATTCGCCTATGGTTATGCATCCGGCGGCTCCGCCTTCGATTTCGATATCGCCAATCCGCGCTACGGTTTCTCCGGGCCAACGCCCGCCTACAGCGCCTATCAGTCGGAAGCCGATCTGCGGCAGGTCGGGCTTTATGCGCTCGACCAGATGGAGCTGGACAAATGGCGTTTCACCCTCGGCGGACGGCAGACCTGGGTGGACCAGACCCGGCAGGGGCCTGTGACCGAAGACGTGCAGAAGGACGCCTTCACCGTTCAGGCAGGCGCACTCTATGCCTTTGACAACGGCGTTTCGCCCTTCTTCAGCTATGCCACCTCCTTCGATCCGGTTACCAAGCTTTCCGCCACCGGCGAAACGCTGAAGCCCACCGAAGGCGAACAGTTCGAACTGGGCGTGAAATATCAGCCGCCCGGAACCGACATCATGCTTTCGGCGGTCGCCTATCATCTGGCAGAAAAGAACAAGCCCGTGGCCATCGATCCCGCCGGCCTGATATTCCGCTCGCTCGGCGAGGTGACCAACAAGGGCTTCGAACTGGAGGCGAAGGCCAATATCGCCACCGGCTGGGATGTGATCGCCGCCTATAGCTACACGCACTCCAGGATCACGGCGGGCGACGATGCCGGCAATACGCCTTCTTCGGTGCCGACCCATGTGGCCTCTCTCTGGGCGAACTATACCTTCCAGGAAGATACGCCTCTCCATGGCCTCTCGGCCGGAGCAGGCCTGCGCTATGTCGGTGAAAGCTATACCAGCACCAAAAACATCGCGAAGAACGATGCCGCCATCTATCTCGACGCCGCTCTTTCCTACGATTTCGGCGCGCTCGACAAGGACTATGACGGCCTCGTCGCGTCCTTCAACGTCCGCAACATCGCCGACGACCGCAATGTCGCCTGCACGGACGGTTATTGCTATCTCGGACAGGGCAGGAACATCACGGCGTCCCTGAAATATCGCTGGTAACCGTGGCGACCGCAGGCCGCAACCCGGTGGCGGGGCGCATGGCGAAGACCATTGCGCCCTGCCCGCAATCCGCGCATGAAGAGCTGCCGGACTTCGCGTCCGTCGGCTCTTTCGGCTATTGCACGGACAAGTTCCTGCTTGCACCGCCCTGCGGTGCGGAGGTTCTGCCCTGCCGGCAGCTTGCCTGCGAAGATGTTTTTTGCGGCTTGATGTCCCGCCACAACGCTGCCCATCCGGACGCCGACCCGAGAGCCGCGGCGTCGCTCTGGACACTTTATTATTTCAGCCTGCTGACCATCACGCCCACCGTCTGCCGCCTCGTACACGGCCGCCGCCTGCCTCTGGCCCTCGGCGATCTGAGCGTGATCATCGATCCGGAAAACGCCCTGCCGGTCGCATTCCTGCTCCCCCACGCCGGCGATCAGGCCGGCAAGGCATCCGCACCCGAAGATCTGCATGGGCTTTTGCGCGATCACCTCGCGGCACTCATCCCCTCCATCGCCAGGGCTGCGAAACTTGCTCCCAAATTGCTGTGGAACAATGCCGCCGTCTATCTGTCGTGGATCATCGGGGAAATCGAAACGCAGGCCGATCCGGCGCTCGCACGCGCCTGCCGGGCGGTTATCGACGATGCCCTGTGGCCGGATGGCAGCCGCAATCCCATGTCCGGCATGGTGGTTAAGGGCAACAGGCGCGTTTGCTGCCTGCGATACATGATCCCCACCATTGGCGGATGCGGCGCAAGCTGTCCTCTGCCCTGCGGACAGAACCGGGACACGCATGATGCCTGACCATTCGCCCACTCGCCGGCTGCTTATGGCCGCAGCGCTTACCCTGCCATGGCAGAGCGTGGCGAAAGCGGCGATGCCGAAGGGCGGCATCGTCTCGCTCGATTACGGGCTTGCCTCCACCCTGCTCGCGCTCGGCACCGCGCCGGCGGCAATCGCCGCACGCGCGGACTGGGACACATGGATGGTGGAGCCTGCCATGCCGGAAGGCGTGGCCGACCTCGGCTTGACCGCCGAAATCAATTTCGAAGTGCTGGCGAGGCTGAAACCCGACATCATCCTGTCAACGCCTTTCCTTGCCTCGCTTACCCCGAAATTACAGTCGATCGCTCCGGTGATGGAATTTTCCATCTATACACCGGAGAGCGACGCCCTGACGGCGTCCTACGCCGCGACCCGTAAGCTTGCCGCGGCCCTTGGCAGGGAACAGCGGGGAGAGGATTTCCTCTCGCGGGCCGAAGCCTGCTTTGCCGATTGCCGTCGCCGGCTTGAAAAATTGCGGCCGCCGCCGGTCGCCGTCATCAATTTCATGGATGAGCGCCATGCGCGGGTCTATGGCGGCCCCGGTCTTTATCAGGGCGCCATGGAAAAGATCAGCCTTGCCAATGCCTGGCCGGGCAAGACCAATTATTGGGGGTTCGAAACCATTGCGCTGGAGGCGCTGGCCGTCCTTTCGGCGGATGCCCGGCTCATCGCCTTCGAACCGCTGACACCGCCCGACGTTCTCTCGCGGCTCAATCAGAGCCCGCTCTGGAGCAATTTGCCCTTCGTCCGGGCGAGCCGGGTCTCCACCCTTCCCGGAGTGCTGATGTTCGGCATGGTGCAGGAAGCCATGCGGTTTGCCCGTCTGGTGACCGAGCATCTGGAAAGCCACGCCTGATGCCGCCGGTCCTCCTGCGCCTCCTCACCCCCGCCGGTGTTGCCGCCAGCCTCTTCTTCCTCGGCGCCATCTTTGCCGTCAGCGATATCTGGCCGGATCTGCATCGATTGAGCGGCGACGGTGCGCAATATGATGTTGAGCGGCTCATGCTGCTCTATTCCACCCTGCCGCGCATGGTGACGGCGCTTCTGGCGGGCGCTGCGCTGGCGCTGGCCGGCGCATTGTTGCAGCAGGCCTTGCGCAACCCCCTCGCCTCGCCCTCGACGCTCGGCATTTCAGCGGGCGCCAATCTTGCCGTTGCCGCAACCATGTTCGCCTTTCCCACTCTGGAGGGCATCAGCCGCGATGTGGTGGCGATGGCGGGCAGCGCATTGGCCGCCCTTGCGGTCTTTTCCATCGGCGCAAGACGCGGATTTTCACCGCTCTCGCTCGTCCTCGCCGGTCTGATGATCGGCATCTGGTGCGCCGCCGCCTCGGCCATTCTCGTCCTTCTCAACGAACGGTATCTGAGCGGCCTGTTCATCTGGGGTGCGGGGTCGCTGTCTTTGCAAAGCTGGGCCGTTCCAGTCACCCTCTTTCCGAAAATTCTGGTCCTGGCCGCGCTTGCCGGGCTGATCATGCGGCCTTTATCGCTGATGGAACTGGGGGATGTCAGCGCCGGAGCGCTCGGCCTTTCCGTCGTGCGGCTGCGGGTTCTTGCGGTATCGATCGCGGTCTCCTTGGCCGCGCTTGTTACCAGCGCCGTCGGCGTCATCGGTTTCGTCGGCCTTGTCGCACCCGCCATAGCACGGCTTGCGGGTGCCCGCCGCATCGCCCAACAAATCCTCTGGTCTCCGCTCATCGGCGCAGGGCTGCTGCTTCTGACGGACGAAATCGTCAAACGCCTTTCGGATATCACCGGCGGGCTCATACCGACCGGCGCCATGACGGCCCTGTTCGGCGCGCCGCTGGTGCTGTTTCTGCTGCCCCGCCTGAAAGCCATGCAGAGGGAATTGCCCGCTCCGCCACCGGGCATCGTTAAACAGCGTCGCCTTTCCCCCATCATGGTCCTGTCTTTCGTTGGCCTGCTGGCTGCGGGCGTAACGGCCGCCATTCTTTTCGGCCGTGCGCCGGATGGAAGCTGGGGTTTGCTGCCCGTCGGTGAATGGAGCGAAATTCTGCCCTATCGCTGGCCGCGGGTCGTCGCGGCCTTCGCAGCCGGGAGCCTGCTTGGTGCAGCCGGCGCCATTCTCCAGCGCCTGACCGGCAACGAGATAGCAAGCCCGGAAGTGCTTGGCGTTTCAGCCGGCGCGACGCTGGGCATGGCCGTCGCGCTTTTCGCCTTCACCGCTTCCGGGCCGATGCTGCAGCTGGGTTTTGCGAGCGCCGGCGCCGCCGCGGTTCTTTTCGCCATCCTGTCGCTTGGCCTCAAGTCAGGCTTCACGCCCGAGCGTGTTCTTCTGACCGGCGTGGTGCTGACGGCCATGCTCGACGCGGTGATCGGCGTGCTGGCGGCCGGCGGCGACCCGCGCGCCATGATGATCATTCGCTGGATGGGAGGCTCGACCTATCTCGTCGATGGTTTCACCGCCCGGATCGCGGCCGTCTGCGCGGTGGTTTTCGCAACCTTCGCCATTCTGGCGCATCGGTGGCTTACCCTGCTGCCGCTCGGCGCGGGCGCGGCGCGGGAACTCGGCGTCCATGTTCCGTCGGCACGGGCCGCACTGTTCATTCTCGCAGCCGCCATGACGGCGGCGGCGACGCTCATCATCGGCCCCTTGAGTTTTGCCGGGCTGATGGGGCCGCACCTTGCCCGCGAAATCGGATTTCGCCGCGCCGGCCCGCATCTCATCGCCGCGGCACTCGCCGCCGGCTGCCTGATGGTGCTTGCCGACTGGGTGGGGCGGATGGCAGCCTTTCCCTACCAATTGCCCGCCGGCCTGGTTTCCGCTCTCGTCGGCGCACCGCTGCTCATGCTCCTGCTGGGCGAAGGAAATAGCCTTCCCTTTGCGGCCGTCGCCCTAACCTTGGGCAGGCTTTCGCGCCGGGCCGAAGATCATGAAGCTGATGGCGGCGAGCAGCCAGACACTGATGCCGGCATAGAGCATGACGAGGCCGAACCCATCCGCAAGCGCCCGATGGACTAGTTCTTCCGAAACGCCCTGCGCCGAGGCGCCGGCAGTTCCCGCCGCGATCTTTTCCGCCAGCGACTGTAATTCATGCACATCCGCACCGGGCTGCGGGTTCGCCCGAAGCGAAGCCCGGACGCCCTCCACCAGAATAAAGCCCATGATCGGGATGTTGATGGCGAGCGAAATCATCCGTGCGCTCATGTCGATGCCCGAGGCCATGCCGGAACGGGCGGGGGAAACCGCTCCCGTGGTGGTGTTGGTAACAGGCGTATTGGTCAGCCCGAGCCCGATACCGGCGAGGATGCAGCCGGGCAGCATGGTGAGCCAGTTCGCATTTTCGATGCCGCTTCCCAATTTCATCAGCATGAAACCGAGGCCGATGGTGAACAGCCCGGCCGGAATGACGAGGCGCGGCTGGTAGCGCAGCGACAGGCGCTCCGCCAGCGGCGGTATCACCAGCGCCGGCAGCGTATAGGCAAGCAGGCCAAGGCCGGCGGTGACGCTGTCATAACCGAGGCCCGCCTGAAACCAGATCGGCAGATAGATCATGAACGGCCAGAAGCTGATATTCATCGCCGCCGAACCGATGATCGCCCCGGAAAAAGGCCGAATGCGAAACACGGAGAAGTCGAACATCGGTCTTGAACTAAGCTTTTCAGCAATCACGAAGGCAATGAAGCTCGCAGCCGCGACGCCGAGGATCAGAAGCGCCGCCGGGCTCACAAAACCGAGCGCGGGTCCCTGCGTGATGAAAAAGGCAAGGCAAAAAACGGCGGCCGAAAGGGTGACCATGCCGGCAAGATCGAGACGCGCCGCCTCCGGATCGCGCGATTCTCCGACGCCACCCGTGGCAAGCAGCCATGTTCCCGCGCCAAGCACGACGTGAACGAGGAACACCCATTCCCAGCTCCACAGCGCAACGATGGCGCCGCCGATGATCGGGCCGAAGCCCAGCCCGACGCCCGAGACGATGCCCCACCAGCCGAACGCCATGCCGCGTTCGCGGGCCGTGCGAAACTGATGCGACAGGATGGCGATCTGGCACACCAGCATCGCCCCGCCGCTCAGCCCCTGAAGGAAACGGGCGCCGATCAGCACCGAGACGTTTTCCGTCATTCCGCAGGCCAGAGAGGACAGCGCGAAAGCGACGATGCTGGCGATAAAGACACGTTTGCGGCCGAAGCGATCTGCCAGCGCACCCGTCGCCATCAGCACCATCGTCACGCCGATGGTATAGGCGTTCATGATCCACTGAAGCTGGCGGAAATCCGCATGCAGCACCTGTTCGAGTGTTGGCAGGATCGCCGGAACGCTGGAAATTTCCAGTCCGAACATCAGGGCGGAGAGACAAACGGCAGCAAGCGCCATGGCGCTTCTGCTGCTTGCGGGTGCGGCAACGGCAAGGGTCATTCTTCAGCCTTTCATGGGTCGGCCCGCAACTGCGAAAGCCGATCTGTGGAGGAGGCACGCTAGACAAAGCTTGACCATAACTGAATTGGATGATTGGCTATTTCAGAGACAACAAATTGGAATAATCGAAATGAGCACGCTGGATGTGGAGGCCGTCGAAGCCTTCGTCACCATCGCCGATATGCAGAGCTTCACCCGCGCTGCCGAAGCGCTCGGCACCACCCAGGGCGCCATCAGCGTCAAGCTCAAGCGGCTGGAAGACAGGCTCGGCCAGCGGCTGCTCGAACGCACGCCGCGCTCAGTGCGGCTTTCAGCGCAGGGCGCGGTATTTCTGGCGCCCGCCCGCGAGTTCCTCGCCGCGCATGACCGGGCGCTGGCGGGTCTTTCCTCCCCGCGCCGCCGCTTCGGCCTTGGAATCGCCGCCCATGTGGCAGGACCGGAGGTTCCGACCCTGCTTGCACGTCTCAACGACCACGACCCCGGGCTTACGATTGAAGTCCGCATGGATCATTCCCGATCCCTGCTGGACGCCTTCGACCGTGGGGAGATCGATGCGGCAATCATCCGGCGCGAGGATGACCGGCGCGACGGCGAGGTGCTCGGGCCGGAACATTTCGGCTGGTATGCAACCCCGCAATTCGAACACCGTCAGGGTGAACCGCTGCGTCTGGCGGCGCTCTCTCCCGCCTGTGGCGTGCGCGACATCGCCACCCGTGCCCTCGACGCGGCTGCGATTGCGTGGACGGAGGTGTTTCTTGGCGGCACATCGTCGATGGTGACCGCCGCCGTCTCGGCCGGGCTTGCGGTTTCCGCCTTTTCCTCCCGCCTTGCACCGCCCGGCACCGTGGAGGTGAGCCAGCGTTTTGGCCTGCCGCCCCTGCCCTCCACGGAAATCATCATGTTCTCGACCCTGACGGACAGCAGATCCCGGGAAGCCTTACGCACGCTCGCCGCCGCCTTTCGCGAACATCGGCCGGGATCGTGACGCAATCCCGTCACCGGCTAAACGCCGAACGCTTCCGGCGTCAGTTTTCCGCCCCTCAGCAGATGTTGCAGCGTATAGGAAACCGAAAGCGTATCGTCGAGCGCATCGTGCCCCTGCAATGGCGGATGCTCGACGCCGTAATAATCGGCCAGCCTGTTGCTCGGCGTTTTTGCCAGATCCTCCACCGGCATTCCCGCTGCAAGCAGAAGTTTGACGGCATTGTCGAAACGCCCGGCAGGGATGGGCGGCTGTATGCCGGCGACATAACAGCTGATCGCCACCATATTCAGCTCGTCCTTGCCCCATGACCAGCATTGGGCACCTTCCGTGAAACTGTCGAAGCTTGAAAGGGCCTCCTGCAAGAGAACGCCTTCCGCTTCGATGATTTCCCCGGTGATACCCGTCAGCCGGGTGAAGAACGGATCGATCGCATATCTTCCGCCATGACGGTCGACCGGACATATATAGGCCTTGTAAGTCCCCAGAAGCGGAAAGTCGCCCTCCAGCCCAAGCCTGACGGCGCCAATCTGCGCAATAACCGGATCGGGATCATGAGCCGCACACCAGAACCTGCGCTGGGAACCTTCCAGGCAGAGGAACTCGCAGTCGAATATGATTGCTTTTTTCATGAGCCAGCCTTTCATTTCGCATGGGCCATATCTTGAAAGCACAAATGAAGTGCTTTATATATTTCGCATGAGCGCGAAACTTTTGTCCAACGTTGTCCTGGCACTGAATCTTTCGGAGGGGAACCGCTCTTCTCTCGAAGAAACGCTCCTTGCCTATCGGCGGGCGATGGCGATCCTTGACCGGACTGAAGGCGCCAATCTCGTAACCCTGCATGCGGCAGCTTATGAAGAGATCAGGGTCAAGACCAGCCTTCCTTCCCGCATGGTGACGCTGGCTCTGCGCGACCATAGCCAGCGCGATCCGCAAGAGCCGGTGCGGGACATTCCGCTCGACAGCAAGCTCTTTTCGGTCAAGGGGCCGGATACGGTGAGCATCGCCACCCTCTCGGGCCGCGTCGTGGTGCCCTATACCGTTCGTGGCTATCACGACGGCTGGAATGACTTTTCAGAAGCACGCCTTGTGTTCGAGGGCGAAACCATCAGCATCCATGCCGGAATAAAAACCGGCTTTCAACCAAGCAGGGAGGCTTCGATGAACAATGAAGGTATTCTTGGGCGACTCGGGCGTGTCATCGCCGGTGTCATGAACAACGCTGTCGATGCGGCGGAGGCGTCCAATCCGGTCGCAGTAGCGCAGCAGGCGGTGCGGGAAATCGCTCAGATCGCCGATGAGGCCCGATCCGCGCTTGGCGTGGCGGTCGCAGCCGGCCATCGCCTGAAAACCAAGGCCGCCGATCTCGACGAAGAAATTCGCGACCTCGACGACAAGATCAGGATCGGACTTGAAAACGGCCGCGAGGATTTGGCCCGCGCGGCAACCGGGCTGCAGATCGATCTGGAAGCGCAGCGGGAAGCGCTGAACAAGGCGATACTCGAGAACGCTGCCGAAATTGCCGAGGCGGAAACTACATTGCGCAGCATCGCTTCCGCAAAGGCGGATGCGCAAAAGCGGCTTGAGGACGCCAAGCGCGCCGAACGCATCGCACCGGTAACCGATACGACCCCATCCCAGCGCAACGACCGCCGTCTGGCTGACGCGCTCGACGCCATCGAAAGAGTAACCGGCACCCCCGCCAAGCCCAATAACGGAACGGCGGAGGTTGAAGAACTCGGCCGGATGCAGCGCCAGAGCGCCATCGAAGCACGGCTCAAGGCATTTCGTGAAGGGCAGCGCTGATGGAGAGCATTGTCCAGCCAGGCACTGCTCCCTTCTGGATCGCCTTGCTGACGGTCTTCGGCCTCGGCATCGTCGAACTCGTCTCGGTCCTTCTTGGTGTATCGGCTTCGGGACTGCTTGACGACAACTTCAGTTACCACGCGCCCGGCGATGCCGAGGCGGGGTTACTCGGCAGCTGGATGTCCTGGCTTAATGCGGGCGGCGTGCCGCTTCTTGTTCTGGCGGTCATCCTGCTCTCGGCTTTTTCCGTCGCCGGGTTCTTCATTCAGGGGATCGCTTCCGCAACGCCGCTCGGGCCATTGCCGCCCTATCTGGCCATGACCGGTGCCATTGCCGCCGCCCTGCCGGCCACGCGGTCACTCAGCCGCGCCGTTGCGAAGGTCATTCCACGCGATGAGACAAACGCACTCGAGCAGACCGATTTTCTGGGACTTGTGGGCACTGTCACCATCGGGCCTCTCGATCAGGGCAAGCCCGGCACCGTGCGGGTCAAGGACCGGCACGAGAATATTCACTTCCTGCGCGCACAGGCTGCATCCGGTCACACGATCGATACGGGTGCGCAGGTATTGATCGTCGACGGTGCGGATGGGCTTTTTCAGGCCATTCCCGTACCGCCGGACCTGGAAACTCACCATAGCGGGCATCATAGGGGCTAACTCACCATGGATTTCTTTTCTCTGGGCCTGATTGCGGGGGCCATCGTCACGGCCATCGTCGTCATCGGCATCATCATGACATCGCTCTACACGCGGTCGACACGCGACAAAGCCTATGTAAGGACCGGGCTCGGCGGTAAGAAAGTCGTTCTCGATGGCGGCGCCATCATCCTGCCGATCTTCCATTCCTATTCCTGGGTCTCTCTCAGCACATTGCGGCTGGAAGTGAAAAGATCCGAACATGAATCCCTGATCACCAAGGATCGCATGCGAGCCGACATCACTGCCGAATTTTACGTGCGGGTTAAACCCGATGCAGAAAACATCGCACTTGCCGCCCAGACACTCGGCGACCGGACAAATGATGCCGATGCGCTGAAGTCACTGGTCGAAGCGAAATTTGTCGACGGTTTGCGCTCGGTTGCCGCGACCATGTCGCTGCGCGATCTTCAGGAGCAGCGTGCCGAATTCGTCAAATCCGTGCAGGCGGCCGTCGCGCACGATCTGCAGTCCAACGGTCTGGAACTGGAATCGGTCTCGCTGACACGGCTCGATCAAACCGATATCAAGCACTTCAACCCCAACAACTCGTTCGACGCGGAGGGCCTGACGGCGCTCACCCGGATCACCGAAGAGCGTAAACGCGAACGCAACCAGATTGTCCGCGACAACGAAGTCGAAATTGCCACGAAGGACCGCGAAGCGGTGCTGCGGCGCTTGACCATCGAACGCGAACAGCGCGATGCGGAACTGACGCAGGAGCGCGACATCGCCAACAAGACGGCGGAAACCCGGGCGGAAGCGGCAAGGGCCGAGCAGGCGGCCCGCCTCAACGAGGAAACGGCAAAGCTCGATACGGAACGCGGCATCGCCGAACGGGATGCTCAAGCCCGCCAGGCGCGTGAAACTGCCCGCATCGAAGCCGAGCGCGGTATTGCCGAACGCGAGGCGGAAGCGCGCAAGATCACCGAAACGGCGCGAATCGAAGCCGCTATCGCCGTGGCACAGAAGGTGGAGCAGGAACAGGCCGCCCGCGCCAAGGCGGACGAAGCCAAGGCTTCCGCCATCACTGCGGAAGAACAGGTGGCAACAGCCCGCGAAGTGGAAATAGCCGAACGCGCCAAGCGCATCGCCGTGATCGACGCCCGCAAGGCGGCAGAGCAGGAGGCGACGGCCATCACGGTAAAGGCGGAAGCCGAACGGCAAGCCGCCGAAAACCTGGCTGCCGCCACCAAGATCGGCGCCGAAGCCGAGGCACAGGCCGCGAAAATCCGTGCCGAAGGCGTCATCGCTCTCGGCGATGCAGAGGCGCAGGCGGAACGCGCAAAGAACGATGCACGCAATGCGCTATCGGGCGACATCATCGCATTCGAGCTCGCCCGTGCAAGGATCGCCATCATTCCCGAAGCACTTTCCGAGGCGATGAAGCCCATCGAGAAGATCTCCGATATCCGCATCTTCAGCGCGGGTAATCTGGCCGGCGCCCTCGGTGGCGGCGGCGACGTCAAAAACGGCAATGGCCTCGGCGATCTTTCGAGCCAGCTTCTGAGCTTCACTGCGCAAAAGCCGGTTCTTGACGAAATCCTTGCACAGGCCGGCTTCAAGGGTACGGACCCGACACAGGCTCTGCTGGCTGCATCAATCGCGAACGCCACGGATCAGCCGACACCGGGAAAGCAGCAGACTAAAGAGACGTAAAAGTTCTATTCTCTTCTACGACAACAAGCGCGGTCAGCCTGAAGGCGGCCGCGCTTTTCATTTATTCCGCAGCATGCGGCACCACAAGCACCGATGACTCCGATCAGGCCTCTGCTTGAAAACGCATCGGCATACGCCTAGGCAGACTGAAGCAGGCTGCTCTCCAGCGTCTTAAACGACGTGACATCCTGACGGGCCAGCGCAACAACCCACGCGCCCTGCAGCCCGATCACCAGTCTTTCGGCATCGGCCTGCGGATCGTGACTGCCCAGACGCCTTGCCTGAGCTACGGTCCTTGCGGTCCAGTCGTTGAGCACATCCGCACCTATCTGGCGCAAATCGGGCTTTTCATCGCCGGCCTGAATGATGCTGAGCACCGGGCAACCCATGATGCGGCCATTTTCCTGCGAGAGGCGGGCTATCGCACGGCACAGCGCCACCGAGCCCGAAGCGAAGCTCTCCGCCTCCTCGAAACTCGCGTCGATCAGCTCTGCCACCTTTCGGCCCGCCCATCGCGTCGCCTCGGCGGCAAGCTGCTCCTTGCCACCGGGAAAATGATAATAGAGAGAGCCTTTCGGCAGGCCCGTCTCCGCGAGAATTTCGGCCAGCCCCACACCCGCATAACCGCGCCGCCGAAACAGCGCGGAGGTGGCCCGTATCAGAGCGTGGCGGTTCTTGCTTTCGTCCATTCGCCTGTTTTAAGCGCTGTAGACCGTTTGGTCTAGAGATGTTATTAGACCAAACGGTCCAGGAGGAGGAAGGGATGGATGACTGATATTGCAGAGAGCCGGGAGATCGACATTGTTTCGGAAGGGCACAGGCTCGCCGGCCGGTTCTTTCCGCCCAGGGGGCCAGCCCGCGCGCATCTTGTCCTTCACGGCGCAACGGGTGTTCCGGCGCGCTATTATCGCGCCTTCGCCACATGGGCGGCCGGTCAGGGCATCGGTGTCCTGACCTATGATTATCGCGATTTCGGCGCATCCCGACAACGCCCCGTCCGCGAAAGCCGGGCCACGATGGCCGACTGGGGAATTGCCGATCAGACAGCGGCCGAGGCCGCACTTTGCCGGATAGCACCGGAAGGCCCCCTCTGGCTGCTCGGCCATTCCCTCGGCGGACTGACATTTCCTTTTCGACGCCATGACGAACGGCTCGAGCGTGTCATCACCATCGGTTCGGGCTTTGCCCATGTCGGCGATCACCCATGGACCTATCGGCCCACGGTCATCGCCTTCTGGTATCTGCTCGGGCCTGTCAGCACGACACTCGCCGGCTACCTTCCCGGTCGAAGGCTGCTGCTGGGTGCGGATCTGCCCGCCGGAATCTACTGGCAATGGCGGCGCTGGTGCACGAGCAGGGATTTCTTCCGGCGGGATATCGGCAAATCATTGCCAGAACCGGATTTTTCCGCCACCCGCTTCGATCTGCGCATGATGACGATGGCAGACGATGTGGTGGTGCCGCCCGCCGCCGTCTGGCGTTATGCCGATGTTTTCCCGCAGGGAAGCGTCAACCGCAGAACCCTGCGCCCGGAAGAATTCGGTCTCACCTCGCTGCGCCATATCGAGGTCATGTCAGAGCGTGCAGCACCGGCATGGCCGGCGATATTGGGGCTGGAAGAAACGCCCACCGGGAAGGATGCGCATTGATTTTACGACGCCCGAATAGCCGTGTTTCGGTCCGTGACCGTATCGATCAGCCGGCATAAACCGGGCGTGGCTCCGCCTCGACCGCAAATTTACCCCTCTGCTTGTCGACAATTCCGGACGGAAAAATTAGCATCACGCGAAACGCCGCAGCGGAGCAATCATGTCACTTCCCCAGAAAATCGGTTTTATCGGAACGGGAGCCATCACCGATGCGATGGTCAGGGGCCTGCTCGCCAGACCTGCCGCCGTGCCGCATGTCATGGTGTCCCAGCGCAGTGCCGATATCTCCGCGAGGCTTGCCGCCGATTTCCCGCAGGTGATCGTCTCCGGCGACAATCAGGCAATCGTCGATGGCTGCGATACCGTCATGCTGGCTATCCGGCCGCAGATCGCTGAAGAAGTCATCCGGCCGCTGCGGTTCCGGGACGGGCAGAAGATCGTCAGCGTCGTTGCCGCAACCGGCCGCGAGGCGCTTTTGGACTGGATCGGCGCGGATGTGCGTCTCAGCCAGGCGATCCCGCTGCCCTTCGTTGCCCGGCGCAAGGGCGTCACCGCCATTTATCCTGCCGATACGGATACGGCTGCTATTTTCAACGTGCTCGGCAATGCGGTGGAATGCGAAACCAAGGCGGAATACGATCTTCTGGCCGCCGCCAGCGCTTTGATGGCCACCTATTTCGGCATCATGCAAACGACGACGGAATGGCTTGCCGAGAACGGTCTGCCGGAAGAAAAGGGGCGCGCTTATCTCGCGCCCCTCTTTGCCGGCCTTTCCGAGGTGGCCCTGCTTGCCGGAAGCAGGACGGATTTCATCGATCTCAGCCGCGAATTCGCCACCAAGGGCGGCCTCAACGAGCAGGTGCTGCTGGATTTCGACGGTAAGGGCGGCTCAGGGGCGCTGAAAGATGCGCTGAGCCGTGTATTGGAGCGGATCACGCAATAATCGGACAATCGCATGGCAACAACGAAAAAGGGGCCTTTTCGGCCCCTTTCCGTTTTACGCCTTCCCCGGCCGGTTGATTGTGAGGAAGTGCCGCACCACCGGCTTTTCCAGCCCGGAATGATAGGCCAGCACCTTGCTCTGCAAATCCGCATCCACGTGGGAAACCCGCTTGTGCTGGCGCAGATGCTCGGCCCAGGATTCCACCATGAACCATTCGACGATCTTCTGCGGATCGGCGGAGTCCTCCGTCACGCCCCAGCCATAGGCGCCATCGCGGCGACGCTCCTGTGAAAGCTCGTCCAGCGCATGCAGGAAAGCGGAGCGGTGATGCTTTTCGACATTATATTCGATGAGGATCAGAACCGGGCCGCGATCATGGGCCACCGGCTCGGCAACGAGCGGCTCAGGCCAATGGTTGGACGGCACCATATCCGAATCGCCGGCAGGCAGTTTCAGGCGGTGCATGACGAGACCGGCAATGAAAAGGCCGGCCGCACCGATGAGCAGCGTGCCCGGCACGCCCGCCGCTTCGCCCACCGCACCCCAGCCGATGCTGCCCGCTGTCATCGCGCCGTTGAAGACGGTGAGATAGACGGCGAGACCGCGGCCGCGCACCCAGTTCGGCAAGATCGCCTGGGCCGCTCCATTAAGCGTCGTCAGAGCCGTGATCCAGGCACCGCCGAGAAACAGCAGGATGACGATGGCAAGCCACTTTGGCGGCGCAAAGGACAGCCCGGCCATAACGAGCGCGGTGGTGAGAGCCGCACCCAGCAGCAGGGCATCGGCATCGAACCGGTCGCGCAGCTTCGGCATGACCAGCGCACCGCCGATGGCGCCGGCTCCGACAGCGCCGAGCAGGATACCGTAGAAGCTCGCATCTCCGCCGAGCAATTGCCGGGCGACCAGAGGCAACAGCGCCCAGACGGCACTGGCGAATGCAAAGAAGATCGCAGCCCGCAGCAGGACGACATGCAGCGGCCGGCTGGCACGGGTGTAACGAAGGCCCGCCCGGAATGCGCCGAAGAAACCTTCGGCCAACGCATCATTGGCGTTCTTTGCCCGCGGCCACCATAAAAGGGCGGCGATGACCACGAAATAGCTTGCGACATCGGCGCCATAGGTGAAGGCCGCCCCGAAGGCCGCAAGCAGGATGCCGCCGGCGGCGGGACCGATGGAGCGGGCGATATTGATGCCCAGCGAGTTCAGCGCCACGGCGCTCTTGATATCCTCACGTTTCACCAGTTCCGGCACGATGGCCTGCCAGGTCGGCCCCATCAGCGCCGCGCCGATACCGCCGAGGAAGGTGAGCCCGATCAGCGCGCTGACGGACAACAGGCCGGTATGGGAAAGAACCATGAGGGTGACGCTGACCGAGGCCAGCAGAAGCTGCACCGCGATCAGGAATTTGCGGCGGTCGAGAATATCGGTCAGCACGCCGGCCGGGATCGCCAGAAGAAAGATCGGCAGGGTTCCGGCCGCCTGAACCATGGCGACGGCCGCCGGCGAAGCAGAAAGATCGGTCATCAGCCATGAACTGGCGACATCGCGCATGAAGCTGCCGGTATTGCCGAGCACCGTCGCCGCCCAGAGAACCGCGAAAACCGGTTGTGCAAGGGGAGCAAAACTGCTCGCGGAGGATTTTGCGGCACTCATTTGCCTGTTCCTTTCGTGAGATCGATTGCAGCGACGATGATGAAGGCACCGGCAAGGCCAAGATGTTCGAAGAAGGCGTTAGTGGCCATCATGCGGTCCATGCCGGGCGCCATTTCCCAGAAGCGGAGAGCGATGAAAGTGGCGAGAAGCGTGAAGCTTGCAAGCGCCAGAGCGCCGGCCCAGCGCAGGAAGCCCGACACCACCAGAGCGGAGGCTGTGAGCTCGAACAGGATGACAACGACAGCGAATGCGACCGCCGGCTGAAGGCCAAAATGGTTCATCTCCGCAATCGCACCGGGAAAGTCGAAAATCTTGGTCAGCGGCCCCTGAATATAGGCCGAGCAGAGCGCCAGAAGCGCTAAGGTTTTTGTGGCGGGTGCGGCAACGATATCCGCGAGAAGCCCGCGAAGGCGAAGGGTTGAAGACGGCTCGGTCATTTTCTGCTCCTGCGATCTGGCCGGTCGGTTCGAGCGGCGCTGCGTTCATCTGATGGAGCGATATTGGCGCAAAGGATTACCGCCAACAATTGCATCAATAGTTTCGATATAATTGCGATATTTGCAACATAATCCCGTTCCCGAGAGGCCGGGCAGCGGCGATCAGCTGCCCGGTGGATTTTTCCGCTGGCCGGGCTCAGACTGCCCAGCAGGAGCAGCCCAGCGCTCCAAAGAAGCCCTTCAGATCGGCAATCGGCAATTTCGACGTCCATGCGCCGGCATGGTCGTGGCCGTGAACGCCGCAATCATTGGCGCAGCCGCAGGAGGAGATCGCGGCCCGTCTGAGCGAGTTCTTTCCGGCGCCCTGCGGTTCACCCCAGGCGGCATAACCGCCGAAGGTTCGCACAGGCGACCAGTCGGGCATCGCCGGCGGAATATTGCTTTTATCCAGCGTTCTGAAGTCACCGGCGCCATAAACGACCTTGCCGCCCACCATGGTCAGTTCCGAGGTGAGGAAGGAGATTTCATCTTCCGCGCAGGAGAAATAATCCTTGTCCGGCACCACGAGATCGGCGAACTGGCCTTTTTCGATGCGGCCCTTCTTGCCTTCCTCATTCGAGAACCAGGTGACTTTTTCGGTCCACATGCGCAGCGCCGTCTCGCGGTCGAGGCAATTGGCGCGCGGATAAAGCTGCATGCCGCCCACCGTCTTGCCCGTCACCATCCAGAACAGCGACACCCAGGGATTATAGGAGGCGACGCGCGTTGCATCCGTACCGGCCGAAACATTCACACCCTTTTCCAGCATTCTCGCAATCGGCGGTGTGGCTTCCGCCACACCCTGACCATAACGCTCGACGAAATATTCGCCCTGATAGGCCATGCGGTGCTGGGTGGCGATGCCGCCACCGAGGGCGGCAATGCGGTCGATGGAGCGGTCGGAGATGGTTTCGGCATGATCGAAGAACCAGTTCAAGCCTTCGAGCGGAATGTCCCGGTTGACCTTTTCGAAGACATCCAGCGCCCGCGAAATCGTCTCGTCATAGGTGGCGTGCAGACGCCAGGGCCAGCGGTTTTCCGCCAGAATGCGGACGACGTCTTCGAGCTCGCCTTCCATTTCCGGCGGCATGTCCGGGCGCGGCTGGCGGAAATCCTCGAAATCGGCAGCGGAAAAGACCAGCATTTCGCCGGCGCCATTGTGCCGGAAATAGTCGTTGCCCTGCTTGTATTTGACCGACGAAGTCCAGTTGAGGAAATCCTCCTTCTCCTGTTTCGGCTTCTGCGTGAAGAGATTGTAGGCCAGCCGAACCGTCATCTGGTTCTCATCCGACAGTTTCTGGATCACCTCGTAGTCATCAGGGTAATTCTGGAAGCCGCCGCCCGCATCGATCACGCCGGTCACACCCAGCCGGTTCAGCTCACGCATGAAGTGGCGGGTGGAATTGACCTGATAATCGAGCGGCAGCTTCGGCCCCTTGGCAAGCGTCGAATAGAGGATGCCGGCATTCGGCTTGGCGAGCAGCAGGCCGGTCGGATTGCCGTTCGCATCGCGGGTGATTTCGCCGCCGGGCGGGTTCGGCGTATCCTTCGTATAGCCGACGGCGCGAAGGGCTGCGCCGTTCAGCAGCGCCCGGTCGTAAAGATGCAGCAGGAAGACCGGCGTATCCGGCGCCACCGCATTGATCTCCTCGATGGTCGGCAGGCGCTTTTCGACGAATTGATGTTCGGTGAAGCCGCCGACGACCCGCACCCACTGCGGCGCCGGGGTGATCGCCACCTGACGCTTCAGCATGTCCATGGCATCGGCAAGCGAGCGCACACCGTCCCAGCGCAGTTCCATGTTGAAGTTCAGGCCGCCGCGCACGACGTGGGTGTGGTTGTCGATCAGGCCGGGCAGAACCCGCTTGCCCCTGAGGTCGATGATCTTCGTATCCGGCTCGGCAAGGGCCATGACCTCGGCGTCGCTTCCCACCTCCAGGAACAGGCCGTCCTTGATGGCGACTGCCGTTGCATTCGGATTGCCGCGGTCGAGCGTCGTGAAGCGGCCATTGTGAAGGATCGTATCTGGATGCATGGAAGAACCTCCGGTCTTGATGGGATCAGCGGCCTTAGCCGGCGAAAACAGATTCGGAAAGGCAAGGCTCGAGGCCGCGCCAAGGAAGGTGCGTCGTGTCGGCATCAGCTTCTCTCCCGCTCGGTCGGCTGTTTGACTTCGGCGAGACCCGTGGTTTCAGCGCCACCCTTCGGCATATGGCCGAACATGTGCGGCTTGATCTGGTTGATCCACGAAACGACGGCCGGTTCCTTGCCGGCAATCGTCTTCGCGAAAGGAATGATCTGCTCCCCAACCAGGATGCCGAGCAGGCCGACGAGAGCGATGACGGGCGGTGCGGGAGAACGCACATTGAGCAGGCTGTAGACGATGCCGACCAGCAGGCCGGCGCCGAGGGACAGAAGATAGACTTTCATGGGAACCTCCTCGATGGGTGAAAGCCGCACCGGGCTGGATGGCGATCCTGCCGGTGCGGCGCGGTTGAAAGTTTATTTCTTGGCCGGGTTGGGGCCGATGCGCTTGCCATGCTTGACGCGCTCTTTGCCGCCATGGACATGGGTGACGGCATAGTCGATGCCCATGCCGTAGGCGCCGGAATGTTCCTTCACCAGCGAGGTGACGGCGTCATAGGTTTCCTTGCGTGCCCAGTCGCGCTGCCATTCGAGCAGCACCTGCTGCCAGGTGACGGGAATGATGCCGGCCTGCACCATGCGGTCCATGGCATATTTATGCGCATCGACGGAGGTGCCGCCGGAGGCGTCCGCCACCATGTAGATCTCGTAATCCGCGACATCGTGAAGCGCGGAGAGCGCAAAGGTGGTGTTGCACACTTCCGTCCAGAGGCCGGAGACGACGATCTTCTTGCGGCCGGCCGCCGCATTCTTCGCCAGCGCATCGCGGACATTCTGGTCATCCCAGGAATTCATCGAAGTGCGTTCGAGAATGTCGTTTTCCGGGAAGACCGCGAGCAGTTCCGGGAAGGTGTTGCCGGAGAAGCTTTCCGTTTCGACCGTGGTGATGGTCGTCGGGATATTGAAAATCTTTGCCGCCTTGGCGAGGCCGACGACATTGTTCTTCAGGGTCTGGCGGTCGATCGACTGCACACCGAATGCCATCTGCGGCTGCTGGTCGATGAAGATGAGCTGGCTGTTGGCGGGGGTCAGGACTTCGAGCTTGGACATTTTCAGTTCTCCGTTCAGGTGGTGGTTGCCGATCTGCGGCGGTGGAAATCGAGAAGGCTTCGCCGGCCGGCTGCCCGGCAGGGCAGCCGTCTTGAAAAGCGAGAATCTATCTTGGTCAGTGGATGCGGATCAGAGACCCGCTTTATGCTGCAAGCGGAGCGAGGTTCGCCTCGATCTGATTGCGGAAAGGCTCGTAGCGGTTCGGCAGCTTGAGCGCTTCGCCCAGATGCGCGGTATCCTCGTCACGGTCGAAACCGGGTTCATTGGTGGCGATCTCGAACAGGATGCCGCCCGGCGTGCGGAAATAGATCGCCCAGAAATAATCGCGGTCGATGACGGGGGTGACCTGATAGCCGGTATCCATCAGCGCCTTGCGCACTTCCAGTTGCTTCTCGCGGTTTTCGACTGCGAAGGCGATATGGTGGACCGAGCCTGCTCCCGACCGGGCAAAGGGTGTCTTGGGCAAGGCTGCAAGATCGATCGTATCTGCCCCGTTGCCGCCGGGAATGACGAAGCGCGTCACATTGCCTTCAACGTCAGTCCGCTCATAACCCATGAAACGCAGCAGTTCTTCGGTTGCGGCAGTGTCATGCAAATTAAAACGTGCGCCGGTGAAACCGCGTATGGCGTTGTCTTCGGAAATTCCCTCGGCCAGCCAGGCAGCACGGGCGTCATCGCCTGTTTCGATCAGTGCAAGGCCATCGCCATCGGGACCGGTGAAGCGCAGGCGATTGGCGCCGAAGACCGTGTCGGCCTGAATGCCGGCGGCGCCTTTGGCAAGGAGACGCTCTTTCCAGAAGCCCAGCGAACCCTTCGGGATGGAAAACTGCGTCTCGCCCACTTCGCCGACGCCGGGACGGCCGGCCATCATGTTGGCGAAGGGAAAATAGGTCATGACCGTGCCGGGCGTTCCCTTTTCGTCGCCGTAATAAAGGTGATAGACGCTGGGTTCGTCGAAGTTGACGGTCTTCTTCACCCGGCGCAGGCCGAGCGTATCGGTGAAGAAACTGTTGTTCTGCCGCGCATCCGACGCCATGGAGGTGACGTGGTGCAGGCCCTTGATATCCTTGATCATCGTCGGCGCCTTTCGTCTTTGGTGTGTCCGTTTCGATGGATAAAGATGTAACCCGCTTGATTGCATCGCGGAATTGCAATATTTTTCTCGAATGAATTGCGATTTTTGAAATAATGGCGATGAACGATCATAAAGCTCTCAAAACCTTTCTGATGGCGGCCGAAAAGCGCAACTTCGCGCAGGTCGCCCGCGAACTGGGCATGACGGCGGCTGCCGTCACCCGTGCGATTGCCGCGCTTGAAGATGATCTCGGTGTGCAATTGTTTGTCCGCACCACCCGCCAGGTGTCGTTGACGACCGACGGCGCCGTCTTCGCCGCACAGATCCAGCCGGCGGTCGAGGCGCTGGAGAATGCCCGGCGCGATGTCCGCAACGCCCATAAGGCCGATGAAGGGCGTCTGAGGATCAGCGCGCCGACATGGCTCGGCAAGACGGTGCTGCCGCCGATCCTGTCCGGCTTCCGGGAACTCTATCCGAAAATGTGCTTCGAGATTTCGCTCTCGGACGGCCTGATCAATATCGTGGATGACGACTACGATCTGGCGATCCGCATTTCGTCGGCCCCATCGGACAAATTCACCATCTGGCGCAAGATCAGGGCCGTGCCGAGAATATTGGTGGCGGCCCCGGGCAGCCGGTTCACACAGATGGGACATCCGGGCGAACTGACCCCTGACGATTGCCTTGCCTATAGCGGTGAAAGCCGGCGGGAGAACTGGGTCCTGTCGGACGGCGGATCGAGCATCGCCATCTCGGCCGGCCGCGCATTCAGCGCCAATAGCGGTGAGGTTCTGGCCGATATGGCGGCGGAAGGCGCCGGTGTGGCCATGCTGCCGGGATTTCACATCGCAGAACATATCCGCAGCGGCCGGCTCGTTCATGTCCTGCCCGGCTGGGCGCCGCCCGAACTCTGGCTGACACTCTATTATCCGCCCTATCAGGCGCTGCCGCCCCGCATCGCGACGTTCTCGAAATTCTTCGAAGAGCAGTTGCCGGCACATATGGTGATGCTGGACTAGGCCCGCACCACGCTTTCTCCGGCATGGGGCGGTCACAAATTCACGCACCGCCACGGCCCGCGCACCAAGATCGGGATTGTTCCTTCACGGCACCGGATGGATGGTCGATGACGGGAACGACCCGTCGCTTTCGATATCCGATTTCTTGAATGGCGTCGCCGAATCATCGCGCGACCCGTGCCTGTCCGTCCAAAGCATTGCCGTGGCCCGGAAACCGGAATAACAGCTTCCGCTTCGAAAAAACCAACTACACGGCACCCGAAATAAAGGCGACAAAGCAAAGCATTGTCCGATTCTGGCAGCCGTTACATAGGCGTGTCAGCTCCCGGCAAGCATCGCAGGGCAGTTTTAGACGAAAATAACGGTCAAACCCTTGCGCTCTCTCCCCTCCAAACGGATACTACTTATCCGGGAGCGACCACGTCTGATTGCCCGCAGTGGAAGCTGATCGAATCGATAGTTAGCTTCGTAATTTTATACTCTATAAGACTCTAAGATACGCAAACATCAAGAATAAAATGCACCGCCTCCAAATATTAACTAGGCTTTAAATGTTGGCCTGATATGACACGCACGTCGCGAAAATCTTAAGCGGCAGAAATTATTAAGCGGCATTCGCACAAGCTAGCGTGGAAAATCCGGGCCCCCTTCTCCGGCTCGAATTGCATGATGCGTTTCCAGCGCAGGTTCACATGAGCCATGTTCTCCACAATTTCGCTTTATTTGCGGATGTCGGACCGCTGTCATCACGGGCAGTGTCTGGCAGCAGATAGGCGTGACCAGTCGCCATCCGGTAAAGGACACGTTCATGACTTCGATTCTTTCCTCACTGTCTGCTGTGCAGATTTCCAAGCTTTCCACCTCCACGATCGCCAGCCTAACCTCGGAAGACGTGAATGCGCTGGACAGCACCAAGATCAAGGCCCTCTCGTCGTCTCAGATCGCTTCTTTGAGCACAGATAACCTTGCTCTTTTCAGTTCTGAAGATCTCCGGGCCATTTCGGTAAGCGCCTTCAAGGGCTTGACGCTGACCCAGATCGCAAAGCTGAGCTCCGCTCAGATCAGCGGCCTGTCGGCGTCTCAGGTTACGGCGCTTTATACCAGCCAGATCGATGCCCTCTCGACCGACCAGATCAAGGCTCTCAACTCGGCTCAGGTCGCCGGTCTCAGCTCCGCACAGGTTGCGACCCTGAACAGCAGCGAGTTGGCGCTGTTCTCCTCCGACGAGATCAAGGCCATCAGCGCCAATGCTGTCGCCGGCCTTTCCGCAGCAGCGCTCGCCGCTCTCAGCACCGAAAACGCCGCCGCCCTGACAAAGTCTCAGATCGCCGCCCTGTCTTCGACGCAGCTTAACGCCCTGTCTTCCGATAGCCTTGCCACCTTCTCCGCCGACGAGATCAAGGCGATCAGCACCAAGCTCCTCGCCGGCCTCGACGTCACCAAGCTGAGCACCGGCAACGTCGCCGCCCTGAGCAGGACGCAGATTTCGGCGCTTTCCTCGGCACAGTTCGCAGCCCTGTCGACGGACCAGATCAAGGCCCTCAACTCCGATCAGGTCGCCGGTCTCAGCTCCGCTCAGGTCGCAACCCTGAACAGCAGCGAGCTGGCATTGTTCTCGACCGACGAAATTAAGGCCATCAGCGCCAACGCCATCGCCGGTCTTACCCTGGCTGGTCTCGGCACTGAAAACGCCGCCGCCCTGACCAAGACGCAGATCGCCGGCCTGTCTTCGACGCAGCTTAACGCCCTGTCTTCCGAGAGCCTTGCCACTTTCTCGACCGATGAAATCAAGGCGATCAGCACCAAGGCCCTCGCCGGCCTCGATGTCACCAAGCTGAGCACCGGAAACATTGCCGCCCTGAGCAGAACACAGGCCGCAGCACTGTCCTCCGCACAGTTCGCAGCCCTGTCGACCGACCAGATCGCAGCCCTCAATTCCGATCAGGTTGCAGGCCTCAGCTCCGCACAGATCGCGACCCTCAGCAGCAGCGAGTTGGCACTCTTCTCGACCGACGAGATCAAGGCCATCAGCGCTAACGGCATTGCCGGTCTTTCCGCAGCAGCGCTGGCTGCTCTCAGCACCGAAAACGCCGCTGCCCTGACAAAAACGCAGATCGCTGGCCTGTCTTCGACGCAGCTCAACGCCCTGACTTCCGATAGCCTTGCCACTTTCTCCACCGACGAGATCAAGGCAATCAGCGCCAGAGCCCTTGCCGGCCTCGACGCCAGCAAGCTGAGCACCGGCAACGTCGCCGCCCTCAGCAGAACGCAGGCCGCAGCACTGTCCTCCGCACAGTTCGCAGCCCTCTCGACGGACCAGATCAAGGCCCTCAATTCCGATCAGGTCGCCGGCCTCAGCTCCGCTCAGGTCGCAACCCTGAACAGCAGCGAACTGGCACTCTTCTCAACCGATGAAATCAAGGCGATCAGCGCCAACGCCGTTGCCGGCCTTTCCGCAGCAGCGCTCGCTGCTCTCAGCACCGAAAATGCCGCTGCACTGACCAAGACGCAGATCGCTGGCCTGTCTTCGGCACAGCTCAACGCCCTGACTTCCGATAGCCTTGCCACTTTCTCGACCGATGAAATCAAGGCGATCAGCACCAAGGCCCTCGCCGGCCTCGATGTCACCAAGCTGAGCACCGGCAACGTCGCCGCCCTCAGCAAAACGCAGATCACGGCACTGTCCTCGGCACAGTTCGCGGCCCTCTCGACCGACCAGATCAAGGCCCTCGGCTCGGAACAGGTTTCCGGCCTCAGCTCTGCTCAGGTCGCAACCCTGAGCAGCGCCGAACTGGCTCTGTTCTCGACCGACGAAATCAAGGCCATCAGCGCCAATGCTGTCGCCGGCCTTACCCTGGCTGGTCTCGGCACTGAAAACGCCGCCGCTCTGACGAAAACGCAGATCGCCGGCCTGTCTTCGACGCAGCTTAACGCTCTGTCCTCCGAGAGCCTTGCCACCTTCTCTACCGATGAAATCAAGGCGATCAGCACCAAGGCCCTCGCCGGCATCGACGTCACCAAGCTGAGCACCGGCAACGTCGCTGCCCTCAGCAAAGCACAGGCGGCAGCGCTCTCTTCGGCGCAGTTCGCGGCCCTGTCGACCGATCAGATCAAGGCCCTCGGTTCGGAGCAGGTTTCCGGCCTCAGCTCCGCTCAGATTGCGACCCTGAGCAGCAGCGAACTTGCTCTGTTCTCGACCGATGAGATCAAGGCCATCAGCGCCAATGCTGTCGCCGGCCTTACCCTGGCTGGCCTCGGCACTGAAAATGCTGCCGCGCTGACCAAGACGCAGATCGCTGGCCTGTCTTCGGCACAGCTTAACGCCCTGTCTTCCGAGAGCCTTGCCACCTTCTCGACCGATGAAATCAAGGCGATCAGCACCAAGGCCCTCGCCGGCCTCGATGTCACCAAGCTGAGCACCGGCAATGTCGCTGCCCTCAGCAAAGCACAGGCGACAGCGCTCTCTTCGGCACAGTTCGCGGCCCTGTCGACGGACCAGATCAAGGCCCTCGGTTCGGAGCAGGTTTCCGGCCTCAGCTCCGCTCAGATTGCGACCCTGAGCAGCGCCGAACTGGCTCTGTTCTCGACCGATGAGATCAAGGCCATCAGCGCCAACGCCATCGCCGGTCTTACCCTGGCTGGTCTCGGCACGGAAAACGCCGCCGCTCTGACCAAGACGCAGATCGCCGGCCTGTCTTCGACGCAGCTTAACGCTCTGTCCTCCGACAGCCTTGCCACCTTCTCGACCGACGAGATCAAGGCGATCAGCACCAAGGCCCTCGCCGGTATCGACGCCAGCAAGCTGAGCACCGGCAACGTCGCCGCCCTCAGCAAAGCACAGGCAGCAGCGCTCTCCTCGACGCAGTTCGCAGCCCTGTCGACCGACCAGATCGCAGCCCTCAACTCCGATCAGGTCTCCGGCCTCAGCTCCGCTCAGATCGCGACCCTGAACAGCACTGAACTGGGCCTCTTCTCGACCGACGAGATCAAGGCCATCAGCGCCAATGCCATCGCAGGCCTTTCCACCGCTGCCATCGCCGGTCTCAGCAGCAGCCAGGCCGGTGCGCTCTCGGCCCAGCAGCTGAAGGTCATGAACGATGCACAGGTCGAGGCGGTTATCAAAGCCTACAAGGCAGTATAAGCCTTAAACGACCCGACGAAACCTACGACGCGGCTCAGGCCGCGTCGTAACATTTTAATTGCAGAATGCCCCAGAAGGACATTCAGTATCCGTCATGGCAAAAATATCCGTCATCATCCCGGCCTACAACATGGCCAGTCTTATCGGCGAAACACTCGACAGTGTTCTGCGCAATGAAACCGAGATGGATATCGTCGTCGTCGACGATGCCTCCACCGACAATACCTGCGACATCGTCGAGCAATACATCGCGCGGCACGCCAATATAAGGCTGATGCGCAGCGAGACGAACACCGGACCGGGCGTTGCCCGCAACAGGGCGCTGGCAACCATCGACAGCCAATATTGCCTGTTTCACGATGCTGACGACCTCCTGCATGAGGGAGCCATCGATACCGTTCTGCCCTTGATGGATGAGACGAATATCGATGTCGCCGCATTCAGATATAGCGTGCTGAGAACGGCCGATGGCCCTGCCGGCGAAATGGCGCCTATCGACAAGAATATCTGGGATAGCGTCCTCGGCAGCCGCGACAGCGCAATGATCGACCTCGACTCGACCGCGCAATTCCTGGTGACGATCAATTACCCATGGAACAAGATACTGCGGACATCTTTCATTCGCCGGACGAACTGGCGCTTCTCCACGGCGCGGATCAACGAAGATATCCTGCCGCACTGGGCGGCCTATATGAATGCCGGACGGTTTCTGGCCATTAACAGCAGCCTGACAACACACCGCCTCGTCCCGGGGCGGGAGCAGCATACAAGCACGTTCGACGAGCGCCGGCTTGAGATGTTCGCAGCACTGAAAGACATCGAGAAGCTTTTCCTGGACAATCCGATCTTCAGGGCAAAATATTACCCGATCTTCATCGTCTTCAAGGCGGGTTTGCTGGAATGGGCGGCCAAGCAGATGCGGCAGGACCTGCACGGTCTTTTCCGCGAATATGTCGCGCATTCATACCAATACTTTACAGATGAAGACTTCGACAGTGTCTATCGGATCAACCCGTCGATCGCGCTGGCGAGCTACAGGATGAAATACTCTCATCGTTAGATGATGTGAGCGATCCTTACTGCGGCATGACAGCATCAATCTCCCGGAAGCCGGCGCCTGACCGGGAGGAAACTTCGTGCGGCCACACTACCGGCTGATCCAGGCAAGCAACCCCGCTTCCAACACATCCAGCCACAGGCAAGTTACCTGCGATAGCTAAGGACGGCCCATCAACAGGCTGTTCTTTTCTTCGACCCTTTGTCGCTTGCCGCAGGATGTCATGACCGCCAATCCCGTCTCACCTTCAAACGACGCCGCCGCTCCCAGCGCCCTTGATCTTGCGCGGAACCAGCGGATGAGTCTCATGGATCTGCTGAGCGTAACCGAGGCGCTCAGTGCCGCCGGTCAGCGAACCGCGGCTGCGGAACTCTACAAGACCTGGGTTGCGTTCAACGACAACAATCCCGTCATTCATCTTGCCTATTTCAACTATGCCGTTGCGCTCAGCCAGCTTGGCGACCGCGCGGGCGCCGTACAGGCGTTCCGCGCCTGTTTGAAGGCCAATCCGCAATTCGCTCCCGGTTACATCAATCTCGGTCGTGTCCTCGAAGATAGCGGGTTGATCGGTCAGGCCGTGGAACAGTGGTCGCAATATGCCGAAACGACGAAGCACCTCGACGCCGAAGCGATCGGCCATCGGCACATGGCCCTGCAGAACATCGGCCGGGTTCTCGAAGGCGCCGGCAAGCTCGAGGACGCTGAAACCGCCTTGCTACAGGCATTCGAGCTGCGTCCGGAATTGCCGGAGGCAGGCCAGCACTGGGTGTCGTTGCGGCAGCGCCAGTGCAAGTGGCCGGTGCTTGCTCCTTCAAACCATGTCCCTGCGCGCAAGATGCTCGATGCGATGTCCTCGCTGACGCTGAGCTGCTACGCCGACGATCCGATGTTCCAGCTGGCCAAGGCATATCGCTACAGCAAAACGGTGGTCGGCACGCGGCCGGACCTCAGCCGTTTTCCGCGCAGGTCGCCGAAGCTGAAGTCTGGAACCGGTGAGCGGCTGCGCGTCGGTTACCTCTCGTCGGATCTTCGCGATCATGCCGTGGGCTTCGCTCTCTGCGAGGTTCTGGAGTTGCATGATAAGGACAACCTTGAGGTCTTCGCCTATTATTGCGGTAACGTCCGCAACACGGACAGCACGCAGGAGCGGATCAAGGCAGCAGTCCATTGCTGGCGGGATATCCACGGCCTGGACGATGCCGCAGCGGCCTCGCAGATCATCTCCGACGAAATCGATATTCTGATCGACGTGAACGGCTACACCAAGGACGCGCGCACGAAGATTTTCGCCTATCGCCCCGCGCCGGTCATCGTCAGTTTCTGCGGTTACCCCGGATCGATGGGAAGCCCGTTCCATCAGTACCTGATTTCGGACGGTTACATGATCCCGCCGGAGAACGACATCTATTACTCCGAAAAGGTCCTGCGCATCGCCTGCGACCAGCCGCTCGACCGCAAGCGGCCCATCGCCGCCCGGCCAAGCCGGGCCGAGGTCGGATTGCCTGAAGATGCGTTCGTCTATGCCAGCTTCAACGGCATGCAGAAGATTACCGAAAGCTGCTTTGCGCGATGGATGACGATCCTGTCGCAGACGCCGGGCAGCCTGTTGTGGCTGCTGGCGGGCGATGAAGACGTCAATCAGCACCTGCAGGCAATCGCAGAAAAAAGCGGCGTCTCACCTGACCGGCTCGTCTTTGCGCCGAAGGTTCCGAACCCGCAGCACATCGCCCGTATCGGCGTTGCCGACCTGTTTCTGGATACGTTCCCCTATGGCGCTCACTCCACGGCCGCGGACGCCATAACATCCGGCCTGCCCGTCCTCACCATGTCCGGCAAGACATTTGCGGCACGGTTCTGCGGCAGCATCGTCACCGCAGCGGGTGTTCCGGAAATGATTTGTTCTTCGCCGGAAGACTATGTCGCCCGCGCCATCGGCTTCGAACGCGACAGGAAGAAGCTTCTGGAGGTCAGAGAATCGATCGCCCGGCAGCGCGACACCAGCGTATTGCGGGATATTCCCGCTCTGGCGCGCCGTCTGGAAGAGCTGTTCTGGCAAATGCAGGGCGAATGTGAACGCGGCGAGACGCCGGTGCCGGATCTTGGCAATCTCGATCTTTATTACGAGCTGGGCGCGGAAGCCGTGTTCGAGAACATTGAGTTCGAAGACGAGCAGAGCTATCGCAATCGTTATCTCAAGAAACTCACCCAGTGGCACGACTATTCGCCAATTCCCTATGACAATCGCCTCTGGCGGAAACCGGATAACTGAGCACGGGATAGTCTCAACCGGCCGGGGCATGCGCTGCGCGGCACTTCTTCGATGCAAATCTCGACCGCCCACCGGGCGACGTATGAACGGGACTGATTACCAATGTTCGCGGACGAAAGAATTGTCATTGTGGGCGCCGGGCTTTCCGGCGCGGTCATCGGCCGGGAGCTGGCGCTGGCAGGCCACAGGGTCGATATCGTCGATGCCCGCGATCACATTGCCGGCAATTGCCACACCGAACGCGACGGTGAGACCGGCGTTATGGTGCATGTTTACGGTCCGCATATTTTCCATACCGACGACAAGGAAGTCTGGGACTATGTGAACGGCTTTCAGACATTCATGCCTTACAAGAACCGGGTCAAAACGACGAGCGGCGAGCGCGTCTATTCGCTGCCGGTCAATCTGCACACGATCAACCAGTTCTTCGGCAAGAATTTCCGGCCCGATGAAGCCAGAGCCTTCATCGAGGAAAAGGCCGACAAGTCGATTACCGATCCACAGACTTTCGAGGAGCAGGCGCTGCGCTTCGTCGGCCGCGATCTCTATGAGGCCTTCTTCAAGGGATACACCGAGAAACAATGGGGCTGCTCACCGACGGAACTGCCGGCCTCGATCCTGAAACGCCTGCCCGTGCGCTTCAACTATGACGACAACTACTTCTTCCACAAATATCAGGGCATGCCGGAAACCGGCTATACGGACATGATCGAACGCATCCTCGATCATCCAAACATCAGCGTCAAACTTGGCACACATTTCCAGCGCGCCGAAGCGCCGGCCTCTGCACACGTCTTCTATTCCGGTCCGCTCGACGGCTATTTCGACTTCGAATTCGGACGTCTGGCGTATCGGACGCTTAATTTCGAACGCTTCACCTATGACGGCGACTACCAGGGCTGTGCGGTGATGAATTATGGCGACGTTTCGGTGCCCTTTACCCGCATCACCGAACACAAGCACTTTTCTCCGTGGGAAGACCATGCCGGCTCCGTCTGCTACAGGGAGTTCTCCCATGAATGCGGCCCGCAGGACATTCCCTATTATCCCATCCGGCTGGTCGAGGACAAAGAACAGCTCGCCGAATATGTGGCGCGCGCCGAACGGGAAGCGTCGGTAACCTTTGTCGGGCGGCTCGGGACCTACCGTTATCTCGACATGGATGCGACCATTCGCGAGGCGCTCGACACCGCCCGGCTCTATCTCGCCCGGCGAGCGGAGGGCGCTCCCATGCCGGCATTTCTGCATTCGCCCGTCTGAGACGGGCCCGTCCGTTCTCTTCCATGAATGCAGTCACTTAACGTGACGGCGGGCGAAGCGTAGCAACTTCAGGTTCAGGCAAGCCCGATTGCGTACTCAACATCTGAAAAATGGTGGACCTGAGTAACCGATGCCCCTCCGGGGGCTCGGGCGGAAAATCCACCTGTTGGGCCTGGACTTTAGGATTTTTCAGACATGACGTCGATCATTTCTTCCCTGAACGTCAATCAGATCAGATATCTTTCGACAGAGGCGGTCGCAGCCTGGACAACCGACGACGTGGCGTCGCTTTCCACAACGCAGATCAAAGCGCTCTCGTCGGCTCAGATCGCGGCACTGGATGTGGAGGATGTCAAAGTCCTCAACTCACAACAGTTGAGCGCCATTTCGCAGGGCGCCATCGTTGGCCTGACGCTGGATCAGCTCAACATTCTCGATCAGTACGCCATCAAAAGCCTGAATTCGAGCCAGATTTCTGCGCTCACCACCACCCAGCTCCATGCCCTGACGACGGAACAGGCGGAGGCTTTGACCTCATCTCAGGTGCGCGCCCTCAATGCGACGCAAATTGCCGCCCTGAGCGCGGAAGATATAGCGACATTCTCAACCGCCGACATCGCCGCAATCACAAGCAAAGCCATGCCGGGCCTCAGCACGGAGGTGATCGCAGGGCTGACCCCGGATCAGATCGCGGCCCTGAGCACGAGCGCCATTGCGAGCCTGACGACCGACCAGATCGCGGTCCTGAACCCGGAACAGGCCGAAGCCCTGTCGCCGGCGCAGGTCAAGGTGCTGAGTTCGATGCAACTCGCTGCTCTCGGCACGGACGATATAGCGACATTCTCGACCGCCGACATCGCGGCGATTACCGTCAAGGCCATGCCGGGCCTCAGCACCGAGGCAATCGCAGCGTTTAGCCCGGATCGGATCGCCGCCCTCAGCGCAAGCACGATTGCCGGCCTGACGATCGACCAGATCGAAACCCTAAGCACCGCCCAGATCGCCGCATTGACGACGGCGCAGATTGCCGCACTCAAGACGACGCACATTGCCGCCTTAAGCACCAGCCAGGTCGAAGCCCTGTCGCCGGAACAGGTGAGGTCGCTGAGCGCGGCACAATTCGTGGCCCTCAGCGCGGAAGACATCGCGACATTCTCAACCGCCGATATAGCGGAAATCACCGGCAAAGCCATGCCCCGTCTGGGCACGGAAACGATCAGCACGTTTACCAAAGAGCAGATCGCCGCATTGACCACGGCCCAGATGAACGCCCTCGGCGTAGCGCAGTTCCAGGCCTTGAGCGCTGCTCAGATTGAGGCCCTGTCAACCGCTCAGATTGCCGCCCTCAGCACCGGCGTGGTCGCAAACCTGATAGCCGACCAGATCGAAGCCTTCAGCACCCAGCAGGTCGAGGCCCTGTCCTCGGCACAGGTGAAGTTGCTGAGCTCGGTCCAGCTTGCCGCCCTGAGCGCCGAGGACATAGCAACATTCTCGACCACCGATATCGCGGCGATCACCGGCAAAGCCATGTCCGGCCTGAGCGCGGATGCAATCGCGGCGCTGTCCACCGCCCAGATCGCCGCCCTGACCACCAGCGCCATTGCCGGCCTGACGGCCGATCAGATCGAAGTTCTGAGCACCGAGCAGGTCGAGGCGCTGTCTCCGACGCAGGTGAAGTCCCTGAGTTCAGCGCAGCTCGCAGCCCTGAGCATCGAGGATCTGGCGACATTCTCGACCGCCGATATCGCAGCGATCACGAATAAAGCCATGTCGGGCTTGAACACCGATGTTATCGCGGCCTTCACCACCGCTCAGATCGGCGCCCTCACCACCAGCGCCATTGCCGGCCTCACTTCCGATCAGATCGAAGCCCTGAGCGGCAATCAGGTCAGCCTTCTATCCACCGCGCAGATCAAGGCGTTGAGCTCGGTTCAGGTCGCCGCCCTGGGCAACGACGTGGCCGCCCTGTCCACCAGCCAAACGGCCATGTTGAGCACGTCGGGCATCAAGGGCCTGACCAGCGATCAGGTTGCGGCCCTCAGCATCGATCAGTTCGCGGCCCTGACCACAGCCCAGATCGCGGCTTTCGGCTCGGGGCAGATTGCGGCATTGAGCACGGACAATATAGCATCGCTTTCCGTGGCCCAGCTTGCGGCAATGAGCACCTCCGGCATCCTGGGACTTTCGACCGGCCAGATCGCCGCCCTCAGCACCGATCAGGTTTCCAAGCTGTCGACCAAGCAGATGGCGCGGTTGAGCGCGGCACAAATTGCCACCCTCGGCACAGACGACATAGCCGCTCTTTCGACAGCCCAGATCGCCTCCCTGAGCGCTGCGGGCATTACCGGACTAAGCGCGCAGCAGCTGGCGACCCTCACCACCAGCCAGGCCGAAGCCCTAACGAGCGCGCAGATCGTCAATCTCGGCTCCACACAGATTTCGCAGCTGGGGACGGACGATCTGGCGAAATTCACGACCAAGGACATCGCCGCGATCACGTCCAGCGCAATCGCAGGACTGTCGGCGGAAACCCTCGCTTCCCTGACGACAGCCCAGATTGCCGCCCTGAACGCGCAAAGCATCGGTGCGTTGAGCACCGCACAGATCGCCGCCTTGAGTATCGCCCAGGTCGAAGCCTTGACCACCGCCCAGGTCGGCGCGCTCAGCTCGAAACAGATCGCCGCCTTGAGCGCGGACGACATTGCGACATTCTCGACCAAGGATATCGCCGCGATCAGTTCCAGTGCGATCGCCGGACTGTCGGCAGAGACCATCGCCTCCCTGACGACAGCGCAGATTGCCGCCCTGAATGTGCAAAGCATCGGTGCGTTGAACACCGCGCAGATCGCCGCCCTGAGCACCGCTCAGGTCGAGGCCTTGACCAGCGCCCAGGTAAGCGCTCTCAGCTCGACACAGGTAGCGGTCCTGAGCGCGGAGGATATGGCGACGTTCTCGACCAAGGACATTGCCGCCCTCAGTTCGAATGCCATCCCGGGCTTGTCCACCCAAACCATAGCGTCGCTGACAACAGCGCAGATCGCAGCGCTGAGTACGGCTGGTATTGGTGGGCTGAGCACCGGACAGGTCGCGGCGCTCACTGGCGATCAGGTGGAAGCCCTGACCAGTACCCAAATCGCGGCACTCACCTCCAAACAGGTTGCGGCCTTGAGCGTGGCTGACATCGCCTCGCTGTCAGCAGCCCAGATAGCCGCCCTCAGCACGGCGGGCATAACGGGCCTGACCACTGACCAGATCGCAGCCCTCGACACCGCGCAGGTCGAGGCTTTGACCGATACACAGGTCGGTGCTCTCAGCTCGAAACAGATTGCGGTCTTGGGTACGGACGATATGGCAACGTTCTCGACCAAGGACATTGCCGCGATCAGTTCAAATGCCATCCCGGGCTTGTCAACGGAGACCATAGCGTCGCTGACCACGGCCCAGGTCGCAGCCTTGAGTGCGGCTGGCGTTGGAGGGCTGAACACCGGGCAGGTCGCAGTCCTGACAAGCGATCAAGTCGACGCCCTGATCAGTATCCAGGTCGGCGCCCTCACCTCCAGACAGGTTGCCGCCCTCAGCGTGGCCAGCATCGCCTCGCTTTCGGCAACCCAGATAGCCGCTCTCAGCACGGCGGGCATAGCAGGCCTGACCACCGATCAGATCGCCGCTCTCAACACCGCTCAGGTCGAGGCCTTCACCAGTGCTCAGATCGGCGTCCTCAGCGCAAAACAGATTGCGGCCCTCAGCGCCGGTGGCCTTGATACATTCACCGCCGCCGAGCTGGCTGTCATCAGCTCGAGTGCGATCTCGGGCCTGTCGACAGCGGCAATCGCTTCGCTGACGACGGCGCAGATCGCAGCCCTCGGCGCGGCCGCAGTACCCGGCCTGACCACCGCCCAGATCGCGGCCCTCGGCACCGGTCAGGTGGATGCCCTCACCAGCGCCCAGATCGCCGCCCTCACCTCCAAGCAGGTTGCGGCTCTCAGCATCGCCAGTATCGCCTCGCTCTCGGCAGCCCAGATAGCCGCCCTCAGCACGGCGGGCCTGACCACCGATCAGATCACGGCCCTCGACACCCTTCAGGTCGAGGCCCTGACCAGCAGTCAGATCGGCACTCTCAGTTCGAAACAGATCGCAGCCCTCAGCGCCGGCGATCTCGATACATTCACTGCCGCCGAGCTGGCCGCCATCAGTTCGAATGCGGTCTCAGGCCTGTCGACAGCGACCATCGCCTCGTTGACGACTGCTCAGATCGCCGCGCTCGGCGCGGCGGCAATACCGGGCCTGACCACGGATCAGATCGCGGCTCTCGGCACCGGTCAGGTAAGCGCGCTGACCAATGCCCAGATCGGCGCCCTCACCTCCAAACAGGTTGCGGCCCTGAATACCGCCGACATCGCCTCCCTTTCCGTCAGCCAGATAGCGGCTCTGGACGCCAAGGCGATTGCAGGCCTTGGCAGCGCACAGACCGGCGCGCTGAGCATTGAACAGGTCCAGACATTATCCACCCGGCAGATAGCATCGCTGAATTCGGATGCGCTCAAGGGCCTGTCCTCGGAGATGCTGGAAACCTTCTCGACGGAGGAACTCGCGGCTATCGGCTCAAGCGCGATAAAGGGACTGTCCACGGACTTTATCGCCGCTCTTTCCACCGCCGAGGTTGCGGCCCTGAGCACGGCTGGCGTCGCCGGATTGACCAGCGATCAGATCAATGCCCTCGGCAAGGACCAGATCGAAGCACTCTCCACCAGCCAGATCGCCGCATTGAGTTCGGCCGGACTTGCGGGGTTGACGGCGGATGATCTGGATACATTCTCCACCGGGGAACTCGCCGCCATCAGTTCGACGGCGATAAAGGGACTGTCCGCCACCGTCGTGGCGTCCCTGTCTTCTCAGGAGATCGCCGCTTTGACGACGGGCCAGGTGGCTTCGCTGAGCTACGGTCAGGTCGCGGCAATGGGGTCCGCGCAAATCGGAGCGCTGTCACTGTCACAGGTCAGCGTCCTCAACGCGCTGCAGGCAGCCGCGCTTGGCGGCGACGACCTCACGGCATTTTCCACCGAACAGATCATCAGCCTGAGTTCGAGCGCAATCTCGGGATTGGGCACGGGTACGCTCGCTGCCCTGACGGCATCCCAGGCGGCAGCCTTCACGCCAGGCCAGGTCGCCGCCATGACATCGGCGCAGGTTACGGCCTTGAACAGCGCCAAGACCACCAACAGCTCTGTCCAGGATATCGCCTCCCTGATCTCAACCACCGATGAGACGGCTTCGACCCAGGACAGTGCGACCAGCACCTCAGTGGAGGCTTCGAGTGAAACGCAGGAGGTGTCTGACGTCGCTGCAACCATTTTGTCTTATCTGGACGTCTGACTTTAGCCTGCGAATAGAGGGAAATAACCGGGCCGGGATAGCTGCCATCGCCTGATGGCAGCCGCTATTTCGCCGGCTCATCAACGCCGCGCCAGTGTGCGTTCAAACCGGGGCCGGACTGCTCGTCGCTGGCGCAAGGCTCCGTGCGATTTCTCCGGCAATGAAGATCGCGTGCTCGGTCACCTGGGGCAGGCCCATCAGCTCACCGAAGGTTCCGCGCGCCAGCGGGCCGCCGATCAGCAGCGTTTCAATGGCCTGGCCGCGGCTGTCGATGGCGCGGGATCGCTCGTCGCAGTGGATGCCCAGCCCCGTGGGGCAAAAGGTCAGAAAACCCGCCTGCTCCAGACCGGAAAGAAAAGCCTGCGATTTCAGAATTCCACCATGGGCGGGACCGGTCGTCACGACGATTGCATCGACGTCGAGCCGCGCGATGTCCCTTTTGCCACGAAACCGCAGATCGACATGCAGCGAACCGTCTTCGCCAGCCTTTGCGGACACAAGCGACCCGGCGGTGATCTGTAATTGGCCCGAAATTATGGCCTCATCCAGAAGTCTCTCCACCTGCGGCGCGATCCTGAACCGGTGCGCGTCCCAGAAGGGCCGCAGCCACCGCACCACCCTGCGCTTTTCGATCAGCGGGAGGTTCCGCCATATGTCGCGTCCCTGCAGGCGAACGGCGTCCAGAACGCCATGCCAGCTCGCACCGCCCGCTTGCGACACTCGCACAGCCTCTCGAATCCGCCGCAATAGTTCCGACGCGCTTTTGGACGGCGGATCGACAAAATCGCCGTAGGGTTCCTGCGGCAAGGCCGGATGGCCACGCGACCGCAAGCCGCGGCGCGACAGCGAAACGACCCGCGCATGATGGCCGCGCCGGTGGAGCGCGGCAAAGGCATCAGCCGCGGTCAAGCCATTGCCGACGATCAGAATGCGGTCACCCGCGGCGATATTTTCCAGCGCGGCGTCCGCATTCAAGTCCGCCACCAGTTTCGGATGACCGGCAAGCGGTTTCAACACCTGCGGAAGCGCCGGCGGCGGATGGCTTGTCGCAACCACCACGATGTCCGCGAAATGGCTATCGCCGTCTGCGGTTTGCAACTCCCAGCCATCATCATGGCGGGCCACATGTTCCACCGTGCTGCGCCTGTGCTCAACAATGCCCGCATCCAGCAGGGGCGCGATCTCGGCCGCGACATAGGCGCCGAAGACCCTGCGTTGCGGATAGGCCTGCCCGTCGGGCAACACCGCTGCCTCATCGCCCGCCAGGGCATTCGACCTGTCGAGATAGTGGAGGAAATTATCCGGATCATCAGGATAAAGCGTCATGCGCCCGGCCGGCACGTTGATCCGGTTGGCCGGCTCCGGCGTGGAATAGGCAAGCCCCGCACCCAATGCCGCTCTCGGCTCGAACACGACGATCCGCACATTTTCGAACGCCCCAGCGGCTCGATGGAGATGAAGGGCAATCGCTGCCCCGCTAAATCCACCGCCTATGATGGCGACAATGGCATTCTTCCGGCTCACTGACATTTCAACTCACGCGATCTCGGCGGCACACCCCGAATAACGTCCAATTTTAGCAGCCGGGATGAAAAGTTCACAGCGATGCGCGTCAGGCCACGCAGGTTCGAACGCATGTGTCCCGTCCGGTCCGGCTGCGGCGCTTTCGGCGGATCAGCGGCGAAGGCCGCCGCTCCACCTGTTCTGTCTGCGTTATTCGGCCGCAATCGCCGCGCTTTCCTCGGCCTCTTCGAGTGCGCGCACCAGCGGAATGACGTGCTTGCCGAAATACTCGACCTCCTCCTGGAAATGCAGGAAACCGAGCAGGATGAGATCGGCGCCGGCGCGCTTCAGGCGCACGATGCGCTCCGCCACCTGTTGGGGGGTGCCGATGAGGTTTGAGCGGAAACCGTCATTGTACTGAACGAGATCCTCGAAGCTGGATTTCGCCCAGTTGCCCTCTCCTTCCGGGGAGGCCTTACCGGCATTCTTCACCTCATGGCCAAAAGCGTTGACCGCTTCCGGATTGGCCTTCTCGATGATTTCGGCAAGCACGGCCTTTGCCTCTTCTTCCGTCTCACGCACGATGGCGAAGGCATTTACGCCGACCTTGACCGAATGATTGTTCTCAGCCGCCTTGGCACGGATGTCATCGACCTGCCTTGCGATCTCTTCCGGGGTGTTACCGTTGGTGAAATACCAGTCGGAAACGCGGGCCGCCATATCGCGGGCTGCGCGCGAAGAACCGCCCTGAAAGATTTCAGGCTGCGGATCGATCGGCTTCGGCTTCAGGGAATAATTGTTGAAGCGATAGAAATCGCCGCGGAAGGTGAAGCTGTCTTCCGTCCAGATGCCGCGCAATGCACGGATGAACTCCTCCGAGCGGCGATAGCGCTCGTCGTGGTCGAGCCACGGTTCGCCAATGGCATGGAACTCGCCGCGAAACCAGCCGCTGACAATGTTGACCGCAACGCGGCCATTGGTGAGGTGGTTAATCGTGGCGATCTGTTTTGCAGCGAGCGCCGGGTTCCACGGCCCAGGCAGAATGGCAGCAATGACCTTCAGCGTCTTTGTCGACTCCAGCAGGGAATGGCTGAAAGACACGGATTCATGCTGGAACTCGGCGCCGTAACCGGCCGTGAATCGAATCTGGCTCAGCGCATAGTCAAAACCGCTCGCTTCCGCGATCTGCGCGAGCTTGCGGTTATAGTCGATGGTCCAGCTGGTGCGTTGCTCGATATTCGAGATGACGAGGCCACCGGAAACATTCGGAACCCAATAGGCGAATTTAACGGGCTCGGCTGTGCGTGCGGTCATGATAAATTCCTCTCTTGCAATCTCAGTTGGCAGCCGCTTCGCGTGAAACGACGGAAAGGGTCGGATGGTGATCGCCGCCGCCAAGCGCTTTGGCGGGCAGAAGCTCGAACAGATCGGCGACGGCGCGCTCAATGCGCGCTTCGACGGCCGGGTTTGAAAGCGTGTATCCGGTAAAATCCGCCTCGACGGCATAAACCGTGGTCGGCATGGTAACAGCGCCGAAGAAGCCGAACAGCGGACGGAACTGGTGTTCCAGCATCAGGCCATGCAGCGGCGAGCCGCCGGTCGCGGCAAGGATCACGCGCCGACCCTGCAGGGCACGGAAATCGACGAGATCGAATAAATGCTTGAGCGCGCCCGTATAGGAGGCGCGATAGACCGGCGAACCGACGACGAGCACATCGGCAGCCTCGACGGCATCGACAATTGCACGCCCGGCCTCGTCGAGCTCATCTGCGCGCAATGCCCGAAATAGAACCGGGGCGGCATCGGCAAGATCGATGAGGTCGGTTTCAACCTTCGCCGTCCGCCCGATCGCGGCAACAATTCGTTCAACAACATGCGCCGTGCGGGATGGCCGCTTCACACTACCGGAAATGCCAAGGATCTTCATATCCGTTCGCCCTTCTTTTTTGTGTATTTTCTATGTTTTTAATAGGCTATCAAAGACGCTCATTCCAAAAGCCGCATATTTTGAGAAATGCTTTCGCGTATTTGGGCCAAAGCGCCGACTGTTTCACACGGGGCAAGGCGGTCGCTGCAAGTGCCGAAGGGGAAAGCCGCTCATGCCCTCAACGGGCGGATATCGCCCAAAAGCAGGACACCGGGGATCTCCGATCCCCGGTGCCAATATTTAGAGCGATGCTTTCAGCGCCTCAACCGAGTGCGCCGTAAAGGCAGGGCAAGGATCAAAACTCCTCCCAGTTGTCGGGGGAGGTATTCAACGCGGCATTGCCTGAAAACGCCGCCCTTATCCTGCCGCCAAGCGCACGCGCGGGAGACGCTGCGGGTCTGTCGGCGACCGATGCCGTGCGCACGGGGACAGAAGCCTCGCCATAACCGCCTTCGGACAGTTTGAACTGCGCGATCAGCCCGTTGAGCGAAGACGCCTCGCGTGCAAGCCCGTGGCTGGCGGCGGTGCTTTCCTCCACCATGGCGGCGTTCTTCTGGGTGTCCTGATCCATCTGGTTCACGGCCGTATTGATCTGCTGAAGACCGGAGGATTGCTCCTGTGCCGATTCCGCAATGGCGGCGACGTGCCGGTTGATTTCCTGCACCTCCGTCACGATCAGTTCCAGCGCCTTGCCGGTTTCACCAACCAGCTGCACGCCCTGCTGAACCTGACCGTTGGATGTCGTGATCAGGTTCTTGATCTCCTTGGCCGCACCGGCGGAGCGCTGCGCCAGTTCGCGAACCTCCTGCGCGACGACGGCAAAGCCCTTGCCCGCCTCACCCGCACGGGCAGCTTCCACGCCCGCATTCAGCGCCAGAAGGTTGGTCTGGAATGCGATCTCGTCGATCACGCCGATGATGTTGGAAATCTCATTGGCGGATGTCGCTATCTGCTCCATTGCAGCGACGGCCTGCTGCACCACCTCTCCGGATTTTTCAGCGCCGACTTTTGCACGGCCGACGAGGTGACCCGCTTCCTGCGCCCGCTTCGTGGCGTCCTTCACCGTCGTGGTGATCTCTTCCAGCGCAGCCGCAGTCTCTTCAACGGCGGCAGCCTGCTGCTCCGTGCGTCTCGCCAGATCGTCCGCCGCAGACCTTATCTCATTGGCGCCGGCGTCGATGCCGCGCGCGTTCTGCGCCACCTGGCTCAAGGTCGACTGCAACTGTTCCGCAGCCCGGTTGAAATCGCCGCGGATACCGTCAAGACCGGAGACGAACGGCTGAACGATCCGGTAAGTAACGTCGCCCTGGGCGATCTTCGAAAGGGCCGTGGCAAGATTGTCGACGGCAAACTGCACGTCGGCAGCTTCCCTGGCCTTCTGTTTCTCGCGCTCGATCCGGTCCTTTTCCGAAGTCGACCGGTTGGCCTCCGTTTCATTCTCAAGCCGGAGGCGTTCGATTGCGCTTTCGCGAAACGCCTGAACCGCAGCGGCCATCTGGCCGACTTCATCCCTGCGATCCATTCCAGAAATTTCGCTTGCCGTATCACCGGCCGCGAGCGATTCCATGCGCGCGCGAAGCCGCGCAATCGGGGTGGTGATGCCCCGGGAAGAAATAAGCAGGCCAAGTGCGATCACGGCCAGCGAAACGAGCGCAAGCGTAATCAGGCCCGTCCAGATCGTCGTATTGGTGCTGGCTGTAAGGCGTTCTCTCCCCTCATTCATCACCTGGATGAGCTGCTCATTGCCGGCACTGATCTTTGGCGAGACTTCGGCAATTTTCCGAAGCACATTGAGCGCCATCTGCTGCGCTTCGGCGCGTTGCCCTGCCTGCATGAGGGCGATGACCTGATTGCCGATCTCCTCGACTTCGACAACACCCTTAAGGATATCACGGGCGGCATCCGTGCGCGCCGGCACCAGTTCCATGATCTTGTTCTGGCGTTCCTCGAGCTGCTTACGGTCGGCTCTGAAGGTTTTGACGGCAGCTTCGAAATCAGCGCTGGCCGGGTCGTTAAGGCTGGCGCGAAGCATCTGCATGCCGAGTGCGTTGAGGTTTCCGCTAGTTCTGGCGTTCAGAACCGCAGCAAGGGCCTCATGGCCGATGAAATCGCTGTAGACGCTGTCGGTGCCTTTATATTGCAGGCTGACGTAGCTTATTCCGGAAAGCGACATCAGGCTCATCAACGAGATGACAAAAACGACCTTCGTTTTTATCTTGGTATTGTTCAGGAAAGACATGAATGGCCTCAAGGCAAGCACTCCTCCAGCCGCCCTCTCAGGAGGCCGGGGAATATATAATGAAACATCGCGGGTAGCTGTTGCCCCTCCTCATAGGGCGACAAGCGGATGCCTTTTTCGAGCCGCCGCCGGGCGGGTCGTCATGGGTCCGCTTGTTCTACCGGCTCCGCCGATGAAACCTTGGAACCTGCGTATTTTAGATTTCACAAAATCACTAAATGAAGTGTTACCCGGGATAGGCAAGTGCTGACAATTCGCCGCGCCGCAGACCGGTTCGAGCATCGTTTTCAAGCCTGGCAGCAGCCGGCGCCGTTATTCAAGCCTGTAACCTACGCGACCACGGCCGTGCCCGCTCGGGCAATCAGGCTATCGTGCCTGCAATGGGCCGGGACTGGATCGTTCGGCCCGATAAAACGAAGCTGCAGATGAAGATGCAGCCGCGCCTGCAAACGCTCAAACAGCCGCTTGCAGGCGGAAGCGTTCCTGTCCTCCTCGCCGGTCAATTTGCCGATGAGGCGCATGAACCAGCCGTTATAGGCCTGCACATAAAGGAACCATCGTGTCGGGTCCGGCGCACCGGGCGGCGTGTCGCGGCAGAGCCAGATGGCGTGTGCATGCTGAAACAGCGGATGAAGCGTGCCTTGCAGCAAGGCGAGTTCGGATGCTTCCAACCCGTGAGGATGGAGACCGGTATGGTTGGCGGCGGATCGGACGGCATCTTCGCTCGTCCACAGACGGTCGGCGATCTGCCGATGCTGCTCCGCCGCCGGCCTGTCTCCCACCCGCAGGCAGAGTTCGCAGAGGTGGCGATGGAGCCTATACCTGGAGAAAGAGGGATTCCGGCCGATACGGTGCCACAAGGACATTGCTCCGTGTATGTCTCCGGCTTTCTCCATATCCTCTGCCCGTAGCTGTAGAAGCGTCGTCTCTTCAGGCGAATACCGCAATCCTTCCGCGATCGCCTCGGCGCGAAGCATGCCTGACGGATCGAATTTCTCTGAAAGCAGCGCCAGTTGCAGCCAGTCCCGCTCGTCGAACATCTGTTGTTCGCGACGCTGCAGGAGCCTTGAGAAGTCGCTGCGCTGACGGATATGCCAGTCTTTTGCGTCCTGCCAGCCTCGTGCGGCGTTGTCGCGCCAGTCTGCATCAAGCCGTGCAGCGATGCCGGGGGCTTCTTCCCCCAACCATTCCGTGGCAGCGGAAGTCTCTTCGAGACGCCAGGGCAGATGATCGGGAAGCGGGCCTGCCGGATCAAACCCCGTCGCGGCAATGCGCTCCGACAAAACGGGATGGGTGCCATGACTATCGGGTTTCTGGCAGAGGTCTTCATGCAGCCAGACGGCCGCCTGCGCGCCATCTCGCGGGCGGCTGTTCTCCGGCTCCGCCAACATCAGGGCGAAGGGTCGCGCCTGCGAGATGTCATCCTTGTCTGCCCCAGCAAACATATCCGGCCAGAATTGGCTGGACAGGGCTCTTTGCCGCAATGTGAGAGCGATTTCCGTCTCAAATGCGATGTCGGCGCCGCAGACCGTAATCGCCCGCGCATCGGCAACCGCCTCACAGCGACGGGAAAACTCCAGCGTCTCGCGCATCATGCGCGGTACATACCAGGCAAGAAACAATCTGAGCGGCGCGGTGACCAGCCGGTGATTGCGCTCGTGCAATTTACCGAGCGCCGCCCAGCGTTGGCGAGCCACATAGGCCCAGCGCGCGAAATGACCGTGCAACCGGGAAATATGGGCGTATTCATGCGCGATGACGGTCGCGGCCTGCCGTCCCGTCAACAGGGCGAGAAGCGGCAGGCCGAGTACCAGAACATGCCTCGGCTGGCCGCCACGGGAGCCTGTCTGATAGATGGACGCGTTAAGCTCTGCATTGATATAGACGGCCGTGAAGGCTGGCGCATCGCAGGCGAGGCGCAGCCGTTCAAGCTCTTCGGCAAAAGCGGGAACCCTGTCGGCCTCCAGCAATATTCCATCCGAAACCGGTGGGGGCGGCACTGCCGCATAGGCTCGCAGGACCATCAGCCCGTAAAAGACCCATGACAGCGCCGGCAAGGCAAGAAGCACCAGCAGAAGCCGCGAAGGCACCAGCAACACAAGCAAAAGAGGCGACAGGATCAGCGCAAGGCCGCTTGCCAACAGGAACATGTCGCCAAAGGCGAGCCAGGCCAGGGCTCGCCATCTGCCTTCGCGCGGTGACTGGAGGGGGCTCGCCATGCCGACGCTTATTTCGGTGGGAGATGGTCGCTTGAAAGTTTCTTGCCGAGGAAGAAGGCCTTCAACGCCCGCCCGGCCATCTGCAATCCGCTCGATCCATAAACTTGCGTTTCCATCCACTCCAGTGACGAATGATCGGGGAAGAGTTCCTTGTAACGGTCGAACCATTGCATGGCGATAAACTCGCTTTTGGGAACGCCATCGCCGTATTTATAGGCGAGAACGACCTGACCATAAGCCTCTCCGGCAATGTGGTCGTCATGATAGTCGATGAGGGATTTCATATTGGCGACGGCCTGCTGTTTTTCCTCCGCAGTGCCGTGCCTGCGATCAACGCTCGCCAGTCGAATGAGGGACATATCCACGCCGCCTTCCATCGCGCCACGGTAATATTCCTGAACCCGTTCGAAATTTTCCCGGAGCGACAGATCGAGATTGTCGACATTTTCCAGCCGCCAGGCATAGTTATAAAGCGCAACCGGTTCACCCTCTTCGACCGCCTGCTGAAGCCAGCGACCCGCTTCGTCGCCGTCGAGCAGTCGCTGGTCTGTATCGGGCCGGAATCCCGTTGCGATATCATACATGCTTGCCGCGGCCGAATAGACGCGCCGTTCAGCGAATGCGCGGGTCAACCAGGCCGACTCCTGCTGGAAGCCTCCATCCCAGATCATCCGGCAGGCATGCATCGGCGTGAACTCATCGGGCTCGTAGAGCGGTTCGAGTTGCGCAACCCGGTCGACCAGCTGCGTGGCGATGGCCGGGTTCGCCTCTATTCCCCACATGCCGAACTGCCAGGCGAACGCCGCCATTGTCAGCATGGTCGGCTCATCAAAACGACGGACGGCCGTTTGCAGCACGTTTGCATAGGCGCCGTCGTGATCCTCGAAATGCTGGATCAGCATCAGATTGGTGAAGTCCCGGAACGGGCCGTCAATGGCCGGATAGGTTCCCGGCGCCTTGCAGTAACGGATGGATTCGACATGGCGCTGGTGCGCCAGTTTTTCGTCCTGGAGAGAATAATGAGTGAAATTGGCGTATTTTCCGAGGGAAACGAAACGCAGGCGATCGGTGAGATCCCGCGCCAGCCAATTCTTGAAAATCCTCTCCCGGGCGGCAATTTCGCGGGTATCGCCGGGTTCGGGATAATCGGGGATGGTCAATGCATCCTGCACCCCGGGCCAGCGCACGGAATTGCGCTCCTGTTCGCTCAGTGCGGAACATAAGGGGCCTTTGGCGAATTTTTCAACCTCGCCATCATCGCCACCCCATCGCGGGCTCAAATATTGCGCGTAAGAAACCAGGATTTCCGGCCACCGGGGCCGCAGCGAAAGGCAGTAGCGCAGCCAGTAATAGCCGGGATTTTCGGCGTCCCCCTGCTGCAGGGGCGGAAGCGAGGCAGGAAGCGTCGCCGTTACGATACCGGGCGGCGTCAATCCGTGTCTGGCAAGCCGGGCGCATGCGGCTTCGTAAAGCTCCGGTCCCAACTCATCGCGAGCTATCGTCTTTTCAACCGGCGTGCCCAGAAACAGCGCATCGACGAAATCCGGCTGACCGAGATACTGGCTCATCTCCATCATGGTTTCCGCGGCAAGAGCAGGCCGCGCGGAAAGGGCCATCGCCTTCAGCAAATGCTCTGCCGCAATTATGCAGGCCATGTGGGCGGCGGCCCACTGGTCTTCCCCAACATCCGATGCCCAGGTCGCCGTTCGGATGTCACAGGCCCGGCGGAAGTAATAATGGCCGGCGACCTGCCTTGCATGATACGAAGCCGGGTATGCCTGCCTCCAGGCATCGAGCAGTTCCAGTCTGAGGGCCGCGTCGACGCTCGCGTTGTCGAACAGGCCCGTATCAGTCGAAAGATGGATATAGTGATCGTCCGCCAGATCGTCGGACTGCCACCATGCCGCCTCAAGCGCCGCGAGTATACGCTCCACCTCGTCGAAGCGCCGTTCAAGCATCGCCTTTCGCAATTCATCCCGCTGACGGAATCTCGCCCATTGCGGGCCATCCAGTGACAGAGGCGACGAACTTGTGACTGTTTTCATGAAGGGCTCCTCAGCGGATACGTCCTTCCTTGGAGCACCAAAGAACCCCCTGTGTCGAGATATGGAAGGAGACTTTTCCCAGCACTTTTACAAATCTCACCGCCAGGAACACAACACTGCACCGGCACTCAATCAGCAAAAGCCACGAGCCCCACGCCTCGCTTTGCAGCCCGTTGCAGGAGATCACGCATCGAATTGAACGCGGCCAGCGCGTGTTCGTTACCTTCAAAAACATGTTCGTTTGCCAGGAGAATGTTCAGCAATATCACGACCTGCTTCGGTTCAAGCAGCGTATCTTCGAAATATCTGAGATTGACGCCGGCCTGCCGGGCCTTGTCGAACAGGGCCGCAAGTAAACGGTGCGCATCAAGATCGATGGAGCCGGCGAGTTCCAGGCAGCCCGGGTCCGAGGGTATGACGGTGGTGTCGAAATCAGCGTAGTAGATGTCCAGCATGTGCAATTTGTCCAACGAATGAAGGATTTGGACGTCCCCATTTCGCTTGCAAGGCTCAGCCATTTAAAAAGGGGCGATCGCGGACCGCCCCAACGGAAATAGTCTTGTTGCAGTCCGCTTACGCGGGACGCTCCTCGCCTGCATTGGGTCGCCAGGTAATCAACCTCTTCTCCGCAAAATCCAGAATGAGGTCAATAACAAGAACGAAGACCGCCAGGATGATGATGCCCGCGAAGACGCCGACCGCATCGAAGTTGCCTTCCGAGCGGGCGATCAGATAACCGAGGCCGGCGGAAGCTCCCAGATATTCGCCGATGATTGCGCCGACCACTGCAAATCCGACGGAGGTGCGCAGCGACGACAGAATCCAGCTCGCCGCCGCCGGGAAATAGACGTGACGCAGCAGATCCGAACGCCTGGCGCCCAGAATGCGGGTATTGGAAAGCACGACCGGGTTCACTTCGCGCACGCCCTGCATGGCATTGAAGAAGGTGACGAAGAAGACGAGCGTAACCGCAAGCGCAACCTTCGACCACAGGCCAAGACCGAGCCAGAGCACGAAGATCGGGGCCAGAACGACACGCGGAATGGCGTTCACGGCCTTGATGAACGGATCGAGCACCCGCGCGACGAAGGGGCTGAGGCCCAGCCAGACGCCGGCGCCGACGCCGAGACCTGTACCTATGAGATAGCCCAGCACCGTTTCGCTCAGCGTGATGCCGACATGCTTGTAAAAACCGGCATCGGCAACCCAGTCAATCACCTGTTTAACGATGTCATAGGGTGCGGGAAAGAAGAAGCGGTCGATGGCGCCCGAGGTCACACCGAGCTGCCACCCGCCCAAAAGCACGACCAGAAGAGCGATCTGGATGATACGAACATTAACGGCTTGCATAGCTTTTCTCCACTTCGCCACGCAGGGACGCCCATATATCGCGATAGAGCGTCATGAATTTTGGATCGAGTTTGATTTCCGCGACGTTGCGGGGCCGCTCGAGATCGACAGGGAAGCTCTCGATGACACGGCTCTTCGGGCCGGCAGCGAGAACGACAACCCGGTCTCCGAGCGCAATCGCCTCTTCCAGATCATGGGTGATCATGACCACCGCACGGCGGTCCTCCTGCCATAGGCGCAGCAACTCGTTCTGCATGAGGTGGCGGGTGTGGATATCCAATGCCGAGAAGGGTTCGTCCATCAGGATGACCTTCGGCTCGGTGATGAGCGCCTGCGCCATCTGCACGCGTTTGCGCTGTCCGCCGGAGAGCTGGTGCGGAAAGCGGTCTCCGAAGCCCTTGAGGCCGACCTTTTCAAGCCAGGCCTGAGCCTTGACGCGCCGCTCATTTTCGGGAACGCCCCGGAACATCAAGCCAAGCTCGACATTCTGAAACGCTGTCTTCCAGGGAAGAAGCGCGTCCTGCTGGAACAGATATCCGATGTTGTTCTGTACGCCCTTGACGAGCGAACCGTCGATGGAAACCCTGCCCTGCGCTGGCTTCAACAGGCCCGCAATCGCGTTGAGAATGGTGGACTTTCCGCATCCCGTCGGCCCGACGATGGAGAGAAACTCACCATCGCCGACCTTGAGATTTACGTTTTGCACGGCAACGAACGAACCGAACGCCATGGTCACGTCGTCGATTGCCACCATCGGCTGGGGTTCGAGTTCCGTCACGGGTTCTAGCTTTCTGGCTGGCGAAGACATGGCGGCCTCTCAGTTTGCGGCCTTCGAGGCCGCGGCCTCGACGAACTTGTTGGTGTAGGTGGTGTTGAGATCGATCGTCGCCTTGGCGACCGCATCATTGAAGCTTTTCAGAACGGCGAGCGGCGTTTCGAGATCGGCAGGCTCAAACTTGCCATCTTCGGAGAAGATCGCCTTGGCCGCTTCAACGGCCTTGATGTAGGTCTGCTTGTCGCCGGACACGAAATCATCGGGAAGCTTTGCGACGATTTCCTCCGCAGAATGCTGCTTCATCCAGTGCAGCGCCCGAACCGTCGCATTGGTGACCTTCTGGATCACTTCCGGATTGGCATTGATATAGTCCTGCGTGGCGTAAAGGACCGAGGTGGGATAGATGCCGCCATAGACATCCCTTGCGCCCTGATCGCTACGGGCATCGATGAGGATCTTGCCCAGCCCGCGCTCCACGACGATGGTTGCGGCAGGATCGTAATTGACGAGCAGATCGATCTTGCCCTGCTGCAGGGCGGCAACGGCCGCAGCACCCGAACCGACACCGATGATGGAGATGTCATTGTCGCTGAGATTATGCTGCTTCATGTAGTAGCGAATGAAGAAGTCCGAAGAGGAGCCGGGCGACGTGATGCCGACCTTCTTGCCCTTGATCGTCTCAGGCTTGGCCGGGTCGAAGTCCGTGTCGTTCTTGCCGGCGAGAACCAGACCCGAGTTGCGGGCAAGCTGCACGAAGCCGACCACGTGCTTGTTCTGCGACTGCATCTGGATCGTATGATCGTAGAAGCCCACGGCAACGTCCGTGGAACCGGCAACAAGCGCCTGCAGAACCTTCGATCCGCCCTGGGCAAAGTTCTCGGTCGTTACATCAAGGCCCTCCTCCTTGTAGAAGCCAAGGCTCGCCGCCACGGGGAAAGGCAGGTTGTTGAGGTTGTACGAGCCAACGCTCATCCTGACGGATTCGGCATTGGCAGATGCCGCCAGCGCACAGAGCGCCGCGGTTGCAAGCAGATATTTACGCATAAGGGTCTCCTCCCGGTTTGACTATATTTTGCGCCACTATGGCCGCGTCTAGGCTGCGTCTTCAATCGCAGCGGTTGGTTTGGCGAAGGCGAAGCCTTCGAAAAGCCTGCGCGCCGTTCTTACGAGTCCGGCCGTTATTGCGCCGTTTCGCATCTCCAGCTGAACATCGAGGCAGCCTGCGGGATGTTCGATGCGGATCTGGGTCGGCACCGAAAGGCCTCCGGCCGCATCATAAGCGATGGAGCCTTTGGTGACAGCCGCGGTTGCGATGCCAACGGCACCGGTCGTCGCCAGTGCAGGATGACACTCGTTGGGCATGAAATACCGTACAGAGAGAGTGCCGCCTCTGCGGGCCGGTGCAATGAGCACCGGTTTCGGAATGACCATGTCTTTCACATCACCCATTCCCATCGACTTTCCGGCCTCGATGCGGATGCGGGTCATCCGTGCGATGAGATTCTTGTGAGCGCTCAGGGTTTGCGGATCCTCGTATCCCGTCACGCCGAGATCGGCTGCACGGATGAGAATCATCGGAATGGCGCAGTCTATGGCCGTCACATTGACGCCATCGATCAGATCGACCGGCTTTCCGGTGGGCAGCAGCTTGCCGGTTTTCGCACCTGCCGCATCCATGAATGTCAATGCGATGGGCGCCGCCAGACCCGGAACACCGTCGATCGAGGCGTCGCCGAGATAAATAACCTCGCGGCCGCGTGTCGGAACCTTCGCCTCGATCAGCTTGCCGGTATTCACGTTATGGATCCGCACGAGAGTATCGCTGCCCTGCGCTTCGACAAGCCCCGCTTCGATGGCAAAGGGCCCGACGGCGGCCAGCATGTTTCCGCAGTTTGGCGAATAGTCGACATACTGCCTGTCGGTGCGAACCTGCGCGAACAGATAGTCGATGTCAGCGCCCCTGACCGTGGAAGGGCCGATAATCGCAACTTTGGACGTGACCGGATTGCCCCCGCCAATGCCGTCGATCTGCAACGGATGGCCAGACCCCATGATGGAAAGAAGGGCCGCGTCCCGGTCTGCCCGATCACGGGGAAGATCGGATGCGAGAAAGAACGGTCCACGCGACGTTCCACCGCGCATCAGCACACAGGGTATCTTCAGCAGATCGTTCATGGGTTGCCTCAATATTGCATTTGGCGGATCAATGCGCCGTGTTGTTGCAATATGAGCAAAAGAGTCTAATCTGTTAAATGCAATGTTTTGGAGTTTTATTGCGGTATGAGCATCAATTGTGAAATTCTGGATTTGCGGGCGTTTCAATCTGTGGTTGAACTGGCCAGTTTCCACAGGGCCGCCAAGGCGCTGCATATCTCGCAACCGGCGCTTACCCGCCGTATCCAGAAACTGGAGCAGGCGATTGGCGCGCCACTTCTGGAAAGAACGACGCGCCACGTTGCCCCCACCGCCATGGGGCAGGAAGTCATGCCACTCGTTCGGCGTATGCTCGAGGAATTTGACGGATCGCTTTTTGCCATGAAGGACGGCGCGCAACGGCGCGGGCTTATCACCATGGCCTGCGTTCCCACCGCCGCTTTTTACTTTCTTCCCACCGTCATCAAGACCTTCAGCCAGCAATATCCCCATATAAGGCTGCGGATCAGGGATCTGACAGCCAATGAGGGTCTGCAGGCGGTAGCCAGAGGCGAGGTGGAATTCGGCATCAACCTGATGGGCAATTCCGATCCCGAGCTTTCATTCGAGCCCCTCATCGATGACCCTTTCGTGCTGGCAATGAGGAAAGACCACCCTCTGGCAGCTTTCGAGACAATCGAATGGGACCAGCTGGAGGCCTATCCGCTGGTCGTCGTGGACCGTTCGAGCGGCAACAGGACGCTTCTCGACAGCGCGCTTGCACGGCACAATTTAAAATTGAACTGGTTTTATGAGGTGACGCATCTCAACACGTCGCTCGGTCTCGTCGAAGCCGGACTTGGCATTTCCGTCCTGCCGCGATTGGCAACGCCGCAGGACGAGCACCCATTCCTCATCACCCGGCCAATCGTCAACCCGGTGGTCTCCCGTACGATAGGCATCGTGCAAAGACGAAGCAGCGCTCTTTCCCCAGCCGCCGAAAAATTTGTGCGGATGCTGCTCGAGACCTGGAAAACACAGTGATCGCTTGAGAGAGATGCTTCTAGGGCATGCTGCGGCCAATGGCGGCGCGAACCGTAGGTGCCGGCAAACAGCCTCTGATTTGCAGATCGCTCGAATGAAAGAACTGCGCCAGAAGCTACACGCGGGCCTCGATATCCAGCACCAGCTTTTTCAGCAGCGCCGCGAGGTTATCGCGCTCGTCCGGAGTGAGCCCCTGCAGGAAAGTCTGCTCGCTCGCCATGTCCTGGCGAAACGCCTTTTCCGCCAGCTCAATGCCCGCCGGCATGAGGCAGACAACGACGCTGCGCCCATCGAGCTTCGATTTTCTGCGCTCGATGAGGCCGGCCTTTTCCAATCGATCAAGCCGGTGCGTCAGACCGCCTGAGGAGAGCATCAGCGTCGTATACATTTCCGTCGGCGTCAGCTGGTAGGGCGGTCCGGACCGGCGCAATGTCGCGATGACATCGAACTCGCCGCGGTCGAGACCGAAGCCGGCAAATGTCTCTTCGATTGATGGCGCCAGAAGGTTGCTGAGCCGTTTGGCGCGCCCGAAGACAGCCATCGGTTCCGTATCGATATCAGGCAGTTCCCGCGCCCACTGGCCACGGAGACGGTCGACATGATCTTCCCTGTCAGCGTCCATCGTCCGATCCGTCGTCGTGTCCGGCATCGCCTGCTTCATCTCATCACCCCATCAGCATTTCGAAAACCATATACGGCTTTGCCGGCTTCGTGAATATATCTTTGCGAGAAGATAGATATCTTGACAGGAAGATAAACTGCACATATATCTTCTCGCGAAGATAGTTTTGTCTCAGGGAGGAGACCAGATGTTTTCCATCCGCCGTCATCAGGAACCGAACCCCGGCCAGAGCCGGACGGTGCGTTATGAAGGATGCGAATACGGAAGCGCCGTATCCATCTTTCTCGTCAATGCCGATCCGGGTCGCGGCCCTGATCTGCACGTTCACCCCTATGCCGAAACCTGGGTGGTGCGCAAAGGCGAGGCCGAGTTCACAATCGGCGATCAGCGGGCGCGCGGCTCGTCGGGAGACATCGTCGTTGGGCCTGCCAATATCCCCCATCGCTTCGAAAATATCGGCACTGACCGGCTGGAGATCATCTGCATCCATCCGAGCGAGACCTTTCAGCAGACCTTCCTGTAACCCCGTTCCACCATGAGGAGAAAGACAATGGCCAAAATGATTTTCCTGAACCTGCCGGTGAAAGACCTGGCCGTTTCAACCGCCTTCTATGAGGCGATCGGTTGCGTGAAGAACGAAGAGTTTTCCAACGAAGACGCAAGCTCGATGGTGTGGTCGGAGACCATCACCTTCCAGCTTCTGCGGCACGATTATTACAAGACCTTCACCGCCAAACCGATCGCCGATGCCCATACGACAAACGGCATGCTGATCGCCCTTTCGCGCGACAGCCGCGAAGAGGTCGACGCCATGGTTGGCGCCGCCGCAAAAGCAGGTGGGCAAGCGGATGTCCGGGAACCGAAGGATCTGGGTTTCATGTATCTCCGCACCTTCACAGATCCCGATGGCCACGAATTTGAACCCGCTTACATGGATTTAAGCAATGCGGGCTGACGTCATCATTCGCGCGCGCGACGAGGCGAACTTGTTGATGGGCTGGAGCGGAACTGCCCAAAAAGCGGCGGGGAACCGCTACTCAACCTAGTCGCCGGTGCCGGATACGGCTGCGGCCAGGGCTCTGATCGCCGATGCATGTGCGGGCGTTCTTGCGCGGGAAAGAAGAACGATATCGGAAGGCGGCAACGAAGGTAACCCCAGTTCCACACCCCTGTCAGGCAGGCCACGGGCGCTAATATCGCCCATCGCCGCGACACCCGCGCCTGCAAGAATTCCTTCATGGAGTACCGAACAGCTTCCGGCAGTGAAAGCATCGCGCCACTCCACGCCGGCTCTTCTAAGCTCCGACACCGCAATTTCCCGGACACCGCACCCGGACCCCAGCGACACCAGCGGAATGGCGCTGTTGGAGCGTGGCCGCCAGCCCGGGGCGGCCCGCCATCCCAGCCTGTCGGTACGCAGGATTTCGCCGTCTGAGCCACCGCCGTTACGCCGGATAATGGCGGCGTCGGCCTGTCCGGACGCGAAACTTTCCTTCACGTACCGGGAAAATCCGATATTCACGTCAATCACCGCATTGGCGGGGAGTGCCGCGCGCATCGCCCGTATGGCCGTCGAAAGGCGGCCCCCAATCGCGTGGTCACTGGCGGCCAGGCTAAAGTGCAGCGGCGATTCATGACCGAAGGTCAGTGCTTCCTCGTGTTTGGCGAGCAGCTCGCGAGCCTTCGGCAAAAACACCTGGCCATCCTCCGTTAGCCGCAGATGCCGCGGCGAACGATCGATCAACCGCCGGCCGACACGCTGCTCCAGCATCTTCAATTTTTGGCTGACGACCGGTTGCACGGTTCCTGCCGCCTCCGCCGCCTTTGTCAGGCTGCCGAGTTCGACAGAGAAAATGAACAGGCGAACGCTTTCGAGGTCAATCATATAAAATCGCTATGTATGGAATATCCAATACCATATTCTCATTATGAATAAATTTGCGCAAGGTGTCTCTGCAACAAGGAGACAAGACCATGCCCATGATCAAAGCGCGCTACACCAAACCCCGGAACGGACGCGACCCAAAGCTGGAAGTCGCGGCTCTGCTTTCTCGCCTCACGGCGGAAATTCTGCACAAGGACCCGGCTGTCACCGCGGTTCTCGTCGAGAGCGCCGATCCCGATGACTGGATCATCGCCGGATCGAGCCTCGCCGACCAGAAGGTCGGAAGCTTCTATGTCGAGGTTTCGATTACGGAACACACCAACATAAAGGACGAGACGACCGAATGGGTCCGGCGGGTCTATAACGAGATGAACGCCCTGCTGGGCCCCGTGCACGAGGCGAGCTATGTGCTGGTTCACGCCGTCGATGGCGATGCCTATGGTTATGGAGGGCAAACCCAGAATCTGCGGTGGGCACGCAAGCACGGCTAGTATCGGTAGGCGTCAGGCGAAACTGCCCGACGCCGCTCGTCCAAGGATATTTGCCATGCCTGAATCAAATCCGCGCACCGCCCGTCGCATCGATCATCTGTCCAGTCGTCCAGCGGGCATCGTTCGAGGCAAGGAATGTGATGACGTCCGCAATATCGTCGGCGCGACCGATACGTGAAAAGACGGACAGGGCTTCGGCGCCTGCGCGGGCCTCCGGCGCTGCCAGCCATCCGGCGTTCATGTCGGTTTCAGTAACACCCGGCAGAACCGAATTGACCGTAATTCCGCGCCGGCCGAATTCCGGGGCGAGCGCCAGCGTCAATGTCTCAAGCGCACCCTTGGACGCCGCATAGGCGGGATGCGTCGGCGCCGCGATGCGCGTGAAACCGGTCGAGACATTGATGATGCGGCCATTGTCGCGGAGATGATCGGCAACCGCCTGAATGAGAAAGAACGGCGCCTTGAAGTTGATCGTCATCAACTCGTCGAAAGCGGCTTCCGTTGTTTCTTTCAACGGTGTCGCCGGGGCAATGCCCGCATTATTGACGAGAATATCAAGCGATGGCGAGCCGGTGAAAGCGACCGCGGCCTCCCTGAACTGCTCCCACAAGCTGTCCGTCGCCGCTTTCCCGGCCCGCAGATCGGCATTGAGAGCGACCGCCTTCGAACCGAGAGCCTCGATCTCGCGGATCGTTGCCTGTGCCGCCTCGGGGTTCGCGCCATAATGGACGCCGATAAGACCTGCACCCTCTTTCGCAAACGCCAGAGCCACGGCACGGCCGATGCCGCGTGAACTGCCCGTTATGAGGGCGACTTTGTTCGATAGTTTCTGAGACATGGATCACTCCGTTGTGATTTAACTAGCGATCGTTATAATAAAACCTGGCCATGACCTGTCAATATTTTTATAGTGATCGATATAAAAATGTCTGAAATGACGCGAAAACAACGCGGTAGACCGCGCCTGCTTGATCGGAATGCCGGGCTCGACGTCGCAGCCCGGCTGTTCTGGGAACACGGCTATGAGGGAACCTCGATAGCGGACCTCACCCATGCGATGGGCATCACCCCGCCGTCCCTCTACGCGACATTCGGTTCAAAGGAAGAATTGTTCCGGCTGGCGCTTGATCATAGCATTGCGCAGCAAAGCGAACGCCGCGCCGAAGTGCTGCAGGCGCAAATACCCGCCTATGAGGCGCTTGCCTCTTACCTTTACGATATTGCTGAAGGACATACCCAGCCCGACAAGCCGCGCGGATGCATCGTTTCCACCGCCGTTCTCCAGCATTCGGAAGCAAACGCCTCTGTCGCCCGCACAACGGCAGGATTGCGCGAGGCGGCAATACAGATTCTCAAGACACGGTTCGACCGCGCCGTCAGCGAGGGCGAACTACCCACGCAAACCGACACTGATACGCTCGCGCGCTTTTACGGCGCCATCATTCAGGGCATGTCTGCGCAGGCTTGCGACGGTGCGTGCAGGGCTAGGTTAAAGGCTTTGGTCGATGTCGCGCTGACAGCCTGGCCCGGAAAGCGTGGGGCCGCTGGTCCTTAATGTCGAATCGGAACCTCTTGAACAGATCGTCCGAGGACCGGAGACGAGCAAAACGGCATTCGATCATGGGGACTTAGGCGTATATTTACACATCATGCGGTGTTGACCCAGCCGTCCAAAAGTTCTCGACATGCCTGAATGCGCGTGTCACCGCATCTCTCGGCGGCGCTGCGGCCGGGTCCTGTTCGGCTTCCACCACCAGCCATCCCTGATAACAGCTGTCCCGCACGAATGCAGCAACGGGCTGGAAATCGATCACGCCGTCGCCCGGAACGGTAAACATCCCGCTTCGCACCGCGGCATTGAAACTGAGATCGTGGTTCCGGACATTTTCCATGACAGCGCCGCGGACATCCTTGAGATGTATGTGAGCGACACGGTCACCGAAACGCTCGATGAGACGTTGATAGTCAAAGCCCGCAGCAACAGAATGGCCGGTGTCCAGAAGGAGCCCGGTCTCGCGACCAACCCTGTCGAACAGAAGAGAAATCTCATCGAAAGTTTCAGCAACCATCATGAGATGATGGTGATAGGCGAGCTGCAGGCCGAAATCCCCCGCCAGGCGTTTGGAAAATTCCGTGAGGCGCAGGGCATATGCCGGAAAATCCTCTCTGGGCATGACCAAGCGCTGTGACATTGGCGTGTCCAGCGGTGAGCCTGGAGACATCATCGCCACCTCTCCGTAAACCATCACCTTGCAACCCATCAGGCGCAATAATTCCGCATGAGAGAAAACGTCCAGCATCTCCTCTCCGGCGCTTTGCTCGGCAAGCTTGCCCGAGTACCAGCCAGACGCCAGAGCCAATCCGTGATGCTGAAGCAAAGGTCGCAGAACAGCCCCATCACGCGGAAATTTCCGCCCGAGTTCGATGCCCTGATACCCCGCATCCGCAGTGTCCGTCAGGCAGCTCTCCAGTGAGATGTCCGCTCCAAGATCCTCAAGAACGTCATTCGACCAGGAAAGTGGGCTGACGGCGAGCCGAACCCCCGCCGGCAAAATCTCGGTAATATTCATTTTTCTTCTCCACCGCGCAGAACCTGCGACGTTCACTTTCACAGGGCAAAATCTATAGAAAATTCTTTATGTTACGCCCCTTTCCTTCCGACAGTACGTGCGTGCGAAAAACCCGCCTGAATTGGCTGAACCTATCAAAGCCCAGCGAGTTGGCGACACGGACGACGGTGGATGGAGACACGGCGCATTCGCTGGCGAGGGAACCGATCGTTCCAAAGGCGACGATATGCGGACGAGCCAGAATGGTTCGCGCGACATGGTCCTGCTGCTCCGACAATCGCAGGCTCCCCGTTACGATCAGACCTTTCATGTCCTGAATGCTGGTCGGCGTTTTAAAGGTCTGCCGCGTACGCATGGAGCCTGCTCCTTGTCGATCGGAAAGCACGCCGGCAAGCCAGCGCGCATAGGGTTCAATTCAGGGCAACGGGCTGTTTCCGGGATACCGATTGAATGGCGGCAAGGGCGACCGCCAGTGCGTTGCGTGCGTCGTGGCCCGTCGGCCCTTCACTCATCGTCCCTTGATGAACGGCCGTTATGAAAGAGGCGAGTTGCGCGGTGTAGCCATGGACAAAGTGATCGGTATCGCGACGCCAGGTCTCATTCGAGACGCCGCGCCCATCGAACAGCGTCATGCTTGAACGACGCACATCGCCCATCGTCACCATGCCGGCCGATCCAAAAACCTCGCCGCGAATGTCATAGCCGTAGAGCGCCGAAAAATTGGCTTCCGCAACGGCTATGGAGCCGTTGTCGAAACGGATATTGACCACCGCCGTATCCAGAAAGCCTTCACCTTTTGCGTCAGGGCGGACAAGCGCATCCGCCATGGCGAAGACTTCGACGGGTCTGGCGCCGGGGTTCAGCCATAACAGCGTGTCGAAATCGTGGATGAGGGTCTCGTAGAAAATCGTCCAGAGCGGAATACGGCCGGGGTCTGCGGCGAATGGGCCGGGATCACGCGTCAGCGAGCGGATGAGCTGCGGCGCGCCGACCTTGCCGGCGTCGATCGCGGCCCGGCCTTCCGCAAAGGCCTGATCCCACCGGCGGTTGAAGCCCACCTGGAGGGGAACACCGGCCGAGCGTGCCGCGGCAATCGCCCGATCGGCATCCTCCAGCGTCAGCGCCATCGGCTTTTCGCAGAAAATCGCTTTTCCCGCCTCGGCAGTCTGAACAAGAACATTGGTATGGAAACGGGCCGGCGTTGCGATGATGACGGCGTCGAGACCGGGATGTGCAAGCAATGCAGCAATGTCGGTATAGGCGGCGTCAACGCCGAGTTTTTCCGCAAGACCTGCTGCCGCACCCGGTGCGGGATCGGCAATGGCGACGAGTTCGGCATCGACCAGTCGCCGGGCGACGGTTTCACCGTGGAAAGAGCCGATGCGGCCGGCGCCGATGAGACCGACATTGACCGGTTTTATCTTGGGCATGGGGATCGTCCTGTGGGTTTATGCTGTCAGATTGTGAATGCAGCGCGGAAAGCCGAGAGCGCTGCGTCGGCATCGCCGGATGCCCAGGCCTCCATGCCGACCGGCCCGGCATAGCCCATCGCTTTCAGCGCCCGGGCAATGCCGTTCCAGTTGACTTCACCCGTACCGGGCTCGCAGCGGCCGGGCACGTCGGCAACCTGAATCTCCCCGATCCACGGCAGGGCCCTGCGGCAGAGTTCGATGAGGTTTCCTTCGCCGATCTGGGCGTGGTAAAGATCGAGATTGAGGCGCAGACGCGGGTGGTTGATGCTGGAAACCAGCGCCAGCGTATCTTCCGCGCGCGCGAACGGAACGCCGGGATGATCGACGGGAAGGTTGAGGTTCTCAAGGGTGAAAACCACATCCTCTTCTTCCGCGAGGTCAACGATACGGCAAAGCGTGTCACGCGCCTTTAGCCACATGGCGCCCGTGACCACCTCGACAGGCTGCACCGGCAGCCCGCGATCTCCAAGGCCCGTGCCATGCAGGTTCAGCCGCTGAACGCCAAGGCGTTTGCCCACCCGGGCGGTCTGCCGGGCCGTGCTGAGCAACTCTGCCGCGCCTTCGTCATCCGTGAGCCGGCCGGTGAGATAACCGTTCATGATGGTGAAGGTCGCACCGGTCGCTTCAAGTCTGCTGATGTCATGTTCCGGCCAGTTCCACAGGCCGACACCGAAGCCCAGATCCTTGAGTCGGGAAGCACGCCATTCGATCGGCTTGTCACGCCATAACATCTCGGCGCAGGCCGCCAGTGGGAAGGAGTTCGCAGAAGCGCTCATGGGTAATACCTTGCTGATGAGTATGAGGGATCGTGGCGCGGCGCGATCGCGCCGAACCGGATATTCGTTCGGGAATGTCTAGTCAGATGGTTCCGCCCAGCTCCTCGGAGATGGACTGCAACTCCTTGCCGCCTGCCATCAGGTTCTGCAGATCGTCGATGCCAATTTCACTCTTCGAATAGGTCCCGAGGGTCTTGCCGCGATTCAGCGCCGTGAACCGGTTGCCGACGGCATAGGCGTGGCGGACATTATGCGTGATGAAAATGACGCCGAGCCCGTTATTGCGGACCTGGTTGATATATTTGAGAACCATCGAGGTCTGCGCGACGCCGAGCGCCGACGTCGGCTCATCGAGGATGAGCACCTTCGCCCCGAAATAGACAGCGCGCGCGATGGCGACGCATTGCCGTTCACCGCCCGACAGGGTGCCCACCGCCTGATCCGGCTCGCGCACATCGATACCGATCTTGCGCATCTCCTCACGCGTGACCCTGTCGGCAAAATCCATGTCCATGCTCTTGAAGGGACCGAAACCCTTCAGAGGTTCGCGGCCCATGAAAAAGTTCCGCGTCACCGACATCAGGGGGATCATCGCAAGATCCTGATAGACGGTCGCGATGCCGGCATCGAGCGCATTCCGCGGACCGTCGAATATGCGTGGCTGGCCTTCGACGAGGAATTCTCCCGATGTCGGCTTGAACACGCCGGACAGGGTATTGATGAGGGTGGACTTGCCGGCGCCATTGTCTCCGAGAAGGCAGAGAACCTCGCCGGCATTGACACTCAGCGATACGCCGTTGAGCGCGATGATGGAGCCGAAATATTTGACGAGGTTCCTTACCTCGACGATTGGCGTCTGAGATGTGCTCATCAGCGTTCTCCCGTGACGCGTTTGCGGATCACATTGTTGAAAATGACGGCCGTTAGCAGCATGCCGCCGAGGAACACGAGATACCAATCCTGATCTATCGACGTGTAGGTAAGACCGATCAGCACCATGCCAAAGACAATCGAGCCGAAGAACGCGCCGATCGCCGAACCGTAACCGCCTGTCAGAAGGCAGCCGCCGATGACGGCCGCGATAATGGCCTCGAATTCCTTCTGAAACCCACGGCGGGCATCCGTGGAGCCGGCATCCAGCACGGTGAGGATCGCTACGAGTGTGGCGCACATGGCCGTTATGATGAACAGGGTGGTCTTCACGCGCGCCACTGGCACGCCCGACTTGCGCGCCGCACGCGGGTCACCGCCGGCGGCAAAGATCCAGTTGCCGAAACGCGTCCGCAGAAGCACCCAGGTAGCAAGCAGGGCGATCAGGACGAACCACAGGATCTCCACCGGAATGCCGGGGACCTTCGGTGTTCCATTTGGAAATGTCTCGATGATGCCCCGGCTGCCGAGCCAGGAGAACAGGCCGGTAAAGGCGTCGCCGGAAAAAATCGGGGCAAGCGGGCTGTCGGCGGCGGCTTCCTTCATGCCACGAAGCTGTGTCGCTCCGCCGCTTGCCCATTTGAGGCCAACCAGCGTGAGGCCACGCAGAATGAAGAGGAATGCAAGCGTGACGATGAACGAGGGAAGACCCGTTCGCATCGTGAGCTGGGCATTCGTGACGCCGATGACCACGGCAAATCCGAGCGCAATCAGGATCGCCACACTGAGCGGGAGATTGAGAACCACCAGCGCCGTGCCAAATACGAGACCGGCAAAGGCGACCATCGATCCGATCGACAGATCAAATTCACCGCCGATCATCAATAAAGCGGCGCCGATGGCAAGAATGCCGAGCTGGGCAGCCGGGGCCATGAAATTGACCACACCGGCCAGCGTGAACATGGCCGGATTGGCGGTGAAGAAAAAGAAGATGGTGACAAGCACCAGCCCGGCGACAGCGCCGAGTTCCGGACGACGCAGGAGAGCGGTCATCATCGAAACCTTTTTTAGCCGCTCGTCGGATCGGGTCGGGGACCCGTTCTGTTCGTTGGCCAGCGTCATGGGTTTGTTCCTCAGATTGGGTGTCGTCTTTGCGCGCAACGGCATTCGGCCGAAATGGTCGCGCATCGAGGCAAAGGTTGCATTCGGGGTGGCTCCCGCTCTGGCGGGAGCCACGCTTCCATCCGGCCTAGCGGATGCCCTGGGAGGATTTTTCGATGACTGCGGCCGCCGTGTCCTTCTCGACGAAACTTGGGCCGGAGGCGACGTTGCCCGCCGGAATGGTGCCGTAACGTGCGTTCAGCGCAAGAAATGTCACCGGTAGATAACCTTGCAGGAAGGGTTGCTGATCAACCGCAAAGAGTGCCTTCCCGTCCGCAACCGCCTTCAGAAAACCCGCCGACAGATCGTAGGATGCAACCTTGACCTTGTCGCCGACACCCAACTTTTCGACGACCGCCACCGCGCGTTCGCCGACCAGCGGCGCAGAAAGGCCGAGAACAACATCCACCGACGGATCTGAGGTGAGCGCCGCCTGAATCTTGGCTTCGATTTCCGCCGGGTCGGCTGTCGTCGGTAACACCGTTACCTTGCCGCCTGCAAAACCCTTTTCCGTTCCGGCGCAGCGCTGGTCCAGAGCCGCATTGCCCACCTCCTGGTTGACGCAAAGAACATGCTTCAAACCGAGAGACTTCAGCTTCTCCCCAACCTTGACGCCGGCAGGCAGTTCATCCTGACCGACATGCAGCCTGATGCCGAGCTTTTCCGTGGCCGAGATGCCGGAATTCATCGAGATGACCGGAATGCCCGCGGCAACTGCTTTTTCAATCGCTGGACCAAGGGCATCTGGGTCCGGATTGGAAATCACTATCCCCGCCGGGGTCTGGTTTGCAGCCGCATCGATGAGTTGACCCATCGCGACCATGTCGAAGGTTTCGGGCGCGCGATAATCGACCCGGACATTGCTGTCCTTGCCCGCCTGCATCATGCCATTTTTGACGATAGACCAGAAAGGATCGGACGCCTGACCGTGGGTGACCGCGATGATGGTCACCTGATCCTGCGCTCTGGCCGTCGCAGAGCATGACACGGCTATTCCGGCGACGAGTGCGCCATGGGCGAGTTTCCTGAGAATAGATTTCATGTGGTTCCTCCTCCTTGTACCGGCCCACTCCTCAAGCCGGTAAAATGTAAATGCTACCGGGTGCAAATATCTTGCTACCGGGTGCAAGCAGGTGCATCATAGCCGCGAATGGGTTAAAAGCAAGCGTTCATTTCATCGGAATCCGAAATGGAATGTTCGTTCCATTTTGGTCGGAGGCACTATGCGCAAGCGGGAAACTACCAGGAGAGCGACGGCGAAAGAGGTGGCGACCGCAGCCGGCGTATCGAAATGGACCGTTATCCGGGCTTTCACACCCGGTGCGTCGATTACCGAGGAAAGCAAACGGCGCGTGCTGGAATCGGCGGCTGCCCTGAATTACTCGCCAAATCTTCTTGCCCGGAGCCTTGCCACCAATCTGACCCATCAGGTCGCCGTCTTCGTCGATGATTTCGCCAATCCCCAGAAACTGCCGTTTCTTGAAACGCTGACGGAGCGTCTGCAGGCCGCCGGCCTCGTTGCCATGCTCATCAACATCAATAGCCACTTCGATCACGTGCACGCCCTGCTGCATGCCGACCAGCGTCAGGTTGACGCCATCATTCTTTTTGGCACCGCATTTCGCGATGAAACGTTGACAGACCGTCAGCTCGGCCACGGAATGCCGCCCATGTTCGTTCTGGCACGCGATAGCCAGATCGACGGCGTGCCCGCCGTCGTATGCGACGCCGAGCTGGCGCTGAGAGACATCGTCAATCATTTATACGAACGGGGATATCGAAAGCCCGGCTTCATGAGCGGCGCGACGGCGCTTTCGACGGCGCTCAGACGCCGGCAGCACTTTACAGATTTCTGGGCGGAAAAGGGCGTCGGCGAGATCGAGCTCCTGTCTGCCGAAAAATACAGCGCCGCAGCGGGAGCAGCCTCCGCCCGCGAATATCTGTCGCGAACTGCACCTTCCGAACGCGTCGACATCCTTATGTGTGAGAACGATATCCTGGCTTTCGGCGCCATGGATGAAATTCGCGGGAACTTCGGCCTGAGAGTGCCTGAAGACATGGCCATCGTCGGATTCGACAATTATGAACTCGGAGGTTCCCCCGCATACGGTCTCACCACATATGAACAACCTCGCCACGAAATGATCGAGGCCATCATCGGAATGATCACCGGAGCCATTGAAGCCGAAACAGTCACCTTGCCCGGTAAAATGATCGCCCGAAATTCCACGTGACAACAAAAAAACTCCCGGCGCGTTTGCTCCGGGAGTTTTGGATGTTTGGTTGCGGGGGCCTGAATCCACGGAGACTTGTCAGATCGGGGCGGGTGGTAGATACACCCCTTCGGCTTCAGCTTTGAGACAATTTATCGATGCGCTATTCGGCAGTATCGAGTGGCAACAGCGCCTTCTTTCGTTCTGCAATCACCGTTGAATCGCTCATGATATCCGTCCGCCGGCCCGGCCTACGGGCATGCTTGACGTAGCCATTCTTGTCGCTGTTACTCTTTATCGTCGGCTTGGCGTGCTGGTCCTGACGCTCCTTAATATCGGTCAGCATATCGCCATAGGCTTCACGTCGCAGCCACGGCTGACGAAACGTCCGACGCTGCTTGCGCGACAACCACAGTCCAGAATTAGACATCCAACCGCGCACCGTCTCACGCACCCATGGTTTGGAGCAGGAAAAGTTCCTCCGGTAGGGTCGTGACAACTGCCATCTTGAGCGCCATGGCACGCGTCGCGGCGGCGTTTGGCACGACCAGGTCGGCGTCCGAATAATAGTAGCTTTCCGGGAAGGAACCGAATGGAAAGAAACTGCACCACGAAACGCTCCCTAGCAGACACGACAAGAAGAGCCCCATGCTCCTGAATGGCGTCGGGGATATGGATGGGCTAGGCGCCGCAACTATCCAGTTTCGGCGTAACTGAACTCATGACTTTCTCCAGCCGCTCTCTCTGCAAGAACGTTTGACATGCTCAAAAGATGCGGCCAGCCTATTCATTATTGCGGGGATGTAAACGTTCGTTTTGGCAAACGTTTCGAGCGCGGTTTTTAGAACGTGCCGACGCCGATTGTGTGGCGCCAACACTAAACCCTCTTAAAAAAGTAGTGCCCCACACCCCAAACGTCACCGCCCTCATGCCCGAAAAGCCCCGCGGTCGCCAGGAAGAACAATCGCCATCGCCTTTCCCACAGCCGGGCGTCGGCACCATAGGTTTGCTGCAGAATGGGCCGGATACGGTCAATTTTTTTGTCGAAATTTTCGAGCCAATCGAGCGCTGTCCGACGATAGTGCGACCCTGACCAGCGCCACTCCCGCTCGACGGCGAAAAGCTGACTAAAGCGATGGGGAAGGTCGAAGGCCGGCATGATGCCGCCGGTGAAGAAGTGCCGGGCGATCCAGTCGGCAGGATTGTTGTGGTCGAAACGATAGGATCGGTCGCGGTGGTTAAACACATGCATGAAAAACCTGCCGTCCGGCTTCAGCCACGAGTGAACACGCTCGAACAACACGCGCCAATTCGACATATGCTCGAACATTTCCACGGATACGACACGGTCGAAACGATCGCCCGTCGTGAAATCATTCATATCGGCCGTCACTACAGAAAGGTTTGAAAAACCCCGTTCTCGGGCACGACCGATTATATATTCGCGCTGCGACACGGAGTTCGAGACTGACGTGATGCGCGCATTTGGGAAACGGCCGGCCATATAGAGGGATAACGAACCCCATCCGCAGCCGAGTTCCAGGATATCCATGCCGTCCTCAAGGCCGGCATGGGCCGAGGTCTTGGCCAAAGCAATATTTTCAGCTTCATCCAGCGTCGTCGTGGCATCGTCATAATAACAGCAGGAATATTTGCGCTGCTCTCCCAGAACGAGCGCAAAAAATGCCGCGGGCACTTCATAATGCTGTTTGTTTGCATCGTCGGTATGGCTGGCGACGGGAAACTTCACCATATCCGCCGCGAAAGCCTCTTCCGCATCCGCTGTAATGGCGGCAAGCCGCCGCTTCGTCCGTGCGCAGAGCATATCTATTCCGGCGAGCGTCACGCTGTCGCTGAGCGGCGCGCGCTCGGCGGCGTTGATGGCGAGTGCGAGCATGTTCATGGCCTGTCCTCGTTCTTGCGCGGCCCCGGAAAAAAGGCGTTGACGCGTTGTTGAAGGGCGCGGAATTTTTCCCCGCGCGATTGGAGCATATGGTCTTCAAGCGGCGGAATGCCGGAGACATGGACAAGCAGCCAGTACATCATCGCCGGTGCGGCGAGCGATACCCATGACAAGGCCTGCCCCTGAATGGCCAGCAGCGGAAAACCGCACCAGAAAAGCCATTCGAAAAAATAGTTGGGATGGCGGGAATAACGCCACAGCCCGGTTTCGCAGACACTGTTTTTTGCCGCTGCGGTCTTTCTGAATTTCCAGAGCTGGGCGTCGGAGAGCGCTTCGCCTGCCAGCGCGCCAAGGGCAACCACCATGGCGATAACGTCAACCATACGCGGAAACACATGGGTGTTGCTTGCCGCAAGATAGACCGCAAGAACAAGCACGAAAGCGGCGATTGCCTGTATCTGCAGGAAGATGAACAGCCGCAGGGCGGCAGCGCTCCCCCATTGCTCCATAAGCTTTGCATAGCGGGGATCTTCCCCGCCTCCTTGCGTGCGCATGCCGATATGGCCGGCAAGCCGCAGGGACCAGACAACGACCAGGAAAAGTGTAGCACCGCGCCGCCAGCCGTCTCCCACGGCGAAAACAACAGCGAAAATTCCGCCAAGCCCGACACTCGCAGCCCAGACCGCGTCGATCCAGCCGCTTGAACCGGTTGCTCTCTGCAACGCCCAAGCGCCCGCCATCAGAAGCGACATGAGAATGGCAAGCGTCACGACTACAGAAAACATCACTAATTCGCTCGCCATTTTGAATGGTTTGAGGTCGGGTTTCGTGATGGCAAATACGAGCGGACCCGCAAAATAGTTTCAGGCGCCGGACAAAATTTCAAAAAATCGATGCGCCGGTGAAACTGATCGGGCGGCCTCCTCGTACATGTCGCAGTCCCCAAGACTGGATTGGCAGTGCTATAGCGAGGAAAAATGGTAGATACCGAAGCGAAAAAGGAACAAAGCCGCCGCATCGCCGTCGTCGGAACGGGAATTTCAGGTTTGTCAGCGGCCTGGCTTTTGTCGCAACGACACGATGTAACTGTTTTCGAAGCGGCTAACCGCATCGGAGGCCATACCAATACGGTGACGTTCAGCACGGACCATGGACAAGTCCATGTCGATACCGGATTCATTGTCTATAACGAGCAGACCTATCCCAATCTCACCGCGCTTTTCCAGCAACTGGGCGTGGCGACCGCAGCTTCGAACATGTCTTTCGCCGTTTCTCTGAATGATGGCGGTTTCGAATATTCCGGCGGAACGGGCCCTGGCCTGCTGGCCCAGAAGTCCAACATCCTGAGGCCACGTTTCTGGGCGATGCTTGCGGACCTTTTGCGCTTTTACCGCAATGCCCCACGCGACCTGCATTTGATGGGCGATCTGTCTCTCGACGAATATCTCTCCCGCAACCGGTATGGTTCAGCGTTCCGCGACGATCATCTTTACCCCATGGCTGCGGCCATCTGGTCCACGCCGGCCATGGAGGTCGGTCGTTATCCGGCGGCGCATTTCATCAAATTCTGCCGCAATCACGGCCTGCTGTTGCTGCGCAATCGGCCGGTCTGGCGCACAGTCGTCGGTGGCTCGCGCGAATATGTGAAACGCATCACGGCACCGTTTGCGGATCGAATTCTCCTCTCGACGCCGGTTAAGCGCATCCACCGCCTGCCGGACGGCGTCGAAATCACCACTGCGGACGGCAAAGCCATGCGCTTCGATGACGTGGTAATAGCAACCCATGCGGATCAGGCGCTCGACATGCTCGCGGACGCAACACGCGCCGAACGGCGCATTCTTGGCGCGTTTGGCTACACCCAAAACCGCGCCGTGCTTCACACCGACAGCCGTTTCATGCCGCGCCGCCGCGCTGCCTGGTCAAGCTGGAACTATGTGGCCGACACGCGCATTAAAACGAGCCTGCCGAGCATTACCTACTGGATGAACAGGCTTCAGCCGCTGGGCGAAATCCCGGACATTTTCGTAACGCTGAATCCGGCGCGGGAACCGGATCAAGGAAAAATCATCGCCGAGGAAACCTATCACCATCCGGTTTTTGACGCTGGCACCGAACAGATGCGTCAGGAGCTATGGGCCTTGCAGGGTCTGCGAAACACCTGGTTCTGCGGCGCTTATTTCGGATCCGGTTTTCATGAAGATGGTCTTCAGGCCGGCCTTGCCGTCGCCGAAGATCTTGGCGGCGTATCCCGTCCATGGAAGGTTGCTGACGACAACAACCGGATCATCCGCCTGGATTTGGCGACGATTGCGACAGACACGGAAATCATGGAGGCGATGGCATGACGCCTCCCCTCACCTCGGCGCTTTTTCCCGGCCATGTAACGCATGCGCGTTTCAAGCCGAAAACCCATAAGCTCGCCTACCGGATTTATTCGCTGCTCCTCGACCTCGATGAGTTGAACGTGCTCGACCGGAAATTGCGATTTTTCTCCGTAGACCGGTTCAACCTGTTCTCGTTTCACAGCAGGGACCGCGGCAACCGCAGCGCCATCGGGCTGCGCCAGCAGATCGAGGCAGCCATGACGGCGGCAGGCATGGCAGTGGACGGAGGGCCGATACGTCTGCTCACCATGCCGCGCGTACTCGGCTGGGCCTTCAACCCACTCAGTGTCTTCTTCTGCTACGGGCGCGACTTGTCGCTCAAAGCTATCCTCTGGGAGGTGGACAACACGTTTGGCGAGAGACACTCATACCTGATCCCGGTGGAAGCCGGCAAATCGACCGAGATCGTCCAGCGATGCGACAAGGCTTTTTATGTCTCTCCATTCATGGACATGGATCTCCGCTATGTTTTCCGCGTCGCCCCGCCCGGCGACAGGCTGAAAATCGTCATCGATACTTTCGACAATGACGGCCTGATCCTGACGGCGCGGCATCTGGCCCGGCGTGTCGAATTGACGGACGGTGCGCTTCTGAAAGCTTTCTTCGCAATTCCCCTCCTGACGCTCAAGGTCATTCTGGGCATTCATTGGGAGGCCCTGAAAATTTGGCTGAAAGGCGTGCAGCTCAGAAAACGGCCGCTGCCGCCTGCCGGTCCAGTCTCCTTCCATCATCCTTCATCGTCGCAAATCGAGGCCAAAATTCATGACCCCGTTTGACAATCTCACGGAATTATCGGCGAAGAATACGCGCCTGAGCGACCGCTTCAGCCCAGGCATGTGGCTCATCAACCGGCTGTTGAGCAATATCGACAGGGGACGATTACATATCATTCTTCCCGGCGGCGGCGTCATTGAAAAATCCGGCGCAACGAATGGCAGCGAGGCAATCCTTGTCCTGCATAGCTGGCGCGCGATCCGGCGGATGCTGCTGAACGGCGACATCGGCTTTGCCGAGGGTTTCATCGAAGGTGACTGGACCACACCAGATCTGACGGCGCTGATCCGCTTTGCGGCCCAAAATCGCGAGGCGTTCGCAAGGTCAATGCGCGGCAGCCTGCCGATGCGCCTTCTCAACCGCACTACGCACGGGTTGAATGCCAATACCAGACGCGGCAGCCGCCGCAATATCGAAGCGCATTATGATCTCGGCAACGAGTTTTACCGGCAGTGGCTTGATCCCTCTATGCTGTATTCGTCGGCGATTTTCGACGACATGGCGTCTACGCTCGAGGCCGCCCAACTGAAAAAACTGGAACGTATCGTCGATAAACTGAAATTGAGCGGCGGCGAAAACATATTGGAGATCGGCTGCGGCTGGGGCGCACTCGCCATTCACCTTGCCACGCAGGCCAAAGCCACCGTCACCGGCATCACTCTCTCCCCCTCCCAGTTAAAATGGGCAAAAAATGCAGCGGAAAAAGCCGACAGTACAGACCGCATCGATCTGAGGCTGCAGGATTACCGCGACTTGAACGGCCAATTCGACAGGATTGTCTCCGTCGAAATGTTCGAAGCAGTCGGCGAGGCCTATTGGCCGAGCTATTTCGAAACGCTGAAAAGATGCCTGAAACCGGGCGGCAGTGCGGTGCTGCAAATCATTTCGATTGAAGAAAGCCGCTTCGATACATATCGGCGTAAGGCGGATTTCATCCAGAAATACGTCTTTCCCGGCGGCTTTCTGCCCTCAAATGCCGCGCTCGAAAAGGCGGTCGGCAAAACCGGCCTGAAGCTCACCGATAAGGAACTTTTCGGCCAGTCCTACGCGCTCACGCTCGCCGAATGGCGCCAGCGTTTTCATGCGCGGTGGCAGACGATTTCCCTGCTCGGCTTCGATGACCGCTTTCGACGGCTTTGGGATTATTACCTTTGCTATTGCGAGGCAGGCTTTGCCGAGGGGAGCATAAACGTCGGCTTCTATACGATCGAACACAGATAAGGCGGGACCAAACTGCGGAGAGAGACAATGATGATCAACGGATTGACGGTTGCTTCCGTCCTATGGCCACTGCTGGTCGCGTCCAACGCGACGGCGGCCGATATCGACGGCAACTGGGCGCGCGGAGACGGCAAGGCGAAAGTACTGATCGCGCCCTGCGGTGAAAATATCTGTGCCACAAACACCTGGATCAAGCCGGGCACTCCGAAGGAAAAGGCCGGGGACCGGCTGATCATGGACATAAAGCAGACAGAGGCAGGCAGCTATTCCGGCACCGCTTTCGACCCCCAGCGGGATAAATCCTACAGGATAACAGTGACAATAAACGGCACCGGCATGACCACGAAAGGCTGTATCGTCGCCGGTCTGCTGTGCAAGGGCATAAACTGGACAAGGATCGACTAGCCACATCTCCACGTTGCTTCGACCCACATCGTCGCTTCCTTATCGAGGCCCTTCAAAGGAAACCACCAATGAAAACCTATTTCGCAGCCTACCTTTTTACCCTCGTCGCCTTTCTGGTGATTGATTTCATCTGGTTGAGCACGATGGCGTCACGTCTTTACCGCCCGGCCATCGGCGATCTTCTGGTAGAAAACTTCCGGCTTGCTCCGGCGGTTGTCTTTTACCTCATCTATGCCGCCGGCCTCACTTTTCTTGCAGTTCGCCCGGCCTTTCAGACGGGGGAATGGACGACCGCGCTGCTTTATGGCGCAGTGGTCGGCTTCATGGCCTATGCCACTTACGACCTGACCAATCAGGCGACGTTGAAAAGCTGGTCCACGACCCTGACCGTCGCCGATCTTCTATGGGGAACCTTCGTCTCCGCGGCAGCGGCTACAATCGGCTATCTCATCACGGTGCGGCTGATCGGCGCGCTGGAAAATCCGACGGATTTATGATGACGACATCCCTTCTTACCGGCCGCTTAAGTGCGATAACCCTGCGGCCCAGTCGTTGCCAGGTTCGCAGCATGAGCATGCATCTCTTGTCTTCCTGCGAAAGACGACCCTATAAAGGAGGCGCAGCAAGGAAGGTTCGAATGCAGGGCACAGAGATCGCAGGCCTTATCAACCGCGTCGGCATGGGTGATCGTTCAGCATTCGTCTCGCTTTATCAGGCAACCAGTCCGAAGCTTTTCGCGATCTGCCTGAAAATTCTGCGTGACAGAACGGAAGCCGAGGAGGCGCTGCAGGAAATCTATATCAAGGTATGGCAGCGGGCGCGAACATTTGCCGCCAGCGCCGGCAAACCCGCCACATGGCTTGCCGCCATTGCCCGCAACCATGCAATAGACACGATCCGCGCGCGCAAGCCCATAACCGACGACATTGAGGAAGCCTACGATCTTGCCGACGAGAGCGCCCGCGATCCTGAGCAGCAGATCGTTCTCGCCGATGAAGGCCGCAGGATCGAAGACTGCATGCGCGAGCTTGAGACCGTACACGCACAGGCGGTCCGCCGGGCCTATGTCGAGGGCTTGAGCTATCTCGAACTCGCCGAAGAATTGCGCGTGCCGCTCAACACGGTCAGAACCTGGCTGCGACGCAGTCTTCTCAAACTCAGAGAGTGCATGCAGCGATGACGACGGGCGAACAGAGCGGCGGCAAGCATTCGCGCGACGACATCCTCGCCGGTGAATATGTTCTGGGCGTCCTGCCGCTCGAAAAGCGTCGTGAACTGGAACGACGCATGCAGGACGATGAGGCCTTCGCACAGCTGGTGCAGCGTTGGGAGGCGGAATTTTCCGACTTCAATGCCGATTACCAGGAGCAGGCACCGAGCGCCACTGTTCTTGCGCGTATCGAAGAACGCCTGTTCGGCAGCAGGACCGTCAATACCAATGGCAGCCTCTGGAATTCCGCGTCCTTCTGGCGCTGGATCTCGGTTGCCACCAGCGCAGCCGCCGTGGCGGCCATCGTTTACGCCGCCTTCCCCGAAAAATGGCGGGGCGCCACCCCGCTGGTGGCCGAACTTGCAACGACCGACAGCCAGGTTAATCTCCTCGCCTCCTACGATGCGGAATCCGGACGGATGCGCATTGTGCCTGTCGCAACCGGCAAGACCGACGAAAAATCGCTGGAACTGTGGCTGGTGATGGAAGGCGGCAAGACCCGCTCGCTCGGCGTCTTCCAGCCCGGCACGAATGGCGATCTTATAATCCCCGCAGACATGCGCAACAGCATCACCGAAGGCACCACCTTCGCGATCAGTGTCGAACCTTTCGGCGGCTCGCCGACTGGTCAGGCAACCGGCCCTGTTATCGCCGTCGGCACGGCGCGATGGGGATGAAGGTCTAACGCTTCCCGATTTCGAGGCGAGTCCCGATGAACGCGTCACGATACGAGATGGGTCGTAACGGTCAGTCTCCGAAGCCGACGATGCCCTTGATTTCGGTGAACTCGTGCAGACCGAACTTGCCATATTCCCGACCGTTGCCCGACTGCTTGTAGCCGCCGAAGGGCGCGGCCCCATCCCAGGCGGAGCTGTTGAGGCGCACTATGCCGGTTCTGAGCCGTCGTGCGAAGGCACGCGCCTCCTCGGGTGCGCCCTGAATATAGGATGCCAGCCCATAGGGCGTGTCGTTGGCGATATCCGCCGCCTCGTCCTCGCTGCCATAACCGAGAATGGCAAGCACAGGCCCGAAAATCTCTTCACGCGCGATCGTCATGTCGTTCGTAACGCGCGCAAAGACTGTCGGCCGTATATAATAGCCGCTGTTCAGATGCGCTGGCCGGTCGAGCCCGCCGGCAACGAGCTCCGCCCCTTCCTCCATTCCCTTGCGGATGAGGCTCTGGATCTTGTCGAATTGCGTTTTGCTGGCAACCGGCCCGATATCCGTTTCGGCATCGCCGGGTGTACCGACACGGACCGATTCCGCCGCCGCACGGGCGATGCCAATCACCCGGTCCATTTGCTCCGCAGGGACGAGAAGACGGGTCGGCGCATTGCAGGACTGGCCGGAATTGGCAAAGCACCTGCTCACGCCGGCGCGCACGGCAGCGTCGAGGTCAGCGCTTCGGAGCACTATATTGGGCGATTTGCCGCCCAGTTCCTGATGCACGCGCTTCACCGTCGGGGCCGCCGCCTGTGCGACCGAAATGCCGGCGCGTGTCGAGCCGGTGAAGGAAACCATGTCGATATCGGGATGGCTCGCCAGCACCGTGCCCACGGTTGGGCCGTCGCCGTTGACGAGGTTGAACACGCCCTTGGGAACACCGGCTTCGTGCAGGATTTCTGCGAAAAGTATGGCGTTGAGCGGCGCGATTTCCGAGGGTTTCAGCACCATGGTGCAGCCGGTGGCGAGCGCCGGGGCCACCTTGCAGGCGATCTGGTTGATCGGCCAGTTCCACGGCGTGATCATGCCGACGACACCGATCGGCTCATGGACGATGCAGGTCGTACCCTGCATGTATTCGAACGGAAAATCACGCATGGCGCGGATCGTCTGCTCGAAATGTGCCACGCCGATACCCGCCTGCTCATCCCGCGACATTTTTCGTGGAGCGCCCATCTCATGAGAGATCACGTCGCCGATCTCGTCCTGCCGACGTTTCAATATCTCAAGAATGCGCTCAAGCAGGCCGAGGCGCTCTTCCCGCGTCGTCTGCGAAAAGGAAGCAAAGGCGCGGCGCGCGGCGGCGATGGCGCGCTCGGCATCCGCCGCCGATCCCATGGCTATCTCCGCGAAAGGCTCTTCGGTGGCGGGGTCGACGACGGATAGACGCTGGCCGCCGAGAGGATCGACCCAGGCGCCGTCGATATAGAATTTGAGATAGTTGTCCATATCCGTCTCCAATGATCTCAGCGGCCGGCCAGGATGAAGTCGGCGACCCGCTCCGCGATCATGATTGTGGGAATGTTGGTATTGGCGCAAGGGATCGACGGCATCAGCGATGCGTCGCAGACCCTCAATCCTTCCACGCCGTGCACGCGGCCCGTGGACGACGCCACCGCCATGGGATCGTCAGCCGATCCCATGCGGCACGTTCCCGACGGATGCCATGTGCCGCCCACATGGCGGCGGACGAATTCCGTCAACGCATTGTCGTCCTCAAGCAGCCCCCGCATGGTCGTGCCAAGTGTTATCGCCGAATGCACCAATGCGGGGCGCAGCGGGCCCGCCACATCCAGAAGACCCGAGAAAAGACCCCGTTGCAACGCGTTCCATGTCCCCGGTGCAGCGACCTTCGCCACCCGGGGCGAATAGCTCGATGGAAAAACAGTGCCGCTGTGCCCCGCCATGAAAGGATCGGACAGAGCCTCCGCTCCCAGCCGCAGCGCAAGCTTGAGCCGCCTCAGATCACGCTCGTCGCTCAGCATTCTGAAGTCGACCTCGGGCTCCACATGGGGGTCAAGCGAAACAAGCTTCACAAAGCCGCGCGAATAGGACTTGTTAACCCAGAAGAACAGGCTGCCCAACCGCAAACCGATGGAATGCCAGCCGGATCGCGACAGAATGGCGGCATGCATGTCACCCTGCGGCGCGCCGTCGAGACCGGACGAGAAACGCCAGATTGCCTGTTCGTGGTGTTCTCCCCTGTCACGCACCCGCATCTGCGGCGGCAGATAGGCAGCGACGGCGATCGAAGGATGCTCCATCAGATTGCGCCCGACGCCGCTGCGTCCGGCCACGACATTGCCCCCCACGGCGGCGATGTCACCGACGGGGCCGATACCGGAGCGCATCAGCAATGCGGGCGTGTGAATGGCGCCGGCCGAGACGATCACTTCCGCCGCATGGATCGTCTCCGCCGTAGCACCCGCCAATCTCGCACCCGTGGCCAGACGACCATCGAACAGGATGCGGTCCGCGACGCTTTCGGTGATGATCCTGAGATTAGAACGTTTGCGCACGTCCGGCGTCAGATAGGCAAGCGAGGTCGGCAAGCGCTCCCCGCTATCGCTGACGGCGATGGCGCCGCGAAAGACGCCGTCTTCCCAGGGTCCGTTCTGATCCGGCCTTGTCGGATAGCCGCGGCGGTCCAGCGTTTTCATGACTCGGTCGACGAAGGGTGAAATCCTGTCGTCGGATATGCGCCGGATCGTCAGCGGCCCGGTCGTGCCGTGAAGCGGGCCGAAGAAATCCCTGTCGGCTTCGATCTTCAGAAAATAGGGCAGGCAATCGTCCCAGCCCCAGCCGTCCGCCCCAAGCGCCTGCCACTCGGCATAGTCGGCCGGCGCACCCCGATTGGCCATCAGCGCATTGATCGCCGAGCCTCCGCCCAGAAGCCGCGCCTGCTCGTAGCGACGCGGTGGACGGGGCGCCGCGTTGGAACGGGCATGGCCCATCAACGCCGTGAGCTGCGACCAGATATTGCGCGTATCGAGATAGGCACGGCCGGGATAACGGCTGCGCACCTCATCCGGGATATCGTCCGCCGAAATATTGCGCCCGGCCTCGACCAGAACGACCGTCCGCAGCGGATCTGCGGAAAGGCGGGCGGCCAGGACGCAGCCCGCCGATCCGCCGCCGAGGATCAGGTGATCGACGATCATGTCGCCCGTCCCTGCGAATATTCGGTGTTGCGGGCGTTGATCGCCGCCAGCATCAGCAGGATGAACGAGATCGCCGTCAGCAGGGAGCTGATCGAGGCGATGGTCGGATCGATCTCGTCGCGCAGCGCTGTGAACATGCGCTTGGTAAGCGTCTGATATTCGCCGCCGGAAATGAACAGCGAAACCACGGTTTCATCGATGGCGGAGATGAAGGCGAAGAGCAGACCGGAAATGACGCTCGGGCGGATTTGCGGCAGGGTGACGATGAAGAAGGTCCGCCAGCGGTTCATGCCGAGGCTACGCGACACCATCTCCTGCGTGTGGTCGAACTTGCGCAGCCCGACCAGGACCGAGGTGACGACATAGGGCAGGCCCAGCATGACATTGGCGAGGATCAGCCCGGTCAGCGAGGCAAGAAGCCCGATCTGAGCGTAAACCAGGAAGACACCGACGGCGGTGATGACGATCGGCACGATCAGCGGCAGAAGCAGCAGCGCCTGCAGGCTGCGCACCAGCCGCGATTGCGTGAGGTTGAGCGCATAGGCCGCCGCAGTCCCGAGAATGGTGGCGATGACGGCGCTGGAGACGGCGACGATCAGGCTTACACGCGTTGCCTGCATCCAGGCGGCGCTGCCAAGATAAGCCTCATACCAGCGCAGCGACCAGGATGGCGGCGGGAAAGCAAGGAAGCGCGCGCCGGAAAAGGACATTGGCAGGATGATCAGGATGGGGATCATCAGCCAGGCGAGAACGAGGGCCACAAAACCGTAGAGAAGGATTTTCGACAGGCTCATGCGTCACCTCGTTCCCATGATGCGTTCGAACGGAATGATGAGGCTCGCCAGCCGGAAAACCAGAAAAACGCAGACAAGCAGGACGACGCTGATCGACGAGGCCGCGCCCCATTCGTTATAAACCTCGATGTTGCGCGAAACGAGCATGGAGACCATGTAGGTGCGCCCGCCGCCCAGCAGTTCCGGCGTGATATAAAAACCAAGGGTGAGCACGAAGACCAGCACCATGCCGGCGATCATGCCCGGCAGCGACAGCGGCAGGAAAACCCGCCAGAATACATGCATGGGTGAGCCGCCGAGGCTGGCGCCGGCCATGGTCAGTTCCGTGGGTATTTTCTTCATCGTCGCATAGAGCGGCAGCACCATGAAGGGCAGCAGGATGTGGATCGTCGCCATGACCGTGCCGAATTCGTTGTTGACCAGCCGGAGCGGCGCATCGATCAGGCCCGATCCCGTCAGCGCCGAATTGATGATACCGTTGCGCTGCAGCAGGATGAGCCAGGCATAGGCGCGCACCAGAACGGATGTCCAGAAAGGCAGCAGCACCATGGCGAGAACAAGCACGCTCCAGCGCTGGGGCAGGCCCGCCGCCACATAGGCGACGGGATAGCCGAGGAGGACGGTCATCAGCGTGACGACCGCCGCAATGCGGAAGGTCTGAAGGAAGGTCATCCAGTAGACGGAATCCGTCAGGAACCGCTGATAGTGAGCGAGCGTAAAGCCGCCATCCTGTCGGATCGACTGCCAGCCCAGCCACAGAAGCGGCAGGACCAGCAGAACGACGACGACCGCAAGGGCTGGCGCCAGCAGCATCAGCATGAGCCGTTGCTCACGCTGCTCATGCAGCGCCGACGGATTTCGTTTCGACTGTGCCATCAGTGACCCTCCACAGGCCGATGATTATTTCTGGATGAACTGCGCCCAGCGTTTTTGCGCCTCCTCACCGGCCGGCGAACTCCACCACTCATCCGACACCAGCACCTGAAGTGCGGCATTGTTCGGCGAACTCGGCATTTCGGCAGCGCGTTCCGGCGAAATCTTGCCGGTCTTGTACGCTTCAGGATTGCCTGGACCGTAATCGATATAGGCCGGGAAATTCGCCTGGATTTCAGGGGTCAGCGCCGCATTGACGAACTTGACAGCCGTTTCAAGGTTCGGCGCGCCCTTGAGAATGCAGAGTGACGTATACTGAAGGAAACCTTCATTGAACGAATAACCGATCGGCGCGCCCTCCTTCACCACCGCAGCAACGCGGCCGTTCCAGGCCATCTCCATGTCGACTTCACCATCGGCCAGAAGCTGCGCCGACTGGGCGCCGGAGGTCCACCACACCGTGACATAGGGTTTGATCTCTTCGAGCTTCTTGAAGGCTCTGTCGACATCGAGCGGATAAAGTTTGTCCACTGGCACGCCATCTGCAAGCAAAGCGGCCTCCAGTGTCGCCAGGGGATGGTTACGAAGCGCCCGCGTGCCCGGAAATTTCTTCACATCCCAGAAATCCGCCCAGCTCTTGGGCGGGTTGCCGCCGAACTTGTCCTTGTTGTAGGCAAGCACGCTCGAGTAGAATTCATAGGCGACCGAATAGGGGCTCTTGTATTCGGCCGGCATCTTTTCCGCATTGGGTATTTTGGAAAAATCGAGTTTCTCGATCATTCCCTGTTCCCCGCCGCGTATGCAATCCTTCGCCGGCGTGTCGATGACGTCCCAGACGATCTTGCCGGATGCGGACTGAGTCTTGATCACCGGCCAGGCATCGGGCGCGCTGTCCTGATTGACAGTGATGCCGAGCAGCTTGGCGACGGGATCGAGGATCGCCTTGGTCTGCGCCTCCTGATAGGCGCCGCCCTGTGAAACGAAGGTGACCTGTTCCGCCGACGCCAGGCCAGCCGAAAAGACGGCGGCGGATGCGGAAAGCACGAGCATGGAAAATCTGTATTTCATTCGTCGTTCTCCTCTTTATGGCGAGGCGCTGTCGCCCCTGTTGGCATGCGACTGTCGGGTCTTAGCGCCCGATTGCATCGAGGAACTGATACCAGCCGGCGACGAGCCGGACGGCTGGCTCCCTGATGGGATAAAAAGGCACGGGTTTGAGCGGCTCCGCGGTCAAGAGCCCGAGATCGGGGCTTTGCCCGGCAACCATGGCCGCAACGTAGCGGCCCATGTTGGAGGCCATGGCCACCCCGGTTCCATTATAGCCGACTGCATAGACGACCCGGTCGTCCAGCCGGCCCAGATGTGGAATGCTGTCCATCGTCATGGCCACGAGGCCGGACCAACGATGGGTGACAGATACGGCTGCGAGTTCTGGAAACTGCCGCACCATGGCCTTGTGCAGTGCCGCAAACGCGCTTTCGGAATCCGCCTTGCCGAAGGCGCCGCGCCCGCCATACATCACACGGTCTCCAGCCTTGCGGAACCAACGCATCATGCGCCGCGTCTCGGTATAGCTGCGTCCCTGCGACAGGAGGGAAGCACCCGGTCTGCCGGTCAGTGGCTCGGTCGCAATCATCGCGGAGCGGAAGGGAATGATGGACTTGCGGACCACCGACGTGGCCGGCGTCAGATCGGAATAGGAATTGGTGGCGATCACCACTTGGCGCGCCGAAACGACACCGTCAGGCGTTTCAAGAACGATGCTGGCGCCATCTCGCCTGAATGCCGCCACCGGCGTCTTCTCGTGGATCGCGATGCCTGCGGCACTCAATCCGGCCGCCATGCCCAAAACGAAATTCAAGGGGTGAATGACGCCGCCATGGGTATTGAGCATGCCGCCGACAAAATCGCGTGAGCCCGTCTCCGCTCCCATTTCCTCCGGAGAGAGAATGGTGCAGGCGTGGTCGCCAAGCGATCCACGCAGCCACTCGACTTCTTTTTTCAGGCCATCGAGCGACAGTTGATTGTGGGCACAGCGCAGCGAACCGGTTGGGCGATAATCGGCAGCGGCGATTGCATAATCGTCTATCAGTTCGCCGACATGATCGATGGCCTCGATACCGAGATCATGCATGCGCCGCGCCGTCTCCAGCCCGTAGCGGGCGGCGATGTCGGAGAAGGAAAGCCGGAACTTGCCCGACACCACGCCACCATTGCGGCCGCTCGCGCCCCAGCCGATCCGACTTGCCTCCAGCACCACCGGAGACAGGCCGTGGCGGGCCAGATAGCGCGCCGCGGAAAGGCCCGTATAGCCGCCGCCGATGATCGCGACATCGAACCGACGATCACCCGAGAGCCGGTCGAAGGCAGGACGGCTCGAAGCCGTCTCCTGCCAGAGGGATTTGATATCGGGAAAAGGGGGACGTGCGGCCATCGGTACGGCTCTCTCGCTTTCAGGCTGCCGTTGCCGTCTTGACGCCGGCGGCAAGCTCCGCGTCCACCGCATCGGCCAGTTGCTTGAGCGAGGAGAAGTGGAAGTCGGGCCTGGTCACCACCTTCGGAGCCGGCGTGCCGCCGAACCCCTGCTGGCCCTGGCGACGCTCGATCCAGCAGGTCGTGTAGCCAAGTTCGCGGGCCACGCCGATATCGTGATGCTGGCTCTGGGCGACATGCAGGATTTCCGACTGCTTGAAACCGAAAGCCGACTGACGCCCCTTGTTGAAGGCGAAAAACTGCGGATTGGGCTTGGCACACCCGGCCTCATCGCAGGTGACGCTGTCGTGAAATGGATTGCCAAGCGTATCGGAATAGGCGGAAAATGCCGTACGGTCGGCATTCGTCATGGCGACAAGACGGAAGTTCTTGCGCAGGCGGGCGAGCGCTTCCACGGAATCTGCGAAGGCCGGCCAGCGCAGCACGGCAAGCTGGAAGGCTTCCGCCGTGGCGTCATCATTGTTGAAACCGAGTTCGTTGGCGAGAGAAAGATAGACGTCTTTCATGGCGAAGGAAGACCGTCCATAGAACTTGTCGCGGCCGCGCTTGTACGGTTCGAAAATCTCGTCGTCGGTGGCCCTGGCCGCCTTTTCGCCGCCGAGCGCACGCACCGCATTGAGCACACCCGTTTCGAAATCGATCAAAGTGCCGACCACATCGAAGGTCATGACCTTGAATTGCGTAAGCTGCATAGTCTTTATCCTTGTTGACTGCATGGAATAGAATGTCTCAACCCGCTTCGGGAACGATCACCGTGTCTTCGGGGTGGAGTGAAAGCGCGATCGCCTCACCCGGCGACTTCATGAGCGCGCGGCCGGCATGGTTGCTGGGAAGCCGGAAACTCAGATCGTCGCCGCTGTCCAGCCGCACGAAAACCCGAATGCTTTCGCCCTGATAAAGCGTATCCGTGACGGTGCCTGTCAGCCTGTTGCCGCCATCGGCTTGAGCGCCATCCACCACCACAAGTTTTTCCGAATGAACCACGAGATGCAGGTTTTCGCCTTCCGGCACGCGATGCGCCGTGTACAGCAGCCGGTCTCCCAGCCGCACCGCCGTTTCGCTTTCGCGCCGAACCGCAAGCAGGGTCGCCTCGCCTATGAAGCGGGCGACAAAGGCGTTGACGGGACGGTCATGCAGGCGCTCCGGCGTATCGACCTGCACCAGACGTCCCCTGTGCATGATCGCCACGCGGTCGCTCATCGTCAGCGCCTCGCGCTGATCATGCGTCACATAGACGATCGTGGCGCCGAGCCGCTTATGCAGCCGTTTGAGTTCGATCTGCATGGTCTCGCGCAGCTGCTTGTCGAGCGCCGAAAGCGGCTCGTCCATGAGAATGAGGCCCGGCTCAAAGATCATGGCGCGCGCCAGCGCCACGCGCTGACGTTGGCCGCCCGACAATTCGTGGATACGCCTGTTCTCATAGCCGGTGAGTTCGACCATCTCGAGCGCAGCCTTGAGTTTCGCCGGCCAGCTCGCCTTCGGTAGCCGCCGCGCCCGTAGCGGAAAGGTAATGTTTTCGCCTACACTCATATGCGGAAACAACGCGTAGTTCTGAAAGACGATACCGATATCCCGCTTATGCGGCGGCTCAAATGTAATATCCCGATCGCCTAACCAAATTGACCCCGATGTCGGCTGGACAAAGCCGCCGAGAATTCCCAGCAACGTGGTCTTGCCTGACCCCGAAGGCCCGAGAATGGAAACGAATTCGCCGGGAGCGACATCGAGATTGACATCGTCCAGCGCACGAAACGTTCCGTAGCACTTGACCGCCTCTTTGATGGAAACGCCTACCCGCTCTGTATTTGGCTGCTCAATCATATGATTCCACTAAAAAATCCCAGTACGTTCGGTGGTGCTCCGACGTATGGCAGCGCGTTTTTGCGGAACGAAGAGCAGATTTTCAGCCTGTGACGCCCAGCGCCGGCCTGAAACCAATCTGTCGCGTTCCCCTCAATTCATGGAAGGTCTCTCGCCTTCGTTGACAGCAAAGAGACCAAACAAAAGGCGGATAAGCAATTGAAAAAAAATCTATGCGATGTTACAAAATGTAATGACATTCCTTCGCCGTTCCCTGCCCTCCATGAATGGCCTCTTTACTTTCGAGGCGGCTGCACGCTGCGGCAGCTTTTCGAGGGCAGCAGACGAATTGAACGTGACGCCGGCGGCTGTGAGCCGCATGATGTCCCGGCTGGAGGAACATCTTGATACGACATTGTTTCTTCGGCAGCCCGGTGGCGTGATGCTGACGGAACCCGGCCAGCTGCTGTTCGATGCGATCGCAAGAGGCTTCGCCGGAATAGAAAGCGCCCTGCGGGAAATCGAGGATCGCCGAACCGGTATCGAAACCGTGTCCCTTTCCGTCTCGACCGGCTTCACCACGCACTGGATGATGCCTAGAATGGCCGAATTCAAAAGGGAATTTCCCAATGTCGATCTTCGGTTTCAGCTCATGATGGGCGCCCTGTCGGGGCCGGTCAATGACGTCGATCTTGGGATGCGCTTCGTCGATGGACCGGACAGGCATCACGAGGCAGCTTTCGTCATGCCCGAAATCCTGCTGCCGATCTGCAGTCCGGGTTACAGGGAAAGCCATGCCATTTCCGGCAATGATATTGATCGCGTGCCGGATACGACGATCAATTTAAGCGATGCGCAGCCCAACTGGTCGACGCTGTTCACACCGGCCAGCGGTAGTGACCCGCAGAATTCGATGATCTTCTCCGATTACGCCATCGTCGTGCAGGCTGCTCTCCTGGGCCAGGGCGTGGCGCTTGGCTGGCTCAACGTCGTCGCCCATTGGCTACGGACGCGGACACTGGTTCCAGCAAGCGAACACTTGATGGTCACCGGCCGGCGCTGCCATCTTATCCGGCTGCGAACCAAACCCGCCCGACCAATCGTCACGCAGGTCAAGGAATGGATGATCCGTGAATTGAAGGCGGATGTCGATGCGGTGAGCGCGCTTTATCCATCCCTGAACATCGGCTGCGTGGGAAGCGATACCATCAACTAAAAACTGAAATTTTGAACACGCTCGAACCGACATAGTCATAACGACCCTTCGTTCCGCTATTGTCACCGGATAAAGAAACTGACATCATGGACTAACAGGCTCAAAATGAGCCGCTGATATTCCATGAGCAGGGTAGCTCTCGACCGGAAACGGGCGGGGGCTTTTTTTATTTTTTGGTGGGCGATGATGCATTCAGAAAGCTGGCGGGTCGGTGTGCTGTTCTCCGAAACGGGCGTGACCGGAGCCGTGGAAACAACCCAGAGAGCTGCGACCTTGCTGGCGATCGATGAAATCAACGCAGCCGGTGGCGTGCTCGGCCGAGAGATAGAGCCCGTGGCCTACGATCCGCAATCAACTCCCAGTCTCTATAGGGAGCTTGCGGTCAAACTTTGCGACGAAGATCGGGTCCGTGTCGTTTTCGGCTGCCACATGTCGAGCACCCGCAAAGCCGCTCTTCCCGTCATTGAGGCCCGTGATGCTTTGCTGTTTTACCCGACTTTGTACGAGGGGTTCGAATACTCCAGGCATTGCATCTACACAGGTGCAGCTCCCAATCAGAACTCCGTCCAATTGGTCGATTTCCTTACCAAGCACTATGGAAAGCGGGTTTTTCTTGTGGGGTCGAATTACGTCTATCCTTATGAATCGAACCGGACGATCAGCGACCTTTTTCTTCAGGTGGGGGGACAGGTCCTGGACGAGATATATGTTCCGCTGAACCTCAAAGACGAGGACGTCGCCAAGATCATCCGACACATTCGAGCAGCGCAGCCGGACGTTATTTATTCAACGATCGTTGGCAACGGTATCATTCCTTTCTACACGGCGTTCAAGGAAGCGGGCTTCAATGCACAGAAGATGCCGATCGCCAGTCAATCGACAAGCGAGGCCGACGTGATACGCATGCGCCCGGAGGTGGCGGAAGGGCACATAACCGCTGCTCCCTTTTTCGCTTCTCTCGACACCCCCCGCGCCCGCGCCTTCGTTTCGGCGTATCAACAACGGTACGGCCAGCAGATGCTGCCAACTGCGCCAGCCGAAGCGGCTTATTTTCAGGTATATCTCTATGCGGCGGCTTTAAAGCTTGCCGGCGGCGACGGGCTTGAGCAGCTTCTGCCGGCACTCTATGAGGTCGAATACGATGCTCCACAGGGCGCGGTGAAGATAGACCGGCTGACAAACCACACGCATCTGTGGCCAAGAGTGGCAAAGGTGAATGCGCAGGGCGGCTACGATATTGTCTATGATCCGTCACTGCGGGTGGCGCCCGATCCGTTCATGCGCGAATATCGCCCGGATCTGACGCAAACTTTCCCGCATCGCGTCCGGGTCTGAGAAGGAGCGACGATGTCATTCGCCCTTCTCAGAGATTTGCGGGATCTCAAGGTCCTGGTCATTCATCCCCGGACATCGGAGGGAGAGTTCCTCGTCGATCACCTGCGCCGTATCGGCTGCACGGTTAGTTGCCTCTGGCCGGTGCCTGCCGAATTGCCGCATGGCACAGACGTCGTCTTTCTTGCCATGGAAGACGAGGCGCGACCGGAAATCGAACGTCTGCTGAAGTGTTTTCCAAACCCCGCTCCGACCATGCTCGCCATCGTCGGTTACGAAAATCCCTCGACGCTGCAGATCGTTCTGGAAAGCGGAGCGCTCGCCATTGTCGAGAGACCGATCAAGCCGTTCGGTCTGCTGACCAATCTCGCCATCGCCCGCAGCCTGTGGCTGGAGCGCCAAAAGCTCGTGAAGGAAGCGCGCAAATATAAACGCAAGGTATTGGGAGACCAGAAGCTCGCCCGCGCCAAGGCGATTTTGATGGCCAATCGCGGCACCAGCGAAAACGAGGCGTATCGCGAAATGCGGGAGCAGGCGATGGCCCGGCGCGTACCGATCGATGAAATCGCCAATTCGATTATCAATGCCGAACAGCTCTTGCGCCGTCCCCAAAAACATGATTAGTTTTTCATGTGTTTCAAAGGAACACCTCCGGCACATCCCTTCGTTTTGCGAAGCCATGTGCCGCTGTTGCACGCGGCGAGGCCGTGATGCTGTGATGGCAAAGGTGCCCGCAGGCTGTGACAGGCCTAGCGGGTTTTTTGTTGTCTGCTGACAGTGTCGTCAGCCTTCCAACATTTTGTCGGCATGAAAGCCTGGCTGTTGAACCGGGCAGTGCCACTGCGTGCGCCAATCAAAAAAGGGGAACCAAGATGGTGTTCAACAGACGTGAATTTCTGAAAACCGCAGCCACCGCTTCCGCCGCACTCACCCTGCCGGCGCTGGGCGGCCGGGCCTTTGCAGCCGACGCAATCAAGGTCGGTGCGCTCTACTCCCAGACGGGTGGGCTTTCCGTCGCCGAAAAACTTCTCGCCAACGGTGTCATGATGGCCGTGGCCGAGATCAATGCGGCCGGCGGCGTTCTCGGCCGTCCGGTCGAGGTTGTCGTTGAAGACGGAGCCTCCGATCCGAAGATCTTCAGCGAGAAAGCTTCGAAGCTGATCCTCAAGGACAAGATTTCAACCGTATTCGGCTGCCACACATCCGCCAGCCGCAAGGCCGTGCTGCCGATCTTCGAACGGCGCGGCGCGATGCTGTTCTATCAGACGCATTATGAAGGCTTCGAGTGCTCGCGCAACGTCGTCTATTCCGGCGCCGTTCCGAACCAGCAGCTCTCCAACTACATTCCCTGGATCGTCGAGAAACTGGGCAAGAAGAAGTTCTTCATCGTCGGCTCGAACTACGTCTATCCGCGCGAGATGGCCAAGGTTTCCAAAAAACTGATCGAGGCAGCCGGCGCGGAATGGGTAGCGGACGAATATCTGGAACTCGGCCACTCGGAATGGGCCGTGATGGTCAGCAAGATCAAGGAATCGGGAGCGGACGTGGTTCTTTCCAACGTGGTCGGCGATTCGATCATCGCCTTTTACCGCGAATTCAAGAACCAGGGCCTTTCGCAGGACGTTATCCCAATCTGCGCGACAGTAACTTCCGAAATCGAGATCGCGGCCATGGGGGCTGAATACGCGGCAGGCAGCTACACCTCTTTCCCATATTTCATGTCGATTGAAACGCCGGCGAACAAAAGCTTCATCGACCGTTTCAGAACCTTCGTCAACGATCCCAAGGCCGTGACATACCATTCACTGGAGGCCGCCTATTTTCAGGTGTTTCTGTGGAAGCAGGCAGTTGAGAAGTCCGGCGATCTGTCAGCCGACGCGATCCGGGCCGGCATTCGCGGCCAGACCTATGACGCGCCCGGCGGCAAGGTGACGACCGACCCCGACAACCTGCATTGCTGGCTGACGCCACGCATCGGACAGTGGCAGCCGGACGGCCAGAGCAAGGTGGTCAACGCCTATCCGGCACCGATCAAGCCGCTTCCCTATTCGGCTTATGGCGAAACGGAGAGCAACCTGTTCTGCACCGCCAAGGGTCTCGACGCAGCAAAACTCAAGGGCTGACCCATCCTCCGCGTTGTCCCGCCAGCCATGCCTGGCGGGACCATGTCTCGGCAAGGCGGATCTGCGCTTTTCTTCTGCGCGACGCCAATCCGCTTTCGGATTGGCACGAAGCAGGAAAATCCGACCCGCCCTTCTCACGAACGGTGGCTTCATGCTCGACATTCTTTTTATCGGCCTCAGTCTCGGCTCCATCCTTCTTCTGGTGGCGCTCGGTCTCGCCATAACCTACGGCGCCATGGGCGTCATCAACATGGCCCATGGCGAAATGGTCATGATCGGCGCCTATGTCGCCGTCCTCTCCGGCATATGGCTCAAGACAAGCCTGCTGCTCGCGATACCGCTGGCGTTCATCGTGACCGCGTTGCTCGGCCTGATGATCGAACGGCTGGTCGTGCGGCGACTTTATGGTCGTTTGCTGGATACGCTTCTCGCTACCTGGGGCATCGCCATCCTTCTGCAGCAGGCCGTGAGGCTCGAACTCGGCCTGTCCTTTTTCGGCATTCATATCGAAGGCCTTGGAGCCGGCCTGCAAAACGTCGGCGTGCCTTCGTATCTGCAGGGTACATTCAGCCTGGCGGGCGCGGAGATCAATGCTTACCGCGCTTTCATCATCGCGGTTACCGCCGCGCTGACGCTGGTGACGTGGTTCATTCTCTATCGGACGACGGCAGGCATGCAGGTTCGCGCGATCATCCGCAATCCGAAAATGGCCGCAGCCTGCGGTATCGACGTGAAACGCGTCAACGCCATGACTTTCGCCTTTGGGTCCGGTCTTGCGGGCGTCGCCGGCGTCATGATGTCCGGCTTTAAGACCGTTTTCCCGGACATGGGCACGACGATGGTCGTTGACGGCTTCATGGTCGTGGTCACGGGCGGCGTCGGCAGCCTGTTCGGCACCATCCTGTCTTCGGGGTTACTGGGGGAGGTCAATGCGCTGGTGGCCATCGGCACGAACGACATTCTGGCGCGCGCGGTTGTTTTCGGCGTCGTCATCCTTGTCATTCTCGTCAAGCCCAGCGGGCTGTTTTCGTTCAAGGGGCGCTGACATGAGTATCCAACGAAAATTCCAGATCGCCGCCTACGTCATTTTCATAGCATTACTTTTTGCGGCGCCCGTTTTCGGTGACGAATTCTGGCTGAACCGTATTTCAAAATATCTTGTCTACGGCATGCTGGGCGTCGCCATCGCGTTGACATGGGGATATGCCGGCATTCTCAACCTTGGCCAGGGACTGTTTTTCGGTCTCGGCGCCTACATGCTCGCCATGTCTCTTAAACTGTCGAGCCTGACCAGTCTGCAACAGGGCTCCGACAAGCCCGTTCCTGATTTCATGCTCTGGAACGCCGAACCCGGTGCACCCACGGAACTGTGCTGTATCAACAAGGGCTCTTTCCTCTGGCTTCCGTTTCAAAGCCAGTCTGTTGGTCTCGTACTCGGCCTCGTGCTTCCCGTGGCGATCGCCGGCGCGCTCGGCATGCTGGTTTTCCGCAAGCGTATTTCCGGCGTATTCGTCTCGATCATCACTCTGGCGCTTGTTCTGCTCGTACGTCTCGTCGTGGTCGATGCTCAACCGGTGACAAACGGTTTTAACGGCCTGACAGATCTTGGCTGGCTGACGATCGGCGGCATAGAGTTCGATCCCTACAGCAGGGCGACCTATTATCTGTGCGCCGTATGCCTGTCGCTGTCACTCATCGCCGCCCGTCTTGTCGTGGAAACCCGCGCGGGCATGATCCTGCAAGCGATCCGTGACGATCATGTTCGCGCCCGCTATCTCGGTTTCGACGTCTCGCTCTACCAGGTGTTCTTCTTTGCCATTTCAGCCGGGATCGCCGGCGTTGCCGGTATGCTCTATGTGGTCGTTGCGGAGTTCGCCTCTCCGACCTTCATGGATCTATCCTTCTCGGTGACGATGGTCGTCTGGGCGGCCGTCGGCGGCCGTTCCTCCCTGCTCGGCGCCTGCATCGGCGCGATCCTGATCAACATGATCGAAGCTCAGGTCAGCGAGACCGAAGCGCTTGTCGAAGCATGGAAAGCAATCATCGGTCTCATCTTTGTGCTGGTCGTCCTGTTCATGCCGCGTGGTCTCGGCGGCGTCGCGCATGATGTGCTGCGACAGCTTATCCGCAGGCTCAAACCGGGTGCGGCGTCTTCATCATTGCAACAACAGAGCGAGGCATCGTGATATGAGTGCAATCGCATTGACCCTCGACGGTCTCGGTGTCGATTTCGGCGGGTTCAGAGCTGTAAACAAAGTCAGCATCACCGTCTGCGATGGTGAGTTGCGTGTGTTGCTTGGCGCGAACGGCGCCGGCAAGACGACCCTGATGGATCTGGTCAGCGGCAAGACGCGCAGTACGCAGGGCAAGGTCTTCGTCTACGACACCGACATCACAAATTGGCCCGAACATAAGATCGCACGCGCCGGAATCGGCAGAAAATTCCAGATTCCGAGCATTTTTCGCGATCTCACCGTGCGGCAAAATCTGGAGGTGGCCAATTGCCGCAATCCATCGGTGCTTGCAAATCTCCGTTTCGGATTTTCGCGGGCGGAAGCGAGGCGCGTCGATGACGTTCTTGCTCTCACAGCGCTTGAAACGGAACAGCAGACGACGGCCGCCTATCTCAGTCATGGCCAGACGCAATGGCTGGAACTGGGCATGCTCATCGTGCAGGACCCGAAGGTGGTTTTGCTGGATGAACCAACAGCCGGAATGACCCAGGCCGAAACCCGCAAGACGGCGCAGATCATCAACAATCTCAAGGGCCGACATACGATCCTCGTCGTCGAACACGATATGGGGTTCGTTCGTGAAATCGCCGAGCGCATCACCGTCCTTCATCTGGGAGAGGTTCTGGCCGAAGGAAGCGTCGGGGATATAGAGCGCAATCCGAGAGTCCGGGAAGCCTATCTCGGCTCGAAAGGAATATCCTGATGCTGACATTGAAAGACGTGCACAGCTATTACGGCCGCAGCCACATCTTGCACGGCATCACCCTCGATGTACCGGCCGGCAAGGTGACGAGCATCCTCGGCCGCAACGGCACCGGCAAGACGACCCTTTTGAAAACCCTGATGGCGCTGACCGACCGGGTGACGGGTGAAATGCATCTGCAGGGAAAAGATATCGCCGCCGCCCCGACGCATATGAGAGCACGGGCGGGGATCGCCTATGTCCCCCAGGGCAGGGAGATCATTCCCGATTTTACCATACGCGAAAACATCCTGATGGGCGCTTTTGCGCGTGCCGATCGCAAACGCGAAATTCCAGCGCTGGTGCCCGAACTTTTTCCGTATCTGATGGCCAATCTCGATCGACCGGGTGGCGTGCTTTCAGGCGGCCAGCAACAGCAACTCGCCATCGCACGTGCGCTGGCCGCAGATCCGAAAGTGCTGCTTCTCGATGAGCCAAACGAAGGCATTCAGCCCTCCATCGTCGAGGAGATCGAAAAGATCATTATACGGCTCAATCGCGAGATCGGCATGACGATCATTCTCGTTGAGCAAAACGTCGCATTTGCGCGGCACGCATCTCACCAGTTCGCCATGCTGGAGAAGGGAACCGTGGTCGCGGCGGGCGCCATCGACACGCTCTCCGATGCACTTGTTCATCGGCATATGGCTGTCTGAAACGGACTGAAATCCTTGGTAAAGAAAATGGGGACCATCATGACATCGACACAGAGCTACACCGCTGCCGCCATCCAGTTCGAGCCGACCATGTTCGAAAAGGCGCGCAATATCGCGCGGCTGGCCGCCCTTTGCGAAGAAGCGGCAGAAGCAGGTGCACGCCTGATCGTCACGCCGGAAATGGGCACGACAGGTTATTGCTGGTTTGACAGGGCCGAAGTAAAGCCTTTCGTGGAAGCCATTCCCGGACCGACAACCGATGTTTTTCAGGCCATTGCCAGCAGACACCGCTGCTATATCGTCATCGGCATGCCGGAAGTCGAACCGGCGAGCGATCTCTATTACAACACCGCCGTTCTGATCGGTCCCGATGGCGTTATCGGTCGGCATCGCAAGTCGCATCCCTATATCGCCGAGCCCAAATGGGCCGCCAATGGCGATATCGTCCATGAGGTCTTCGAAACGGAGATCGGCCGGATTTCGATGCTGGTCTGCATGGATCTGCACTTCTTCGAGACGGCAAGGCTGGAGGCTCTGGCCGGTGCGGACATCATCTGCCACATATCCAACTGGCTGCAGGAACGCGCGCCGGCGCCCTACTGGATCAACCGTGCCTTTGAAAACGCCTGCTATCTTATCGAAAGCAACCGGTGGGGGCTGGAGAGAACCGTGCAGTTTTCCGGGGGAAGCTGCCTGATCGAGCCCGACGGAACGGTTGCCGCATCCATCGATACAGGCGACGGGATCGCCTATGGCGAGGTCGATCTTGCCCGCGCACGCCGCCGCGAAGTCTTGAGCGAACCGGTCTTCAAATCGCGCCGGCCCGAGCTTTACATGAACATGATGACCAATAGCTTCACCTGGAATCCGGGCGACTACTTCCGCCTCTATGGCTATCAGCCCATCCCGCGCGGGCGCAAATCGCGCGCGGCCGTTGCCCAGTTCGCCCCCTCCTCCGTGATCGCAGACAACATCGCCCGCATCACCGCGCTGGCCACAGAAGCAAAGGCGACGACAGCGCCGGACATTCTGGTTTTCCCGGAACTGTCGCTGACCGGGCTTGAGGCTCCCCACACCCGGGCGGAACCGCTTTCAGGCCCAACGGTCTCCGCCGTCGTGCGCCTGGCAATGAAGCTCGGCTTCTATCTCGTCGCCGGATTTGCCGAGGTGGACGGAGACAAAGTCTATAACACAGCAGTGCTCGCCGGTCCCGAGGGGCTGGTGGGAAGCTATCGCAAAACGCATCTGGGCGTCGCCGACAGTTGGGCAACGGCGGGCGACGAATGGAAAATATACGATCTTGCCATCGGCCGAGTGGGCCTGGCGATTGGCCACGACGCGCTATATCCGGAAGCCATTCGTTCGCTCTCGCTTATGGGGTGCGATCTGGTGGCCTGCCCTTCAGCAATTGCCGGTACCTTCACCGGCAGCCATGCGGGAACAAAAATCCCGCACAACTATCCCATCCCGAAGGGAGCAGACCCCTTTCATTGGCACGCTCTGCGGGTTCGCGGCGGCGAGAACAACGTCTATTTCGCCTTCGCCAATGTACTTGATGAGCCACGGGGATATCTGGGCAAGAGTGCCGTGTTCGGGCCGGACTCCTTTGCCTTTCCGCGTCAGGAATCGGTGATACTGGACGAGGAAGGGATTGCCGGTGCGACCGTCAACACCACCAATCTCGATACGCCCTATCCCACGAACATCGTCCGGCGAAAGGATCTTGTCGTCATGCGCCAGCCACATCACTATCAGCCTCTCGTCAAATGGCATCAGTGAGAGACCGATAAGATGTCCACATTCACATTCGCAACCGTCCCGCAGATCATTGCGGGACCGGGCTGTATCGCAAGGCTTTCGGAGCTTAGGAGCATGCTCGGTCCGCGCGTTATGGTGATTTCGGACGATGGGGTCGTCAAGGCAGGGCTCGTTCAGCCGGCGCTTGCCAGTCTTACAGAAGCCGGCGCCGAAACATCAATCTTCACCGGCGTTGTCGCTGATCCACCGGAAGCCATCATCCATACGGCTGCGGCACAGGCGGTGACGTTTGGCGCAACCGGTGTGCTGGGCATCGGCGGCGGCTCGTCGCTCGATGTCGCAAAGCTTGTGGCGCTTATTGCCAAAAGCGGCGAAGCGCTCGACACTATCTACGGCGTTGGCAAGGTGACGGGGGAGCGTCTGCCGCTGGCGCTCGTGCCAACAACGGCCGGTACCGGATCGGAAGTCACGCCGATTTCGATCATCACCACGGGCGAACACCAGAAAAAGGGCGTAGTATCACCCGTACTTCTGCCAGACGTGGCGTTTCTCGACGCGAACCTGACCATCGGACTTCCTCCCGCCGTGACCGCGGCGACGGGAATCGACGCAATGGTCCACGCCATCGAGGCTTTCACGTCCGCCAGTGCAAACAACAATCCCGTTTCCCGTGCCCTTGCCAAAGAAGCCCTGCGGCTTCTCGGAGCGAATATCGCGATCGCCGTCGGGGATGGAACCGACCTTGCCGCCAGACAGGCGATGCTGCTGGGTGCAATGTTGGCGGGGCAAGCCTTTGCTAATTCGCCTGTCGCTGCCGTTCATGCTCTCGCCTATCCGATCGGAGGCCGCTACGGCGTTCCCCACGGTCTTTCCAACAGTCTGGTACTGCCGCACGTCTTGCGCTTCAACGCGACGGTGTGTGGTGATGCCTACGCGGAGCTGGCGCCGTGTCTCTTTCCTCACCTTGAGCCTGCCGATCAGAACGGACGGCTCTCCGGTTTCATCGACGGACTAACGATGCTTCCAGTGCGCCTTAATCTTCCCGTAAAGCTGAGGCATGTCGGAATTCCAAAGGAGGGAATTCCTCTGCTCGCCGAAAGTGCGATGGATCAGACCCGCCTGCTGGTCAACAACCCGCGTACCATGTCGCTATCGGATGCCGCCAATATCTACGAGGTTGCCTGGTAAGCAGACCAGTACACACGTCACATGAGTTATAGCCATCCTTTCTATAACTCAAATCATCAAAATATTAAGCTACCATACAAGCACCAAACGGAGATATCTGGCGCGATTGTTATCGCAGCAACTTCGCGAGGCCCTTAGCGAGGATCGGTCCAGTCGGACGCCCGGTTGGAGATCCGCCAGCGTCTTCCAGGGTGATCTCGTAGAGCTGGTCCCCCCTTGGTGTTGGCAATTCCGGAACAGCCAGATGCGCCGAGCGCGCACCGTCGATCAGGCCAAGCGATACGGGCCCTGTGTCTTTGGACGGCAGGGTCCAAACCTGGATCGTCTTATCCCCGGGGATGTTGAAATCGGCCAGTATACGGATCGTCGCCTGCGCGTTGCCGAAATCCTCGATGACGGCCTGCACCTCCCCAGCATCATTGATTAGAACCGCAACGACTAGCGGCTCCACCGTCCGGGTCAGGCTGTAAGCGAGACCGATCGCGAGCAAAAAGGCGGCGGCGACGGCCGAGATCGCGGCCATTCGCCAACCGTTCATGCGGTTGTCATTGGCATTTGAGATCAGAGGCATAACGCCGGTATGATCCTGGAGCGGCAAGGCCGCTTCGATGCGCTGCCAAAGCTGCTCGGTGACGGTAGCAGGTGCCACGCTCATGTCGAGTGGCAGGAAGCGCTCGCGGCTGGCAGCAATTGCGGCACGCAGTTCAGCATCGCTTTCCATGACAACCTCAAGCTCCGCAGCATCCGTGGCCTCTATCAGGCCCAGGACATATTCATCGGCAATAGCAGGGATATCCTTGCGATCGTAGATCATGCCATGCACTCCCGGAGAGCTGCAAGGCCACGCCTGATCCAGGATTTGGTCGTACCGAGCGGAATGCGCAGCCTCCCGGCGATCTCGCCATGCGAGTAGCCGCCGATATAGGCCATAAGAATGCCGCTCCGCTTGCGCTCATCGAGACCGCCGAGGCAATCGTAGAGCCGGGAATTGCGGTCCAGCCTGTGCCACGCCGCCATGACCTCATCCACCTGATCGCTTTCGCGCAGGGCCTCCACTTCCTCGACTGTATGCTCGCGTTTTCCGTCCCGCAGGAGATTAAGTGCCCGGTTGCGGACGATGGCATAGATCCAGCCTCGGGCGGAGCCGTGATCGGCCCTGTACTGATGCGCATGGGTCCAAATCCGGATGAAGGCGTCCTGCACCACCTCTTCGGCAAGCTCGCGACGCCGGACAATGCGCTCGGCGACCGCGATCAGGCGTTCCGCCTCCCGATCAAAGATCAAACGCAGGGCGTTGCGATCACCCTTGGCGCAGGCAGCGAGTGCCGTATCGAGATCGTCCGGCGTAGAGCCCATCAGCATCAATACCTTCTCCCAACACCGACGAAGAAGACTGTCGGCTTTGAAAGCTATACCCGCTGGATCGACGAATGGATGCAAGTCGAAATTATTTTTTCGCAGGCTGCATCCAAACGGCATGGCTGGCGTGTCTTCAGTTCAGGAAGCGTCGAGAGCCGAGCGCCGAGCGCTACACGACTTCCGAACGGTTCAACACGGGAGAAAGACATGAAGATCATTCGTTTCGCACTGATTGCCTCCGCTGCTTCCATCGCAGTGGCATCGACCGCATTCGCGGCCCCCGTCCTCGGCCTGACCGGCGACAGAACGCTCGTCATCTTCGATACGGAGAAACCGGCGGTGACGAAAAAGATGGACGTGACTGGCGTCGACAAGCTTGTCGGCATCGACTTCCGCCCCGGCAACAAGACGGTGATCGGCATCACCCCGGATCATCGCATCGTCTCGATCAATCTCGAAACAGGCGTCGCCACCGATGTTGCCAAGATGGACAAGATGCTGACCATGACGCAAGCCCCTGTCGTGGTCGACTTCAACCCTATGGCCGATCGGCTGCGCTTCATGACCGGAACGACCAACCATCGCGTCCACCCGGATACTGGCGCTGTAACGGTTGACGGTGTGCTTGCCTTCGAGGAGGGCGACATGCACAAGGGCGAGACCCCGAACATCGTCGCTGCTGCCTATACCAACTCCGTCGGCAAGCCTGAAAAGACCGCCATGTATAATATCGATGCCACGATCGGCGCGCTGATCCAGCAGACCAAGCCGAATGACGGCACGCTGAAAGCAATCGGCAAGCTCGGCCTCAAAGGTAAGCCTGCGGCCTATGCCTTTGATATTCAGGGCATGGCGGACGGCAAGAACGTGGCCTATCTCGCCGCATCCAAGACGCTCTACACGGTTAACCTCGCAACCGGCGCGGCAAGCGAAGTCGGCCCGATCACAGGGCTCGACAACGAAGTGCGAGACATCGCCGTTCTGCCGAACATGTAATTCGGCAGACGTTCAACGATGAAACTGGAAAGGCCGGCCCTCAAGTGTCGCCGGCCTTTCTGATGATGGAATGACCCCGGACCACATCTTGCTCAGAAGAACCTTGTCGATGACATAAATGACGCCGTTGGATTGTTTGACGTCGGCGATCGTCACGTGCGCAACACACCCATTTCGTCGGTGAGCGTGATCGTGCCCATGCTTTCCCTGGCCTTCACAAGGCATCCGGCGACGATGAAACTTTGCGAATTTCGTCAGACGATATCAAAGTTATTTTTCGCCACGCCTGAATGGCCAGACGACGATGTTTCCCGCGAAGAGCGCCAACCACACCAGGTAAGGCTGCAAAGGCAATCGGATGAGATGGTAGGACCATTGCCATGGCGAAACAGTCGCTGCACCAAGGCTGTCGATGGCATGCTTAATATTGGCCGGGAATACGCAGATTGCATAGAGTGCCAGGCCAATACCGGCGGCTTTCCGCAGCCGTGGCACCAGAAGTCCGACCGCACCGGCAATCTCACACAGACCGGTCAGGAAAATAACGGCCTCCGGCTCAGGAACCCAGGCAGGCGTGATACCGAGGAAAGGTTTGGGCAGGACGAGATGCAGAATGCCCGCGAGACCATAGACGCCGGATAGTCCCCACTGGCAGCGCCGCTGCCAGACATCAATCCTTGCCGTCACGTGCTATCCTCTGCTCGACATCCCTTTTTACGGCGTTGAGGTCCGACTTGCGGCCCGCAACCGTCTCGATCGCCGCGATTGCCAGATCGCTGGCGACGAAATCCGACTTGTGCCCGAGATTGTGCACGACGATCAGACGAGCACCACGAATATCGCGGGCGAGATGACGGGAGTGGACCTCAGGGGAGACGATACTATCAGTATCACCAGTGATGATGACCGTAGGCACTTTGATTTTGTGGTAATTCACCGAAGCCGCTCTGGCCCAGTCGCTCAAAGCCGCAACCTCTCTCGCATTGTGCCGAAATGCGAGCGGCCGCAACGCTTGCAGGGCACGTGTCTTGTCGATGTAGCCGGCGGGAACCGGGTTCGGAGCAAAGACGCCTTTCGTGGCATTATCGATCGTCATAAGCCCGATAGGTGGCACGATAAGAGTGCTGAATAGAGTGCCTGTGATCGGGGCGCTGGCGGCCTCGTAGTACCAGGCGATCCCGCTATTCCATTGGTAGACCGCCGGAGACAGGAAGACGAGGCCTAAGACCATATCCGGATGGCGAACGGCGAAGGACGCGGCAATTGCTCCCCCGAAGGAGTGACCGACAATAATAGCGCGGTTGATGCCTCGCTCCTGCATGAGGGCGGCAATGGAGTCGGCTTGACCGTCGGGCAAAATGTTCTGCTCACCACCGACGTCGGAATTGCCGTGACCCGGACGATCGACGAACAACAGCTTGGCCCGTTCCTGCAGCTTTGTCCGAAACGAGAACATCGGATCGTAAAGGCTGGCGCTGGCGCCATGAATAAAGACGATTGGTGGCAAGTCTGGCTTCCGACCAGTCTCAACCAGGACGCTATTAAGCTTGAATCCACCGACATCGGTACGGACTTGATCGTCCCGCTTTGGCGCAGCAACCGCTTTAGAAGCAATCAACGCGAAGCAGCCGATCATCAGAAACACGGCGGTCAGGCAAAGAGTTCGATCCGGCATATCCTAGAGCTGCCCCTCGGTGCGACTGGCAAAGATCGGACCTGTCCGAAGGCCCGTCGGCATCAAAACGAAGGCATTGTTTCCCGCCATTACATGCCAAATGATGTCGGCCTGCCTTCCGCGGAATGCATCGTAGCCATAGGCGGTCTTGAGTATATGCAAGGGATCAGCGGTCACGGCGGTTTTTATCCGAAGTGGAATGATTGTGCATCATCACGGTTTTGGGATCGATGGCAATGCCGAAGATGGAGTTGGTCGTGGCAGCAGGTAGCGCGATTGATGTTGTGAGCAACCACAGCGACTGCAAAAAGGGCTCCGAGTTTCCTCGGAGCCCTTTGATATAGCGTAGTGATGTTTGGTTGCGGGGGCCTGCTTTCATCTTAACTTGCGATCGTCGCGACCGCCCCATGTTCCACTAAAATCTCTTCCTACCTGCGACCATAGTGGTCTATTTCGTACCACCGCGTAGGAACTTGGCGACAAATACTCATCGAGAGAAAACGAAATTAACCCCTCACCCAAAGGTGCTGCCCGGCACTTACGACGACGGATATGTGTCGCTATTGAGGCGAATTACTTATCGGTAGCGCGTCCTCGCCCCTCTTCCGCCAGCTGAGACTCGAACCTGTACCGCCACGCTCATTTGGCAGTAGGCTTGAATAGCTGCCACGCCGGCGAGAACCTGCAAGCGCTGCGAGCTGCCCCGGGAATGACGTTAATGGTTCCGACCAACTGCTTGAACTGCAAGACATCATATTCGGCGTCGCTTGTTTCTAATCTGGTGATCAGAGCTTGCAGCTGATTCCACTTCCACCCAGGTTCCCGCTATAATGGCGCCAGCATCCGACCGCTGACGTGTAATTTCGCTCGTAAGCTCGCGGCCGATCTTCAAGTTGCTGAAAGCGCACCTTCAAGGTTGCGGTATAGAGTCCATCTCAATAGCGGACATCGGGCCTTGAAGTCGTCGGTCAATCTTCTCAAGCTGCAACCGATCCCGTTGCATCTGGCGGCTCTGCTCATCGGCGTTCACCTGCTCGTCGTCAGTCAACGCGTCCGCGTGAGTGGTTATCAACATGGCAGTCTCGGCAAGAATATCCCTAACCGCCACTTCCATTACCCTTCGTTGGACCGTCTTGCCGTTACCACAGGTCTTTCGCCGGTAATGCTCCGCACAGCCGTAAAGGATCCCTCCCCACGTTTCCATTCCTGCCGCGGATGTTGGCGCCAGAGATTGCTTCATCGCGATAGTACCCGACGACTTTCCACCCCCGACGCTCCGCGAACTGGCGGCAAAGGTTGAGTTGAGGTCAATCGACTGTGAGTTCTGGAGATCGGTGGAGTATCGAGCATAGAGGGCAACATTCGGCATTGGCATTCCTGGCATTTCAAAGGGGAACGCCCTTCGCCAGCAACCAAAACCAGAGAAAAGTTGAACGTTGCGTTATCCAGAGGAAAGCAGCAGGAACAGGTACTAACTGCACCACGCGAAAGACACCGATGGCCTTCCCATGCTCTGAGACCGCCATTTGCTCACCCGCAGTGGCTAAAAGAAATATCGAGTTGCTCTTGAAGAGATACGCACCTCCGAACCATCATTTCGCAGCCACGCAGGAACCCGAACCAACGCCACTGTCATTACAAAAGTCCGATGGCGGAAGATTCATAGGCAAGCCAACAATCTGGCCATGCTCGAATGACTGATTTGGGACCGCGAGCAGATCGTCCAATCCTGGACGCGGGGGACGAAATAGCTGCTGAGGAAAGCGGGCGTAGCCAAACATTGCTAACCTGGACCGACATCTGACCTTCTCAGCCAATTTCGGTCACCTGGATTTACAACTCCGCCTGATTGTAAGCGCGCCGGCGTGCTCTGATGGTTTCCAGATTTTCGTGGACCCAGAAGTTAAATCCCTCAAGGGCGCGCAAAGCTCCATGGGCGATCTCCGTCAGTTCGTACTCGACACGCGGCGGCACTTCGGGAAAATAGTGACGCACAACAAATCCCTCACGCTCGAGATTACGCAGCGTGAGCGTCAGCATGCGCTGGGTGATCTCACCGACCTCTTTTCTCAATGTCGAAAAGCGGAGCCGATGATCTTCCGCGAGAGAAAGACGCCAAAGAACCGGCAAAGTCCATTTGTCACTCAGCAGGCTGCAGACTCCGTTTGACGGAATGGGTCTGAAGTGTCTGTCGTTTTCTGATCCGCGCGATGGGCCGGCATCGATCTGTTCTTCCAAGGGTATCATCCTTGTGCCTGATGCTGAAAAATGTGCCGTCTTCCGGCAGAATTACATTCGTATATATAGACGGTCCTTGTTTAACGCGAGGGTTTCAAGTGACCAATAGCAAGCACCCCATTCTGGTTTTCGGCGCTACCGGAAGGCAGGGAGGATCTGTCGCCAAAGCCTTGTTGAAGGCGGGATGGCCTGTTCGCGCACTCGTTCCGGACTCCACCAAAGCTGCATCGCTGCAATTGCGGAATTCAGGTGTCGAGCTTGTGCAGGGTTCATTTGAAGAGACCAAAGTAGTCCGCACAGCGATGAAAGACGCTTACGGTGTCTTTAGCGTACTGCCAGCCAGTCTGGCTGCCGAAGACGAAGTCCGTCATGGTATATCGATTGCGGATATCGCTGCCGAAACCGGCATCAACCATTTTGTTTATTCCTCAGGCGCCAGCGTGGGGAATGAACTGACAGGCGTTCCGCGTTTCGACGCCAAGCCTCGTATCGAAGCCCATATTCGACAGCTCGACATGGCTACGACCATCATCCGGCCGATGATTTTCATGGAAATGCTGGTGCGACCTGGCTTCGGCCTGGAGGAGGGCCGGCTGGTGTCCCTGATCCGACCCGACCATTCCATTCAGCTTACCGCCGTGGAAGACATCGGCAGGTTTGTCACTGCCGTGCTTGCCGACAAGTCACGCTTTGGCGGCGCAACACTTAAGATCGCGAGCGATCGACTGACCGGGCATGAACTTGAGGTCGCTTTCAGCGAAGCAGCCGGTCGCTCGATAACCTATGAACGGTTTCCCGATGACGTTCTCGCTGCAAACACGGATCTCGCGCATATGGCAGAGAGCCTGGTAGACGGGCCGCTCGCCGAGCTCGTCGATCTGAAAGTCATGCGCGAAATTAACCCCGACCTTCTCACTTTGAGGTCCTGGCTCGCTGGCAATGGGCGCAAGCTGCTCGATGCAGCCTTGCGACCATCGGCCTAGTGAAACTACGTCAGCCTCAATCATAACAAGCGAACCGCAACGGCTACCAAGTAGATGTTTGCGGGTCATCAGTCACGCGCCAGGGCTTCTATCGGGTCCAGCTTTGCCGCATTGCGAGCGGGAAGGAAGCCGAAGACGATTCCGATCAGGGTTGAGCAGGCGAAGGCCACCATGATGGAGCCCGAAGAAAAGATCATTTTGAAGTCGGGGCTCAGCAAATTGAAAAGAGCGCTGATCCCGAGGGCGAGCATCACTCCCATGAAGCCGCCGACAAGGCAGACCAGAATGGCCTCGATCAGGAACTGGGAGAGAATATCGCTGCGGCGCGCGCCGACGGCCACACGAACCCCGATCTCCTTGGTGCGCTCGGTCACGGACACCAGCATGATATTCATCACGCCGATGCCGCCGACAATTAGCGAGATCACGGCGACTGACGAAATCAGCAACGTCAGGGTTTGCGTGGTGGTCTCGATAGTCTCGCGAATGGTCGCCGAGTTGGTGAGGAAGAAGTCTTTCGCGCCATGCCGACGCTCGATAAGGCGGGAAACTGCGGCTTCGACATTGCCCGGGTCGACATCGTCTCTGATACGGACCGTTATGCCGTCGACATTCGGACGACCCAGCATGCGGCCCATGACGGTTGTGTAAGGCGCATAAACCGTCAATGTATCAACCGCCGGGCCGAAGGAGTTTTCCCGTTTCGTCACACCCACAACCCTCGCCGGCATTGTGCCCAGAAGGATGACCTGCCCCACCGGGTTAACCCGGTCTGGAAACAGGTCTCGCGCGGCGTTTGCATCGATCACCACATTCTGGCTGTAGGCGGTAACATCCTGGGCGTCGAACAATTGTCCATGCGCCAGCTCGAGGCCCCGTACACGAAAGAAGTCCGCGCCAACTCCGGTGACTGACGCATTGACGGCCACGGCGGCGCGCTTGACAGTTACACTCGTCGTGACGGTTGGTGTCACGCTGTCGACATAGGGCTGGTTCACCAGCGCTTCTGCGTCGGCGGGAACCAGCGTCCGTATCTTGCCCGCTTCCAGATCGCCGAAGCCTTTGCCGGCCCGCACCTCGATCGTGTTGGTGCCGAGCGAACTGATACTGCTCAGGATTTGTTGCTGCGAGCCGGCTCCCAGTGCCGAGATAGCCGCCACCGAGGCGATACCGATGATGATGCCGAGCATGGTCAGAAGCGAGCGCATCTTGTGTGCCCAGATTGCCGCGCCCGCCATACGAAAGGCCTCAGTCATCCGGTCAAGTGCGCCGCGCCAGCCAGCGCCCGGCGCGTGCTCGCGGATAGGACGGACCGTCGCGGCGGACTTGGATATATTGCGCTCGTCGGAAATGACAACGCCGTCGCTGATCTCCACGACCCGATCCGCGTGTTCGGCGATCTTCTTGTCGTGAGTGACGAGGATGATGGTGTGCCCCTCGGCGTGAAGCTCGCGCAGGATCTTCATGACTTCGGCGCCACTGTGCGTATCCAGCGCTCCGGTCGGTTCGTCGGCCAGAATTATCTCGCCGCCATTCATCAGGGCGCGGGCGATCGACACCCGCTGCTGCTGGCCGCCCGAAAGCTTGCCCGGGATATTGCCCGTCCGCTCGGCGAGGCCCAGCCGGGTCAACAAGGAGATCGCTCGCTTGTGCCGGTCGGATCGGTTGCGTCCGGCATAGATGGCCGGCACCTCGACGTTGCTGGCCGCGCTGAGATCGCCAAGCAGATGATAGCGCTGGAAGATGAAACCAAAACGCTCACGGCGCAGCGCCGCCAGTTCGTCCACGGACATCTTCGAGGTCTCGCGTCCTTCGATCCAGTAGCTGCCGTCCGTCGGACGATCGAGGCAGCCCAGGATGTTCATCAGCGTCGACTTGCCGGAGCCAGAAGCGCCGATGATGGCCATCATCTCGCCGGCCTCGATGTCGAGGTCAACGTCTTTTAGCACCCGCACCATCTCGTCGCCTGCGGGGAAAGCGCGGGATACCCCACGTACGCGGATCAGTGGTTCCGTCATAGCGCGCCCTATCGCTTCGCCGCGGCCAGCTGAGCCTGGCCATCGGTGCGTTCATCCGTGGATGCCCCCAGGACGATGGTCTCGCCTGCCTGAAGACCGCTGAGGATCTGGATGTCCGCGCCGTTATCGATGCCGACCTGGACCTGCCGGATCTGGACCTCGCCCATCGCGTCCGATACGCGGACACGCGCCGTGTCCCCGGCCCGTAGCGCGCCTTCCACTGCGCTGAGCGGAACCAGCACGGCGCCGCTGACGCGGCTCAAAACGATGGACACCTGCGCCGTCATGGAGGGCCGCAGGACCCCGTCGGCATTCGCCACGTCGATCAGCCCGGTGTAATAGACCGCGCCGTTGGTTGCGCCAATCCGGCTCGCGGCGGCGTTGCTCTCGTTGGCGATGGAGGCCGGGGCCGGTTCCACCTGTCGCAACTCCCCATCGAAACGGCGCTTCGGATCGCCAAGAATGCTGAACCAGACCGGCAGGCCGCGCCCTACACGCACGACGTCAGCCTCGGAGATATCCGCGCGCACCGTCATTGTGTCCAATCGGGCGATCATGACGATGGTCGGCGCGGTCTGCAGGGCATTCACGGTTTGGCCTTCGTCAGTGACGATCGCGACCACCGTGCCGGCAATTGGGGCAGTGATGCGCGTATAGTCCAGTTCTATACCCGCAGATTCCAGCGCGACCTGCGCTTGGGCGACCTGAGCATGCAGCGACTGAACCTCAGCCCGCGCGGTGTCTCGCATCGCAACCGCGGCGTCATACTGGGCGCGCGGCGTGGAACCACCTGCCAGCAGGTCACGCTCGCGCTCGAAATCCTTCTCGGCTTTCACCAGACCGGCCCTGCGCGCAGCGAGAACGGCGCGGATATTGGCCAAAGCGGCCTCGCGGTCCCGCAAGGTGTTGCGCCGGGTCTGGGAATCGATCTCGGCCACCAATTGGCCAGCCTCGACGATATCACCGATCTTGACAGCCAGATGCTCAACGCGACCCGAGGCCTGGGCGCCGACACGCACCAGCTCGAGCGGTTCGAGAACCCCGGTCGCCAGCACCACCTCTTCAATGTCACCCGTTCGCGCCTGCGCGGTCACCAGTTCAGGCTTCGCCGGCGGACGCAGAAACAGCAGCCAGACGACCAGCAGACCGACAAGGGTTGCCGCCGCCAGGATGAAACGCTTGCGGGTAATGTGTCGTGTCATTTAGTCGTGGCCCATGCTATTGAAATTTGCGGGCTTTCTCTGTCACGAGAGTTACCTGAAAATTACGGAGAGCGGTCGTCGCGCCTGATCCGTTTGGCACGCGCTGTAAGATCAACCGATCGGCAAAGAGGGCTTGCAATGTGGATGGCATCCCAAAGATTGCCCGCCCGACATCAAGCGATCGCGACCGTGCTCAGCCAACATCGACGGATGAAAACGCCTTGACCTGTTGGCGCAGGCGACGGACCTACCGCTGCTGGAAAACGCGCTTCTCGCGCCAGCGTACGGCAAATGTGCTGCCCTTGCCTGGAGCGGACGAAAGCTCAACGTAGCCGCCGTGACGGGTGACGATCTCGTTGACCATGCTGAGCCCCAGCCCCGCACCTGAGCCGTGAGGGCTGACACGGTAGAACGGCTCGAATATGCGCGACTGCTTGTCACCGGCAATTCCGCAGCCCTGATCGGCGACAGTCACGCTGCCGTCAGCCTCAATACTGACCGATATCTGTCCTCGTCCGCCTCCGTACTGGACTGCATTACGAACCAGATTGACGAATGCACGCTCCAGAGCTTCGGCATCCCCGGGAACGAACAGGTTTTCCGCATCGCTATCGAACGAAATCTCGTAACCTTCGGCGATCGCCAGGGGCGCGAGGTCGGCGACCACCTTCGACACAATGCTGTTGAGATCGACAGGTGCATTCTGCTGGGGCTTCTGCCGGTACTTCTCGGTGTCGAGAAGCTGGTTCGCGATTGCTGTAAGTCGCTTGATGGCCGTCTGCAGGTGTGTCTTGTCCGCACCTGGTGAAAGCGTATCTATTCTCACCTGCAGGACAGCAATCGGCGTTCGAAGTTCATGGGCCGCGTTGACAAAGAAGCGCTCCGTAGCCTCGAAGCCGCTATCGAGACGACGCAGCGCCCTGTTGATGTCGCGCACCAGACGAAGCACCTCAGTGGGCAGGCCCCGCTCTTCCACCAGGGCGCCACGTGTGTCGAGATCGATCCTGTCGAGACGCCTGGTCAGGTCGCTGAAGGACCGCAAAGCCCAGCGTGTGACAAACGGGACGCCAATCAGGGAAATGGCGACGAGGATCAGCGCCGGTACGCCGATGGCAAGGTTCCCCAACAGCACGGTCACACCATATTGGGACATCGAAACACCGCCGGCAAAAATCGTTGCCTCACCGGCCTCTGTGTCGAAACGCTCCATGCGGGCGACACTCAGCGGATCGTTCAGGTCACCATGGAGTTCGACACTTCTGAACGCCCGCAGGAATGGCATGTTGTCGGCAATTTTCCCGGGAGGCGCGCCGTGTGCAAGGACGATATCTTTTCCAAGGTCTGCCACGAACCACAGGTCAGGCGCTTCCTCCATAATCTCTTTAAGCTCGGCCGTCGGAACCAGATGGGGTCGGCCATTCGGCTCGAGACGGACCGAGTCTGCGATTTCCTGAGACAGCCAGATGGACGTGATCGCCACATCGGGCTTGAGGCCAGAAAGGAGATAGAAAACCAGGCTGAGCGAGGCGATGACCGCGCAGAGCTGCAGGACAATAAAACCAAAAGTAAATCGCCAGCGAAGGGATGTGCTGGTCATCCTATTTCTGCTCATGAAGGTAGTAGCCTATGCCACGAATGTTCTTGATAACAATGTCGGCCTCCGCTTCGCCAAGCTTTCGGCGCAGGCGAGACATGTTGGACTCCAGTGAGTTCGACTGGATTTCGTCGTCAAAGGAATAGACCTGCCCCTCAAGGGACGAGCGCAACACGGTACGACCACGGTTTCTCAAAAGAGTTTCGATGATGAGCAGTTCCCTTCGGGTGAGCGCAAGCCTGACACCGTTGACATGCACATCGCATGAAACCCGATCATAGGTAACGTTTCCTGCCGACAGGACGAATGGGCCGGCTGTCGGCACCCGCCTCAGCACAGCGCTCATTCTGGCAATCAGCTCGGGAATTTCGAACGGCTTCGGCAAATAGTCATCGGCGCCGTCATTGAGGCCGGAAATTCGCTCGTCGGTCGATCTCAGAGCGGAGATGATGATCGATCGCGTATTTGAACCCGTGCGGTGCAAATCGGCGAGGAAGGTACTGCCATCACCATCCGGCAGTTGCCGGTCGATAAGGACAATATCATAATCCGCCATAGCGATTGCTTCCCGCGCCGTCGCCAGATCTCCAACAGCATCAAATACGATGCCATGCTGCGAGAGGGCCACCCTCAACGCATCCGTCATTTCCGGATCGTCTTCGATAAGTAGAAGTTTCATAGTGGCCTAATCAGTCCAGTCTCGGACTATCATTCCCGATAGTCTTTACAGCAAAACTACGGCTCTGGTTCAGATAAACTCAACAGTCGTGATGTCCTGACCGTCAGGTTGTGGGACATCATGAAACTGCTGCGGACGTGGGAGACCGGAGAAACCGAAGTCCGTCCGATATCCATCTCGCCTTTGACGTGCGCCTCTCAGGCCGCAATCTTTATCGGCAGCGACCGTAATGATCCCGGTATCTGCATCCGTAGTCGCGGCGGTCCCGTTGTTCCCAGCGGTCGCGGAGGTTCCTGTCGTTACGTTCGCTGATGTTGCCTACCACTGCCCCTCCCACGCCGCCTGCGGCGGCTCCCACTGCAGCGCCTTCCCAAGTGCCGCTCGCCAACCCACCGATGATAGCGCCGCTCGCCGCACCAATGCCGGCGCCCTTTTCCGTCTGGCTGCACGCTGTCAGCGTCAAGCAAACGAGTACGCCTGAAATGATCTTTTTCATGTCTGTCCTTTCGAGCCATCGCCGCTACGGTCGCCCGTCGACCGTTGCGACGCACCAAGGCGGAGACGTATGGACACCGAAAATTACGTGGAAGTTACGCAGAACCGTCGGTATCGATACCGGTCGAAAGCGCAAATTCGTGTAGGATGCGCGTCTCCGCGATAAGTCATTCTCAGGCAACTCCACCCGCCTAATCGATAGGGCATGCTCTTGGCGACATCCCTGGTTATGAGGCGCGCGAGACGACGAACGGCCCCAGCGGATCGCCGCGATCCAGCGCCTTTCAACCGCCTTCTTCCGCAGCACGCCTTATAACGACGATCCCGCATTTTCCAAAACGGTCGCGACGCAGCCAGCTGCATCGGAAGGCAGCGTCGAGACGAAATGATGGCAATAAGTTTCGTTTAACTTCACGAGGCTGGACAAACTCAACGTTCACCATCGTCAAATCGATGTGTCCACCATTGCGTATACTCCATCTCATCGACATCGTAGGGAGCCCGTAGATAGGGATAGTCCCAGTTCTCGTAGCGCAAGGGCTTGAGGAAATCGTTGACCGCTCGGTATGCTGCAGGCACGTGGCCCTTATTCAAGTCACCCAGCACGGGCCGTTCACCCGCCTGGAAAACGACGCCCCCCTCGTAGGAATGGAGGACGATATCGTCTCCGAGTACTTCTCTTGCCTTCTCAATGCCACCGACGCGCGCGAGCAACTCATCGTTGACGGCTGTAAGCCAATTCACGTCACGGATCACATCGGTGCGACGCAATATTTCCAGAGTGAAATTACTGCTATCTTCGTAAAGAAGGCCGGGAAACCGACGGAACAGAGGATATGCTCTTTCAGTTGCACCCGCCACATAGGAATAGAAAAAAAGCGACATCCCTGAAACGGCATAAAAAACCCGGAGATTGCGGCAAGCGTCAACGAAGAGGCGAACCACGCCAGTCGGGTTGCGTGATAATTCCGATAACCGCGTCTGATAAATTAAGCGCCCATTGCCGCCGCGGTAGCCGGCGCTTGGAAGGAGGACAGTAAAGTAGTCGTAAACCGGATCGGTGGAACGCAGCGCCTTTTTTGGCATGTGCCTGATATAGAAGCTCGCGGTATCCCCTTTGTCAAAATACTCGTCTTGTGACAGACTTTGCGCAACGTCTTCCCGTGACGAGATGCGGCGTACGCGCTCGTTAAAGGACAACAAATTTGTGTTGCCTTCCGCAAGGTCGTAGTAGCGTAGCGCCAGATCCAGCATGGCTTGGCGTGTATGCCGTGTTTCACCATCCGCAAAATAGAACCCGGCCGTTAACCCGAACAACCACGGGATGGCATTGCCGGGTGGTGGGCCGATTTCGTTCAGTATTTCGAGTTCACCGCGCTCTTCGAGGAGCGCCATTCTGACGATGAGTTCGTTTATATCCAAGACGCCATCCTAGCGCTCGCCATCGTCAAATCGGCGTGTCCACCATTCGGTGTACTCCATCTTATCGACATCGTATGGTGCTCTTAGATAGGCGCGCTCCCAATTCTCGTAACGCAGGGGTTTGAGGAAATCGTTCACCGCGCGATATGCTGCGGGCACCCTCCCCTTGTTCAGGTCGCCGAGCACAGGCCGTTTACCAGCCTGGAGAACGACACCACCCTCGTAAGGATGAAGGATGACTTCTTCGCCGAGTGCCGCTCGTGCCTTGTCGAAACCACCAACCCGCGAGAGCAGTTCATCGTTGATGGCTGTCAGCCAGTTCACGTCGCGGATAGTGTCCGTCCGGTCTCGTATGGCCAATCCAAAACGCGCGCCATCCTCGTAAAGCAGCCCAGGAAACCTGCGAAACAGAGGATAGGCTTTTGCAGTTGCGCCCGACGCATAGGAATAGAAAAAGAGCGACAAACCCGACACGGCATAGAAAACCCGCAAGTCGCGGCAGGCGTCAACGAAGAAACGGATCACACCTGCCGGATCGCGCGACAGCGCCGATAGCCTCGTCTGGCACATGAGGTGACCATTTCCCCCGCGATAACCGGCACTAGGAAGAAGAGCAGTAAAGTAGTCGTGAACCGGATCGGTCGAACGCAACGCCTGTTTTGGCATATGCCTGATATAGAAGCTCGCGGTCTCCCTCTCGTCGTAATATTCGCCCTGCGACAGATATTCCTCAATCTGTTTTCCTGCTGAAATACGGCGTGTCCGCTCATTCAACGACAATAAATTGGTGTTACCCTCTACCAGATCGTAATAACGCAGTGCCAAACCCAGCATAGATTGGCGTATTTGACGCGTTTCTCCGTCGGCAAAATAGAATCCGGATGTCAGCCCAAACAGCCATTGGATGGCATTGCCGGGTGGCAGGCCGATTTCGTCCAGTTTTTCGAGTTCACCGCGCTCTTCGAGGGTGGCCATTATAGTGATGAGTTCGTGTAACTTCACGAGACTGAGCAACCTTAACGATCAACATCGTCAAATCGATGTGTCCACCATTGCGTATACTCCATCTCATCGACATCGTAGGGTGCTCGCAGATAAGGATAATCCCAGTTCTCGTAGCGCAGGGGCTTGAGGAAATCATTGACCGCGCGATAGGCCGCCGGCACCCGCCCCTTATTCAAGTCACCCAGCACAGGCCGTTCACCCGCTTGGAAAACGACGCCCCCTTCGTAGGGATGGAGGACGATATCGTCTCCGAGTACTTCTCTTGCCTTCTCAAGACCACCGACGCGCGCGAGCAACTCATCGTTGACGGCCGTAAGCCAATTAACGTCACGAATCACATCAGTGCGCTGCGAAATGATTAACCCAAAACGGATGCCATCTTCGTAGAGGAGGCCCGGAAATCTGCGAAACAGAGGATAGGCCCGTTCGGTTGCGCCTGCCGCATAGGAATAGAAGAAAAGCGACATCCCCGAAACGGCATAAAAGACCTGAAGGTCACGGCAGGCGTCAACGAAGGAACGCACAACACCTACTGGATCTCGCGATAGTTCTGACAACCTCGTCTGGTACATCAGGTGCCCGTTGCCGCCACGGTACCCAATGCCCGGAAGAAGCGCCGTCAAATAGTCGTGGACCGGATCTGTCGACCGCAGAGCTTGGGCAGGCATGTGTCTTATATAAAAGCCTGCGGTCTCCTTCTCATCAAGGTAATTGCTTTGTGCTAGATGTCGCTCAATGTCATCTCTCGAAGACAGGCGGCGCGAACGTTCACCGACCGTCAGCAGATTGGTGTTTCCTGTCGTCACATCGTAGTAACGCGCGGCGAGATCGAGTGCGGCTCGTCGTATCCGTGGTGTTTCACCACCTGCAAAATAGAAACCAGCAGTGAGGCCAAACAGCCATTGAATCGCGTTGCCCGGTGGCAAACCGATCTCGTCCAATTTATCGAGTTCACCGCGCTCTTCGAGGATGGCCATCGTGCCGACGAGTTCGTTTAAATTCATAACATTATCCTTACCAGCTTGGTATCGGAGGTCGGCGTCCGCCAGGAAGCCGGGGGCCTGGCAACGGAAGCCAGATCGGCGGGCCATTCTCAAGGCCTTTTTTTAGCTGTCGCCATCGTTCTTCGGCCTCCCATTGACGTTCCTGTTCGCGCTGCCTTACGGATTCCTCGCAATTGTCACATTCATCCAGCACCACGAATTCCCTGTATCTGGCCCTGTGACGCAATGCGATAGCCTCATAAGCAGCATTCTTCGTGGGATCATTTGGAAACTTGTCCCCCGGAAACTTCATGTCATACATGTGGGTCATCTGGCCGTTTTCGACTTTCACCACATCCAGCCACCGGGAGCCACGCACATTGAACCATCGCGTGCCGCCCCAGGGCGCCCGGCGGGGAACCTTTGGAATGTCGTGTTCCTCTCCCTGCAGGATGACATTGCCGGGCGGCTTGTCCGGGAACTGATTGTTCGGGTTGTTGGGATCCCAGAACCCAAGCTCGGAAACATAGCCGTAATTGGTGCGCGGATCGCCGACCGGCATGCTGCTGCCAAGGACTGTGTTCGGATATTGCGCCTGGATCGTTGCATCGACACAGCGCTGATAACGCCCCGGGCTGGCCTCGTCGTCGCGTGGTAAAACCTGATCGACCCATTCAAGCCCCTCGGTAACGCTGTTTCTCGGACGATGCAGCGCATAGCAGCGGCAGCCCACTTCGCAGAGATAGCGCTCGGGATGGCCTTCGGGCAGGTCGGTTTTGTAACCCCCGACCGATACGCTGTTGCCCTTGTTGAGGAGCATCTTGTCGGTAAGGCGCGTCACTGCGCGGCCTTGCATGAACACGTTGGGAGACCAGGACAGGAAAGTGGCCTCATGCAGATGCGTACCGGATTTGATCCCGCCGGACGAACCCGGTTCATCGCCGATCGATTTGGCGAACCGCGAGCCGCGCACGCCATTCATCGCCCCGCCATGCGAAAACACCGTGGTGGTCCCGTCGGCAAGGTCGCGGGCAAATGCGGTATTCGTATATGGCACGGGCACAGGCTTGGGTGGGGTCAGGCAAACATCCGGTAAGGTCGAGCGGACATAGCCATTCGAGTTTTTGTGGCAGAGCGTAATCCCATTGATGCGGATTGTTTCCTTCATGCATCTATCCTGCCGGTTTTTATGTCGCGCTGGACGCTTTCCACAATTGTTGCCGCTCTCAGCCCGTCGCGGGAACTGGCGGACAGAAGGCTGTAGAGAAATTCCTCGCCCCCCGGCTCTGTCTTTTCTACGAGCGATCCAGGGGCAGGCCCAAGCGCAAGCGCCGCCATCACAAGCCCGCTCGCGGCCCCAAGATCACCCAGTTGAAGCGCGGGGATTTCTGCCCTGTCGGACAGGTCGGCCATTTGCGCAGCATTGGTGGTGATCGCATATCCAAATTCCTCAGCGCGTACGCGATCGCCATTGAGATCGACAATGAAGCGATCAGGAGAAAAGCCTCCTTCGAGGAGCGTCCCATAACAGCTCGCAAGGGCGCGGCCCATCAATCCGCGCTCGGGATCAATCGGGTTTTCAGGCTCTTCCATGGTAGAAAGGCGCGCAATTCGACCGAGCCGCGCGTCATCTTCCGGCCCAAGTGCGAACACGGCCGCAGCTTCGCCGGGAACCATGCCGTAGGGGTTGTCACGTGTCAGCAGTTCACCGTGATAAGCCAGACTGTCGAGCATGTCTGAGTGGATATAACTGTCTACGACTGCAACAAGAACAATTCTCCCCGTTCTCCTCACGATTTCCGGACCATCCCTGCCAACAAGCTGCAGGCTTTCAGCCTGCCCACCAAAGGAAACGAAGAGGTTCGTCACCTGCGGCAGAGGGAATTGGCGGATCCGGGCATTAAAGTCCTCAGCGACAGGTCCGTCCTCCATCCAATAGGGCAGCAGCAGAAGCATCGCATAATCCGCGCTTTCCTGTCCGAACTTCGCCAATTGCGCAACGCAATCGGCAAGCGCGCAGGCGAGTAATTTTCGCAGCCGTTCGACATAGTCCCGCTCTTCCGTCAACGGATAGACCGGCGCAAGGGTCGGTGGTCGCCCGTCCGCCATCACCAGGCTGCGGTCCTTCTCGGTGAACCGTTCGCCGCGCGAATAGGCGGCAATTGCCGTTTCAAAATTTTTGCCCGCCGGACATGTCAGGCCGGCCGCCAGAATTGAAACCGCCGCCCTCATGCGACGACCCCGGCCATTTGCCTCAGTCGAAGGAAAGAGACTTCAACGTCCTGATCGCGCCCGCCACAGGGCACATGGGCATTCCATACCAGATCCACGAGACGCTCATCGCCAGTGATTTCCACCTGAACAAGCCTGAACCTGTGCGTCAGCGTCTTGCCGGCGATCCGAGTGTCCGCTTCGAGGATACATTGTGGCAGACGAAATGCGTAACCGCCTTCCGGATGAAGCCCTTCCAGTCGCACCGGTTCGCCACCACGCAACTCGCCGGAATAGATTTGATCGACGGGCGCGGTCTGGTGGAAATTTTCCGAGAAATCGGAAGGCAAAAGCGGAGACCTGTGTTTCATCCACGCTTCATCATAGGTGCCGGCATGAATACGCCGCGTTGCCCAGGCCGGCTGAATCGCACCGAACCCGACCGGCTGCGAAAGCGGACGACCGGGATCAAAGACATCGGCGGGAGCGGCAATCTGCGGCATAGCCAGCTCCGCGCCCTCCGGCGCGCGCTCGAAATGACGTGACCAGCCCCGGCCAATTGGATTGGCTTCGCACTCGGCCCCATCATCATCCACAAAGAGATCGCTTCCGCCGAGCGAACGCCTCCATGACAGTTCGACGCGTGAGGCCCGCTCTTTTTCGGCAACCTCCCAGCCGCGCTTTTTTTTGACCATGCGCGCTTCGCCCGTGACGGCGGCCTTCTTGGTCATTGTACCCACAGCAACCGTGACATCGATACGGTCTATGGGCTTCTCGTCAAGCGCAACGGCTGAGCCATTGACAAGAATATCTGCGGCAGGCCTGAAAGGCGCGAAATCAGCATCCGCGAAGAGCTCATTTGCCTCGGCATCGCGATAGGCTGGAGAGAGCCGGATGGGCTGCGGCTCAAGAAGATCCGTCATACCGTCCGGACGCGCGCGAAACCGCCCGCGCACGGCGACACACCAATGTTCCTTTCCATCGCGGTCGCGAATGAAATAGCCGTCCGCGGAGAAAGGTGTGTTATTGCTGACAGCCCACATGCCGGTCAGTTCAGGTCGATATACGCAGCGTCCAGCGCAATATTCTGGCGAGCCATCTGGATAATCTTCTTGCCTTCCACCCTCACCACGCCGTCAGAGCCCAATGAGATTCGGGCTTCGCCGTTTCGGATCGTCAGCGTCCCGGAGCCATCGAACTCGATCATCGTCGCGAGCTTCAGAAGCTTCCCCCATGCATCCTCCGGCAACGGAAGAGCGTCCCCTAAAAGCGCTTTACGATCAGGTATCTGGTTCATATCGTGCGAACTCCCTCTAAATTCACCCAGGTGGAAGGCCGATCCCAAAATGAGCGGCGCCCCATCGACCAAAGATTTCATTTCAGTTGATCCGCCAAACCCTCCCCGATGGTGCGTGTGACGAAATCGGTATGGATCATTGTTGCAACGTCTTTTGGCGTGGCGGGAAACGCCGTGAGCGAAGCTACTGCGGCGACAACGCCCTTCCGGAAGCTTAATACGGTTCTGGCGCGTATCTTTTGCTCGCTACCCTGGAGAGTAACGATGTCGATGAAGCCCTTATCCACATCGCCAACTTTTTCGCCGGGAACGAAGCTGACGTCCTCGTCCAGCTTAAAGCCGACCTCCGGCATGAGATTTTGCAGTTCGATTTCCACCACCTTCGCGGCAAGCTGACGCAATTGATCCTCAGTTGGCGACATATCCGACTTGGGTGTTGGAAAGACGAACAGGGATACAGCCGCGTTTCCGTCCGGATCATTGGAATTTGTGAATATCGCTCCCGTATAGGACGGATTGGGATCGCTGTTCTGCGTCAGTTTTTTCCATCCGTCCGGCAGGCGTGCGGAGTAGGCGGCGCCACCGCTCGACGGCAGCTTTTCCAGATGCATCGCGCCATCAATGCTGTCAGTCGTCTCGTTGTCGAGCTTCAAAGCTCCGAAAAATTGCGCAATCTGGGGTTCGACGCGGGCGGCCTCCTCTTCTGCGTAGCCAGCGCGCACGATGAGCAGAGACTTGTCCTCGCGCCAAACCGCGACCCTCTCACGGCGGTTGAACCCATTATCCGGCCCGAGGGCAAACACATCGCCAGCGTCGCGACCATATTCCTTCATCGCGGCGACCGAAGGTGCCCACTCTTTCGCAAAGAGCCGGGCGTAATCGACCCCACGCGCAACCTTTTCCGGTTTGATCTCGGCGGTGATGATCTGGATTTCGAAATGATCGCGATTGGCAGGATCATAACCGATCGTCTGCAGGGTCACATTGTCGAAGGTTTCGTACTTATCCCATTCGGACAGTGCCCGCTTTTCTTTGAACCACATAAATTTATCGATCTTGACCGAGTGAAAGTTAAGATCCTTGGCTTCCTGGAAGCTATATGGCTCCGATGCCTTCGCCGTGCTGTCGAGGGTCAAACGACTCGTATAATCTTCGGCCATAACATCCAATCCAATTGCGGTCGTCACTAAAACCATCGCCGAAAAAGACATTCGGCGCAGCACCAGAAATAGAGGCTTCAACGTTCGGTTCTCCGTATCATTTTCCCGGCCATCCCTTGATGAGGTCTGCTGCCTTATCGAGACCCGTCAAGCCGCCGGACACTTTAGCGCCGCCGCCCAGGCCGAAACCAAGTTTGGCGCCGACCTCGGCACGCGCCTTTCCCTTTTTCACGCCTGCTTCCGCAGATGCCTCAGCCTGAGCGCCAACGGCTCCCTGCAGCTCACCGCCAAGGCACACACCTATATCCCATTTGTCCTCAATGAGTTGGTTGTGCTCTTCGAACAGCCAGTTCCACGCTTTGATGACAGGATTGCCGACACGGCTTGGCGTCAGGCAGAGTTCTCCGTTGACCGAGCCCTCGATGACATTTGCCTTGGCGGCAAGTTTCAGGGTCCCCGTCACCTCTTCAGGGTTACCGACAAAAGCAACCTCCCCCTCCAGCTCTCCTTTCAGCACCGCGCCTTTTGCGGCTCCAGAGATGACCTGATCCTTGAGAACTTCGACTTTGCCCTGGGCAGCGGCGGCACTGGCTTTTGCGCTCAATTTGGCATCAATTCCGCCTTTGGTGACAGAAAATCCGGCCTTTCCGTCACCTTCCAGTGCTCCGAGCTTGTATTCTCCTGAAGCCCAATCCTTTGCCGGATCACCAAAACTGTCTCCAGCCAGTTTTTTGTCGGCTTTCCACCAGGTATATTCAGCAACCTGGAAATTCCGTTCTTTCCATTTGCCGCGCCAGTCGGTGTCATGGTCGGTCTTTCCGTCCGGGTTGCGGCGTGTATAGCCCGAAGCAAGATACTCCCTGACGCCACGCTGATATTTCTTGCCGACGCCAGCGTCCTTGTAGTCCTTGCTTAGTTCACCGAATTTCCAGGCGCTTTCCTTGCTCTCGTTCTCACGCTCCTTTTGAGGAAGGAGTTTGTTTGCGCTGGACGATCGTCCGAAAAGCACGGTCTCGTTCACAGCGGGTATATATTCGCATAATCCGCCATTGGAATTGAACGACTGCTGGGGAGCATCCGCGCGAAATGGCGGCGTGATCCCCGGAGACACCGGAAAAAACGGGTGACGTTTGAATGTCGACAGGTCGGTTTTCAACATCTCCAGGACATTGTCGTCGTCGTATGCGGAAAACGGCACACCCAGCATGCGAGACGGCGGCAATCCTGACGGTTTCTCAGCCATGGCCTACACTCAGTTCTGTGTAATCTGGTCGGCTTGGAAATGAATATGCTTCCCTTGAATCACGATATGCCCCTCGCGCGACATCGTCAGCATCGAGTTCTCTCCCACCTTGATCGTCAATTGTTCGCCCACCCGGATGTTCATGATACGCCCGATATCTGTGTCGGAGCGTCCCCGGACGATGACACTGTGAGACTTACCCACCGTCGTTTGATAGGTATGTCCGACGACCGTTGACTTCGCCCCGCCGACAACCTCAGAAGAACCAATACCGACGACCTGCGAGTGATTTTTCTCCACGAAAAGCTGGAAATTTCCTTTTGCAAAATTGAAAGGGTCCGGGATCTTGAGTTTGCCCAATGCGGCTCCAACCTTGTCAAAGACGAGCTTCGTCTTGTCCCTCAGAAGGTTCGACAAGGCATTTTCGCCGACAGCAATCGACATGTTGCCCGCTATGACCTCGTCATGGTCGCCACCAACTTCCGTCGATTTGTCGTTGGCCACGAGTTCCGATTTATCGCGTCCCACACGCTTGGAGTAATCGTTCAGAATTTCAAAATTCGTATCCTTCTGGGCGTGGAGAAATACCTCCTCCTTGGCCGCCTCGTCCTCAAACCGCAATTCGTTAAATCCGGACCCCTTGTGCGTGTTGGTACGGAATGTGCTGCGCGTCTTGTTCGCCGGCAGATCATAAGGAACGGTCTGACGTGCGTTCGGCACGACGCCGGTCACTAGCGGCCGGTCCGGATCGCCGTCGACGAAGGCGACCATCACCTCCATGCCGATGCGCGGGATGATCTGGCCGCCCCAGGTGGAGCCGGCCCAGTTCTGCGCAACACGAACCCAGCACGTATCCGTGCCATCCTTCTTCGCCTTGCGGTCCCACGGGAACCACAGCTTGATGCGGCCATATTGGTCAGGATGGATTTCTTCGCCCTCGGGGCCGGCGACGATCGCCACCTGCGTGCCTTCGATACGCGGGCGTTTCGTCGCCCGGTGCGGCGTCAGCGGCACACGGGCGGGGATTGCCTCGAAGTGATTGCGGTATTCCGGCTCGTTGCCATTGGTCTCATAGGAGAGGTCGACGATGCTGTGGCTTGCCCTGATGATCACATGCTCTTCATAGGCATGTTCGGGATGGGCGACCTCGTAAGGCGTGAAGCGGCGGCCGGCTTCCAGAATGCGCGCGGTCGACGAACCGAAAACCCGGTCATGATCGGCTTCGATGGACTGGGTGCGCAGTTTTTGCGCCCGCTCGGCCTCTTCCACCGTCTTGATGCGGGCCGGATATTCGTAAAGCTCGCGCTTCGTCGCATCCGGCATCTGCACCAGCGACGGCGTCATCGTACCCGGCACCATGCCCGGCGTCTCGAAATTCCAGTCGGCACCCGCACGCTGGCCCGAGACATAGGAAAAACGCCGCGCCCAGTCGTTGATGTGGTTGCGATCCGACGACCCCTGCGCCAGACGCACCG